>JAMPGL010000025.1 GCA_023663945.1 Lachnospiraceae bacterium | reverse complement strand
CAAATTATTACGCAATATCTTGACAAAATACTTGAATTAATTTCGAGATATAGTAAAATAAGATATATATGCGATGAAGGAGAAGTGTGCCATGACGGCGGATAATCTGACGGTTTTAGGGAGACGCTTCCGCACTCGTGCGGATTATGAGGCGGCGCTGCGTGACCAGAAGAAGATCGAGACCATCAGGTCACGGACGAATCTGAATGATCCCGGACAGCTTTATGTACTGTTTAGCGAGCTGCAGAGCGGAGCGTATCGGTTTGAGACTCCGGTAGGAACAGATTTTGATGATGAGATTTATGAAAAGATTGAAAATCTGAAAAAGCAGGGAATTACAGAGAACAGCCTACATAAAAGCACGAAAGCACGCACCAGCAAAGCCGACAAGAAAGAGAAGAGCACTAAGCAGGATAAGAAGGTAAAAGCTTCCAAACGAGTGCCAAATTTTGCCGAATATGACAAAGATATGCAGAAGCAGATTTTGGCAGAGCTCAAAAAGCAGGAAAGGCGACGGCGGATGATTGTGATTGTTGCTTCGCTGGTAGCTGTCGCCTGTTTTGGATATTTTGGAGTCTACTACTTTTTCAGTATCCGGACTAACGCGGAATACGAACAGCTTGCGGAATTAAAAGGAAGCGATGTTTTAGGAAATGTATCGCAACAAAAGGACACACTTTTAGTTCACAGAACAGCGCTTGATTTGCCGGATGTGTTGGATGATTATAAAACTTTATATGAAAAGAATAAAAAGCTAATCGGATGGATCAAAATTGACGATACAATAATAGATTATCCTGTAATGCAGACTTCGGACAATGAGTATTATCTTGACCATAATTATAATCAGGAATATGATAAGAACGGCAGTTTGTTTCTTGATTGTGACTGCAACATTTATCCTAGGTCTACGAACCTCATTATTTACGGTCATCATATGAAATCGGGGCAGATGTTCGGTCAGCTTCAAAAGTATGCCAAGGAGTCTTACGGAGAGAAGCATTCCGTAATACAATTCGACAGTATTTACGAGAAGGCGGAATATCAGGTTATGTATGTGTTCCGGTCTCAGGTATATAATGAAGATGACATGGTTTTTAAATATTATCAGTTTATCAATGCAAATTCAGAAGAAGAATTTAATTCTTACATGAAAGAAATGGAAGCTATGAGCCTGTATGATACGGGCGTTACGGCAAGCTATGGAGACAGTCTTTTGACATTGTCAACCTGTGACCATTCACAGACAGACGGACGGTTTGTGGTGGTGGCAAAGAGAATTAAGTAAGTAAAAGGAGTGTTATAGCAAATGGCTAAGACAACCAAAAAGAAAAACAGAAAGTTAAAAAGACAGATCAGGAAGACGGTAGGCGCATTGTTGATGATTTCCGCTATTACAGTGGCGGCGGTTCCGGTAACGGATGTAGAAGCGGTTGACCCTGCGGAGAAGGTTAAGGTTTTAAATTATACTGATGATAGTATGAGTGCTTTTGAAACGATTAATGGGGCAGCTAACTCGCTTTGGCAAAGTCAGGTTCCCTATGTGAAAGAAGGAACAACCATATATACAGATGAGACAGGAACATTCCAGTTTGCTTTTATGACAGCAAGCAATGAGTCAATAAATGATGTGGCTGTTATTATGGGAATCACACCATCCAATATCCAGAACGGAAATCTTACCATACCGGATTATGTGGATGCATATAAGAAATATGTGGCCAATTCAACTGGAACAGGTTACTGCGCAGTGAACAGGAGGGATAAATATTTATATTATGAAATTACTATACATGCGCAAAATCAGGATGAAGCTTTTTTGTTTGACCGCATTGAAGTAAATGAGCTTGACGAAAATGGTATGAGAACCGGAAAGACAACCAACATAGCTGACCGAATTACTTCGAAGAGTCCCGGTATGGTGCAGAAGGAAAGCGGCTGGTATTATTCACAGCTTGAGAGATATCAGGTTACGGAATATGACCCGGATGCAGGAGAAAATGTAACCAAGATTGTTTCAGAAACGCTGGAATATTATGCGGAACCGAAGATGACTACCGGATATGCGCCATGCTACAGAGAGAATATCACTGCTTGGGAAGATAAGCAGCTTTTCTATTGGGAAAAGGCTGGTGCAACACAGGATAATCCGTTAGAAACTGATGGATTTAAAGCAGTCAGCGCGGGAGATAATCAAAATCAGAGAATTCATGATGCAGAGGTTCAGTATATTGGAAGGCAGCGAGTTGTCGGTTCCAACGGAGAATGGTCAGTAGGACCGGTAGCAAAGCCGGGATCAGAGGATAAAGGTGTATTTTATAATATTGGTCAGATTGTCAATCTTACAATAGGAGATAAGCTGATTGGTATAGGAGATTATGCATTTTACCGTTGTACCGGTATACAAAGTGTTACGTTAGGCGGAAACCTGAATACTATTGGAAACGGGGCGTTTGCAGAGTGTAACGCAATGCACACGTTTGGGATGCAGCTGCATTCTCAAATTTCGGTCATTGGAAAGCAGGCGTTTTTGAACTGTGAAGCGTTAACGCAGATTGATATTCCGGTTTCAGTAGACGCTATAGGAGATGAGTGCTTTAAGGGATGTACAGGATTAAGGAATATTTACATGTGCGCTGAGTCAGAGCAGAATGGAATTGTAAGTAATCCCAATCTGACAACCATTGGAATTGATGCGTTTGCAGACTGTAGCAGTCTTTCGTCGCTTACTTTTCCCAGTAAATGCGCGGAGAAGCTTCCGATTACATATATGTCGGGATGTACAGCCTTGCAGTACATTAAATCAAATAACAAAAATTTTGATGTAGTTGACGAAAGTGATGCGGTTGACAAAGGAAAAGATCATACAGCATGTACTATTACCAACTTCCTTAAGGGACTGACCTATTCAGATTCTTTCTACTTTGAAGGAGAAGATGACTGGGCGATTCATGAAACGGCAAAGGTTCACTCGGCAGCGTTTAAATATGCCAATTCATCGCCTACCAGATTTGAGAAAGTGATCTGGTGTCCTGAGACTGCTGCTGATGCGCCCCATGGTGCAACCTGGATTATAGAAGTTACTGACACAGGAGCTTCCAGTCTTGTGGATATGAATTTAGACCCCAACTGTAAAGAAGTAGAAATACCGGGAAGCATTGGCGGGTATGGTGTTGAACGCATTTCAGCAGGAAGTTTCAGAGATAATTGTTTTTTGACTAAAATTACAATTCCCAATACGGTTCTTAATATTGAAGGTGGGGCGTTTCGAGGATGTCACAATTTGAAATATGTTATGTTCTCACAGCCTAATAATCCCAATTTAGAGATTGGGCAGGGGGCGTTTAATACTCAGCAGGTTGGACAGTCACATATGACTGGCTGCGATGGAAGATTAGATTCCGAACCATTTTTATCTTTTACAGGAGATATTTCGGATGAGAGTGGGAATCTCAGCGCTCCTTTTAGGTATGCTATGGATGCGGCCAACAATATTGATGCGGCAGGTCAAAATCAGCAGATGGATTCATATATTACATTTTATAGTGGATGGCCTACAAATTTAGTTGTAAAATATAATCCCAATAAAGATAAAAATGAATTAATTGATTACCCGCGTTATGAGGAACTCGCAAATTATCAAGTATTTAATCTTGAAAATGCAGATAGAAATAGCCTGCCTTATGTGACGGCAGATTACGCACGGGCGGCTATGGAGGCAAAATCAAAAGTAGATGCTTATAAAGCAAATCCGGTTGGAGAAAGACCGACACAGGATCAATATGATATTGTTAACGCGGCGTTAAATGTTAATCTTCCAGCGGGAATTGAGAGCATTGCAGATGGAATTTTCTCCGGAGTAGACAGTGATAACAAACCAGCCAAGGAATATGTGTGGGAACAGGTTGCTGGTAGTACAGAATGGAAAAAAGTGGAAAAAGACTTATCTGTAAATAAGACGATTGAGTCCGTCACAATGAATACTGTAGAAACGGTTGAACCCTATACATTTGCAGAATGTGAGGCGTTGAAAGGGTTCTATATGAGCGGTGGGCAGGCAATTGATGATTATGTATTTAAAAATTGTGATAAATTAGAAAATGTTGAAATTGCCTCTTCGGTTTCTGAACTGGGACTTAGACCATTTGCAGGTTGCACATCTTTAACAGATGTTAATTTTACAGATAGTCCAAACTTTGATTGTAGCGAGTCAATTATTTATGGATTACAAAATGGAGAAAAAAAGAGCATTATAGAATGTCTTGAGACAAGGGGTGTAACAAATGGTAATGCTCAGATAGGACCGGATGAATTGGCAGGTGTTACAACTATTGCACCGGAAGCCTTTAAAGGTACAGGAGTTGGAACTGTTGATTTGACAGCGACTTCAGTCTCAAGTATACCAGAGCAGTGCTTTGCCCAGACTAACAGACTTTCCACTGTAACACTTCCAAATACTGCCAGAAGAATTGAAAAAGGAGCATTTTGGAATACAAATTTGTTTTCAATAAAAATTCCGGGAACTGTAACACTGATTCAACCAGAAGCCTTTGCTAATGTAGAGGTGGATGGCGAAAATGAAATTGTTTTTGATGAGCGCGGCGAGCCGATAATTAAGAACGCACAATCTGGACATTCACAGATAACAATTGTCTGTACGGAAGATAGTGCAGCTGAAGATTATGCAAACACGTATTATTATATGAATCCTAGCCGATATGAGCCAGAAATATATTTTGATATCAGATTTTGGGATGCTTATCAGGGAATTGCGAATGCTGTTCCCATAGAAAAGGAAGCACAGAGGGTATTGAAGGGAAATGATGCTGTTGCCCCTACTCCACCTGTACATGAAGGAGTCACTTTTACAGGCTGGCAAGCGCGTTATGGTTATACGGAAGTTCAAGCTAGTGATGATATATATGCAATGTATTCAGTTGGAGAGCACAAGGTAGAATTTCGTGATTATAATGGTACATTGTTGGGCGAACCTCAGCAGGTTGTACATAAACAAAGTGCTGTTCCGCCTGAGGAACCGGTACATGAGGGGGCAACGTTTCTTGGATGGAGTCCTGACTATCATGACATAACAGAGGATACTACATGTGTCGCACAGTTTGACTGGGGAGCTGACGCAAATCTTCATACAGCATCTTTTTACTCTTATGATGGAAATTTATTTGCTGAAATGAAGGTTTTAAATGAAGGCACAGTATATCCGCCAGCAGGACCTGAAAGAAATGGATATACGTTTGTGGGATGGGTGCCTGCTGAATTTACCAATATCACGAAGAATATGACATATACAGCATATTATGAGCCAAGTACTTTTAACGGTAGCGGCAACGGATCAGGCAATGGCTCTGGTTCCGGCAACGGAAGCGGTTCCGGAAATGGAAGTGGAAGCAAATCCTCGCCTTCTCCTTCCGTATCACCTTCACCGGAACCTACACCGGGAGTTAAGAAGTACACGGTTTCCGTATCCGGCGGTTCCGGAAGCGGGGAGTATGCGGCAGGTGAAATCGTAGCAGTTAACGCATATTATATGGGTGAAGGCCAGGTGTTTGACAAGTGGACATCGTCCACGGCAGGGGTCGGTTTCTCGAATCCCAATGCCACGTCGGCAACCTTTACTATGCCGGCGGCAAACGTGGCGGTAACGGCAACCTACAAGACAGGAAGCGGCAACGGCTATACGCCGATTTCAACCAGCAGCGGCGGAAGCCCAAGCACGATAAACGCAGTTAATAATGGAACGACAGTGGATGTGACCAGACCGGGAATATCAAACACTAACCTTGCAGGCGCAACGGTAAGCGGTTCTACCGATAACTTTATTGTTAAGGTGACGGAAGACAAGAATGCAACGGATGCGGTGACGGCGGCATTGCAGGCAAGGTACGGGGATCTGAGCAGGATTAAGTATCTGCCTATGGACATCAGCCTTTATGATTCTACCGGAAGGACGAAGATAGCAGATACTTCGGGAATTTCAGTGAATTTGACGCTTCCGCTTCCGGATGATCTGGTGCAGTATGCGGGAAATAACCGTGTGGCGGCTGTTTCAGGCGGTGCGCTGGAGGATTTGAATGCCAGATTTACGACGGTGGGCGGCGTGCCCTGCGTGAACTTTACGGCAACGCATTTTTCGCCTTACGTGATTTATGTGGATACGGCAAACTTGTCAGAGGCAGTGATTGACTCGACACCGAAAACAGGAGACCCGATTCATCCGAAGTGGTTCCTGGCAATCGGGCTGGCATGTATTTCATTAATTTTATTCTTTAAACGTGATAAGGTAGTTATTAATACCAAAACGGCGTAGGAATCATATGAACAGAAAAATAACTAAGTCCCTGAGTGTACTGCTTTTGCTTACGGCAATTGTGGTAACTCAGGTGCCTGTAGCGGATGTGCAGGCAAGCGCGCTTTCATCGGATTTTCAGATGGAGGGAACTAAATTATTAAAATACACAGGCACGGCGGAAGTCGTGTCTGTTCCGGATGGAGTCAAAGTCATTGGCGAGGAGGCTTTTGCAGGCAATGACAATATTATTAAAGTGACCATTGACGCAGATGTAGAGACGGTTGGTTATCGTGCTTTTTCAGAGTGTGATAATCTTAGAACGGTTACCGTTGGCGATGGAGTGTCATTGATTGATACGGCGGCTTTTTCCAACGACAAAGCGTTAGTGAATGTTTCTTTTGGAGCCGGGGTTAAAGACTTGGGAAGCGCAGTCTTTGCGGGATGCAGTAATTTGTCGGAGCTTTCTGTGTCGGCGGGAAATGGTTATCTGCATTATTCCAATGGGATTTTGTATGACGATGAAGAGACGATTATTTATGCCCTGATGCCTGCTTATGAGAAGGAGGCGTATACGGTTCCGGGGACTGTAAAGGAAATCCGGGGATATGCATTTTGGGGAAATCCTTATCTGGAAAGAGTAGTCTTAGGAAGCGGATTGTATGAGATCCCAATTTATGCTTTTTCAAACTGTGTGAATTTAAGGGAAGTTGAGATTCCCCTTCCGGTTCACGGCATCGGAAGCAAGGCGTTTGAGGACTGCGTGAACCTGCAGACGGTGGAGATTCCGGATTCCATGATGAGGATCAGCGACAGTGCTTTTGACGGGTGTCCCAAGGTTAAATTGAATGCAGCACCGGGAACTTATGGAGCAGAATTTGCCGCAGAGCTTCAAAAGTCTGAGGTGGATGAGATTGAGTATGAAGATGTGCAGGATTCGCAGGTGATTGAGCCGGGTGATGTTTCCGGTGAAAGCGCTTCGGAAGAGGATGTTCCGGACAGGGAAGAGGGACAGATGCAGGAGAGCGGAGAACAAACTGCGGAGCCTTTAGAAGAAGAGAGCGGGACGCCGGACAGTCCTTCGCCGGAGCCTACCATAGGAGTGGAGACGCAGACGATTAACAATCTGACTCTTCTTGGTCAGTCCAGCATTGTGTCTGGAAGAGCGGTCATATTTATTGATAACAGGCAGTCCAATGTGTTAAGCGGAAATCAGGCGCCGGAGCAGTATGTGGAAGGCGGAAGGCTTGACCTTGCACAGCTTGACGCTGGAGCTGTGTCCGAAGAGGATTCTGCGGGGGAGACGGCAGGAGTGGAAAATCTCTTGGCGGACAGGGCGCAGAAGGGAAAAGATTTTCCCAAGTACACCATTGTGGGAGACTCCAAAATCGCCGCTCAGGCTTTTTATCAGAATACGGATTTAAAGGAATATCAGATAGAAGACGGAATTAAAGAGATTGGTGAATTTGCTTTTGCGCGTTCCGGTCTTACTGCGGTGGAGATACCGGAAGGGGTCACAAAGATTGGCTATGGAGCGTTTTATCACTGTGATTCTTTGGGAGAGGTGACCATCCCCTCTTCGGTGGCGGAGATTGCGCCGTATGCGTTTGACAAAACGCCTTGGATTCAGGATGTGAGCGCGGCGTCGCCCTATAAGGTTGTTGGAGATGGAATTTTGATTGCTTATGGGGGGACAGACAGCGTAGTGAATATTCCGGATGGAGTAAAGCAGATAGGAGCCATGGTATTTCAGGATCATATGGGAATTACAGCGGTAAATATTCCTGCATCGGTACAGGTAATCGGTGAAGGTGCGTTTATGGGCTGTAAGAATCTAAAAACGGTAAACGGCGGAACGGGTCTTGTCCGGATTGAGGACAGGGCGTTTATGGATTGTCCGCTTTCTAATGTGACAATTCATGCATCAGTGGAAGAAATTGGACTTGGCGCTTATTCTATCGCGGGCGGTACGGATATCGTGGTTTTTGAAGGGAGTACGCTGCCTGTGCTCAGTATGGGCGACCGGTCAGGACGGCTTGCAAACAGCCAGTACCGGACTTATGCTTTTGACCATATCAGAAGCGCGGTGATACCGGATGGAGTGGAAAGTCTGGAAGGAACGGTTCTGGAAGCGGGAACTTATGGTTTTAACGGCGTGATTTATAATGAAGCAGGCGGTCAGATTGCGGACAACAGGCTTGGCGTGGCAGACAGCGGAGAAAGCGGCGTTGCTTTGCAGATTAACAGCCGTGTGATTTCGGACGGCGAAAACGCAATGGTCACACTGCCCGGCGATGACGGCTCTTACATTCTTAAGATAACGGATTCCGATGTGGCAGGCGAAAGGATTTCCGCCGCATATGGAGAGCTTTACGGAGGAAGAGAGCCTGCAAATCTGACGGCATACGAAATATCCTTGTATGATGCATCGGGCACGGTGCCTATTACACGGCTTGGAAAGCAATATATTACGGTTCAGTTCCAGCTTCCCGCAGGAACATCGGCTGAGAACCTGCATGTTGTCACGTTGGATCAGGATGGGCAGATGGAGGCGGTGGAGCACCGGGTGCTTGAATTGGAGGACGGAGATTACTTGCAGTTTGTGACCAGCCACTTTTCTCCCTTTGGAATTTATAATTATTCCGGGCTGAGCGGTCAGGCGTATGTAACAAACGGAAGCGCAGTGATCACATCCCTGTCTGGAAACAAAGATGATACGCCGGATACGGGCGATCCGATTCATCCGAAGTGGTTTTTGGCTGCCGGGCTTTTAGCTATGGCGGTGGCACTCTTCTTTTATAAAGGGAAGACGAAGAAATTATGACTTATTAAGGGGGATTTTTCTTGGCAGAATATAAAATGTCATATAATGAATTGCAGGTTTTTATTGATGATGCAATTAATAATACGTGTGGGGACAAAGATAAACTATTAGCACACAAAGCGGAAATATTAACAGCACTTACGGGTGTTTTTGCGGATGAATCAATTGCAAATCAAAAAGAACAGAATCAATTGATGGAGCTGTGGACTAATCAACAAGGAGACAAAAGCCAGCTTTTGCTTGGCAAACGATATATACGGATTTATGATGGAATGTTGGCTTTTTTAGAAGCGTTTTTGACAGGTGGATTATGTGATGTTATTTTGGATTTAGCATTAGGAGTATCATTTCCGGCTTCGCTTACTGTTGGGGCAGTTTCTTCTGTTGTTACTGTCATGGTGAAAGTGTTCAGTGAGGCGGTATCTCTTGAAGATTTTGATTTTTGCTTATATATGCAGATTGTAACACATTTTTATGAAAAGAAGGAGTTTTCTAAAGACGATATTTTATCGTGGTATCCAAGCGGTGGTGTCTGTAATATGCATACAAGTAAATGGGATTGTTGTCATAGGGGACAGAATGATAGATGCGAAGTAGTAGAGAAAGATATAGATGATATAGTGCAATCGCTTTATGATAAAGGAATTTTAGATTATCATTACTCAAAAGATAAAAAGTTGTATCATTTAAAAAGGATAAAGTAATTATGAAATACACAGATAGCAAGTCTAATGATATTTTAGATGAAATCATCATACAAATAACAGAGGATAACGAAAGGGAGATGGTTTCTGCGTTACTAAATGCTTTGTTTGGCAGGTTAAGTGTAGAAGGTGAAAATGATTCTGTCCCAGGGCAGAAGTTTATGGAAAAGTTATTGAAAAGATTACCGAAGCCATATACCGTAGTACATGAAAATTATCATATTGACAGCAGTTATAGAGATACATATTATATGTATTTTTCTAATCAACATTTTGATGTGCCTAGGTATTCAAGGCGTTTTTCTTTTTTTAGAGAATTAATAAGTTATAGCGATTTTATCGATTCAACAAGAGATGAGTTTTTACAAAATAACTTTATTGGTGCTTGCGTGTTTAATCCTTTAGGAAGCGGATTAATAGGAAGAACATTAATTGATCCGCTTTATATAGTTGATGAAATTGATTATCCAGTGTACGTGAGGACATCTGTATATGTTATGAATATTTTGGGACAGCGTTTGGAGGTGAAAGCATTTCCATTTCGAATGCAGGATCAGGAAACTATGTCCTGTGCAGAGGTAACTTTATTAAATATTCTGGAACATTATTCAAATTCTTATAATGACTATAGAAAGGTCAACCCTAGTGAGATAATAGCACATGAGCAAGTACATAGTCATGAGAGGGTGCTTCCGGCTAAGGGAATGACATATCCAATTTTAACAAAAGTTTTGGCTGATTTTGGGTTTTCGCCTAGATTATATAATTTATATGCAATTAAAAATCATAATTTTTCAAAGATTACACGGAAAGATGAATTAAAAAGATGGCTTCATTACTATGTTGAATCAGGAATACCAGTAGCAATAAATCTAAATCCGATTGGAAATTATGGAGCTGGTCATTCAGTAGTATGTATTGGGCATGGCAAGGAGAAAGATGCTTTAAAGGCAAAAGCACGAAAAAACAAGTTGCTATTGTGGGGAAAAGAGAATAATCATCCGATAATTAACTCGGCGGATTTTTATGATGATTATGTTATAATGGATGACAATCAATTCTTATATCAGCTAAGAAATTTTGATAATATAACATTATATCCGGACATGCAGGTTGTAAACTTAACAGCTCCGCTATATAAAAGAATGTTTTTAGATGCACCTGATGCTGCGGATACGATTGTTCCAATATTACAACATGGTGAGTATGGAATTACCGCTTGGGCAGGAAATCATTTGGGGCAGGATGAAGAAGTTGTTATTCGTATATTTATGGCTTCTTCCAGAGGTTTTAAGAATTATCGAGTTAAGACAATGATTGGAAGCGCAGAGCGAATGCTATATGCTAATATGAGACTGCCCAGATTTATTTGGGTGTGTGAATTGTATACAAATGATGGATACGAAAAAAAAGAAGCTTTTGGAGAAATTGTTTTAGACGCAACATCAGCGTCCAATCGTGGTCATAGGAGTTTGTTGATGATGCATTATCCGGATGTGATTTCATTAAGAAATCCAGATGACAAAAATGTTGGCTTTGATGTTCAATATGAATTAACGAAAGCATATACTTTTAAAGCTTATCAGCAAAATTTAACAATAATTGGACATAGTGATTAATTGTTATTGCGTTGACATTGGAAAGAATATAGAGTATCATATACAAAGTGATTAAAATAATATTTGCAGGGTGGAAGAAATGAATTGGTATGATGTAATGGCAAGGGAATTAAATAGAGCTGGAACAGGAGCTAGAATGACAGATGTTCCAGGTAATCGGAGGGCATCTGCCATTAGTTTGTTAAAGCTAGAGAGGGAGATAGCCTCTCAGATAAGCGAGAACGAAGCTATGTGTGCTAAAAGTAAGTCATATGCGGCATCTTCTATGCCGATGGGATAGATTTTTGACGTTTACACTGTTGCATAGAGAACAATCTACAATTAACATAACAAATTGAAACTCCCGGCATAAAATAATTAAAAAGCCGGGAGTTTTTTATGCTTCGGGTAAGATGGCAGGTTGGATGCAGTGATGAATTGATTGAGTCCTGCGGGCACAAGGGGGTCACGGTTGCCCTGCTTGATACAGGAACAGCATTTCATCCTGATTTTGAACATAGAATTATTGATTTTAAAGATTTTGTGAACGGCAGAAGCGGATGTTATGATGACAGCGGACATGGTACGCATGTAGCCGGATGCATCTGCGGGAGCGGAGCGGTGTCAAGTGGACGTTACAAGGGAATTGCGCCGTACAGCAGGCTCGTGGTGGGAAAGGTGCTTGACTATAAAGGCGACGGAATGATTGAAAATATGGCGCAGGGGATTGAGTGGGTGCTGAATCTGAAAGAGGAGTATGACATCCGCGTCCTGAATATTTCCATAGGCATGGGCGATAGTGCAAAGGAAGGGCGGATAGAACGGCTTCTCTCCTTAGTGGACAGGGCGTGGAATGAGGGGCTTGTGGTAGTATGCGCGGCGGGAAACATGGGACCGAAGCCTATGAGTCTGTCTCCCCTTGGAGCCAGCAGGCAGGTGATTACTGTGGGCTGTCACGAGGGAGGATTTTTTGGAAAGCGGGAGCACCTGTGTGAAAATTATTCTGGGAGGGGTCCCAGCCCTTATGCAATAAAAAAGCCGGATCTTGTCGCACCGGGAACGGATATTATTTCCTGCAATGCAGGGATTGCAAGGAGGGGAAGGTATTATCGAAATGCCTATGTGGCGAAGAGCGGTACATCCATGGCGACGCCTATTGTGTCGGGAGCCGCGGCGCTGCTTTTGCAGAAATATCCCTTTTATACGAATGTACAGGTGAAGCAGAAGCTTCAATATACAGCGATGGATCTGAATGAACCGTGGAATAAGCAGGGCTGGGGAATGGTAAGAATTGACAGGCTGTTAAAATAATTGATTGACAGAAGATGTTCTGTTGTATACAATTATACATGATCTTTGCGAAGCACTTCTAAGGAGGAATGTGTCATGGCTGACGAGAATAAGCTTTTTACGGACAGACCGGTGTCACTTAACACGAAGAACAATTTATTGGAGATAGAGGAACATATGTACATTTTGGACGATGTGCAAAAGCCTAATGTATTCCGGAATATGTTCCCCTATTCGGAGGTTCCGAAAATCCCCTTTAACGACCGGATTGTCCCTCATAATATGCCGAAGGAGATCTGGATTACAGATACCACGTTTCGCGACGGACAGCAGTCCAGAGCGCCCTACACAACCGAACAGATTGTGAGGATTTATGATTATCTGCACCGGCTGGGCGGACCAAACGGAATGATTCGTGCAAGTGAGTTTTTTTTGTACAGTAAAAAGGACAGGGATGCGGTTTACAAGTGTATGGAGCGGGGCTATCAGTTTCCGGAGGTTACCAGCTGGATTCGCGCCAGCAAGGAGGATTTTAAGCTGGTAAAGGAAATCGGGATGAAGGAGACCGGGATTCTGGTCAGCTGTTCGGACTATCATATTTTTTTGAAATTGAAGATGACCAGACGGCAGGCAATGGAGCATTATTTAAGCGTGGTCAGGGATTGTCTGGAAGAGGGAATCAGTGTCCGCTGTCATCTGGAGGACATTACCAGAGCGGATATTTACGGTTATGTGGTGCCTTTTTGTCTGGAACTGATGAAGCTGATGAAGGAATATCAGATTCCAATTAAGGTACGTGCCTGTGACACCATGGGATATGGAGTCAATTACCCCGGCGCAGTAATTCCCAGAAGCGTTCAGGGAATTATTTATGCTCTCCACACGCATGCAGGGGTGCCTCATGAGCTGTTAGAATGGCACGGGCATAATGATTTTTATAAGGCGGTGGTCAATTCCACCACGGCATGGCTGTACGGCTGTTCCGGAGTGAATACTTCGCTGTTTGGAATTGGGGAAAGGACAGGCAACACGCCGTTGGAGGCTATGGTGTTTGAGTTTGCCCAGCTGAAAGGTGACCTGAATGGAATGGACACCACGGTGATTACGGAACTGGCGGAATATTATGAGCGGGAGATCGGATATTCTATCCCGGAGCGGACTCCGTTCGTGGGAAAGAACTTTAATGTGACCAGAGCGGGAATCCATGCGGATGGACTTCTGAAAAATGAAGAGATCTACAATATTTTTGACACGGAGAAATTCTTAAACAGGCCGGTGCTGTGCGCGGTTTCCAATACTTCCGGGCTGGCGGGGATTGCTCACTGGATCAACACTTATTTCAGGCTGGACGAGGAGAAGCATCTGACCAAATCCAGTCCGGTGGTGGAACGGGTCAAGGAATGGGTGGACAGGCAGTATGAGGATGGCAGGGTCACGGTGATTACAGACCGGGAACTGATTGAGCAGATTACAATCGCGTGTAAAGAACTAAATACCACCATCGGTTGAGAAGCAGGTAAAGGAAGGCTGTGTTTGAGATGGATAATTATGATGTAAAGCAGGAAGTGACCGATAAGTACTCCCTGCGGGGCAGAGTGTTCCACAAGCTGAGAGAGGACATTTTAAACGGAAAATACAAGGAGCATGAAGAGCTGAAAGAGGTGGCAATCGGTGAGGAGCTGGGAGTCAGCAGAACGCCGGTAAGGGAGGCGTTCCGGCAGCTTGAGCTGGAGGGGCTTTTGCAGATTGTGCCGAATAAAGGCGCCTATGTAACGGGGATAACGGCAAAGGATGTAAAAGATATTTATATGATCCGTTCTTCCTTAGAGGGGATGTGCGCCAGATTAGCTACAGAACATATTACGCCGGAACAGCTTCAGGAGTTGGAAGAAAACGTATATCTTGCCGCGTTTCATGCGTCCAAGGGACATATGGAGCAGATGGCGGACCTGGATAACCGTTTTCACCATATTTTGTATTCGGCATGTGATTCCAAGATGCTGGAAAATCTCCTTCGGGATTTTCATCATTATGTGATCCGCATCCGCAAAAAGACGCTTTCCACTAAGGAGCGGGGAATTGCTTCCAACGAGGAGCACAGGCAGATTATGGAGGCGATTAAAGCGGGAAATCAGGATGAGGCGGAGCGTCTTGCCACACAGCATATGATCAATGCTTATGACAACATGGTAAGAAACGGTCTGTATGATATATTTGATAAAGAAGAGGAAACAGGAAAGCAAAATAAGAAAAAGGATGGTGCAGAAAGTGGAAAAAATTAAAATGACAACGCCCCTTGTGGAGATGGATGGAGACGAGATGACCAGAATCCTCTGGCAGATGATCAAGGATGAGCTTCTTCTTCCTTTTATTGATTTAAAGACAGAGTATTATGATCTTGGGCTGGAGCACAGAAATGAGACAAATGACCAAGTGACCGTTGACAGCGCCGAGGCAACAAAGAAGTACGGCGTAGCGGTAAAATGCGCAACCATTACGCCCAACGCGGCGAGAATGACAGAGTATCATTTAAAAGAGATGTGGAAGAGCCCCAATGGAACCATCCGCGCCATCTTGGACGGAACAGTTTTTCGTTCTCCCATTTTGGTAAAAGGGATTGTGCCCTATGTGTCAAACTGGACGAAACCCATTACCATTGCCCGCCATGCTTACGGGGACGTGTATAAGAATACGGAGATTAAAGTTCCCGGAAAGGGAAAGGCGGAGCTGGTGTATACGGCGGAGGACGGAACGGAGATCAGGGAGCTGATTCATAATTTTGACGGCGCGGGAATCCTTCAGGGGATTCACAATACGGAAAAATCGATTTCCAGTTTTGCAAGAGCTTGTTTTGAATACGCCGTCAGCACAAGGCAGGATCTCTGGTTTGCCACCAAGGATACGATTTCCAAGAAATACGACCATACCTTTAAGGATATTTTTCAGGAAATTTATGATGCGGAGTACAAGGACAAATTTGAAGAGCTTGGAATTGAATATTTTTATACGCTGATTGACGATGCGGTAGCCCGCGTAATCCGTTCGGAGGGAGGATTTATCTGGGCGTGTAAGAACTATGACGGTGATGTGATGTCGGATATGGTAGCTACGGCTTACGGAGATCTCTCCATGATGACTTCCGTGCTGGTATCTCCGTCAGGGGTTTATGAGTATGAAGCGGCGCACGGAACCGTGCAGCGCCACTATTATAAGCACTTAAAGGGAGAGGAGACCTCCACCAATTCCATTGCAACTATTTTTGCATGGACGGGGGCACTCAGAAAGAGAGGAGAGCTGGACGGCATTTCGGAGCTTTCGGCGTTTGTGGACAAGCTGGAAAAGGCATGTATTAAGACCGTGGAGGATGGCAGGATGACAAAGAGCCTGTCCCTCATTTCCACCTGCAAAAATCCTACGATTTTAAACAGTCTTGACTTTATTAAGGCAATTCGGGAAACCTTGGAGCAGATGCTATAAGAAAGAGGCTGCCGCATTAAGCCCGAGCCATACCCTATACAGTTGATTACATTCTGTAAAATGCCCATATATTGTATGCGCTTTGCTTATTGCGGCAGCCCTTCTTCCGCTAAAATTTCCCACTTTTCATAGAGCGCTTCAAGCTGGGAAGAGACGGCTTCCCGGCGGGCGGAGAGCTCCTGAAGCAGGGCGGCGTTAACAGCGTTTTCGGGGGCGGACATCTGAGCGTCCAAATCCTCCTGCTCCGCTTCCAGTAAGGAGATTTCTGATTCGCATTTTTTGAGGTCATTTTCTTTTTTGCGCTGTTTTGCCTGCAGTTCCTTTTGACTCAGCCAATCCTGCTTATTTTCGGAAACCGGTTCCTTTGGCAGAGAGCGGTCTTTCGCACCGCCAAGAAAAACAGCTTCCAAATCCTTTTTCTTTTCCAGATAATAATCATAATTTCCAAGATAACCGATGAGCTGTCTGCCCGTCAGATCCAAAATCCGGCTGGCGGTCCGATTGATAAAATAACGGTCGTGAGAGACATAGAGCAGAGTGCCCTCGTAGGCGTTCAGTGCATCCTCCAAAATCTCTTTGGACATAATATCCAAATGGTTGGTGGGCTCATCCAGAATCAAAAAATTTGATTCGGACAGCATCAGCTTTGCCAGGGACAGCCGTCCCCGTTCGCCGCCGCTTAAGTGTTCAATGCGCTTAAACACATCGTCACCGGTGAACAGAAAGGCGGCGAGGGTATTGCGGATCTCTGTGTTGTTCAGGTAAGGATAGGCATCGGATATTTCTTCAAAGAGCGTCTTCTGAGGATGAAGCACATGATGCTCTTGGTCGTAATAGCCGATATGTACATTGGTTCCTAAGGTGATGGAGCCGTCATCCGCATTAAGGAGCCCGTTGATAATTTTTAAAATGGTAGTTTTTCCGGTGCCGTTATCACCGATAAGAGCAACATGCTCTCCGCGCTTGATGTCCATATTAAGCCCGGAAAAGAGCGTCTGGCTGTCAAAGGACTTCTCAAGGTTTTGAATAGACAAAACATCATTTCCGCTTGTGATTCGGGGTGTCAGCGTCATATGGATGTCCGTTCTTGCCTCTGAGGGCTTATCCAAAACTTCTATTTTGTTCAGCATTTTTTCACGGCTTTCCGCCCGTTTGATGGATTTTTCCCGATTGAAGGATTTTAATTTTTCAATGACGGCTTCCTGATGGCGGATTTCCTGCTGCTGCTTAAAATAAGCGTTTAAGGCGGCTGTGCGGAGCTGTTCCTTTTTGACGGCGTAATCGGAATAGTTGCCGGAAAATACTGTCGCCTTGGTCTGGTCAAGTTCAATGACTTTTTTGGCAATCCGATCCAGAAAGTAGCGGTCATGGGACACAATCAGGACAGCGCCTTTGTAATTTAACAGATAGGTTTCCAGCCAGGCAATGGAGTTTAAATCCAAGTGGTTGGTGGGCTCGTCTAAGATGATCAGGTCAGGGTTTACAAGAAGGAGACGCCCTAAGGCGGCCCGGGTCTTCTGCCCGCCGGAAAGGGTGGATATTTTCTGGTCAAATTCTGATTCGGCAAATCCAAGCCCTTTTAGGACGCCGGCAATTTCGCTTTTGTAGGAGTAGCCGTCTGCAAGTTCAAAGGAGTGCGTAAGCCGGGTGTAGGAATCCATAAGCAGTTCCAATTCCCTGCCGGATGAGTTTTTCATGGAAAGCTCCATTTCACGAATTTTGGCTTCCATGGCAATCACATCCGCTTTGACGGAAAGCAGTTCCTCGTAGATGGTCTTTTCGCTGTCCACGTTTTGATTTTGCGCAAGGTATCCGAAGGTTTTATCTTTGGCAAAGGTGACGATTCCCTCATCCGGAGTCTGTTCACCTACGATGATGCGCAGGAGAGTAGTTTTACCGGCACCGTTAATGCCCACAACAGCCGCCTTTTCCTGATCTTCTATATGAAAGGAGACGCCGGAAAGCACGGGCTGTTCATGAAATGCTTTTGATAAATTTTGACAGGATAAAATCATAGCCGTTTTCCTCTGGTTTTAATTCCCACAAGCGGCGAGTCAAATGACTGCCTGCATCGGGTGGTGGGGTGGGTAATTCCTGTTATCGTTAAACAGGTTCCTGTATCAGTTTACAGATGATAAAAGGGAATGTCAATGAATTGACATTATTTTAACAGTGTTATATATTTATATGTAGAAACAGTATGCAGGAGGAGATCCGGGTGGAAAATAAAGAGATCTCACAGGCAGTCATAAGCAGACTGCCAAGGTATTTTCGTTATTTGGGAGAGCTAAAAGACGAGGGGATTGAGAGAATATCTTCTCAGGAGCTTAGCGATCTTATGGATGTGACGGCGTCGCAGATTCGTCAGGATTTTAACAATTTCGGAGGGTTTGGACAGCAGGGGTACGGCTACAAGGTTGAATATCTTTACGAGGAGATTGGCAAGATTCTGGGGCTGGACAGAACTCACAACCTGATTATTATCGGCGCAGGCAATCTTGGCCAGGCGCTTGCTAATTACATGAACTTTGAGAGACGGGGATTCCTGTTTCAGGGGATATTTGACAACAATCCCGCACTGTACGGACAGAAGATCCGTGATATGGAGATCCGTCCCATGGAAGAGATGGAAAGCTTTGTGAGAGAGCATAACATTGATATAGCGGTGCTGACGATTCCCAAGACCAGCGCGGACATGGTGGCGCGGAGGCTGGTAGATAATGGAATCAAGGGGATTTTAAATTTTGCACATGTGGATTTGGATGTTCCCAAATCGGTTCAGGTGGAAAATGTTCATTTATCGGACAGCATCATGAAGCTGATTTACAATATCAATCGGTTTGAGCAGGGATGTTAACTTAGGAGGCGGAGATATGTCCAGAAGAGAAGAGATTTATAAACCGGCATTACAATCCAGAAATATACCGCTGCTTACTTTGGATAACAAGTGGCATAAGCTCTTTACCCAGACACAGCCGGATAAGACCATAACAAGGCTGGAAAAGGAATTAAATGAGCTGATTAAGCGTCAGAGCAGGGTCAAGAGCGAGGTGGACAAGGTAAGGGCACTCAAGAAAAAGCTTATGAAGGAGATCGTGGAGAATGCTCAGGAGGCTTCCGTGGCTAACGATGAAAAGGCGCAGAAGAAAGCGGAAGAAAATTCCCGGCTGATCAATGAGTGCAATGAAAAGCTGAATGGTTACCGGGGGGAGATGCAGGAGCTCCCGCGGAAAATCGAGAAGGTCAATACGGAACTGATGCTCCACACCATGGAAATCTGTTATGACCGGATCAAGAAAAACGAAAAGGAAATCGAAGAGACTACGCAGTGGGTGACTCAAATACGAATAGAGCTCAAAAAGCGTCTGGTCCGCAAGCAGGAGCAGGAGCAGATGAATCAGGCATTGTATTCTTATATGCACGACATATTTGGGGCAGAGGTGCTTGAATTGTTTGATATGGAATATAAAGAAAAATAGGCTGCGCCTCATGCCCGGATTCGGTGTGCGGCGCATTTCCATGTGGTGATTATACGTATTGGGACAGCAGGAAACGGGGGATTCTATGCAGTATGCAGTGACAGCGGCGGAAATGAAGCAATATGACAGAGAAACCATCTTAAGGGTCGGGATTCCTTCTCTTGTCCTGATGGAGCGTGCGGCTTTAGAGACCGTGAGAATCCTCTGTAAAGAGAGAGGCAGGATTCACAGGGCATTGATTTTAGCCGGAACGGGAAACAACGGCGGCGACGGTCTGGCAGTGGGCAGGATTTTGGCTTCCAAAGGAATTAAAGTGACGTTTCTGCTTGCCGGCAATTGGGATAAGCTGTCTGAGGAGACGGCGCGTCAGAAAGAGATTTTGTTAAATTCAGGGTTTTCCATTCTGCGCAAATTGGAAGATGGGGAATATGATATTGTAATAGATGCTTTGCTTGGGATAGGGCTTTCCCGGGAGGTGGAAGGAGAATATGCAGAGCTGATTAAGTCGGCAAACGCTATGAAGCTCAGAGGCGCTTATATCTGCAGCGTGGATATTCCCTCGGGAATCTGTGCTGATACAGGAAGGGTCATGGGCTGTGCCGTAAAAGCAGATTTGACAACAGCGTTTGCCTTTGCCAAGCGGGGAGAACTATTGTACCCCGGAAGGGAATATGCCGGAAAGCTTGTGGTGTGCGATATAGGGATTCCCGGATGCGTGCTGAAAGGACAGAGCCCCGCGGCGGTTTATCCGGAGAGGGAAGATGCTTTTCGGATGCTGCCTGCGCGGAGACCGGATGGAAATAAAGGAACCTTTGGAAAGGTTCTTTTAATTGCCGGAAGCTATGATATGTGCGGAGCCTGCATTTTGGCAGGAAGCAGTATCTTTAAGGCAGGGGCGGGAATGGTTAAGATTATAACTCCGCAGTGTAACCGGGAGATTCTCCAGAGCACCCTTCCGGAGGCGATGCTGTATTCTTATCAGGAAATGCCGGAGACCCGGCGGATTCAGGAATCATTGGAGTGGGCGGATGTGGCGGCGATAGGACCGGGAATGGGAACCGGAAAGGCGGCGGAGTTTTTGCTCATGTACTGCTTGGAAAACAGCAGAATCCCCATGGTTCTCGATGCGGATGCTTTAAACCTGATTGGAAGGGAACAGAAGCTTGCAGAATTATTGGCGGGACAGCAGGGAGAGCATATTGTGCTGACGCCTCACCCGGGGGAACTGGTGAGATTGTCGGGACTGGATATGGAATGTTACCGGGCAGACCGCATGAAAGTGATCGGGGAGACATTACAAAAATATGATTGCACGCTTGTTGCAAAAGATGCCGTCACCTTGACGATAGGCAGGAAAGAGGGGGAACTGCTGATCAACACATCGGGAAACGACGGCATGGCGGCCGCTGGAAGCGGCGATGTGCTCACCGGAATCATCAGCGGACTGCTGGCACAGAAGATGCCGTGCTTTGAGGCGGCGGGGCTTTCCGTGTTTCTGCACGGGCTGGCAGGAGAGGCGGCATCAAAAGAAAACGGAAGATACGGCATGACGGCAATGGACATTGTCAGGCACCTTCCGGATGTTATGTGCAAAACAGAGTAATGACATACAAAGGGAGAGCAAAGGGAAGATGAGAGAGGATTATCAGCGAATCTATGCAGAGGTAAATCTTGATGCCGTCAGAAGCAATGTGGAACAGATGAAGGCAGCCATTGCGCCGGAAACCAGCATTATGGCGGTGATCAAAACCGACGGTTACGGGCATGGAGCGGTTCCCATAGCCAGAGAGTTAGAAGAGATAAGTTATCTATCCGGATTTGCGGCCGCCACGGCGGAGGAGGCTTTTATTCTGCGGAGCGCAGGGATACGCAAGCCAATCTTGATTTTGGGATATACCTTTCCTTACAGTTATAAGAGACTGATCAAAGAGGAAATCCGAATGACGGTGTTCCGGCAGGATACCTTAAAAGAGCTTTCCGGAGCAGTGAAAGTGCTTGCGGAGGAGGGAATCTATACGAAGGCAAAGGTTCATGTCAAGGTAGATACGGGGATGAGCCGCATCGGCGTAAGACCGGATCCGGAAGGGCTTTCCTTTGTGAAAAAGGCTTTTGAAACGGAAGGGATTGAGGTGGAAGGAATTTTCACGCACTTTGCCAGAGCGGATGAAACTGACAAAAGCTCAGCCCGAAGCCAGTTAAAGGAATTTCAGGATTTTTTATCAAAAATAAAAGAAGAAACCGGAAAAGAGATTCCCATCCGGCACTGCTCGAACAGCGCGGGAATTATGGAAATCCCCGACGCCAATATGGATATGGTAAGGGCGGGAATCATTTTATACGGGTTACTGCCTTCCCGGCAGGTAAAGCAGGATAGGGTTAAGCTTACCCCGGCGCTGTCCTTATACAGCAGGATTGTGTATGTGAAGGAGATTGAAGCCGGAACGCCGGTGAGCTACGGGGGAACGTTTACAGCTCCCTCTAAGATGAGGATTGCAACCATCCCCGCGGGATACGGAGACGGTTATCCAAGAGGGCTTTCCGGCAAGGGATATGTGCTGATACACGGCAGGAGGGCGCCCATTTTGGGAAGAGTGTGCATGGATCAGTTTATGGTTGACGTGACAGAGAATCCCCGGGCGGCGCAGGGGGATTTGGTTACGCTGATCGGAAGGGATGGAGCGGAACAGATTACGGCGGAAATGCTGGGGGAATTGTCCGGAAGATTTAACTACGAATTGGTATGTAATCTTGGAAAGCGGATACCCAGAGTTTATACAAAAGGCGGGAAAATCCTGTGCACCAAAGATTATTATCAGGATTTTTAAATGCATCTGAATACCTTCAGACAATACGGTTATAATACTTAATGCAAAAATTCATGTTCTATTGGTATGAAGGGTGTGTGAAAGATTGAGAAGAGGAGATATTTATTATGCGGATCTAAGACCGGTGATCGGTTCGGAACAGGGCGGAATCCGCCCGGTTTTAATCGTGCAGAACGATGTGGGAAACCGGCACAGTCCAACGATCATCTGTGCGGCAATTACGTCAAAGTTAAATAAAGCAAAGCTTCCGACCCATATTGAACTCAGCGCCGGAAGATATGATATGGTGAAAGATTCGGTGATTCTTTTGGAACAGCTTCGGACTATTGACAAGAAGCGGCTGAAGGATAAGGTGTGCCATCTGGACGAGGATATTATGAGAGAGGTGAACAGAGGGCTTATGGTGAGTCTGGAGCTTGGTACATACACATGACCGGAGCAGAACTTGACGATAACAGCAGGAAATGCTATAGTTTAATTTGATAATTTATGCGACAAAGGAGATGGGGACATGGACGATGGCGGGCCTACTGCCAGTTACGCGATATTCTTTGCATTACTACTGATTGATATGTTTTTTTACAGTTCCGGAGCGGCAATCAGGGATTTAAATTCCAAGGAACTTTCCGAACATGCACAGGCGGGAGACAAAAGAGCGGGGAAACTGTATCAGATTGCAGTAAATCCCGAACAATACATAAATACCGTGCAGTTGATTACCACAGTGATTAATCTGATTATGGGTGTATCGTTTCTGCGCATGTTTTCCGCGATGGCGCAGCAGGTGCTGGAGGGCGGATATTTAAAAGGCGCAGTTCCGCCGGCGCTTATTACGGCATTAGCATTTATTCTTTCGGGAGCAGTGCTTTTGTATGTGCTTTTGACCTTTGGCGTGTTAATCCCGAAACGCCTGGGGGTCCGCTATTCTTATAAATGGGCATATACCTGTATTGAGCCGGTTTATTTTATTATGAAATTATTTGCGCCGGTTACAGGGCTTATAACCGCCACTTCTAAGGGAGTGCTCCGTCTGTTTGGCATTCACGGGGATATGAATCCGGAGGATGTCACGGAGGAGGAGATTATCTCCATGGTGAATGAGGGGCATGAGCAGGGCGTGCTTCTTGCAACGGAAGCGGAAATGATCAACAATATTTTTGAGTTTGGCGATAAGGAAGCGCAGGATATTATGACTCATCGGAATAATATTCTGGCAATCGACAGGAATATAACCTTAGAGGAGGCTCTTGACTATATGCTCAGTGAGAGTAAGAGCCGTTTCCCGGTCTTTGAGGATAATATTGACCATATTATCGGTATCCTTCATTTTCGGGATGCCATGGGAGCTCAGAGAGAAAAGGAAAACCTGTCCATCCCGGTAGGAGAGATTCAGAATTTGATCAGGGAAGCGGAGTTTGTGCCTGAGACAAAGCATATCGACGTACTTTTCAAAACCATGCAGCACACCAAAACGCAGATGGTGATTGTGGTGGATGAGTATGGACAAACATCCGGACTCTTGGCAATGGAAGATATTTTGGAAGAAATTGTGGGAGAGATCATGGATGAGTATGATGAGGAAGAGGCGCATATTGAGGAGACCGAAAATGCCGACGAGTACATAATAGAAGGAATCACTCCATTAGAAGAGCTGGAAGAAAGATTTCAGATTTCTTTCCACGAGGATACTTTTGATACGCTCAATGGATTTATGATTTCCAAAATGGAAAAGATACCGGACGAGAATGAGGAGTTTACCATCGAGGTGGAGGGATACAGTTTTCGGATACTTAAGGTGGAGAACCGCGTGATTAAGAGCGTCCTTGTCAAGAAGCTTCCTGACCGGGAAACAGAGGAGACCGGCAAGGGGAAGAACAACGAAGATACGAATAAACAGGAATAAAGGAGATAGTTATGTCAGGACATTCAAAATTTGCAAACATTAAGCATAAGAAGGAAAAGAACGATGCGGCGAAGGGCAAAATCTTTACCATTCTGGGGAGGGAAATTGCGGTAGCTGTCAAAGAAGGGGGACCGGATCCTGCCAACAATTCCAAGCTGGCACAGGTGATTGCCAAGGCAAAATCCAACAATATGCCCAATGATACCATTGACCGCGGAATTAAAAAGGCAGCGGGGGATATGGGCAGCGTTAATTATAAATACATAACCTACGAAGGATACGGACCGAACGGGATTGCGATTATCGTAGATGCCCTTACCGACAATCAGAACCGCACGGCGGCAAACGTCCGCAATGCGTTTACCAAGGGAAACGGCAATGTCGGCACGCCGGGGTGTGTTTCTTTTATGTTTGACCAAAAAGGACAGCTTATCATCGACAAAGAAGAATACGAGGGAGATGCGGATGAGCTTATGATGCTGGCGTTAGATGCCGGTGCGGAGGACTTTAACGAGGAGGAGGACAGCTATGAAATCCTCACTCTGCCGGATGATTTTGACGGAGTGCATAAGGCACTCACAGAGGAAGGAATCCCGCTTGTATCTGCGGAAGTGACCATGATTCCTCAAAATTATGTGGAGCTGACGGATGAAGCGGCAGTTAAAAATCTCCAGAAAATTTTAGATCTTTTGGATGAAGATGATGATGTGCAGGCGGTTTACCACAATTGGGATGAGTAAAGCCGGAGGAGGGATATGAGCAGAGATTACGCAAAGGAAACAATATGTGTGCAGTCGGGATGGAAGCCCGGAAACGGAGAACCGCGGGTATTGCCGATCTATCAGAGCACAACCTACAAGTACGAAACTTCACAGCAGATGGGCCGGCTGTTTGATCTGGAGGAAGAGGGATATTTTTATTCCAGACTGCAGAACCCGACGAATGACTGTGTGGCGCAAAAAATCTGTGAGCTGGAAGGCGGAGCCGCGGCAATGCTCACCGCTTCGGGGCAGGCGGCAAATTATTATGCAGTGTTTAATATCTGCGAAACGGGCTCTCACGTGGTTCTCTCCTCGACCGTGTACGGAGGAACCTTCAATCTGCTTACGGTGACCATGAAAAAAATGGGAATCGAATGCACCATAGTTGACCCGGATGCTTCCGCCGAAGAGCTGGATGAGGCATTTAAAGAAAATACCAGATGCGTGTTTGCGGAAACAATTGCAAATCCCGCGCTGGTGGTTCTGGATATTGAAAAATTTGCAAAAGCAGCGCATGATCATCAGGTGCCGTTAATTGTTGACAATACCTTTGCAACGCCGATCAACTGTAATCCTTTTAAATGGGGAGCGGATATTGTGACCCATTCCACCACCAAGTATATGGATGGGCACGCTATGAGCGTGGGAGGAGCGATTGTGGATTCCGGCAATTTCCAGTGGAAGGATTATGCAGAAAAATTTCCGGGGTTATGCAGTCCGGACGAGTCTTATCATGGAATCACTTACGTGGATAAGTTTGGAAAGAAAGCATATATCACCAAAGCGACCGTGCAGCTTATGCGGGATCTGGGATCCGTTCAGTCCCCCCAAAACGCCTTTCTCTTAAATGTGGGGCTTGAAACGCTTCCCCTTCGGATGGAGCGTCATTGCCAGAATGCATTGATGACTGCCGAATATCTGCAAAAGCATGAAAAGGTGGCTTGGGTGAATTATCCGGGACTGCCGGGAAATCAATATTATGAACTGGCCAAGAAGTATATGAATGGAAAGACCTGCGGGGTGATTTCCTTTGGTTTAAAGGGAGGAAGAGAGGCGGCGGAGAAGATGATGGATCATCTGTCTCTGGCGGCAATCGTAACTCATGTGGCGGATGCAAGAACCTGTGTGCTGCACCCGGCAAGCCATACGCACAGGCAGATGACGGACGCCCAGCTTCTTGAGGCGGGCGTGGCGCCGGATTTGATTCGGTTTTCGGTAGGAATTGAAAATATTAATGATATTATTGCTGATTTGGAACACGCGTTAAGCTGTATTTAACCGGCTGCAAGGATAAGGGATGGAAAATAAAAAACAACGGGTCTTGTCGGTACTATGGGTACTGGCGGCGCCTATAACAAGAATTTTATATTTTCTTTTTGACAGCCGGACGGTTGTTGATACATACGGGTATTATGCGCATGTGACCGGGATGGGGGGAGAGCCGTTTCTGACATCGGGGATGGCGTATGCCTACACAAACCATCTGTCTAAAGTTCTGCCGTATCTGGAAGCAGGGACAGAAGGAATCGGGCTTTACCATCTGATTCTTCAGGTTGTATGGATGATGCTTCTCATTGCGGGGACGGGAATCCTGTTCGGAGGAGCTGCGCAGTTTTTGACAGGAGGAATTTTAATGGTTTCCCCTGTCATTTTGGAGTCCATCTTTATCATATCGCCGGAAAACTATTTTATGTTTTGCTTTTCCCTGCTTTATTTTGCTTTTTCCCTGTTCTTTTGGCTGACAAAGAAGCGGGGATGGTATCGGAGCAGTTTTGGTGAATTGTATCTGATGCTGACCGGATTTTGGATGGGAGTGGTCTGCATCTGGAACTATGCAGGCTGGCTGCTGCTGCCAATCATGATTCACATTTTAAATAAAAACCGTTACAATTTAAAGGATAAAATCTGGGAACAGAAGCAGAAGGACATTTATCTGGAAAGGCAGCAGGTGATGCGGGTATCATCCCAGAGCAGTATCTTAACTGCCGGAATCTTAATTGGAATGTATGCAACCCTGATGAAGTATACGGGGATAACAGGAGACTTCTTAGGTCAACAGATTCATTGGTGGGTGACTCAGTATGGGGAGCTTCCGAACCGGTGTCAGGATTTGTCTACGCAGTTGATCCTATGGCTGGCATCTGCCGGCGTGATTGGAATTTTGTGCAGCCTGCTGATGCGGTCGGCGCGAAAGAGGAAGCTTCAAAATATGATGTATGAGGATGAAGTTTACCTTAAGGAAGAGGAGAGCGGGGAAGCAGATTCCGAGCAGAAACCGGCTAAAAAAGAGAAACAAAAGAAAGAAAAGCAGAAAAAAGAAAAGCCGAAGAAAGAGAAACAGAAGAAAGAGAAGAAAGAAAAGCCGAAGAAGGAGAAGCACAAAAAGGAGCATTCAAAAAAGGAACATTCTGGGGAAGAACAGCCGAAGGAGGATCCGGTTAAAAAGGAGCCTCAGTTTGTGATGACGGAGGACGGAAGAAAGGTGGAGCTTTTGGACAATCCCCTTCCGGTTCCGCCGAGACATGAGAAGAGGGAGATGGATTTTAAGCTCAGTGAATTTCCCGATGAATCTGTCTCTAAGGAAGAGTCCTGGGCGGATATGGATGAGTTTGACCTTAAAGTTTCGGAAAATGATGACTTTGACGTATAAATTATTAAGCAATGATAGATACTATGGAGGACTGCCAATAGGTGCAGTTCTCTTTTTTTGATAAAAAAGCTATTGCAAGGAAGGGTCAAAAATGTCAGGAAAAAAGATTGAGGAAGAAAAGCATAGAAGTGAAAGAATTGAGGAGACCGGACAGGTCACTTTGGATAAAAACGGAAAGTCTCACACCATCCACTTAATTTCTGTGATTGGCGAGGTGGAGGGGCATGATAATCTAGGTACAAATTCCAAGACTACTAAGTATGAGCATATCCTGCCGGAATTGGCGGCTATTGAGGACAGCAGTGACATTGACGGCGTATTGATTCTGCTGAATACCATGGGCGGCGATGTGGAGGCGGGACTTGCCATTGCGGAAATGATTGCTTCCTTAAGCAAGCCGACGGTATCGCTTGTGCTTGGCGGAAGCCATTCCATCGGAGTTCCGATTGCCGTGAGCACGGACTACTCTTATATTGTCCCGACCGGAACCATGGTGATCCACCCGGTCCGGATGAATGGGATGGTGATTGGAGTGCCGCAGACTTTTGATTATTTCAGGCAGATACAGAACCGGATTACCGGATTTGTATGCAGCCATTGCAGAATCAGCCAGAAACGCTTTGAAGGGCTGATGATGGAAACCGGAGTCCTGACAAAAGACGTTGGTACAATCTTAGTGGGAGAAGAGGCAGTTTCGGAAGGAATTATCAACGAAACGGGAGGAATCAGTCAGGCAATGTCGAAGCTTCACAGTCTGATTTCCAAAAAGAAAAAAACAAATAAGAGTTTAGGGTGACAAGATTTGATGAAAATGCTATACTATATAAGATTATTTAAGTACCCAGCGTGGACTTTATGCACCGTTTCGGGTACTGAAGGGGTTTTTAGTATGGCACAGACAAGAAACAGCAATGGCAGAAGCAATTCTTCCGGCAGAAAGAAGAGCAGTTCAAACAGCAGAAGCTATCAGAGGACAAGCAGTTCCTCCAGCAATAATAAAAAGAAAAGTGAACCAATGGATGTGGCAATCCGGAACGAGGTATTTTTAATTGTCCTGTTTGCGGCGGCTGTATTTTTATTTCTCTGCAATTTTGGCATAGCCGGAGTGATGGGAAATACAATAAGCAATGTGATGTTTGGAATTTTTGGGCTTACGGCGTATATTATGCCGCTGGCTCTTTTCGTGATGATTGCTTTCGGAACCGTAAACAGCGGGAGCACGATTGCGGCGCGGAAGCTGGCGGCAGGAGTGGTTCTGGCTCTCCTGTTAGGCGTTGTGTGCGAGTTCTTTGCAGGAACCTTAGAAGGGGCAGATACCTACCAGATAAAGCTGATATACGAAAACAGCAGTTCCAACCATAACGGCGGAGGCGTGATTGGAGGTTCCATAGCGTATTTGATGTATCATTTTTTAGGGATGGTCGGATCTATTCTTGTAATCTTGGTGGCGGTTATTATTTCTATCGTGGTTCTTACGGATAAATCCTTTGTATCCGGCGTGAAAAAGGGCGGAAAACGCGTATATGAGCGTTCCAGGGAGGATGCCGCCTACCGGAGAGAGAGGGCGCGGGTGCGCCGGGAAGAGATGGAGGAAGGACGCAGGAAGCGGCTGGAAGAAAAGAAAATCCGGCAGGAAGAGTTAGAAAACGAAAAAATTCTCCGCATGGACAAAAAGGTCACGGGAGTTATGATAGATACTTCATTGACGGAGCATGAGACTACTGAAAAGAGCCGGGATGATATTCATGAGATTAATCTGACAGATTTTGAGGAGCAGGTAGACCATGCGGTGAGAGAGCCGGAAACGGACGACAGCTATGATTTTGACCAGATTAAGATTCATCATGCCTATGAGGACACCGGCAGGGATGAGCTTTCAGAGATTACCGGAGATTACGGGGAGGAAGAGGAGACCGCAGAAGAGTATGCTTATGAGGAAGTGAGCAGACCTCAGACCAGACAGGAGATGCCGGTTACATACAGCGGAGAAACGAAATCAAACAAAATAACCCCAATAAATGAAAGAGTATCCGAGACCGCGGCATCAAAGACGGAGCAGACAAATCAGCAGACAATTCCGCAGAAGCCTGCCGTGCCAAAGAAGTATCTGTTTCCGCCAATCAATAAGCTTGTGAAGGGAACCGGCAAAAGCGGAGATTCTACCCGGGAACTGAAAGAGACGGCACAGAGACTACAGCAGACGCTGCAAACCTTTGGAGTGCGAGTAACCATCACGGACATTAGCCAGGGACCTGCGGTTACCCGGTTTGAAATGCAGCCGGAGCAGGGCGTGAAGGTAAGCAAAATTGTAGGTCTTTCCGATGACATCAAGTTAAATCTTGCGGCTACGGATATTCGGATTGAAGCGCCAATCCCCGGAAAGGCGGCAGTGGGAATTGAGGTTCCCAACAAGGAAAATACGACGGTGGCGCTCAGAGATCTTATAGAAAGCAAGGAGTTTAAGGAGTTTCCGTCAAAGCTTGCCTTTGCGGTGGGCAAGGATATTGCCGGCAAGGTGGTGGTGGCAGATATTGCCAAGATGCCTCATATGCTGATTGCGGGGGCAACCGGTTCCGGAAAGTCTGTCTGCATTAATACGTTGATTATGAGTATTTTGTATAAAGCGCATCCGGATGAGGTGAAGCTGATCATGGTTGACCCGAAGGTGGTGGAGCTCAGTGTTTACAACGGGATTCCGCATCTTTTGATTCCGGTGGTGACAGATCCGAAGAAGGCTTCCGCGGCACTTCAATGGGGCGTAGCGGAGATGACGGACCGCTACCAAAAGTTTGCGGATTGGAATGTGAGGGATCTGAAAGGCTACAACAAAAAGGTAGAAGCAATGCAGGAGGCGGGAGATTCAGAGGCACCGCAAAAGCTGCCTCAGATTGTGATCATTGTGGATGAGCTTGCGGATTTGATGATGGTAGCACCGGGGGAAGTGGAAGAGTCTATCTGCCGTCTGGCACAGCTTGCAAGAGCGGCAGGAATCCATCTGATCATTGCCACCCAGAGACCTTCGGTGGATGTCATCACGGGGCTGATCAAAGCCAATATGCCAAGCCGTGTGGCGTTCAGCGTATCCAGCGGCGTGGATTCCCGCACGATTTTGGATATGAATGGAGCCGAAAAGCTTTTGGGCAAAGGGGACATGCTGTTTTATCCGCAGGGATACAGCAAACCGGCAAGAGTGCAGGGGGCGTTTGTCTCGGATAAGGAAGTTTCGGATGTAGTAGAATTTTTGAAAAACCAGACGTTAGGCAATATTTATGATCCGGGCATTCAGGATAAGATTGCAACCTATGGAAACGGAGGCGGCGCGTCAGGGGCATCCGGCGATGGCTCGGAGCGCGACCAGTATTTTGTGGAGGCGGCGAAATTTATTATCGAGAAGGATAAAGCTTCTATCGGCATGCTCCAGAGGGTATTTAAAATCGGATTCAACAGAGCCGCAAGGATTATGGATCAGCTTTGTGAGGCAGGCGTGGTAGGAGAGGAAGAGGGAACCAAACCTAGAAAGGTACTGATGAGCATGGAGCAGTTAGAGCAGTACATAGAAGAGTCGCTGTAGCTGACAGGTGCAGATAGAAGAATGGAGAGATTATGAAAACAGATATTCAAATCGCGCAGGAGGCAGTTTTAGAGCCGATTGCCAAGGTGGCAGAAAACTTACAAATCTCAGAAGAGGAATTGGAGCTGTACGGAAAGTATAAGGCAAAGATTTCTAATGAGTGTCTTGCCCGGCTTGCAGATAAGCCGGATGGAAAGCTGATCTTGGTGACAGCCATCAATCCCACGCCGGCAGGGGAAGGCAAAACTACGGTCAGCGTGGGGCTGGGGCAGGCTTTAGGGAAGTTAAACAAAAAGGCGGTAACGGTTTTGAGGGAGCCCTCCTTAGGACCATGCTTCGGCATCAAAGGCGGAGCGGCAGGAGGAGGATATTCCCAAGTGGTGCCCATGGAGGATCTGAATCTTCATTTTACGGGAGACTTTCATGCCATCACCAGTGCCAATAATCTTCTTGCGGCTATTTTGGACAACCACATTCAACAAGGGAATGAATTAAAGATTGATACCCGGACGGTTGTATGGAAGAGATGCCTCGACATGAATGACCGGGTTCTGCGCAATGTGGTGGTTGGTCTGGGAACGAAGTCCGATGGGATGGTCAGGGAGGATCATTTTGTGATCACTGCGGCATCTGAAATTATGGCGATTTTATGCCTTGCCTCTGATATGGAGGATTTGAAGGAGCGGCTGGGCAGAATCGTAGTGGCATATAATGTACAGGGAAAGCCGGTTTTGGCGGCGGATTTAAATGCGGTAGGCGCTATGGCTGCGCTTCTTAAGGATGCCTTGAAGCCGAATCTGATTCAGACCTTAGAGCACACGCCGGTGCTGGTACACGGCGGACCTTTTGCCAATATTGCGCACGGATGTAACTCCGTGAGAGCCACAAAAGCGGCGCTTAAGATGGCTGATTATGTGGTGACTGAGGCAGGGTTTGGAGCAGACTTAGGGGCAGAGAAATTCTTTGACATTAAATGCCGGATGGCGGGAATCAGACCGGATGCCGTGGTTTTGACTGCAACCATACGCGCGCTGAAATATAACGGAGGCGTTTCCAAGGAAGAATTGTCTGCGGAGAATTTATCCGCTCTTCAAAAAGGAATCGTCAATCTGGAAAAGCACATTGATAATCTGCACAAATACGGAGTCCCGATTGTTGTCACTTTAAACAGCTTTGTATCCGACACGGAAGCGGAGGTCTCTTTGGTGGAAGCGTTCTGCAAGGAAAAGGGATGTGAATTTGCGCTTGCCAGAGTATGGGAAAAGGGCGGCGAGGGCGGAATAGAGCTTGCAGAAAAAGTCCTTGATACCTTAGAGAAGAAGGAAAGCAATTTTAGATTCTTGTATGAGGACGAAATGAGCTTAAGGGAAAAGATTGAGACAGTGGCAAAGGAAATATACGGCGCTGATAAGGCAGTCTATGCGTCAAGCGCATCGAAGCAGATTGACCAGCTTGAAAAGCTTGGGTTTGGAAATCTTCCGGTCTGCATTGCCAAGACCCAGTATTCGCTTTCGGATGATCCGGCGCTGCTTGGGAGACCGGAACATTTTGACATCAATGTGAGGGAGGTTTATGTCAGTGCGGGAGCCGGGTTTGTGGTGGTGTTAACCGGTGCAGTCATGACCATGCCGGGACTGCCCAAAAAGCCGGCGGCATATGCTATTGACGTGGAGGAAGACGGAATGATTACAGGCTTGTTTTAAAAACAGCAGTAAAGGACATAACAAATGTCCAAAACGATAGAAGGGATAAAAGAGATGGCAATGATAATTGATGGAAAGGCAATTTCCGCACAGATAAAGGATGAATTAAAAGAAAAGGCGGCAAAGAAAAGAGAGGTGGGCGTGAACATTACGCTTGCCGTAATACAGGTGGGAGCTGACCCGGCTTCCAGCGTTTATGTGCGGAATAAGAAAAAGGGATGTGAATATATCGGGATTGGTTCCGAGGCTTATGAGCTTCCGGAGGAGACTACGGAGGAGGAGCTTCTGAACCTGATTGAGGAACTGAACGGGAAGGAAGAGATAAACGGAATACTGGTGCAACTTCCGCTTCCGGCGCATATTGACGAGGATACCGTGATAAGGGCAATCGACCCGAAAAAGGACGTGGACGGATTTCATCCAGAGAGCGTGGGAGCGCTGTGTATCGGACAGCCGGGATTTGTATCCTGCACTCCGGCGGGGATTATCCAATTGCTCAAAAGGAGCGGAGTCACAATCGAAGGAAAAGAGTGCGTTGTTTTAGGGAGAAGCAATATCGTGGGAAAGCCTATGGCGCTGCTGCTTCTCCGCGAAAATGCCACGGTGACGATCGCCCACTCTAAGACACAGAATTTAAAGGAAGTGACTAAGAGAGCGGACATTTTAATTGTGGCGGTTGGAAAACCGAAGATGATCACGGCGGACTACATAAAGGAAGGGGCGGTAGTGATCGATGTGGGAATCAACCGGGACGAGAATGGAAAGCTTTGCGGAGATGTTGATTTTGAGTCGGCGGTTCCTGTGTGCAGTGCCATTACGCCGGTGCCCGGCGGAGTGGGACCGATGACAATTGCTATGCTTCTCAATAACTGCATGGAGTCTGCAAAATGATAAACTAGCGCAGAAGGTGCGGAAAGGAGGAAGCGATGGTATGTCCCAATTGTGGAAGTGAATTAAAAGAAGGGCATTTGTATTGTGATACCTGCGGGATGGAAATACAGATGGTTCCTGATTTTGAACCGGAAATTGAAAACAGCATAACGGAAACCCTGTCCACAGTTGCGGAAGAAATCGAAGGGAGAGAACCGGAGGAGCGCAGGGAACCGGAAGAGCGCAGGGAACCGGAGGCACGCCCGCAAGATAAGGAATCAAGTCCCTCTTCCGAGGAAGAAAAGGAGGACGGATTTTTCCGGGAAATACCCGGACGGGGACTGCTTCCCATCCTGTTTCTTACCTTTTGTGCCGTAGTGTTTATTGTTATTGCAGCGGGGGTAATGCTGTATCACAGGTATTCCGTATCGTATCAGATACAGCAGGCGCGGAGCCTTGCTGGGGCGGAGAATTATGAGCAGGCAGTAGTTTTCTTGGACAGAGCCAGAGAGTTAGACCCCGGCAATGCGGATATTGCGCTTTTAGAGGCAGGGTATCTTTCCAAGATGGAGGATTATGACCGGGAGCTTGAGATTCTGCTTGAGCTTGCGGATCATGCACGCTTGGAATACAGCGATAAGGAAAAAGTATTTGAAAATATTATAGCAATTTATGATGAGAGAGAAGAATATGCCAGAATCAATAAGCTTCTGATAACAAGCGGAGATCAGGAACTTCAAAATCATTTTCAGCAATATATGGCAATGACGCCGGAATTTAGTTATGAATCAGGAACCTATGAAGAGGTTCTGCACCTCCGGATGAGCGCCAATACCAGCGGAACCATTTATTATACCACGGATGGAAGGATGCCTGATGAGCACAGTCCAATCTACACAACGCCGCTGGTCTTGGAGACGGGGGAATTTCAGATATTTGCAGTTTTTGTCAATGATTATGGAATCAAAAGTGAAGTGGCAAGAGGACTGTTTGTGATTAATCTTTCCGTTCCGGAACCGCCTCAGATTCTGCTCCCCAGCGGGGACTATACCCTGCCGGCTGTGATTGAGGCAGAAGCTCCGGAAGGCTGCACGGTTTATTACACGATGGACGGTCAAGACCCCACCAAGGACAGTCTGCAGTATACGGCACCCATTCCTATCCCGCTTGGAAGAACAAACTACAAATTCATTGCAGTGTCCGAGGAGGGGGTGTCCAGCGATGTGGTCAGCAGAAGCTACAGCTTTGCCTTAGAAACGGAGATAACCATTGATAAGGCGGTGGGAAATGTGGTGCAGGCGCTGTTTGACCGCAAAGTGCTGTTTGACCTTTACGGGCACTCAACAGAAATAAAGGGAAAATATGTATTTGCCTATGATACTATTGTGGAAATCCCCGACTTAGGATATTATTATGTTTTGAATGAGTATATTGAAGATGAAAACGGAAACCGGACTAAGACTGACCGCCTATATGCTGTTGAGGTTTATACCGGAGTTCCTAATCGTCTGATTTATAATGAAAATGGGGAAATGGGATTAATTTCCCTGGTTGAGTAATCATTTATTATTTTTATAAAGGGAAAGGAAAAAGCAATGTACAAAATTTTAGAGACAAGAGAGCTTGCCGCCAATATCTTTTATATGGTGGTAGAGGCAAAGCGGGTTGCAAAAGCATGTAAGCCCGGTCAGTTTGTGATCGTGAGAGCAGATGAACAGGCGGAGAGGATTCCGCTTACCATCTGTGATTATGACAGAGAGAAGGGAACCGTTACCATTGTTTTCCAAATTGTGGGCGCGGGCACACAGATGATGGCGGACTTAAAAGCGGGGGATTCCTTCCATGACTTTGTGGGACCGTTAGGCTGTCCCTCCGAATTTGTGTCGGAGGACTTGGAGACCTTAAAGCAAAAAAGGATGCTGTTTGTGGCGGGGGGCGTTGGCACGGCACCGGTATATCCTCAGGTCAAATGGCTCCATGAGCACGGGATCGACGCCGATGTGATCGTGGGGGCAAAAACAAAGGATTTATTGATTTTGGAAGAAGAGATGAAGGCGGCTGCCGGAAATCTATATGTGACGACAGATGACGGCTCCTACGGCAGGAGCGGCATGGTGACGCAGACGATCACCGACCTTGTGGGGGAAGGAAAACACTATGATGTCTGCGTAGCAATCGGTCCTATGATCATGATGAAGTTTGTCTGCAAGCTGACAAAAGAGCTCGAAATCCCAACCATCGTCAGTTTAAACCCGATTATGGTGGACGGCACGGGTATGTGCGGGGCATGCCGGGTAAGCGTTGGCGGTAAGGTGAAATTTGCCTGTGTGGATGGCCCGGAATTTGACGGGCATCAGGTTGACTTTGATGAGGCGATGCGCCGTCAGCAGATTTATAAGACCGCAGAGGGAAGAGCTTTTCTGAAGGCAAAAGAGGGCGATACTCACCATGGCGGATGCGGAAACTGCGAATAAGCCATGCAGGAATTACAGAGGTTTACCGCCAAGAGACCGTAAACCGGGAAAGGAGCAGAAAAGGAATGGATGTATTAAAGAAGGTTCCGGTAAGGGAACAGGATGCGAAAGTACGGGCAGCCAATTTTGAGGAGGTCTGCCTTGGCTATAATAAAGAGGAGGCAATGGAGGAGGCTGTCCGCTGTATTAACTGCAAAAATGCGCAGTGTATCAAGGGCTGTCCGGTTTCCATTGACATTCCGGGATTCATTGAAAAGGTAAAAGACGGCGATATAGAAGCGGCTTATCAGATAATCAGCAGGTCATCCGCGCTTCCTGCGGTATGCGGCCGCGTGTGCCCGCAGGAGAGCCAGTGCGAAGGAAAGTGTATCAGAGGGATTAAGGGAGAGCCTATTTCTATTGGCAAATTAGAGCGTTTTGTGGCGGACTGGGCGGCAGAAAATGAAATAAAACCTCAGGGCGCGGAGTCAAAGAACGGAAAGAAGGTCGCGGTAATCGGTTCCGGTCCGGCGGGGCTTACCTGTGCCGGAGATTTGGCAAAGATGGGATACGAGGTGACGATTTTTGAAGCCCTTCATGAGCCGGGTGGCGTTCTGGTATACGGGATTCCGGAATTCCGTCTTCCCAAAACCAAGGTGGTTGCAAGAGAAATCGAGAATGTGAAAGCACTTGGCGTAAAGATTGAGACAAACGTGGTGATTGGGAAATCCGTTACCATTGACGAATTAATCAGTGAAGAGGGCTTTGATGCCGTGTTTATCGGTTCCGGCGCAGGGCTTCCCAAGTTTATGGGGATTCCGGGCGAGCAGGCGAACGGAGTGTTCTCCGCCAATGAATACCTGACCAGAAGCAACCTGATGAAAGCGTTTGATGAAAATTCCAATACGCCGATTACAAGAGGGCAGAAGGTAGCCGTTGTGGGCGGCGGCAATGTTGCCATGGATGCGGCAAGAACAGCCCTTAGGCTTGGCGCAGAAGTTCATATTGTATATCGAAGAAGCGAGGAGGAGCTTCCTGCCCGTGTGGAGGAGGTGCATCATGCAAAAGAAGAAGGAATTATCTTTGACCTTCTCACCAATCCGGTGGAGATCTTACAGGATGAGAACGGCTGGGTCAGCGGTATGCGGTGCATCCGCATGGAGCTAGGGGAGCCGGATGAGTCGGGCAGAAGACGTCCTGTGGAGGTTCCGGGTTCTGAATTTGTGATTGAGGCGGACACTGTGATCATGTCTCTTGGGACATCGCCCAACCCGCTTATCTCTTCTACCACGGAAGGGCTTGAGGTTAATAAATGGAAATGTATCGTGGCGGACGAAGAGTACGGGAAGACCACCAAGGAAGGCGTTTTTGCCGGTGGAGACGCTGTGACCGGCGCGGCGACAGTTATTCTGGCGATGGGAGCCGGACGTGCCGGTGCCAAGGGAATTGACGAATACCTGCAAAATAAGTAAGAAAATCTTAATAATTCTTTTGCCTCAATTTAAAAGTTCTGTTGTATAGTTATAGACAACATAAGAAACAGAAAGTTAAAGAGCAATAAGAGGATAATTAGATGAAAAAGAATATTCACGAGGAAGATTTTGATTTGCAGGATGACAGCTTTTTTAGTCAGATGGACAAGGCGAAGCTCATTGTCGGCGTGGTTCCTGTTGTACTTATTATCATCATTTTAGCGGTCACGCTGATTGTAAATGGAAATAAGAAGGATAAGACGCAGACGGAGGACTTACAGCAGAGCATTATGGATTATGCCGATGAGTCCCGTCCGGCGGAGGGCGCGGCAGTAAAGAGGGAAGAGGTCACGGCAGAGCCTTCTGACGAGGATAAGGCGCCGGAAGCTTCTGCCGTACCGGAAGAGGTTTCTGAGGATAATTCCCTGCCCAAGGATGACCAGACTGAGGCGGAGGCGTCCCCAACGCCTTACCGGCAGGTTATGAATACGGAAAAGACCGATTACAGTAAGGTTTCTTATAACCGGGACGAACAGCTTAAGGAAATGATGGCTTACTGGGCGGACAATAATCAAAAAGCATTGGATGATCTGGCAAATCTTGACCGTTTTAAAGCGATGTCATGGGCGCTCAAAAATACTATGGACTTTTATTATTACGGAGACCGGAATGCTTCCGGACAGCCGGAGGGGAAGGGAATTGCAGTTTACGCCGACAACCAGTACTATTACGGAGACTGGAAAAACGGGCAGAGAAGCGGGGACGGAACATGGATTCATTACCATATTCACAATACGGACAGTAGCACCGACCCCTGTCTGTACCACCAGTATACGGGATCCTGGGCGGAAGACCTTCCCGACGGAGAAGGATCGGAGCACTACGATTATGAAGCCTCTCTTATCAAACAAAATAAGATTTATAATACTAATTTGATTGGAAGCTACTCCAAGGGGCTTGTCCACGGCGATTTTTACCTGACAACCTTTTATGCAGAAAATGAGTACAGGGAATGGAATGCCAAGGGGGATCACGGTTCCTGGATCTATCAGAATGAAAATAAGGATAAAGTTGGGAGAAAGCCGGTTTATGTGTCCACCTTAAACCCGGATGACTACATCTGGATGCTTCCCAAAGAGAATAAAAATATAGGAGTTCCCTGCTTGATTTCCGCTAAGAAGTAACAGCTCTGCAAAAATAAGTGGAAACCTGTGCCAATCCGTAGTAAAATAATAGGTGGGTTACAAAGGAGGGACGGGGTATGGCATGGTGTCCGGAATGTAAATGTGAGTATGTTGAGGGAATTAAGGTCTGTGCGGACTGTGGGTGCGAGCTGGTGGACAAACTGCCGGATAAAGAGCCTGCCAGGGAGACTTTGACGGATATTCCCGAGGAAATGATTCTGGCGGCGGCAAAAGCTATGGCAGAAAAAGAAGGCAGGACAGATGAGTTTTTGACAGAAGAGTTTTCCGGCTCGGAAGGATATAAGGATTTTGAATATGATGAGGAGGAAGCAAGGCCTGCTTATCAACATCGGTATATGAACAACGAGGAAAAAGCAGAAGACAGCAGAACCTCAGCCTATGCTCTTTTGGGAGTGGGAAGTCTGGGATTTGTGGTTGTCATTCTGTTTTTTTTGGGTATCATTGACATGCGCATGTCGCTTACCGGAAAGTACATGATTACCGGCGTGATGGGGGTGATGTTCCTGCTGTTTATCGTGATGGGAATCGTGTCGCTCAGAAATTCAAAAATATTGTCAAAGAAGGCATACAAAGAAAATAATCTTACTGTTGAAATCAAGAAGTGGTGCGTCGCTAACATGGAGAAGGAAGCCATTGACAGGGAGCTGGGGCTTGCCGCGCAGCAGGATGAATTAAAGTATTTTCAGCGGATCGATTATATGAAACAGAGGATAAACAGGCAGTTTATGAATTTAAATGAGGCTTATCTGGACAGGCTTATCGAAGAGGTCTACCCGGAAATATTTGAAAATGGAGAACAGTCCGCGTGAAGATTACAATCATCTGCGTAGGCAAAATAAAAGAAGATTTTTACAGAAAGGCAGTTTCCGAATACGAAAAGCGTCTTTCCAAATACTGCAGGCTGGAGATTATTGAAGTTCCCGATGAGAAAACTCCGGATCATGCAGGCAGTGCGGAGGAAGAACAGATTAAAGAAAAGGAAGCGCTTCGGATCTTAAGGCATCTGAAAGAGGATGCCTTTGTCTATACATTGGAAATTAGGGGCGCTAATCCGGATTCGGTTTCCTTTGCCAGAGAGATGGAACGGCTGGGCATTCAGGGGAAAAGCCATATCCAGTTTGTGATTGGAGGCTCTCTTGGACTGCACCGGAGCGTCCTTAAGGCGTCAGACAGAGCCCTCAGCTTTTCCAACATGACCTTTCCCCATCAATTGATGCGCGTGATTCTGCTGGAACAGATATACAGAAGCTACCGGATTATTCTAGGAGAGCCGTATCATAAATAGAACTCTTTTTTCATATAGTATGGTATGAAAAGAAAAAGTAAAATGAAAGACGACTGGAATACCACAAGGAAAGAGAGAGAAGCAAGACAGACCATATCAGGCAGGGAGCTTGTGGTGGAGTCTTTAAAGCTTCCCAAGGATTCTATGCTTGGAGCATCGATTGTGACACTCACAGGCAATACGGAGGCGTTTATTGAAAATTATAAAGGGATTATCGAATACACCAGCGAAGTAATCCTTTTGCAGGGCAAAACCTGCAAAATTGAAATATGCGGAAAAAGGCTGAGCATTGTTTATTATACAAATGAGGACATGAAGATCAGCGGATGGATTGAGAGAATCTGTTACTTTGTGTAAAGCATGAAAATAAACCATGTGAGGTGCGGCATGTTACAGGTAATACGTTATCTGCAGGGATTTCTGACGATCAAGGTGCAGGGATTTTCGCCGGAAAGATTTATGAATCTGTGCAGTAATCATCATTTGTTTTTGTGGAATATTGTAAATCATGGCGATTATTATACCATGAATATCAGTCTCAAAAATTTTTACCGGTTGAAAGGTCTTACCAGAAAAACGGGAACCAGGGTGGTCATAACAGGACGTTACGGACTACCCTTTCTTTCTGTCAGGATGTGGAGGCGGAGAATTTTTATTGCAGGGCTTTTGGGAAGCCTTGCCTTTTGGATTTGGATGTCGGGATTTATCTGGGCGGTGGAAATTGAAGGAAATTATTTTGTCACCACGGATGTGTTTGAGGATTTTCTCGATGAAAACGGAATCAGAACCGGAGTGAAAAAGGGGCAGATTGACATTGAAACCTTGGAGGAGTCCATCCGGGAGAAATTCAGCATTGTAACGTGGACTTCCGCAAGGATTGACGGCACCAGACTGTTAATTCGGATAAAAGAAAATGATCTGGTCCGGATGGTGGAGACTGAGGATGAGCAGAAGGAGGCTTCGTCCGAGGGGATGGATTTGGCGGCGGAAAAGGACGGCGTTATCGTCAGCATGGTGACAAGGAGCGGGGTTCCGTTGGTTAAGGCAGGAGATGCGGTGAAAAGAGGCGACATTCTCGTGGAGGGCGGAGTGCCAATCTATAACGATGACGGAACCGTAAAAAGGTACGATTACTGCACCGCGGATGCGGATGTGATGCTTCAATGCGTTTATTCCCTGACGGAAGAGATTGCCGAGAAGCATGAGGAGAAGCACTACACCGGAAAAGAAAAAAAACAGCCGTTTTTGATTATTGGAACCAGGCAGCTGTGCCTGCCGCTTTTGGGAAAGGATTATGAAACGTTTGACGTGATAGAGGAAAAGCATCAATTTAAAATTTTTAAAAATTATTATCTTCCGCTGTATACAGGAAGTTATCTGGCAAGAGAATATCAAGTAGAAGAAGAAATATATACGAAAGAACAGGTAAAAGGGCTGTTTGAAGGAAAAATACAAAAATTTATAGAAACTTTACAGGAAAAAGGGGTACAAATTATAGAAAAAAATGTTACAATAAAAAGGGTCTCAGGAACCTGGAAGATGAATGCAGATTTTTTGGCAGTGGAAAAGACGGGAATCAGCCGAAAAACACGGGTTATACAGATTGAAGAGCCTGCTATGGAGGCAGAGTCGGCAGGAACGGAAGAACCATAAGATAATTCTTATGGAGAGAAGATAGGAGCACAGATGGAAGAGGTTTCAGAATCAGTCAAAGTTCCGGCGGAGGATCAGCAGAATGTATTCGGGCAGTTTGACAGCCATATCAAAAAGCTTGAGAGACAGTTTCAGGTATCAATCGTAGACCGTGACGGGGAAATAAGAATCAGCGGCTCTAAAGCTTTGGTCCGGAAGGCAAAAGCAGTACTTACGGAGCTGACAGAGTTATCAAAGAGAGGAAATATAATCCAAGAACAAAATGTGGATTATGCAATTACAATGAGCATGGAAGAAAACGAAGACGTTCTGCTTGAAATTGACAAGGAGCTAATCTGCCACACAGTTACCGGGAAACCGGTAAAGCCCAAAACCTTAGGGCAGAAGCAGTATGTGGAAGCTATTCAGAACAATATGATTGTATTCGGGCTTGGACCGGCTGGAACCGGCAAAACATATCTGGCAATGGCGATGGCAATCACGGCGTTCAAAAATCAGGAGGTAGAGAGAATTATCCTCACCCGACCGGCGATAGAGGCGGGAGAGAAGCTTGGATTTCTGCCGGGAGATCTGCAAAGTAAGGTAGACCCTTACTTGAGACCGCTTTATGACGCTCTTTATCAGATTATGGGTGCGGAATCTTTTAGCAGAAATATGGAAAAGGGGCTTATCGAAGTGGCTCCGCTTGCCTATATGAGAGGCAGAACCTTGGACAATGCTTATATTATCTTAGATGAGGCGCAGAACACAACTCCGGCTCAGATGAAAATGTTTTTGACCAGAATCGGGTTTGGATCTAAGGTGATTGTTACCGGCGATGCATCTCAAAAGGATCTGGCACTGGGGGCGGTATCCGGGCTTGACGTGGCAATCCGGGTTCTTCGGGGCATTGAAGGGATTGCTTTCTGCCAGATGTCCAGCAAGGATGTGGTAAGACATCCTCTGGTGCAGCAAATTGTCAAGGCATATGAAACCTATGAGTCCAAAGTGAACAGCAATACTAAGCATAAAGGCAGGAATACATTCTATGGCAAAAAATAACGAAACGGACAGCCGTACAGAAAAAAGGGATCGTATCAGCCGGAAGGTTCAGGAAGTCGTAATCTTTCTGCTTACGGGAGCGGGAGCGGGATTTGCCTCCTATTTATATCAGCGGTCTGTTATTGAAATATCAGGGATTGTGATTTTAATACTTCCGGGGGTCTGCGGAATCATTTTTGCCATGGAGCAGAGTGTGGAGAATGATTCGTTTCTTTTTGATAACAGGGATCATATGTGGAGATTTACTATCCTTTATCTGATTTCTCTGGTGGGGAGTCTGCTGTTTCCCATGCTGCCGAAGGGCGGATGGCCGTATTTGGCAGTCTTTATCGGGCTGATGCTGTTTTCCAATCAGACCGTAGGCATTTTTTCGGGAACAGTGCTTCTTGTGATAACCGCAATGCTTCAGGGAAGCTCAGAAAACTTTATCAGCTTTTTTGTATATTTTGTGGGAGGGCTGGTAGGAATCATCGTGTTTTCTTATGTGGATACAAGCTTTAAAATCGGCTTGCCGCTTTTAATATCCATGATGGTTCAGATGGTCTGTCTTTCTGTTCAGGAAGTGCTCTATGTGAATGAACAGCTGAAACCGCAGATGTTTGTGATTCCTGCAGTGAACCTTTTGGTATGCCTGATACTATTACTGGTCATATTGAAGTATTTCAGCTTTTCCATTGTGTACAAGACTCAGGATTTGTACATGGATATCAATGACCCGGAGTGCCCGCTTCTGGTGGAGCTGAAAAACGCCTCCAAGGAGGAATATTATCACGCCGTGCATACGGCTTATCTGTGCGATCGGATTGCAAAGCGGCTGAATCTGGATGATGCGGTTGTAAAAGCGTGTGGATATTATCATCGAATTGGAATATTAAAAGGGGAAAACACTTGGGAGAATTTGCAGCTTATTATGGAGGAGAATCATTTTCCCGAGAGAGTCAGGGAAATCTTAAAGGAGTATGTTGACAGTACGGAACCAATGATTTCCAAGGAGACGGTCATACTGCTTTTTTCGGATACGATTATTTCGTCCATTAGTTACCTGTTTTCCAAGGAACCGCAGATTCAGCTTGATTATCCCAAGGTGATTGGCGGGATTTTTAAGAGAAGAATTGAGAGCGGCGTGATAGACAGAAGCGATTTGACTTTTGGAGAGTTACAGGAGATGAAGGAAATCTTGGTGGAGGAAAAATTATATTATGACTTCTTACGTTGAAAATGAGACTGCCGTGGAGTTTGATTTTGACCCCAAAGAGATTTTGGATGCCGTGATGGGACAGGTTCTTTTGATGGAAGACTGTCCTTATGAGGCGCAGGTTAATCTGCTGATTACGGATGAAGAGGGAATCCGCCAGTTTAACAGGGAATACAGACAGGTTGACGCGCCTACGGATGTGCTTTCCTTCCCCATGCTTACCTTTGAGCGGGAGGGGGACTTTAAAATGGCGGAGCAGAATGAGGCGGACTGCTTTGACCCGGAAAGCGGAGAGCTTTTGCTCGGCGATATTATTATTTCAGCGCCCAGGGTAACGGAGCAGGCGGAAAAATACGGGCATTCCGTAAAGCGCGAGTTTGCCTTTCTTGCGGCGCACAGCATGCTTCATTTGTGCGGATATGACCATATGGAAGACGAGCAGGCAAAGGTGATGGAAGACAGGCAGGAACAGGCGCTGTCGGCACTGGGAATAACAAGAGAGATGAAGTGACATACTGGAGATTTTATGAAGAAATTAAGTGAGAAAAAATATTCTTCTGCAAAGAGAAACGCAAGAAAAGATAGTTTTATTCTGGTTACGGGAATCAGCGTTATCGGAATGCTGATATTCCGGCTGGTGATGTCTAAGCAGATTGGCGATATAGGGATGGCGTGCTTTGGAAGCACCAATGAGATTTATTATGTGCTTGCAGGCACGATTTCCTTTGGGCTGTCGGAAGCGGCGGCATCACTGGTCAGGTACCGGGTCAGAAGAGATCAATATAGAAGTGCGCAGAGGGTGCTTGGCGGAGCGGTCTGCATTGCCGGTGTTCTGGGAGTGGTTCTCGGGCTGGGAATCCTATTTTCGGCACAGCTGATTGCGATGAAACTGCTTAAGTTTCCCATTGCGGGGCTTTCCATTGCCATGATGGCGCCTGCTGTTCCATTTTTCCTGTTGACGGGAGTATTCCGCGGATATTTTCAGGGGAACGGTTCCCACATCCCTGCCATGCATTCTTTGATTCTGCAGGTGATTGCTGTCTTTGCAGGCGGAATAGCAGGGGCGGCGCTTTATAAGGATTATGGAACTAAGGTATCCGCCCTTCTTCAAAATGCGGATTATACCAGCGCTTACGGGGCAAAGGGAGCCAGCATCGGACTCCTTGCGGCATCTATCGTATGTTTTCTTCATGGACTGATCTTGTATGTGATATTTCGGAGAAACATCAGAAACCAGCTGGGACGGGAAATGTCCAAAAATCAGGACAGCCGCCTGTACCTTCTGCATATGATTTTGGGAACAGGGGGAATTGACGCTCTGTACTGGTTTCTTTTTCATGGAGTGACGCTGGCTGGTGAAATCATTTTATTCCGTTTTGGCGGGGAAGCCGGAACCTATGCAGGACAGTGGGGAGCTTACTACGCGAAGACGCTTGCCCTTACAGGGATTGTCGGTGAGGCGGTCTGTATGATCTGTCTTCTGTCGGTTCGCAGAATTGCCTCTTTGTGGGATCGGGATGAATACCGCACAGCGCGGGAAAGACTGGGAACCTTGGTTCATCAGTGTGCGGTAATCGTTATTCCTGCGGCTGTTCTGCTGGCGGTACTGGCGGAAAACCTGCTGAACGTTATCTTTGGCGGAGATAACCAGCAGGCGGCAGTCTGGACGCAGGCAGGAAGCACTGTCGTCCCCCTGCTTGTTTTTTCGACAATTTTTATGGACATTCTGCTTAAAAGTAAAAAGACTTCTTATGCGGCAGGCATCGGAGGCACCGCATTTGTACTTCATGGAGGGGTTATGTTTTTGCTTGTCAATTCCGGCATGGGAATTATGGCGCTTATCATTGGAAGCGGAGTGTTTTATCTAGTTACGGCAGGTGCCGGTTTTTGGATAATCATGCGGGGGCTGCAATATCGGCAGGAATGGATCAGAACCTTTGCGGTGACGATTGTGGCGGCGGCAATTGCAGGAGTGGCGGCAATGCTTTTAAATAAACTTTTTGAACCGCTCTTAGGGCCGCTTCTCTCCATGATGATCTGTCTGATTGCGGCTGTGGCGGTATACCTGCTTCTTTTGACGATTACCCGTGCCTTTAAGGATGAGGAATTGGACGAGATGGCGGGAGGATTCCTGTTCCGAAGGCTGGCGGAACTGCTTCATATTATGAGATAGCGGTATAGATTTTGCTTTTTTGGCTGATACTGTTTATAAAAATAGTAAAGGTGTATCGCCATGAAATTTGTAAAACGTATCAGTCTGTTTTTTATCTATCCGCTGACCATGTTCAGCTTAGGATTTGCCTCTAATATGGCAATCATGGAATATTTTTATCCGGGCGGGAACCAGAAAAGCATAACGGTGCAGGAACAGCCCAAAGAAGAAAAGGAAAAGGCGTCTCAAACCGAAGCCCCAGACGCATCTCAAAGTGAAATAGAAGAGCCTTCTCAAATTCAGGTTTCGGTAAGCGAGGAGCCGGTGGTCACAGCAAATACACAATATATTCTACAGGAATTTGATGCCAAAAGCGGACATGTCGAGGAGAATTTGACCAGCACTCCGGATAAATTTATTGGTTTAAGCAGGGACAGGCTTGCAGAGGAGATTGAAAGCTATAATCAAAACCCTTCCCTGACGGATTTAGAAAAGGGATTTTTGTATATGGAGCTGGTTTCCTTTTCCAGAGACAGGGTTGTAGTTAGGAAAAGCTATGAACCGGCGGAAGAGGCGGAGGGATTTTTCCTCCTAAATGAGAATCATTATGTGGTTGTATATTACAAAGATTTATCGGATGTGTATATGAATACAGATATTTTGGTCGAGGAGCTTCCGCAGAGACTGCAGGAAGAAATTATCAATATGAAATTTGTGGAGGATGAAGGAGAATTATATAATTTTCTTGAGTCATATTCCAGTTAAGGAAACGAGTGTAGATAAATGAAAAATAAAGTGAAAATAGCAGTGATTGGCGGGGGCGCTTCCGGGATGACGGCGGCAATTACGGCGGCAAGGCAGGGGGCAGAGGTAACTCTTTTTGAAAAAAATGACAGGGTCGGCAAAAAGCTTCTTGCTACGGGCAACGGAAAGTGCAATCTGGGAAGCATGGAGTTTTCTATGGACCAGTATTATTGCAGCGACAAAGAAAAACTGCAAAAGATTTTTAATGTGTTTTCCCCGCGGGATACGGTTTCCTTTTTTGAGAGTATGGGGCTGATGATTAAAGAAAAAAATAAGGGACTGTACCCTTATTCCGAACAGGCGTCTGCGGTGCTGGATACTCTGCGCATGGAACTGGTACATAGTAAGGTGCAGGTGATTACCAATGCGGAGATTAAAAAGGCGGCAAAGCAGGGAGACAGAGCTCTCTTTCAGGTGACGGCTCAGGATGGGACGAGGTTTTCTTTTGACAGATTGATTCTTGCATCCGGCAGCGGCGCCGGGCTGAATGCTTCTGCCGGAGACGGATATAATATTGCCAAGTCTTTTGGGCATCAGGTGAATCCTTTAATGCCGGGACTGGTACAGCTTAAGTCCGATGAGACGTTCTGCAAGGCTTTAGGAGGCGTCCGGTGCAGCGCAAAGCTTACGCTGATGATAAGTGGAACCATAGCAGATGAGGAAAGCGGCGAGCTTCAGTTTACCGAGTATGGGATTTCGGGGATACCGGTCTTTCAGTTCAGCCGGCAGGCGGGATATGCCTTGAAAGAGCAGAAGGACGTGACGGTTTTTGTGGACTTTTTCCCGGAACAGCCTGAGGAGGCTTTTGCATTTATGGCACGGCTCCGCTATGAATCATGGAAAGAGAGAACTCTTGAAGAATTTCTGATAGGAACCTTAAACAAGAAGATTAATATGGCGCTGATTAAGCGATGTGGGTTAAAGCCGGGAATGAGGGCGGAGGAAGCCGGTTATGAAAAGGTGATGCGGCTGATGCAGATGAGCCGTAATTTCCCGATTCATATCTGCGGTGTGAATACCATGAAAAATGCCCAGGTCTGCGCAGGGGGCGTGGAATTTGGCGAACTGAATGAGACGATGGAATCCAAACTGGTGCCGGGGCTTTTCTTTACCGGAGAGATTGTAGACGTGGACGGAAAATGCGGAGGATACAATCTGCAATGGGCGTGGTCAAGCGGATATGCGGCGGGGATGAGCGCCGCAGGCGTGGATTTGGAAGCAAAAGAAGCAAGTAATGGGAAGGAATAGGGCGCAGGAGAATGCTTAGAATCAATCAACTGCGGCTGCCGGTTTCGCATTCACAGGAGGATTTAGTCCGGAAGGCAAAGAAAATCCTTGGCTGTGAACAAATATCTGAGATTCGGATTGTGAGACGTTCCGTAGATGCAAGAAAGAAACCGGAGTTGTATTTTAATTATATTTTGGATATTGCTGTAAAGAATCAGCAGAGTGTCTTCCGCAGGTGCGACAAACGTCTGGTTTCGATTTTACAGGAGGTCAGATATCAATTTCCCATAAAGAATTACGGTGGATTGGAACGCCCAGTGGTTATCGGAGCGGGACCGGCAGGAATGTTCTGTGCGCTGATGCTGGCAAGAGCGGGATTTAAGCCGATTCTTTTGGAACGCGGGAAGAGAGTGGAAGAGCGGATTCAGGATGTGAATCAGTTCTGGAATAGCGGAAGCCTCAATCCGGACTCAAACGTACAGTTTGGGGAGGGCGGAGCGGGAACCTTCTCCGACGGCAAGCTGAATACTCTGGTAAAAGACAAATATGGACGAGGAAGGGAAGTCCTGAAGCTGTTTGTGGATGCCGGTGCGCCGGAAGAGATTTTGTATGATCATAAGCCTCATATCGGCACGGACATTTTACAGAAGGTGGTTGTCAATCTGCGGCATGCGATTGAAAGGGCAGGAGGCACTATCCGATTTCAAACGAAGGTAACGGACGTTATTATTCGTGATAACAAAATAACTGGTGTAATGATAAACGGGGAGGAACTGCTTGAGGCTTCTTACATAGTACTTGCGCCGGGACACAGCGCAAGAGATACCCTGAAAATGCTGTATGAACGGAAACTGGTATTGGAGGCAAAGCCTTTTGCCGTGGGAATGCGCGTGGAGCATCCGCAGGAGCTGATTAATCTTTCCCAATACGGAAGCCCGCAAAATTCTATCCTAGGAAGCGCGCCTTACAAGCTGACCGCCCAGACACTCGCAGGCAGAGGGGTGTATTCTTTTTGTATGTGTCCGGGAGGATTTGTGGTCAACGCCTCCTCCGAAGAGGGGCATCTGGCTGTCAACGGCATGAGTTACAGCAAAAGAGACGGCAGGAACGCCAACAGCGCGATTATTGTGTCCGTGACGCCGGAGGATTACGGATGTTTCAATCCCCTTGCAGATCCCCTTGCGGGGATAGAATTTCAAAGACGGCTGGAGAAGGAGGCATACCGCCTTGCAGAAGGAAAAATTCCTGTGGAGCGGTATGGAGATTACAAAAGTGCAGTATGTTCAGAGGCATCGACTGCGGGTACACCGCCGGATTATGCTGACACTGTAAAGATGCCTGAAATCTCGGAGGATTTTAGCCCTTCCATCAAAGGAGAATGGAAATATGCTCCTGTTCACGAGATTCTTCCAAAGGAGCTTTCACAGGCGTTTGTGGAAGGGATGGAGCAGTTTGGAAGGATGATAAAGGGCTTTAATCATACAAAGGTTTTGGTAGAAGGAATTGAGAGCAGAACATCCTCGCCGGTTCGGATTGTGAGAGATGAAAAGCTCCAGTCGTCCGTGAGAGGGCTGTATCCCTGTGGGGAAGGCGCCGGTTATGCAGGCGGAATCATGTCAGCGGCAATGGACGGCATCCGCATCGCGGAAGCAGTTGCAGAGCAGATTGTGGCAAACGAAGGATAAGGGGGACTGTCTATGGAAGAGAAAGGATTTATCAGTAAACAGAGCATCCGAAATCGATATTTAAGTATGCGAAATAATCTTTCTGTCAATGAGCGTCTTACGAAAAGCCGGAAAATATGGGAACTTTTGAAGAAGGAACCGGCGTATCGGGATGCGGAGGCAGTGCTGGTCTATATGGACTACCGGAGTGAGGTCATGACGACAGGGCTGGTGGAGGAGCTGCTTGCAGATCCTGCAAAAAGGGTATTTGCCCCCAGAGTGTTGGGTATGAATATCCGTTTTTATGAGATTGAGACATTAGAAGAGTTAGAGCCGGGCTATCAGGGAATACGGGAGCCTGCGGAAAGAAAAGAAAGGCTGTTTGATCATGCGCTTGCGGAGGAGCTAAAGAGCCTGATTCTGATTCCGGGCGCAGTGTTCGACAGACAGCGGGGAAGAATGGGATATGGAAAAGGATTTTATGACCGTTTTTTAAAAGAGTATAAGGAGCTTTCTGGCGCGGCGCTTGCCTTTGAGTGCCAGATTGCCAAAAATGTGCCTATGGAAGAGCATGATATCCGCCCTGATATTATTGTGACGGAAGGCGGAGTGATTCGATAAATTTAGTCTTCAGGTTCATATAAAAGCTGAATTGCCGGTTTATGGTCTTTAATTGCTTGCATTATAGAAAAGAATATTGTATTAAGAAATCGTGATATGTCGTGAGTAAGCATGTATATTGCGGTTTTTTAATATACAAACGAAATAAAATGAAAATTGTAATTGCGCAAAATGAATAAAACACGGAAGTGATGAGTATATTATGAGATAAAACGCAAAAAAATATTGCATATATTAGAAAGAGGCAGTATTATATGCATATATAAAGCAGAAGAAAGGGTGTGTTGCTATGAAAATACAGGCTGTATTGGTAGACGGATTCAAAAATTTATCAGATGTAAAGATTACATTTGATAATATTACCGCGCTTGTTGCATTAAATAATTTTGGAAAGTCTAATGTCCTTTCCGGTATTGATTTTGGATTAGCTTATATGAAAGCTAGTATTGAGAATAAAGTGTTAATGATGTCAAATAGGAATCTAATTCCGATTAACGCCAGTATACAGAATAAGAACTACCGATATGAGATGGAGATTTTGACAGAATTTGAAGGAAAAGAATACAGGGTACTTTATGGATATGAGTTTGCGTGGAAATTCAATGAGACCATTGAGCCTAAAATTGTAGAAGAGTATTTAAAAATAAAAATAGAAGAAAAGGGACAGAAGTTTACACAGATTATCAATAGAAAAATGGATGATGCATTATTTAAGAGCTCTGAAACGGGACGATGTTCCTCAAAGATTTTGGTAGAGCCTGCGGAGCTGGTTGTTAATAAGCTCAAAGCATATGATGATATTTTTTATGCTGAAATAATAAAGAAGCTTAATGGTATGAAGATGTATATGGAAAATAATTTGGATGCCAAGAGTTTTTATACACCAGATCCGATTATCAGGAAAGATTTTGAAAACGAAATGATAAATGCAGATAATCTTCCGAGGGTTGTGTATAACATAAGCAGACAGAAGCCGGATAAGTATGATTTATTAAAGGATGTTTTTATGCAGTTATTCCCAGACATAGAGGATGTTGTTGTAAAACGGCATAAGGTAGGAGCCTTTGAGGGGGAACTGCCGGACGATGCACCATTCACTATTACGGATGCGATTGATGTTTTATATGTGAAGAATAAAAATTTAGTAAGCCCTATTCGTTTTGAAATGATGTCTGACGGTGTAAAACGTGTGTTTATGATATTAACAAAGATTATCGCAGCCAGCGATAGCAATATATCACTGATAGCCATAGAAGAACCGGAGAACTCGGTGCATCCGGGATTATTCCATGATTATATACAGATTATCAATCAGCTTTTGAAAGATTGTAAAGTTATTATTACAAGCCATTCACCATATATTATCAGTTATTTGGATCCATCATGGATTCATGTGGGAACAAGTATTACACCGGGAGTGGCACAGTTTTTTAGTTTTAAGAAGTCTGGTCAGAGGCAGTTACAAAATGATGCTTCAGAGTTTAAAATGAGCATGGGCGATTATTTATTTGAGATGCTTTCGGATACAGATAGTAATATAATAGACTACTTGGAGTGTGATGTGAATGAGTAAATGCTTAGTGCTCTTTGTGGAGGGTGAAACAGAGATTGAATTTTATAAAGCAGTAGTTGCTCATGCGCGTAATATACACCCAAACAAAAGATTTGATACCAATATTGAATATAAGAATGTCAAGGGCGTGGGAGGATTCAAAAGTAATGCGTTAAGGAAGTTTGTAAAAGAAGTAAAACCAAAATATGGAGAGGATACCATATACACTGTAATGCTGTGTAGTGATACGGATGTTTTTGAGTTTTCTTCTAAACCACCCATTAAGTGGGATGAAATTGAGCAAGCACTTCTTGACAATGGGGCGAAAAAAGTATTTCATATTAAAGCAAGGCGGTCTATTGAAGATTGGTTTTTATATGACGCCGATGGTATTATTAAATTTCTACATCTGCCTAAGAATACGAAGGTTACTGGTAAAAGTGGTTACGATAAACTACAAAATTTGTACAAACGGGCGAGTAAGGTGTATTACAAAGGTATTAGAAGCAATGGTATGATAGAAAAATTGGATATTAACAAAATTGTTGGTTCAGTGAAGGATCAGTTGAAGCCGCTTTATAAGGAGTTAGGAATTAAATTCGTGATTTCTTATTGAGAATAAGTATTTTAGAGTTAATTAGGCTAATATGGGATTTTCGTTTGGAGGGATAAAAGATGAGTCAGTTAGAACAAAATCAGTTAGAACAAAATCAATTGAAACAATTGGGGAAAAATGCCGTCAAAGTTAAATATGAACTTCAAAAGATGAGTACGGAGGCTAAAGATAACGCTCTGTACAAAGCGGCGGAAGCTTTAGTCAGAAACAGCCGATGGATTATTGAGCAGAATGCGATAGACATAAGGCATGGGGAGGAAAAGGGGATGCATGCAGGTCTCCTTGACCGTCTGCGCCTTGACGAGGGCAGAATCCGGTCAATGGCAGAGGGCTTAAAACAGGTGGCGGAGCTTCCGGATCCTGTCGGGGAAGTGATGGAAACCATAGAACGCCCTGTAGGGCTTCATATCGAAAAAAGACGTGTGCCGATTGGGGTAATCGGAATTATCTACGAATCAAGACCCAATGTGACGGCGGATGCCTTTGGGCTGTGCTTTAAGAGCGGAAATGCAGTCATCCTAAAAGGGGGAAGCGATGCAATCTGTTCCAATTTGGCGATTACATCCGTAATCAGGGAAGCCCTTGACAAAGAGGGAATATCAAAGGATATGATACAGTTGATTGAATCCACGGATAGAAGCGTGGTGCAGGAGTTTATGAAGCTGCGGGAATATGTGGATTTGTTAATTCCCAGAGGAGGTGCCGGACTGATACGCAGCGTGGTGGAAAACAGTATGATACCGGTGATTGAAACGGGAACCGGAAACTGTCATATTTATGTGGATGAGTATGCAGACCTTGATAAGGCAGTCCCCATTATCATCAATGCAAAGACACAGCGCATCGGAGTCTGCAACGCCTGTGAATCGCTGGTCATTCATGAATCCGTGAGTGACAGCCTGCTTCCAAGGCTTGCAAAGGCACTGAAAGAGCATGATGTGGAGATTCGGGGAGATGAGAAGGTACAGGATCTTATTGACTGCGTTCCGGCATCAGAGGAGGATTACGGAACAGAATACTTAGATTATATTATCTCCATGAAAACGGTTTCTTCCCTTGATGAGGCGATTTCACATATCAACAGATATAATACAAAGCATTCGGAAGCAATTATAACGGAGAAGAAAGAACACGCGGAGCGTTTCTTAAACGAGGTGGATGCCGCCTGCGTTTATGTGAATGCATCTACCCGGTTTACAGATGGATTTGAGTTTGGGTTTGGCGCGGAAATCGGAATCAGCACTCAGAAGATCCATGCAAGAGGTCCGATGGGACTTAGAGAGCTTACGTCGTATAAGTATGCGATAAGGGGAGAAGGGCAGGTGAGGGGGGTAGGCGCTTAAATTTCGGCTTAATGTGGTAAAGGGTGGTTGGAGGACGGACGCTTGTATGGAGATTTATTTCTACGTCGCCACGCTCTCGCTCACTAAAAAGCACAGCAGTACTAGGTTCGAAAATACCTCACCAAGTACTGGTGCTTTTTAATGGGCTCCTTTAGAAATAAATCTCTATACAAGCTGTCAGTGAATAACGTATCTTTACCAATTGGCACTTTTGCTATAGTCGAATGATTTACTGTACTGGCAGTGAAGCGTTGTGTGGTGATTAAC
>JAMPGL010000024.1:23686-54844 GCA_023663945.1 Lachnospiraceae bacterium | reverse complement strand
TCAAGGTACAAACAAAAATCAGGTTATTTTTAATGTGTCTTTTGACACTCTAATCTAATGTATGGAAAAAGGACAAGAGCATGATATCAAGCCTCTTGTTATCCCAAAGGGAAATATGCTATACTTATTCTTGGACAAAGCATGGAATAGTTAAGTATATAGATTTGGGAGAACATTTGATGAACAACAAACTATATCTGGTAATCCCCTGTTACAACGAACAGGAGGTTTTACCGGAAACTGCGAAGAGATTGAAAGCCAAGCTTAAGTCTTTGATTGACAAGGAAAAGATAGCACCGGAAAGCCGCATTGTGTTTGTCAATGACGGATCCAAGGATCGGACATGGGAGATTATTAAGGGGCTTCATCAGGCGGATTCTGTATACAGCGGCATTAATCTGAGCCGGAACAGGGGGCATCAGAACGCGCTGCTTGCGGGGCTTATGACAGTGAAGAGTCATGCGGATCTGGTGATTTCCATGGACGCGGATCTGCAGGATGATGTGGATGCTATTGACGAGATGATTGACAAGTATCTGGCGGGTACGGATATTGTTTATGGGGTTCGGAGCAGCCGGGCGAAGGATACCTTTTTCAAAAAGGCGACTGCGGAAGGCTTTTACAAGGTGATGAATGCCATGGGAGCCAACACGGTTTTTAACCATGCGGATTACCGGCTGATGAGCAGGCGGGCGCTGGAAGGGCTTGCGGAGTTTGGAGAGGTGAACCTTTTCCTCAGGGGGATTGTGCCGATGATTGGATTTTCCTGGGATGTGGTTTATTATGAGAGGGGGGAGCGGTTTGCAGGGGAGAGCAAATATCCTCTTGGCAAAATGGTCTCTTTTGCAGTGGAAGGAATCACATCGTTAAGCACAAAGCCTCTGCGGATGATTACGGGCTTGGGATTTTTTATTTTCTTGGTGAGTATCGGTATGTTGATCTACAGTCTGATCCGGCATTTTATGGGAGCGACGATTGTGGGCTGGACAACGCTTATGGTTTCTGTCTGGGCGATTGGAGGGCTGATTTTGTTATCGCTGGGCGTGGTAGGAGAATACATCGGCAAGATTTATTTGGAGACCAAAATGCGTCCCCGGTTTATTATTGAGCAGTTTTTGCATAAAGATGCTTGACAGAATGTGGATTTATGGATATACTGTAAGAGTTCGTGTAAGAAAGACAGCACTTATAGGAAGTGGTGTCTTTTCTGTTGTAAAGGAAGGAAAGAAGATTTATGAATTATCGTGATACGCAGATGAATGAAGAAATTTTAAGAGCAGTGGAGGAGATGGGCTTTGAGGAGATGACGCCCATACAGGAGCAGGCAATTCCGGTTCTTTTGGAGGGAAAGGACGTGATTGGTCAGGCGCAGACGGGAACCGGCAAGACGGCGGCTTTTGCAATCCCAATGATTGAGAGGGTTGATCCGCAGATTCGCAAGCCTCAGGGAATCATTCTTTGTCCCACCAGAGAGCTTGCCATGCAGGCGGCGGAGGAGATCCGCAGGCTGGCGCGTTATATGCATGGAGTCAAGGTTCTGCCGGTTTATGGAGGGCAGGATATTGGACGGCAGATCAGGGCATTATCTCAGGGAGTCCAGATTATTGTGGGTACGCCGGGAAGGGTCATGGATCATTTGCGCCGTCATACCATTAAGACTGGTGAAATTAAGATGATTGTGCTGGACGAGGCGGACGAGATGCTGAACATGGGATTCCGTGAGGACATTGAGACGGTCTTAAGGGATATGCCGGAGGAGCATCAAATGGCGCTTTTTTCCGCAACTATGCCGCAGGCAATTCTTGATATTACAGGAACCTATCAAAAGGATGCAGTTTTCGTTAAGGTGACGCCTGAAGAGGTGACGGTGGCGGCGATTAAGCAGGCATATTACCGGGTAGCCAAAAGGGACAAGATGGAGGCAGTATGCAGGCTTTTGGATTATTACCAGCCGGTGCGGAGTCTGATGTTCTGCAACACGAAGCGGATGGTAGATGAGCTGACAGGCGTGTTAAAAGAGCGGGGCTATGACGCAGAGGGGCTTCACGGGGATCTTTCCCAGAATCAGAGAGATACGGTGATGAATTTATTCCGGAATGGCAGATGCGGGATTCTGGTTGCAACGGATGTGGCGGCAAGGGGCATTGACGTAAGCGGAGTAGATGCGGTATTTAATTATGATATTCCGGAGGACATTGAATATTATGTACACAGGATTGGACGTACCGGAAGAGCCGGAAAGGCGGGAAGGTCGTTTACGCTTGTTTCCGGAAGGGAAATCTTTAAGATTCGGGATATTGAAAGGGTCTGCCACACCACAATCCGGGAGCGGAAGCTTCCCACGGCTAAGGATGTTGTCCGTGTAAAGTCCGGCAGGCTTTTTGAGCAGGCGATGGAAGTGATAGAAAGCCGGGATCTTGACAGCTTTAAAAGCAGTATCAGTAAAGCTGTGGAAGAGCATGATTTTTCAGTTTTGGATTTGGCGGCGGCTTTTATGCAGATGAGCATGGGAGACGAGCCGGAGGAAATTCAGGAGGAGAAGCCGTATGAAAGAAGCAGGTCGGGACGAGACCGGAGAGGAAGGAGCGGCAGGAACGAAGGAGAAGGAAGAGGCAGAAGAGGAAGCATCCGGGGCGAGAGAGAAAGCAGAAGAGGAGGCGGCCAGGATGAGGACGGAAGAGGCAGAAGGGGAAGAGGCGAAGGAGAAGGACGAGACCGAAGAGGAACCATTCGGGACGAGAGAGAAGGAAAAAGAGGAAGCGCCCGAGGTGAAAGGGAAGGCAGAAGAGAAAGCATTCGGGGCGAAGGAAGAGATAAGAGAGGCAGAGAATGGGGAGAAATTGGAAAGGGAAGGAAAAAAAGCAGTAAAAATGCCGAAAAATCTATGAAAACGCGGAAAAAGCATTTGTCAGAGAAAAATTAGTGTGTTAGTATAAAAAGGTAGTGCGCAAGAATGAGTTAAAGGGATTGATAGAGATGTCGGACAAGGAAATTAGAAGAAAAAGAGCAAGCGCAGCGGCAAGGGCGCGCAGGCGTAAACGCAGAAAACGAGTTGTAATGATTGAGCGGATTGTCATCGCGTTGTTTCTGGTGGTCATTTTGGCTGGGGGATTCTTGGTTGTCTGGAACATGATGCCGGAAATCAAGATTGCACGACAGTTAAATGCGGCGGACGAGTATAAGGCGGTGCAGTCTTACGATGAGGCAATCGCTTCCTGTGAGGAGGCGTTAAAGATTGATTCCACGTCAGTGGAAGCTTACCGGGCGATGGCTGGGATTTATCTCACCAAGGAGGATCGGGAAGCGGCGGAACAGGTACTTTATCAAGGGTGGGAGACTACGCAGGATGAGAGTCTTTTGCAGGAATATTGTGTGTATCTGTTAAACGATGCGGTTGCGGATATTAATGCGGGGCAGTGTACGTATGATACTTGGAGCAAAGTCATGCTTGCCGTGGAGACTGATCCGGACAATGCAGAAGGGTACAAATTGTTAGATGCCTGTTATGGCAGGCTGTTGATGGGAGAGGAGATCGGGCTGTTTTGTGAGACGGAAACAGGCTGTATTTTCGAGGAATATATCGAGCACATGAATCGGATGCTTGCGCTTTATGACAGCACAGGCAAAGAGGAGTTAAAGACGGAAATTTTGAAATATGCACAGCCGCAATTTTCAACGCTGGCATTGGATGTTCAGCATTTGACGGATTATCAGGCGTTTTTGGCGCGGGTATCGGAGCTCGGCAGTGAAGAAAGTCTGGCACAGCTTCTGGCGTGTGTCACCAAGGCGGTCTGGGCGCAGGACACCTTTGCAGGGGCGTTTGCGATTTTTGACTCCGGGGATTTTGCGCCCATCAAGGATTTTATGCAGTCAGAGGATTATATCACAATCCGGGATCAGTTTATGGATGGAACCATGGAATACTGGAATGGAAAGACTTACATTCCGGTAAGCCGGGAAAAGGTTAAATTCACGCAGACGGACGGGGCGTGGAGCTTTGAGTTTGCCGACTTTGATGAGTATCCGGAAACGGCGGGCGTAATCAAAGTGTGGAGCGTCCAGCAGGAGGATGCCGGAATCCAGCGGTTATGTATCTCTTATGAACCGGCTTCTGAGAACGGGGATTATTATCCGCATACTACATATGAGTTTGTATATTTATATAGCAACGTAAAGATCAGAGGTGAATATGTGCCTCAGATGAATTATCGTTTTGAAACGAGAATTGCCACGGAAGAGGGAACTGTCTCAGAGCTGATCGGCGACTGGGGCGGAGAGCACGAGTGGAATATGGAATATTAAAGAAACATGAATCAGGCGCATCTTTAATCTGTCGATATTAAGTGTGACGGATTAGCAGTGCGCCTGTGTTATCCCGCGGGCAGCGAGCCAAGCGGCTGCTTGCAGACATTTGGCGACTGCCGCGAGGGTCAAATACCTCGCAGCATGTCGTGGGGAATTTGACTTATCCCGCGGGCAGCGAGCCAAAGTCATGCATCTGCGGAGCCTGTCATAAGCTGTGCAGTGTGGAGCCGGTAGTAGGCTCCTTTTTTGGCGATTAATTCAGCGGCAGTGCCCTCTTCCACAATACCGCCCTGGTCGATGACAAAGATGCGGTCGGCTTTTTGGATGGTGGAAAGGCGGTGGGCAATTACAAATGAGGTACGCCCCTTTAACAGGGCGTCAATGCCCTCCTGAACAAGAAGCTCCGTCCGGGTATCAATGCTGGAGGTTGCCTCATCCAGAATCAGAATATTTGGCTTGGAGACCATGGTTCTGGCAAAGGCAAGGAGCTGTTTCTGTCCCACGGACAAACCGCCGCCCCGTTCGGAGAGCACGGTGTCGTATCCCCTTTCCAGCTTGCAGATAAAGTCATGGGCGTGAACGGCTTTGGCGGCTTCAACAATCTCCTCGTCAGTGGCATCCAACTTTCCATAACGTATGTTATCCCGAATTGTTCCCGTAAACAGGAAATTATCCTGTGTCATAATTCCCATCTGGCTTCGCAGGCTTTCGATGGAAACGTCTCTGACATCATAGCCGTCAATGCGGATGATTCCTTCCTGAATGTCATAAAAGCGGCTGATCAGGTTGACGATGGTGGTCTTTCCCGCACCGGTGGGTCCCACCAGTGCAATGGTTTCGCCGGGAGTAATAGTAAAGCTCACGTCATTTAAAACTTTTGTGGTATCGTCATAAGAAAACCCTACATGTTCAAAGCATACGTTTCCCTTAATTGGCGGAATGTCAATGACCTCCTTGGCATCTGTGATGGAGGCATCGGTATCCAAAATTTCAAAGATACGCTCCGCGGCCGCAATATTGGTGATGATCTGGTTATAAAAGTTGCTCAGATTCATGATAGGATTCCAAAACATGCCGATGTAGCTTCCAAAGGCGATAAAAGTGCCCACCGAAACATTTCCGATTCCAAGAATTTTAATCCCCACAAAATATAGCGCCGCAATCCCGACGCTCCAGCTTAAATCAATGCAGGAGCCCATGGCATCGTTTAAACGGACAGCCCGGTTAAAGGACTGGCGGTGTGCAAGCAGGAGTTCATCGAAGGTTTCACTGGTCTCTCCTTCTGCGTGAAAGCTTTGGATAATCCGCATTCCGGAAATATCCTCGTGGATAAATGCATTCAGGTTGGAGGACTTTTTGCGGAAATCCTGCCATTTTTTGTGAGAGTAAACCTGAATGAGCCATATGCAGACAAACAGAAAGGGTAGGCTGCACAGGGAAGCGGCGGCAAGCGCCGTATTTTTGAAAAACATAATTGCGGCAACAGCCGCCACGGTTGCAAAATCAGGAAGCAGCGTGGTGACAAAGTTGTTTAAAACCTCCTTTAGGGAATTAATGTCGCCGATAATGCGGGCGAGAATTTTTCCGGTGGGACGGCTGTCAAAAAACTGAAGATCCAGTGTCTGAATGTGGGTATAAAGCTCTTGACGGATGGTCACAAGAATGCTGTTGCATACCTTCGCCATAATATACATGCGGAGCTTGATTCCCCCGATCATCAGCAGGTTTAATGCGATAGCGGCAAGCGCCAGACGCAGCAGTCCGTCCATATTTCCGGGGGCAATATAACGGTCGATTGCCGCCTCAATGAGCAGAGGGTTCACCAGAGAGACCGCCACGCAGAATGCCATGATGAAAAGGACAAATATAATTTCTTTTTTATAGGTAAGCAGGTAGGAGAGAAGCCGTAACAGCGTCTGAGTCTTACTGCGCTTTAAAAGCTGCTCATCCTCCTTGTAAGAATTAATACTCATGCGGTTGTTTCCTCCTTGCAGGGATTCTTATTGTTATGTCATTTACTATAATCATGCTTTCAATGACGGGGCTCCGTACTGCGCAGTGTAGGTCTGATAATACAGCCCTTTTTGAGCAAGCAGGGAGGCGTGGGTTCCCCGTTCCATAATCCTGCCGTCCTCCAAAATGATAATCTCATCGGCGTGGCAGACAGCGCTGATTCGGTGGCCGATGATAATCTTGGTTATGCCTGTAAGCTGATGCAGCGTTTCGTGGATTGACTGCTCGGTTTCCATATCCAGCGCGGAGGTGGAATCGTCCAGAACCAGAATGGGTGCTTTCTTTGCCAGCGCCCGGGCAATGGTGATGCGCTGCTTCTGACCGCCGGAGAGCCCTACGCCCCGTTCTCCGATTACCGTGTCATACTGTTTGTCCATCTTTTCGATAAAGCCCTTTGCCTGCGCCCGCTCCGATGCTTCCATAACGGTGGGGAGGGTCAGGGAATGCTTCTGCCCCAGCGTTACATTTTCAAAGATAGTATCGGAAAACAAGAATACATCCTGCATCACGAGGGAAATGGAGCTTCTGAGCTGTGCCAGCGACAGGCTCTTAACGTCCACATCATCCAAAAGAATGGTTCCGTCCGTGGCGTCGTAAAGACGCTGAAGCAGATAAATCAGGGAACTTTTACCGGCACCCGTGGCGCCCATAATACCGATGGTCCTGCCGGGTTCCACGGTAAAGGAAATATCCCGCAGGATCTCGTGCCGGTCCGCCTTGTGAAAAGACACATGCGAAAAGGTAATCTTTCCTTTTACATCGGGAAGGATGACCGGATTGTCAGGCTCTAAGATAGTAGGCTTTTCCTCATAAATCTTTTTAATCCGCCGATTGGAAGCAAGGGCGGAAGAAAAGCTGTTGGTGAGCCAGCCCAGCATTTCCATGGGCCAGACAATATTCATGGAATATTCAATAAACGCGCTTAAATCGCCCAGCGTCATTTCCCCGTGGTATACCAGATGACCGCCGATCAAAAGCACGATGACCGGAAGGAGCCGGGTAATCAGGGAAAGATAGGGGTGATACCGCACAAACAATTTGGACTGCTTCATATTCAAGTCATAATAACGCTTGTTATGGGAAAGAAACTTGGAAATCTCATGCTTTTCCCGGGCAAATGCCTTAACCGTGCGGACTCCGGCAAGGTTTTCTTCCGCGACAGTATTGAGAGAGGCGTTCTCCTCGCTGATCTCCTCATAGACAATGTCCAGTTTCCGCTCCATATAAATGGCAATGGAGGCTGCCGCCGCCATGCAGATGGTAGGAAAAATGGCAAGCTTCCAGTTCAGGCTGTACATGCAGAAGAGGGCGATTGAGGTGTGGATTCCCGCCTCGATCAACAGCATGCCCACAAAGGTAAGCCCATCCCAGATGCGGTCCACATCGTCCTTGATGCGGGACATCAGCTCTCCGGTTCCCGTGCGGTCAAAAAAGTCCGCGCTCAAAGATTGAACGTGAAGAAAAAGGCTTTTTCGTATCTGCGCAGAAATTTTGGAGCCGGTGACATCAAAGGTGTATTCTTTACAATATTGAAAAATACACCGCCCGATACCCACGCAGAAAATACCGGCAAGAAGAGGCGTTAAACGGTCAAGCTGTCCGCCTAAAATAACGTCGTCAACAATATGCCTGGTCAGCTGCGGAGAAAGCATGTCCAGACAGATGCTGATGACCATGGATAAGACCGCAAAAGAAAATGCAAATTTATGTTCCCAGATGTAAGTTGATATTTTTTTCATAATTTCCCCCTGATAATTGCGCACATAAAAACAGCCGCGGAAATTACCGTGGCTGCATAAAAAGCTGATGTTCTCTGTTACCCATAAGACCAGTGTAAGCCGGTCAGATATAGGAAAATAAGCAGGGAGGTAATTTCGCTGTAAAGTAAATATCTGTAAAGTGACGGTTAAAGCTGTGATTGTTATTGTCAGATGCACGGTTAGTCATTAAAATTACCTCCTTTCTCAAATTCATATGAATAGTTACACGGTCAGCACCGTAGCTATAACGATACGCCGGTTGGAAAGGTTTGTCAACTGTTTTTTTGTGTTGACCAAATCTTGCATAAGCGATACAATTTTGATAATTATATTTCAAATAATTCCCATTTGGGAGGAATAAGCGGTATCATGATTTCAATATTGACAAAGCTTTTTATTAAAAATGCCGATGACACTTCAAATCCCTCAGTCCGGCAGGCATATGGAGTACTCTGCGGAGGAGCGGGGATCGGGCTGAACGTGCTTTTGTTCCTGATTAAATTTTTGGCGGGACAGCTTTCCGGTTCCATAGCAATTACGGCGGATGCCTTTAATAACCTTTCGGACGCGGGCTCATCAGTAATTACGTTGGTGGGATTTAAAATGGCTGGACAAAAGCCTGACAATGCACATCCTTTCGGTCACGGCAGAATTGAATACATAGCGGGAATGCTGGTGTCGGTGATCATATTCCTGATGGGAGCGGAGCTTTTGAAATCTTCCGTCCAAAAGATCCTTCACCCGGCGCCGGTCTTGGCAAATGGGCTTATCATTGCAATTCTGGCAGTTTCCATCGGCGTAAAGCTGTATATGTTTTATTATAACCGCAGAATTGGGCGTAAGATTGACAGTGCGGCCATGCTGGCAACGGCAAAAGACAGTATCAGCGACAGCGTCTCAACGATTGTGGTGCTCCTGACAACATTGCTGGCACTGTGGACGGATATCCGGATTGACGGCTGGTGCGGTATACTGGTGGCTCTGTTTGTCCTGTGGACAGGATATGAGGCGATGAAGGACACGGTGAGCCCTCTTTTGGGACAGCCGCCGGAGCCGGAATTTGTGGAGAAAATCGAAAGTATTATTATGGATTATAAAGAGCAGGGAGTTCTGGGGCTTCATGATCTGGTGGTGCATAATTACGGACCGGGCAGAGTTATGCTTTCTGTTCATGTGGAAGTGCCCTCTACCGGAGATATATTGGAGCTTCATGATATGATTGACCTGATTGAGCATCGGCTGGCAAGGGAGCTTAATTGCAGCGCCGTGATTCATATGGATCCTGTCTGCGTGAATGACGAGGAGACCAATAAGGTTAAGGAGAAGGTGGCGGGAATTATAGGCGGAATGGAGGGAAACGTGAAGTTTCATGACTTCCGAATGGTACACGGGCCTACCCATACGAATCTGATCTTTGACGTGGCGGTGCCCTATGAGTATGTTATGACGGACAAAGAGGTGGTTTCTTATATACGGGAAAAGGTCGGGGAGCTTGATGAAAATTATTTTGTGGTGATTGATGTGGATAAGGAGTGCCGGTGAGGACGGGCAGAGAAAACAGGATGTGAGAGTGGCATATGAGGATAGAATTAGGAGAAAAGGGAAAACGGCGGTTGACGCAAATAAACAAAGTGACAAGGGCATTAGCAGGGAATCGGGAATTTATGAGCTTCAGCCGGGCTGTTTTATTTATTGCAGGTATTCATCTGCTGTCACTTTGCATTATGGCAATGTTCGGTGATTATGAGAACATCCGCCTTAAAGATTTTTTGGATGCATGGACCAGATGGGATTCATCGCATTATTTGAATATTGCTCAAAATGGTTACCAAGGAGCCGTGGAGGATGGGCAGCATCTTTTTTTGGTTTTTTACCCTCTGTATCCGTGGCTGATCAGAATAGTATCTTTTTTATTTATGGGAAATTATCAGCTTGCGGGAATCTTGGTCTCGACGATTAGTTTTGGTATTGGAAATGTTTATCTTGATAAGCTGATGCGCTTGGAATACGGGGAAAAGGCAGCGGATGAGACGGCGGCGCTTTTGAAGGTATATCCGTTCGCATTTTTCTTCGCGTCAATTATGACGGAGTCATTGTTTTTGGCAGTTTCAACGGCGTTTCTTTATTATCTGCGGAAACATGATTGGTGGGATGCGGCACTTGTGGGATTTCTGGCTTGTCTTACAAGGGTACAGGGGATATTGCTTGCATTTTGCGTTATCGCAGAAGTAATGTACAGTTATCATGGGATTACATTGCTTAAAAATAGGAGGTGGAAGGAAATATGGAAAAAAATAATTTGTAATGGATTAAAATGTGTTCCAATGGCAGGGGGGACATTGATTTATTTAATAATAAATTATTATGTTGAAGGCGATCCTTTCCGATTTCGCTATTATTTAAAAGAACACTGGAGTCAGGAATTGCAGTTTTTTTGGAAGACTTTTCGTTATGTGAGAAATAATGCGGTTAGCGGCTGGGATACACAATTTGGAGCGGCACTATGGGATCCCTCTTATATTTTAATTTTTGTTTTCATTACGGCGATAATTTATGGCAGTGTCAAGAAGTGCCGCCCAATGTATATGACATATCTGATTTTATATTTTCTATTGATATATTCTGTTACGTGGCTGTTAAGTGCGGGAAGATATTCAGCTAATGCATTGCCGCTTTTCATGCTTAGCGGAGAATTTTTATCGAAGCATCCTAAGCTGGCACAGGTGATTAAGGGATGCCTTCTTGGCTTGATGATTGTATATATGGTTGGATATTATCAGTGGAAGTCGATTATGTAATAAGAATATATGGGGAATATATGGGGAAAATATGAAAAAGAATATAGTAGACAGCTGTAGGGTGTTGATGAGCTGTATTGCAATTACATTAATGAGTTTTGTTTTGATAAGCATCGTAAGTAAAAATCATTCTGTCGGAACATGGCTTGGTGTTGGGCTGTTTTCAATGTTTTTTGTGGTTGCATCATACATAGGAATTGGGAAGGAAGATTTTTTTGAGCATATCTATAATTGCTGTTTGGTTGTTTTTTTAGTGGTCGTGGGCATTATTCAAGTTTCTCAAATAGATAGATTGCGTTTTACGCCAATTTATGATTTGGATGCAATTTACGGAGGAGCGATTCAGTGGGTAGAAACAGGAAGTTTCTCTAACTATTATGATTATTTTTACTGGTTCCCAAACAATCTTGGCGGTTTGTGTTTGCTTTATTTTGTATTTAGAATTGGAAGTTTTTTGGGGGCGGACTATTTCGTTATGGCTGCCGGAGCTAACGAAATAATTCTGTTAGTAACCCTCGCTCTTATTAGCTTAACAACAAAAAAATTGTGGGGAAGTAAATGTGGGATGTTGGCAATGGGGTTGTCTATTTGCATGCTGCCGTTACTATTTATGGCAGATGCATTTTACACTGATTCTCTATCAATTGCGTTTCCGATTGGATTATTTTATTTGGCATTAAAAATAGAAGAATGCGAGAAACAATATCCTGTAAAATTGTGTTTTTTTTCAGGAATTGTGACAGCGGTTGGAAGTTTGATTAAGCCAACAGTATTGATTATGACGGTTGCGGTCTGTTTATCTTTTTTATTGCGGAAGAAATGGAAAAAGGCGGTAATTTATGTTGTATCAGTGGGAATTCTATATTTTATAATTACCTTGCTGTTTCACAGTTGGCTGTATGGAAATTATCTTGATCCGGAACTGGCAGAAATAAAAAACACACCGTCTTATCACTGGGTTATGATGGGATTAAAAGGAGACGGGGGATATAATCCTGAGGATTACAATTTTACCCGTTCGTTTACAAACCCTGAAGTGAGAGATGAAGCACTTAAAAATGAGATTATCAATCGTATTTCTCAAAAAGGCGTAACAGGGATGCTTGGCTTGTATGTTGCAAAGATTTTTAGGTGCTTTGGAGATGGAACGCTGGGACTGTCGGATTTCTTGGATGATTATCCTCTTGATTATTCTCTGCTGCATGAATATTTACTGTATGGAGGAAAAAAGTACAAAGTATATCAAAATTTGTGCAATAGTGTTTTTTATATGATGTTGGTATTTATGTTTATTTATGCAATAAGTGCTGCTAAAAATAAAAGGAAACCAGAGGGAGCTTTAAGATTAGGATTTGCTCCAATTTTGGGAATAAGTGGGATGATAGTTTTTCTTATGCATTGGGAGACAAGTCCTAGGTATATTACTAATTATGTTCCAATTATAATTGTGTTGGCAATAGGAGGAATCAGAGATTTTGAACGCTGGAGAGTTGAGAAGGGACAAGGAATGGGTAAGGTAGAAATGGCACTGAATGAGGCTGATCAGGCTGCAGATAAAGATAACAGAAGAATGACTCATGAGGAAGTTTTTGGGAATCTGCGGAGGAAAATTAATGTCCAGTAAGAATTATCGGCTGTGTTATCTCCCGCTTTTTATGAGGAGAGGATTTTGAGGCTGATTTTCTCCACATTTATTAGTTGCAACCCGCTGGAAAAACATGTATAATTCCATTGGCAAGATTCGCAAATAACAGGAAATAACTATCAATAGAAATGAAAAGGAAGAAGGAGAAGAAAAATGAAAAAACCTACCGTATTAATGATTTTGGACGGCTATGGTCTAAATGAAAAAAAGGAGCATAATGCCGTAGCAGAAGCAAAGACCCCTGTCATGGATAAACTGATGGCGGAATGCCCTTTTGTGAAAGGAAATGCCAGCGGAATGGCAGTAGGGCTTCCGGAGGGACAGATGGGCAACTCTGAAGTAGGGCATCTTAACATGGGCGCCGGGCGTATTGTATATCAGGAACTTACCAGAATTACCAAGGAGATTCAGGATGGAACCTTTTTTGAAAATCCGGCTCTTCTTAAGGCAGTAGAAAATTGTAAGAAAAACGACTCTTCCCTGCACATGTACGGACTGCTCTCTGACGGCGGAGTCCACAGCCACAATACCCATTTATACGGATTGCTGGAGCTGGCAAAGAGAAACGGACTTTCCAAAGTATATGTACACTGCTTCTTGGACGGACGTGATACGCCTCCTGCAAGCGGTAAAGGATATGCAGAAGATTTGGAAGCTGAGATGCAGAAAATCGGCGTAGGTGAGATTGCATCCGTAACGGGACGTTACTATGCAATGGACAGAGATAATAACTATGACAGAGTGAAGCTGGCGTATGATGCATTGACCAAGGGCGAGGGGCTGACCGTGGAGAGCGGACCGGCAGGAATACAGGCGTCTTATGACAGAGATGAGACGGATGAGTTTGTGAAGCCTACAGTTGTCGTAAAGGATGGCAAGCCGGTTGCAACGATTAAGGATGGAGATTCCATTATCTTCTTTAATTTTAGACCGGACCGCGCAAGAGAGATTACAAGAAGCTTCTGCGATGATGACTTCAAGGGATTTGACAGAGGAAAGAGACTTGATGTTACCTACGTATGCTTTTCGGACTATGACCCGACGATTCCCAACAAAGACGTTGCATTCCATAAGATTTCTGTGACAAATACTTTTGGCGAGTGGCTGGCGGCAAACAACATGAAGCAGGCAAGAATTGCGGAGACGGAAAAGTACGCGCATGTAACCTTCTTCTTTAACGGCGGTGTTGAGGAACCTAATGAGGGAGAGGACAGAATCCTTGTCAATTCTCCTAAGGAGGTTGCAACTTATGATTTAAAACCGGAAATGAGCGCATACGGCGTCTGCGATAAGCTGGTGGAGGCAATTAAGTCCAGCAAATACGATGTGATCATCATTAATTTTGCAAATCCGGATATGGTAGGACATACCGGAGTGGAAGCGGCGGCAATTAAGGCGGTGGAAGCAGTGGATGAATGTGTCGGAAAGGCTGTAGATGCAATTAAAGAGGTGGACGGACAAATGTTTATCTGTGCAGACCATGGAAATGCAGAGCAGCTTGTGGATTATGAGACTGGCGCTCCGTTTACGGCACACACGACAAATCCGGTTCCTTTTATCATTGTAAATGCAGATCCTTCTTATACACTCAGAGAAGGCGGATGCCTTGCAGACATTGTTCCTACCATGATTGAGATGATGGGAATGGAACAGCCCGAAGAGATGACGGGCAAGTCGCTGATTATCCGCAGTCAATAACCCCGTCGCAAGCAACGGGGCATTGACCCCCGCGGCAGTCGTCAAAGGTCAAAACCAGCCTTAGCTGGTTCTAAGCATGACTTTGACTCGTTGCTCGCGGGAATAAATATCAGGCATATTCAGGCGCTCATAATCTATGGGCGCCTAAATTTTTGTTGTATAAAGTTATAAAAGAAGATATACTGAGAATGAATTTAAACTGTTACGGCAAGGATATAATTTAATTGAGGAAATGAAGAAAATGAGAATATATTTGGATAATTGCTGTTTTAACCGCCCCTACGATGATCAATCGCATATTCGGGTTTCGCTGGAGACACAGGCAAAATTATATATTCAGGATAAGATTAAAAATCAAGAGCTGGAGCTGGTCTCATCGTATATGCTGCGATTTGAAAATGAACAAAACCCTTATGACATGCGAAAGCAGGCGATAGCGGAATTTATACGAAAAAACACTAGGATTTATATAGATTTTGATAAGGCAGAGGAAGTAATAGAATGCGCAGAGAAAATTATGGAAACGGGAATCAAGGAAAAAGATGCAATTCATGTGGCATGCGCAATAATAGCAAAGTGCGACTGCTTTCTGACTACGGACATTCGGTTATTGAAATATAAAACGGACAAAATTGTAATAGAAAACCCTTTGGATTTTCTTAAGCGATTGGACAGTGCTGCAGACTAAAGTTAAGGGAAGGAGAAAAAGATGGATAACACAATGGAAATTATGAACAAGGGTATTAATTGTCTTTTACAGCAATTGGGTGTTATTGAGACAGAAAAATTTATTTCAATTATTAATAGGGAAAAATTTGATTATACAAAATGGCAGGAGCATTTGTTTGAGAATATGACATTGGAAGAAATAAATGCGAAAGCAGTGGAATTTGCTCAAAACAACCCTCTCTAATTCTCTTTATTAATCTTTTATTAATGTATATCCCCACATCTTGATGCCCAAGAGAATCAATGTTACCATAACTGTATTAATAATAATAGTACACTACATACAGGAGCACAATTGTGTACTTCGGAAAGGAGTCGAATGATACCCATAGATTACAGAGATACCAGACCAATCTATGAACAGGTGGTTGAGAGGTTCCGGATGCTGATTCTGCGGGGCGTGATTAAGGCAGATGATAAGATGCCGTCCGTGCGGAATCTTGCGGTGGATCTTTCCATCAACCCCAATACCATCCAGCGTGCTTACGCGGAGCTGGAACGGCAGGGCTATATTTACACGGTCAAAGGAAAGGGGAATTTTGTTTCCGACCGGGAACTGCTTCTGCAAAAGTATAAGGAGGAGATTTTTGCCAGTCTTTTACAGCTCTGCAGGACGGCGGCAGGGATCGGCATTACGGAAGAAGAATTGATTTCGTGCATCAAAAAGGGAGGAGTATATGATTGAGCTTAAAAATGTGACCAAGTGTTATGATCAGCTGAAAGCGGTAGATCATATCAGCGTGACAATTAAAGAAAATTCAGTGTTCGGACTGATTGGAACCAACGGTGCCGGCAAAAGTACGGCGCTCCGGATGGCGGCAGGAGTGCTCAGACCGGATGAAGGGGAGATAACCGTAGACGGACTTACCGTATTTGACAATATGGAGGCAAAGAAAAATATTTATTTTATAGCAGATGAACCTTATTTTTTTGCCAATTCCAACGCGGCGGATATGCAAAAGTATCTGTCCAGCATTTATCCGGAATTTGCAGTGGATGATTTTTATAATTATCTGGTCAATTTTGGCTTAGACAGAAAGAGAAAGATAAACACTTATTCCAAAGGAATGCGCAAGCAGCTTGCGCTGATCTGCGGGGTATGCAGCGGAGCCAAATATCTATTGTGCGACGAGACCTTTGACGGTCTGGATCCGGTAATGCGCCAAGGGGTAAAAAGCATTTTTGCAAGTGAGATGGAGCGCCGCGGGCTGACGCCGGTTGTGGCTTCCCACAATTTGAGGGAGCTTGAAGATATTTGTGATTTTGTGGGGCTTCTGCATAAAGGAGGGATTCTGCTGTCCAAGGATTTGGAGGACATGAAGTGCAATATCCAGAAGATACAGTGCGTGTTTAAAGCCGCCAGTGATGAGGAACGGATTCTCTCCACCATGGACATCATGAAGAATGAAAAGAGGGGCTCCTTAAATATTATGACGATCAGAGGAAACCGTGCAGAAGTCATTGCTTCATTTGCCACGGTGAATACCGTGTTTTTTGAGGCGTTACCGCTTTCTCTGGAAGAAATATTTATCAGCGAAACGGAGGTAGTAGGCTATGACATCAAAAAACTCATTCTTGGTTAGTATGAAAGAAAACAGTAAAAGACGCTTATGGGTGTGGGTTCTTTCCGCATTAGGATTTCTGCTGGCACTGCCTCTTTATACGGCGCTCCGCATCAGCAACGCCCGGCAGCAGCTGGATTGGCTGACTGAGGAGTTGGGAGCCGGAGCGGCAGAGAAGGCTCTGCATTATAATCTGCTCGTCACGGTTCAGGAGACTCTGGGCACATCCGCGATTTTGATGGTTCTTACGGTGGTTATCGCGATAGCAAGTGCAGTGCAGGGATTTTCCTGGCTTTACAGCAGAAAAAAGATTGATTTTTATATGGGAATGCCGGTAAAGCGTTCTAAGCGGTTTGGGATTATCTGGATAAATGGGATTTTGATTTACCTGATTCCCTATCTTCTGGGGCTTCTTCTTGGAATACTGGTTGCGGTGGGAAACCGCTGTGTGAATGCAGAAGTGTTTCAGACGGTTTTGCAATCCATGTCTGTCAATCTGCTTTTGTATTTATGCGTTTATCATTTGACAATTCTTGCGGTGATGCTGACGGGAAATATTGTAATTACCGGCATGGGATTTTTGGTATTCTGCCTGTACGAATGGCTGGTGCGCAGAGTGGATTATACCTTTAAATCAAGGTTTTTCCAGTACTTTGCCTATTACGGAGACCCGCAGGCAATGAAATTTTCGCCCTTTACCATGTACGCGGAAATTGTAAGCGGTACGGCGGCCGCAGGCAGTCAGGTCAAGCAGGTAATTCTGATGCTTATATTTGCGGCTTTGGCGGGAGGGCTTGGATTCTTGGCTTATCTGAAAAGACCGGCGGAAGGCGCGGGAAAGGCAATGATATTTCCCTTCACCAAGCCGATAATCAAAATCCTGCTGGTGGTTCCTATGGCACTGACGGCGGGCGATATGATTGCCAATGACGTGAATTACCAGCCGGAGATGGGATCGCAGGGAGCCGGGTATATTTTCTTCACATTTGCGCTGGTAACGGTGCTGGGCTGCGCCCTGATTCAGGTGCTTTATGAGTTTGACATTAAGGGCGCCCTTCATAAAAAGAGCCATATGCTCATCAGCGGGGTCTTTGTGGCGCTCATTTTCTGCTGTTACCGTTATGACCTGCTGGGATTTGACAGCTACGTGCCGGATCCGGATAAGGTGGAGAGCGTTGCTTTCCAGCCATATCAATACGACAATGCCGATTATATGGATCTTTGGTATGAGCCGGAGGAGGGTGCTGTCAGTGGAGAAGATTATGTGAATCAGTATATGCATCTGACGAATGTGGAGGATGTGTGCGGGCTTGCGGAGCACTCCATGGAAAAATATAACGCTTTTATGACTGATTTTTATCAGGAGAAAAATGGCAAGGAGGCTGCTTCCGATTCCGGAGCATATTGGAGCAGGGTAAGAGTTACTTATCGGCTGAAAAACGGCAGGGAAGTGATGCGGAACCTATGGGTTGATGTAAATGACGAGACAAACGCAGGATACCTTGACCGCATTATTGGCTCGGACGAATTTAAGGAAGGGTATCTGATGGGAGCCTCTGACAGGCTGGCGGAAGTTGTCAAGGAAAACGACAGGTATGAGGTTACCGCATATTATGGAAATCTGGTATATGAGCAGAAGCTGAATCCGGATGAGCTGGAAACGCTGCTTCAATGCTACCGGGAAGACATGGAATTTTACAATTTTACCAGAGTAAAAGAAAGCACGCCTGCGGGAATCATCCGGATTGAATTTGAAAGAGAAATTATCGGACAATATTTTTCCCGGGGATTTTCGACCGTGGAGATGGGGATAAACATTTATCCTTTTTTTGAAAAAAGCATTGCATGCCTGAAAGACCTTGGCATCTATATGGAACGGCAGTTAAATGTAGAGGATGTTGACCGGATTTATATTACCAATTACAATTTGGAGGCTGATGAGAAGCTTCAGGAGCTTCAAAAGGCGGAAGAGGCGGAAGCGATTTTGGCGGGGACGACGGCAGAGCGGGTGGATTATGCCATTTCCGAGTCGTCCATTGATGCCCGGGTATACGCCAACTATACAGAGCGGGCGGATGTGGAGCAGATTGCCGATTATCTGTACGCGGCCGGCATGCTGCCCGGCAGATGGGATGACGGGGCTTATTATGATTCCGATTATGAGGTGCTGGTATACTTTAAGGCGGAAAGCGACATGAGCCGGAAATACGGCACTACGGCACATTATCAATTTAAAGAAGGGGAGGTTCCTGATTTTGTAAAGGAGGACACAACTTTTCAGCTTCCAAATAATTAAGTGGAAATCATAGTCCAAATAAGGTAAAATAGAGCTGATAGCAATACTTAAGTGGAGGGAGTTACAATGACAGTATATCAGGAAGAAAACAGACTTATTATCAGCAATGGAGCAAGTCAGGTATGGATTGAGGCATGGGGAAGAAATTCCGTCAGGGTCAGAATGACCGGAGAACCTAAGATGGACGAGAATGACTGGGCGCTTACCGAAAAGGTGGAAGAATGCGTCCCGGAGATTACCGTAAAAGAACTGGATATTACAGACCCTTGGTATCAGGGGGAAGAGTGGTCTAAGTACCATATGACGGGCAAGGAATATACGCTGGTGAACGGAAAGCTTGCCGTGAAGATTAATCCGGAAGGCTGGATCAGCTTTTACAATCAAAAGGGCGAACTGCTCACCGCCGAGTACTGGCGCAACCGTGACCGCGTCTGCCGTTACGCGGTGCCTATCGGCGTGGCGGGCAGAGAGATGAAGCCCATCACGGGGACTTCGGATTTTGCATTGACCGCACGATTTGAGGCGTTTGATGACGAGCGCATTTACGGGATGGGACAGTATCAGGAGAAAAACCTGAACAAGAAGGGCGCGGTTCTGGAATTGGAGCACAGGAACAGTCAGGCAAGCGTTCCCTTTATGGTTTCCAGCAGGGGATATGGATTCTTTTGGAATAATCCGGCGGTGGGAACCGTAATATTCGGCGCCAATAAAACAGAATGGCATGCACGTTCCACCCGCAAGATGGACTATTTTCTCACAGCGGGAGATACTCCGGCGGAGATTATGGAGCAGTACAGCGCCGCAACCGGAAGAACGCCCATGATGCCGGAATACGGCATGGGCTACTGGCAGTGCAAGCTCCGCTACCGGACGCAGGAGGAACTGCTTGCAGTGGCAAGGGAGCACAAGAGAAGAGGACTGCCTATGGACGCCATTGTGGTGGACTTTTTCCACTGGACCATGCAGGGTGAATTTAAGTTTGAACCCAGGGATTGGCAGGATCCGGAGGCAATGGTCAAAGAATTAAAGGAACTCGGGATTGAGACGGTGGTTTCCGTATGGCCTACCATAGACGAGCGCAGCGAGAACTACAGGGAAATGTCCGAAAAGGGATATTTGGTGCGGAATGACCGGGGCAATCCAAATCATATGACATGGATGGGAAATACTACATTTTATGATGCGACCCATCCGGGGGCAAGAGACTTTGTCTGGAACAAATGCAAAGAAAATTACTATCAAAAGGGAATCCGCATCTTCTGGCTGGATGAGGCGGAGCCGGAATATGGCTCCTATGAGTTTGATAACTACCGTTATTATACCGGACCGGCACTGCAATGCACCAATATTTATCCGGTAATGTACGCCAAGGGCTTTTATGAAGGGCTTAAGGCGGAAGGAGAAAAGGAGATTATGAGTCTGGTGCGCTGTGCATGGGCAGGAAGCCAGAAATACGGAGTGCTTACCTGGTCCGGCGACATCAGCTCCACCTTCCGCGCCATGAGAGAACAGCTTCAGGCAGGACTCAATATGGGAATGGCGGGAATCCCCTGGTGGACCTCTGATATTGGCGGATTTATCGGCGGAGATATTTCTGACCCGGCGTTCAAGGAGCTTTTGGTACGCTGGTTTGCCTGGGGCGCGTTCTGCCCGGTATTCCGGATGCACGGGGAGCGTTCGCCCTGGTTTGAGCGTGAGCAGGAATATATTAACGGCGTCAGACAGCTTACCTCCGGTCAGGCTAACGAAGTATGGAGCTTTGGCGAGGACAATTATGAAATTTTAAAGAAATACTTATTTATCCGTGAAAAGATGCGCCCGTATATCCGGGAGTGCATGGAAGCGTCAAGCAAAACCGGCGAACCGGTGATGAGGCCCCTGTTCTTTGATTTCCCTGCGGATCAAAAGGCTTGGGAAACGGAAGATGCCTATATGTTCGGCAAGTCTGTGCTGGTTGCGCCTGTGATGGAACCGGGCGTTAACGAACGGAAGGTCTATCTGCCGGAAGGAGCAGAGTGGACGGAGGTGTTTACCGGAAAGAAGCATGAGGGCGGACAGACCATCAGCGCGCATGCGCCGATTGAGGTGATTCCGGTGTTTACCAGAGATGAGAGGGTCAGGGGGATGATTGCAGATAGATAGAGCAGCTGGGCGGATAGGAAGCATCTAATATCTTTTGCGGCAAATTGCTTTTTGTCTAAATTGCACAAAAATCAGAAAATAAATTTTTAAGCATACAAAAATGAGCATTATAATTTTATTAATATTACTCTAAACGCCATATTTTATGCTTAATGAAGTTCAAAATGACAATATAATTTTAAAACATGAAATAAATAAACGCAGTTTTATAAAAAGGTCAGTGGAAAAAGTATACTTTATCCACTGACCTTCTCTTTTTGAGCAAAATAGTTTTAAAAATAACACTTACAATTTATAAAAAAGTCGCATAAATATAGTGTATAACTAAAGAAAAACGGAGAAAATTACGATTTTTTATATAGTTACAATAATTTTATTCTTGATTTTTGAAATATTAACTAAAAATTAAAAAATAGGTCAAAAGTACTTGAAATCGGGTGCGGTCAGGGAGTATAATCTAATTGATGGAAATTGGGGTTTACATATTTTAGACAGATCATAAATTTGTGCTGTATGAATGTGCAGCACACAGCTGGAATAAAGTTTCAACCGATGGGCTTTTGAAAAAGGAGGATTTCAATGATGAAAAGGGTAACAAGGCGTACAAAACGGATGGTAGCAATCATCATAGTTTATATGATAGTTGTTGTCAATGTGATTACGGCTTATGCATCCAACACCACCTATTATTTTATTGATATAGGTGAAAATGGTGAGGCTGAAATTGTTACTTACACGCCGGAGACAGATGACAGCGATTCCGGTTCGGGCAGTGAAGAGTATACACAGCCCTCGGAAGAAACCGGTGATGACGCGGGAGCGGATTCTGCGGAGGATACAAATGCCGTTGAACCGGCAGACGGCGGTTCGGAAACGTCTGATGAATCGGCAGGCAGCGGCGAAGAAGTTACTCAGCCGATAGATGGCGGTCAACCAGTGAACGAGGATGAAGATGTTACTGAGCCGGAGGGCAATTTGGAAAATTCTGATAAGGCAGAACAGGCAGATGGAACGATGACGGTTGTCCCGAACGCTGTTACGCCGACAAGTAATTCGGACTCTCCTTCAAACGACAGTGATGATCCTGCAGGTTCTGATAACACGGATACAAGTGGGGGTCAGCAGGCAGAAGCTTCTGGTTCAAGTGCTGGCAATGCAATGACTTCGACTGATAGTGCAGACGCATCAAAAGTGCAAGGCGAGGAAACGCCAGACAGCACTCCGACACCGACAACCGAGAAGGTTGTTGATGAGAAAGTCTTGGAAGAGGCAAAGCAGGGTGTTGATGATTTGCTTGATGGTATTTCTAAGCTTGACAATTTTGTGATTTATGCGGATAAATATTCTACAACGACACATATAGATGGAAATATTGCTGTGAATGAGTTTTCTAACGAAGTCGGCTGGACGGATAATGACGGAAATGAAGTAAAGTATGATTCGTTAGAAGATATAAAAGGAACGGGAGATAACTATTCTTATATAGGCTCAACAAAGTCAGAAGGCGGATTGACAGTTCAGGTTTATGACAATCAGGGTGAGGGGACAAATCCTGCAACAAATGTTGCAACGCTGGTTGTTGGAGATGAGAATATTAAGATTCAGAATAATAATGGTAAAGCAGAAGTTGTTAACATTAGCGGCATTGACCTTTCAAATTTAGATGATCCTGCTAAAAAGGCACAGGTAGAAACAGCACTTGAGGAAGCTTTAAAAGATAGAAATATTGATGCCGAAAAGTTTCTTGACGAAATTCAGATTGAAAAGAATTTAGGTGAGATTGCCGAGCAGGGAGAAAAGGCAAAAGAAGCAGTAAACAAGATTTGGGCGGATGAGGCTGGTAATAAGAAACTTACCAATGAAGATGCATCTAAAAAAGTTGCAACGGCTGCTACTAAAATTGTAGAGACGCTGGCTGATGAAGAAGTTGAAGATGCGGTTATTGTGTTTGATGTAGATGCAGCGGCACTTAATAATAGTACAAATGAAGGATTGCCCAAAATAATAGAGAGACTGCTGGAGGCAAATAAAGAAATTGGCGCTACCATCATTATTAATATGGTGCTTCCTGAAGACGGAAGTTTAAACACAGAGATTAATTTGTACCAACCGATTAACAGTACGGCTTATGCGGCTGAGACAGCGTATATAATTTGGAACTTTGGAAATTATAATGGAAAAATTAATGTCAACCAGACAGTGGCAGGTATCGTTGTTGCTCCTGAGGCAACTATTGTTGCAAAAGGTGTAATTAACGGCAGGGTTATTGCGGATGATATGTCACATTCTATGGAAATTCATACTCCTAATGAAAAACCGGGCAAGACTCCGAAGCCGTCGGTGACACCTAAACCATCAAATTCGCCTAAGCCGACAGCAACACCAACTTCAGTGAAGACACCGGAGCCGACACCGACAAACACGCCAGTACCTACAAAGACACCGGAGCCGACACCGACAAACACGCCAGTACCTACAAAGACGCCGGAGCCGACACCGACAAACACGCCAGTACCTACAAAGACGCCGGAGCCGACACCGACAAACACGCCAGTGCCTACAAAGACGCCGGAGCCGACACCGACAAACACGCCAGTGCCTACAGAGACACCGGAGCCGACGCCGACAAACACGCCAGTGCCTACAGAGACACCGGAGCCGACGCCGACAAACACGCCAGTGCCTACAGAGACACCGGAGCCGACGCCGACAAATACACCGGAACCTACAGAGACACCGGAGTCCACGCCGTCAGCGACACCCGAGCAGACACCGGAAGGAACGCCGGAGCCGACACCGGAAGAAACACCAAGCCCGTCAGAAGCACCGACACCGGGCACAACACCTGGAGATGAGCCGACACCGCCTCCGACAGACGAACCTACGCCTGGACCTGGAGATGTACCGACTCCTCCTCCAACACCGGAAGATGAACCTACGCCGGGACCGGGAGGGGAACCGACACCTGAGACTACAATTGAAACACCGGCACCGGAAATTCCGGTACCAACGCCTGAGGGAACTGTTCTTGGAGCAAGAAGAATCCAAGAAAGCGGATCGAGAGCGGCAGTCCTTGGAGCAAGACGTGGTTCTAATTATGCAGTTCTTGGTAAGCGTAGAAGACCGGCAACGGGCGACAGCATGGCATTGTTGTTTTGGGTTCTTGCTTTTGCAGTAGCAGTCGGCGGAGTAGTAACTTCCACAATTGCATTGCGCAGTAATAAGAAGAAATAATTAATTTAAAAATTTTAAAACAGCAGTGGAGGATTCCACTGCTGTTTTTGCAGGATATATGGAAAATGAATATATTTTTATATACATGGATTTAGGATTTTAAAACCATTATTTTCTTGACATCATAATGTACTTAGCGTTATATAATAACTATAAGAGGTATTATTGATTACATTCCTCTTAAATTTTGGACTTAAAATATTTACCGCCATCCGTAAGGCGCTATATAAAAGCACGGAAACAAAATATTTCTCGCTGCCTGTAAAGCGAGTAATAAAAGCACAGGGACAAATTATTGAGGATCCTTCGGGATCCTCTTCTGCTGTGAGGATAAGATGACTAAAGGTGAATTAAAAAGCCACGATGCTGTGGCTTTTCTTCATTCTTTTATGAAAGCTGATTTTTCATTTTCCGTCAGTTCTATGACTTTTACGCCTTTTTCCTTTGCATAACGCATTAGTCCTCTTAAGTCTAGCATCGTACACCTCCATAAATTCCCTTGCTGATTGTTCACCGATAGCAAACATGCGAAGAAGACGAAACCATGCATAATAATTGACGTGAAAAGAATGATGTATGCTATGATGTTTTGTTTGACATCATATTATAGTACGATAATAGGAACATGATTTATCAAGATAAAGTCATCCATCAAAATAGTAAACATTTGTTTTTGGTTAATTTTTACAAAAAAATATTGTGCCATAAAAATCAAAAACTAATTTAATCAATAAAGTTTCAAAATAAATATGTTTTCAGCATAAAAATACCAAAATACACAGCGATTTAGCCATTATATTTTTATTTAATAATTTTATAAAAAATGTTATGTAAATCTCCTGCTCACAAAATAATTTATTATGTTAACAAAAAAAGCACGATTTGAGCATAATAGTTTTATCAAAAATGCTTTAAGCTGCTTTAAAAACCGGAAAAATGCTTGAAAATGCTTGAAAAATAACTTTTTATAACTCTAAGCACGATAGTTTTAGACCGCGGATAGTAATTATTAACAAATCTTAAGAAATAGGACTTTAGTCCTTGAAAACCCAGGCTGAATCATTTAGGATAGTATATAGGAAGGTGGCAGATTCTGTCATTATGCCATTGCAACTAAAAATTGTATTAGAGGGTAAACGTAAAAGGAGAGTAAAGGTATGGGTAGGCTTTCAAAGAGGATGAAAAGATTACTGGCTGTCTTGCTGGTGGAAGTAATCGTTGCAGGCAACGTATTTGTTTCCTATGCAGATGAGCAGGATGAACCTTTTTCAATCACGGAAGAAGAACTTGTCGAAGAGTACGGCAGTGTTGACGAAGGCATTGCGGCGTTTTCGGATGATTCTTATGTTGAAGAAGGTTCCTATGATGAGGATGCTTCTTACGAAGAAGATGCTGACTCGGAGGAAGAGGTTACAGAGCAGGCTGAGGAAGAGGTTACAGAGCAGGCTGAGGAAGTGTCAGAGGGAACTGAATCGACCGAAAGCGATGAGAATCTCGATGATCAAGACAGCACCGATGAAAAAGCTTCTGATAATAATGCAGAGGAGCCTGTGGTTTTGGAGTGCACTTGTGATGTTAAGTGTGCTGCGGACGAATATAATGCAGATTGTCCAGTATGTTCTAAGGCAGTGGATGCAGAAGATGCAGAATCATTCCTTGAAGATAATTGTAAAGGCGAGGCTAAGGAAGAACAGCCCGAAGAGCCTGATGAGAAAAAGGAAATTGAACCGGAAATCGTTAAGGTTGATAATAGTGTGTCCGTGACTGCTGTCTGCAAAGCTGACGGCGAGGCAATCGAAGGAACAGAAAGCCTTGAGATTGAAGTGAACGGTACGGTTGACGTGCTTGAAAAAGCGCCGGAGATCGAAGGCTATACTTTTACTGAGAAAGCGGTTATCGAAGACGGCGGTGAAATCAGCAGACTGATGAAAGAGACCGCAGAAGAAAAAGAAGAAACAGAAGTTGACGGTGAGAAGGTTGTGACCAAGATTACCGAAACAACTTCTATGAGTTATTATGACGGAAACCAGTGGACGGAGCTGGATAAGGATATTGTCATTGTATTTGAATATACACAGGATGAAGAGACCGATGAAGAAAATGCATCAGAGGTTAAGTTTATCGCGTCCTTTGTAGATCAGGATGGCAATGCAATTGAAGGCTATACAAGCAAAACCCTTACCTTTGATGATACATTAGATTTAACAAAAGAACCTGTAGCAATTGAAAATTATACATATGTGGAAGCTCGGATTAACGATGCAGTTGTTACTTCTTTTAATAAAAAGACAGAGACAGACGAAGAGGGAGAAGAAGTTACCGCTTATTCCTATACGGCTGATGGAGAAGAGGTAGAAGTAACTGAGAATACCGAAGTGACCTTAATTTATGAAGGGGAAGAGACTGCCGTAGAGACAGTGATTACCCTTGCATGTGTAGATGAAGAAGGTCTTGCAATTGAAGGATACGAGAAGACGGAGCTTCCTGAATTTGAAGCGGAACTTGCCTTAGGCGATCCGGAAAAAGCGCCTGTTGAGATTGAAGGTTATGATTATAAGGAAGCGGCGATTGACGGCGTTGTGATTACAGCCCTTGTAAAAGAGACGTCGGAAGAATCTGCTGATGAAGAATCAGAGGAGGAAGCTGTTGCTGTTTATTCTTACGTGACCGAAGGCGGCGAAACCGTATTAATTGAAGAAGATACCGAAATCAAGCTTTCTTATGAAGAGGCAGAAGTTGCGGTAATGCTGGATGCAACAATCGTTGACGAGTTTGGAGATGAAATTGCAGAGAAATATACCAATATGGATATTTCTAAGATTTTTGACAAGAACGATGAACTGACTCTGGATGATCCGGAAATGCCTCCGGTTAAGAAAGTGTCTGTCCGCCAGAGCCTTTTCAAGACCATTAAGTATACTTATGTTAAGGCATCTGTTGACAATGAAATCATCACAGGCTTAAAGAGAAAGGCAATGGAATCAGAAGATGCTAAGGCTTCTGACGCAGAGTATGCTTATTCTTATACAACAGACGGTGAAACATGGAAGAAGATCAAAGAGGACACAACGGTTATCTTTGAATATTCTGATGGAAAGAAGACGACTTACACTTATGAGGACAGTTTTGTTTCCGTAACTGCAACACTGCAGCACGCAAATGCAATTCCGGATGATGCTGAGTTCGTAGTTACTCCTGTAACGCCCAGCACATCAGGATATAATTATGACGCTTATATGGAAGCACTGAATGCAAATGCTGATCAAATCGGCGATTCCGATAAATCTTCCGATAAGAGTGCAAAGGCATACACAGAAGACAATACACTGCTTTATGATATTGCATTCCTTGCAGAGCAGATTGACGAGGATGGAAATGCTGTTGAAGGCAGTAAAGTAGAATACCAGCCCGCGGAAGGCATGGTTAAGATTTCCTTCGTTTTCAAGCAGAAACAGCTGGAAGAAGACCTGAACGCAGAAAAAGCGGCGGACGTAACCGTTGTTCATATGCCTTTGGCAGATTCCGTTAAGGAATCTGTAGACACTACCGCTGACGCTACCGGCATCAGCGCAGGCGATGTGAATGTGGAGGTAGTCAGCGCATCTACGTCTGTAACGGCAGAAGTGGTTGACTTCAGTTTGAGCAATTTCTCAGTTTCCGCATTTGTAGCCGATGGGTTGAAGGCAATGAAGCCTGGCGCATCCGTGTCTATTGAAGACGTTCTGGGCGAAGCAATTTACTACGGAATAGTAGCGAATGAAATGAAGCTTGTCGGTCACATGGAATCAAACTTTGCAACGGGATTATTGCATGGAGATGCACAGATACAGTCCTGTAAAAATGACGGCGGAGGTGCTGGCGAAACCTTTATTGGCGCATATGATGGAAGTAATTTCCAGATGACTTTGAATGGAAATGAAGGGGCATTGAAGATTTATACAACAGAAGATGCTATGCGGAGATTTGGCTTCAATATGACTCATTTGAATGATGCTGGAAGCTCTTTAGAAAACCTTCAGTTCCCGTCCGGCGTTATTATAGATTACACAACCTATTCAGAGTCTGAAATCAAAAACAAAGTATCCGGTATGGTTAACAGCGTAGCGGCTAAATCTGCTGTGCTGAAAGCCAATGGCGACAATGCAGGATATGAGTACAGCGAAATCAAAAACGAATATGCTAATGTAATTGATATTGCGGCACTAGGAACAGAGGATACAGGAACATATTATGTTAATTTTAAAGAAGGTGAGTTCCCTGTATCGGGTTATACGATCAAGATTAAATCCGGGCAGAACGTGGTTTTAAATATTCCCGATTCCAGTGTTCAATTTGGACAGTTTACATTGGAGATAGATGGAAAGCGGTACACGACGCAAGGCAATTCAGGTGAAGAGATTGTGCCTGAAAAGGTGATTTTTAACTGCCCGAACGCAACAAGTGCAAGGACATCGGGAGCTACCGACGGTACGTTTATTGTTCCCAATGCTGCCTTTGCCAACGACAGTGTTGCGGCTGGATTTTTGGTTGCTAATACAATATCCAATATAGGCGGTCAGGAATGGCATGCAATCAGCAAGAGGATTCCGATTGTCAATCCGACATCCTTTGTGCTCCATGCAAGTAAGACGGTTAATGGTCAGGCTCCGGCAACAGAAGAGAATGGTAAATTTACATTTACATTATCTTCCGTAGCTGATGATGGCGCAGAAACAGTCATTGAAACAGTGACCAATAATGGAGGAGCTGTTGAATTTACAAGGTTTGACAATATTAGAAATCCGGGTACTTATTGGTACAAGATTCAGGAGAGCGGTATTGTAGGCGACGCTGGAGATTATAGTATTGACAGCACCGTATATTATGCAAAGGTTGTTGTTTCCAGCGCAACCAATGGCATGATTACCGATACAAACGCTAAAGTTATTTATTACAAGGACTCTCAGGATGGACAGGAAATTGGTGCGCCTGTATTTAACAATATTAAAGAGGAGAGAGGGTCTATTGTAGTAAGCAAAGCTGTTATCGGAAAAACAACCGATGAATCCTTCTACTTTACGTTAACAGGTTCTAATGGAGCGGTTACGAATGAGGATGGATCTTTAGCAGTATATGAAATTAAGGCAGGCGGTTCTGTACGTGTCGATGGTCTTGTGTTTGATACATATACCTTGGCAGAGACAGATGTGAATGGAAGTCCGGTTTCATTTGAGAACGGCTTCGCTTATAAGGTTACATATAGTTCTCAGAATATTACAGTAAATTCCAAGGAAGTACAGACGGCTGCGATTACGAATACTTTTGAGACGACCAGCGTAAGCGGAAGAAAGACGTGGGATGACAGCAACAATCAGGATGGAAAGAGACCTGAGAGTATAACTATTCGTCTGTGGGCAGATGAAGTGGAAGTAAGGAATGAGACTGTGACAGCGGGAACAGGCTGGTCATGGAACTTTACAAACCTTCCTAAGTATGCGGATGGAAAAGCAATTAATTATACCATCACAGAGGATCCTGTCGCGAATTATACGACTCAAGTGGACGGGTATGATGTAATTAATACACATGAGTCCGAAAAGACAGAAGTAAGCGGAAGTAAGACATGGAATGATAATGATAATCAGGATGGAAAGCGTCCTACAAGCATTACAATCAACCTGTTAGCAAATGGAAAGAAAGTTGACAGCAAGGAAGTGACGGCAGAGGACAGCTGGTCATGGACATTTGACAGCCTTGACAAGTACGCGGGCGGTCAGGAGATCACGTATACCATTACTGAGGATGAGGTAGCTGACTACACAACTAAAGTGGACGGCTATAATGTAGAGAATACGCACGCGCCCGGAAAGACATCTGTAAACGGAAGTAAGACTTGGAAAGACAATGGCAATCAGGATGGAAAGCGTCCTGAAAGCATTACAATTCGGCTGTGGGCAGACGGCAAGGAAGTACAAAACAAGGTAGTAACGAAAGAAGATGGCTGGTCATGGAACTTCGAAAACCTTGATAAGTATGCAAACGGAAAAGAAATCAAGTATACCATTACAGAGGATGCAGTAAAAGATTACACAACCGTAGTAAGTGGCTACAGCGTAATCAATACGCATGAGACTGAGAAAACGTTTGTAAACGGAAGCAAGACATGGAACGATAATGACGATCAGGATGGAATCAGACCAGACAGCATCACAATTAATCTGTATGCAGACGGAGAACTGTATGACAGCCAGACAGTGACCGAAGGCACGAACTGGTCATGGAGCTTTACAGAGCTTGACAAGTATGCAGGCGGAAAGGAAATCAAGTATACCATCACAGAAGATAGAGTAGATGGGTATGAGATGCCTGTAGTAAGGGGCTATAACGTAGAGAACACGCATACCCCTGAGAAGACAGAAGTAAGCGGAAGAAAGACGTGGAACGATAATGATAATCAGGATGGAAAGCGTCCTACAAGCATTACAATCAACTTGCTTGCAAACGGAAAGAAAGTTAACAGCAAGACCGTAACAGAAGCAGACGGATGGTCATGGACATTTGATAATCTTGACAAGTATGCAAACGGAACAGAGATTAACTACACGATCACTGAGGAGAAGGTAGATGATTACACAACCGAGGTTAACGGATACGATGTGGTTAACACGCATGCACCCGGAAAGACTTCTGTAAATGGAAGCAAGACGTGGAATGATAATAACAATCAGGATGGGAAGCGCCCTGCAAGCATTACAATCCGGTTGTGGGCAGATGGCAAGGAAGTACAGAACAAGGTAGTAACAGAAGCAAACAACTGGTCATGGACATTTGATGGTCTTGATGAGTATGCGAATGGAAAAGAGATTAAGTATACCGTTACAGAGGATGCGGTAACAGATTACACAACCGTAGTAAGTGGTTACAACGTGATCAATACCCACAATCCCGAGGAGACGTTTGTAAGCGGAAGCAAGACCTGGACAGATGCAGACAATCA
>JAMPGL010000024.1:0-23586 GCA_023663945.1 Lachnospiraceae bacterium | reverse complement strand
GGATGGAATCAGACCTACGAGCATCACAATTAACCTGTATGCAAACGGAGTACTGTATAACAGCCAGACAGTGACCGAAGGCGAGAACTGGTCATGGAGCTTTACAGAACTTGACAAGTACGCAGGCGGAAAAGAAATTGAGTATACCATCACAGAGGATGTGGTAAAAGGCTATACGTCTGATATCAAAGGATACAATGTAGAGAATACACATACCCCTGAGAAGACAGAGGTAAGCGGAAGCAAGACATGGAACGATAATGACAATCAGGATGGAAAACGTCCTGCAAGCATTACAATCAACCTGTTAGCAAACGGAAAGAAAGTTGCCAGCAAGACTGTAACGGCAGATGACAACTGGTCATGGAACTTCACAGAACTTGATAAGTATGCAAACGGAACAGAGATCAACTATACGATTACCGAGGAAGAGGTAGATGATTACACAACCGAAGTGAATGGGTATGATGTAAAGAATACTCATGCACCCGGAAAGATATCAGTAAACGGAAGCAAGACATGGAATGATAATGACGATCAGGATGGCAAGAGGCCTTCAAGCATCAAGATCAACCTGTATGCAAACGGAACACTGAAGGAAAGCAAGGAAGTAACGGAAGCAGACGGATGGTCATGGACATTTGACAACCTTGACAAATATGCAAATGGAAAAGAGATTAAGTATACCGTTACAGAGGATGCGGTGACAGATTACACAACTGTAGTAAATGGCTACAACGTGATCAATACCCACAATCCTGAGAAGACGTCTGTAAGCGGAAGCAAGACTTGGACAGATGCAGACAATCAGGATGGAATCAGACCTACGAGCATCACAATTAACCTGTATGCAAACGGAGTACTGAAAAACAGCCAGACAGTGACCGAAGGCAACAACTGGTCATGGAGCTTTACAGAACTTGACAAGTATGCAGACGGAGAAGAGATCGAGTATACCATCACAGAGGATGCGGTAAAAGGATACACGGCTGAGATTGATGAATATGATGTAGAGAATACGCATACTCCTGAGAAGACAGAAGTAAGCGGAAGCAAGACATGGAACGACAATAACAATCAGGATGGAAAGCGTCCTACAAGTATTACAATTAATCTGCTTGCAAACGGCAAGGAGGTTGACAGCAAGGAAGTAACGGAAGCAGACGGATGGTCATGGACATTTGATAACCTTGACAAGTATGCAGGCGGACAGGAAATCAACTACACGATCACTGAGGAAGAAGTAGATGATTATTCTGCGGAAGTTGACGGATATGACGTAATCAACACTCATGCACCTGGAAAGACATCAGTAAACGGAAGCAAGACTTGGGAAGATGCAGGAAATCAGGATGGAAAGCGTCCTACAAGCATCGTAATCCGCTTGTACGCAGACGGAGAAGAGGTTGACAGCAAGACCGTAACGGAAGCAGATGGCTGGTCATGGACATTTGATGAACTTGATAAGTATGCAAACGGAACAGAGATTAAGTATACCGTTACAGAGGATGTAGTAGAGGATTACACGACTGAAATAAACGGTTACAACGTGATCAACACCCACAATCCTGAGAAGACGTCTGTAAGCGGAAGCAAGACATGGAATGATAATGACGATCAGGATGGCAGGCGCCCTTCAAGCATCAAGATCAATCTGTATGCAGACGGAGCACTGAAGGACAGCAAAGAAGTAGAACCTGATGCAGATGGTAACTGGACATTTAAGTTTGAGAACCTTGACAAGTACGCAGATGGAGAAGTAATCGAATATACCATCACAGAAGATGCCGTAAAATATTACCAGACCCAGATCAACGGAACCAGAGTATTTAATACTCATACACCGGAGAAGACAAAGGTTGAGGGAAGCAAGACATGGGTTCCTGATGAAAACGGCGAGGAAGCAATACCTGAGAGCATCATAATCCGGTTATGGGCTGTTGGACAGAAAGAGGAAGTTGCTCATAAGACGGTAACCGCGGCAGATAATTGGTCATGGACATTTGAGAACCTTGATAAGTTCAAAGACGGTGAGGAAATTGTTTACACCATCACAGAAGACCGGGTAGCTGATTACTCTACAACGTACAGTGGGTATGATGTAATAAATACCTACACGCCTGATTACACTCAGATAAGTATTGCAAAAGTTTGGGATGACAATGATAATCAGGATGGAATCAGACCGGACTCCATTATGGTTCAGCTGTATGCAGGACTGTTTGCGAAGGGTGATGCAGTTGAATTAAATGAAGGCAATAACTGGTCTTATACATGGTCTAACCTGCCGGATTCAAGATTTGGATTTAAGATCAATTACTCTGTAAAAGAAGTTGACGTGCCTGATGGGTATGAAGCAGAGGTTATTGATGGAACGCTTACAACGATTACCAATAAGCATGTTCCTGAGACAGTAGAAGTAAGTGGAGAAAAGACTTGGGACGACAATGATAATCAGGATGGAATCAGACCTATAAGCATTATCGTCAATTTGCTGGCAGACGGAGATGTTATTGACAGCGTGGAAGTGACCGAAGCGGATGAATGGAAATGGAGCTTTACAAATTTACCGAAGAATAAGAATGTTGACGGTGAAGTTTCCGAAATTATTTACACAATCACAGAAGAAAAGGTAGCTGGATACGATGATGCGGTAATTACCGGATTTGACATTAGAAATCCTCATACACCGGAAGTGATTGACATCGAGGGAACCAAGACTTGGGATGACGCAGACAACCAAGATGGAATCAGACCTTCTGAGATTACAGTTCATTTGTTTGCAGATGGAACAGAAGTAGGCAGTCAGACTGTAACGGAAGCAGATGGCTGGTCATGGAAGTTTGAAGGTCTTGATAAGTTTAAGAACGGTGTAGAAATTGTATACACGCTGACTGAGGATGTAGTGGAAGGATATTCCACATCAGTAGAAGGTTTCAATATTACCAACAGCTATACGCCTGGAGTAACCAGCCGTACAGTAAACAAGGTTTGGGATGACGCCGGAAACAGAGACAATCTTCGTCCAGTATCCATCAGGGTTCAGCTTTATGCAGATGGAGAAGCTTATGGTGACGAGGTAATCTTAAGCGAAGCAAACGGATGGAGCTACACTTGGGAAGATCTTGCAGAGAAGAAGGATGGAAAGCTTATTTCCTACACAGTGACAGAAATTGAAACTGCAGACGGATATACAGTAAGCTACAGTGATGATACCTTTGTAATCACAAATACTCATACACCGACTCCTACGCCTACGCCGGGCAATGAGCCGACGCCTACGCCGGGAGGTGGCAACGAGCCTACACCGACACCGGGCGATGAACCTGGACCGACACCGGAAGTGAATCCGACACCTGGATACACACCGGCGCCTTCGGCAACACCGAACGATGAGGAGGTATTAGGTGCAAGGAGAAGTCCTAATGCAGTGCTTGGAGCAAGAAGAGGTCCGAAGACGGCAGTGTTAGGTAAACGTAGAAGACCTGCTACAGGAGATAGTTTTGCACTTCTCATCTGGATTATGGTATTATCATTAGGAGCAGGAGGAACCGTTGTTTCTTCCACAATGCTCAGATACAAAAAGAGAGATGAGAAATAAGGAGTAAAAACAATGTATAAAAAGTTGATTCTGATGCTTACGCTTGGTATGCTGGCAATTTCGCTGGCAGGATGTGGAAAGAATAATCAGGAATCGGCTGAGGTAAACGAAGAATCAGCAGTGGATAATTCCGCTGCTGATTCTGCTAATGCTTCGGCAGATTCCGTCGAGGTTCCGGAGCTTGACTTGGAGGAGGAATTTGTTTATGAGCCTGCAATGCTGGCGTGTTCTCTGCCCAAGGATTTTAAGCCGGATTCCAAGGAAGAGGGGTTGTGGGTTCATAAGAGTTATCCGACTGACCTTGCCTCCATCAGTTACGATATGTCTGGCGGCGGTGAGAGTCTTATGCAGATGACAATGGAAGAGTACAAAAGTCTTATGGAAGAAGATTTTTTGAACAGTTACGGTGATGAGATTTTGGTAAATGTCAGTTCTTATGAAAAGATTGTCATAGACCGCAGGAGCGGTTTTAAGATTAAAGTAAGTTATGAGTTAAAGGGTGTGGAATATGAACAGTTAACTTATCTTTTATTTAATGGTGACGAAATTCATAATCTGACTTTTTCACAGGAGAAGGGGACGGACTGGATGGATGACTTTGAAGCCAGTGCGGAGACACTGCATTTCGTTAAAACAGAAGGCTGAATTGCGTAAAAGTGATGGACTTTGTATTTCCGGTGTGTTACAATATTGCCAGAAAGGAGAGATGCGTATGTCAGACAGTGAAAAACTCGATTTGCTTCTTGACCAATTTGGGACAATGCAGGGTGATATATCAGAAATGAAACAAGACATATCACAGATGAAACAGGACATGGCAGGCAATAAGTGGGATATATCAGAGATGAAGCAGGATATGTCGGTAATGAAACAAGATATATCACAGATGAAACAGGATATAGCAGGCAATAAGCAGGATATATCAGAGATAAAACAGGATATATCAGTAATGAAACAGGATATATCAGTAATGAAACAGGATATAGCGGACAATAAGCGGAATATTCATGTATTGCAGAGAGAAGTTACAAATGTGAGGCTGACTCTTGAAAACGAAACAAACCAAAATATTATGCGTGTTGCCGAAGGGCATTTGGATTTAAGCCGAAAGCTGGATGAGGCTCTTAAAATTGACAATGAGAAGGAAATGATGGCGATTCGGTTGACAATCGTTGAGAATAAGGTAAGAAAGCTGGAGGACAAAGCAATTCAAACTGCATAGCATTTTTGTCCAAAATGATTTATAATTGATTTATAATTAAATGAAGGACAAAATTTTTAGGAAAGAAGTGAGAACGTATGCGAAAGAAACTGATTATGGCGCTGTTAATGGTGCTTGTCTGCACGGCTGCCGGATGCGGCAACAAGAACAAGGAAGACTTAGAGGAATCCGAGGAGAGCGGTGTTATCAATGTGGAGGAGGTAGAGGCCGCGGAGGTACCGGGTGCAGGCTCCGATATGGTGGATGAGGCGGACAGTGCAGAGACGGCAGATGGCGCAGTTGGAGCGCCGGTATTTTTTCAGTCTGCGGATTTATTATGGATTCTTCCCAAGAACTTTCGTGCCCTTGACGGTGAGGAAGGGGTTTATGTGTCCCGGGAATATCCCAAGGACAGCTCTACCGTTACCTATGTGATAGCGGAGAGCGACGATAATATTGCAGACGTTTCCCAGGACGAATTTCGTGAGATGATGGAAGCAGACTTTTTGGATGCTTATGGGGATCAGGTTAACGTTAATATTACCAATTATGAGAAGATTAATGTGTCTAAGCGCAGTGGTCTCCGGATTGATATGGAATACGAGTTTAAAGGGGCGGAATACAGGCAGACGGCAGTGATGCTTTATAATGGTGATGAGTCCCATATTATTAACTACACTCAGGAAAAGGATGGCAAGTGGGCGGATGAGTTTGAAAGCAGTATTTCATCCCTTAATTTTGCTGATTGAGTAAAAGATGGAACAGAAAGAGCGTAACATGGATAAGATCATGTTCAGTAAGATCAGAATAGGAAAGATTACGTTTCAGATCGTTGATCTTCTTTTTATCTTATGTCTTTTTGTCTTTGGCTTTCTGATCCGGTGGAAGCTGATGCCCATTGAGTCCGCGGATTATTGGGGATTTTTGAAAGGCTGGATGGAAGAGATCAGGGAGGGCGGAGGCTTTCGTTCGCTGAATCATCAGATATCGAATTATACATCGCCGTATATGTATATTATGTGTCTTTTGTCTTATGTCAGCAAGAATGATTTGTATACGCTTAAGATGGTGTCAATCATTTTTGATTATGCGGCGTCGATTGCTGTTTTTCTGATTGTATATCAGCTGTGCGGCAATGTGAAAAGGTCGATTTTGGGCATGGCGGCGGTTTTGCTTTCTCCGACCGTGATTTTGGAGAGTGCATATTGGTGTCAGTGTGATGTGATATACACCACATTTATTTTGTATGCGTTATACTGCTTTTTTAAGAATGACAGTGAGCTTTGTCTTGTTTTTGTGGGAATTTCTTTTGCATTTAAGCTCCAGACAATGTTTATTATTCCTTTTTTGCTGATCATGTGGCTGAAAAGGCGGACAATCAGGCTGGGGCATTTTGTATGGATTCCGATTATTTACGTGCTCAGTGCGGTTCCGGCTTGGCTGATGGGGCGCAATTTTAAGGAGCTGATGCTGATTTATTTTGACCAGTCGGGGACGTATCCTTGGGGAACGCTGGAATATCCTAATATTTATGCTCTTTTGGGAGAGGTGATGCCGGATCTGCGTCATGCGGATGAGGTGAGCGGTGCGGGCGTCTTTATGACAGTCATGCTTCTTGGGGGTATTGCGTATTATCTTTATACAAAGGATGTGAACCTCACGGATGAGCTGCTGGTAACGCTTGCGCTTTTTACGGTGGCGCTTGCGGTGTACTGTTTACCGCATATGCATGAGAGATACGGGTTTTTGATAGATCTGCTGGCAGTGGTTTATGGAATGCTGAACACGCGGAAGCTGCCGGTTATGTGCGGATTTTTTGTGGTGTCCGTGATAAGCTTTATGCCATATTTGATTGCAGTGCATATCGTGCCCATCCAGTATGTGGCGCTGGCTCTTTTAGGGCTTCTTATGTATGTAGGATATGATCTGTACAGGCAGATTAGGGCAAACAGTTTACAATACTAATATCCAGTCTTTTAACCATCTGAGGTGAAGACCCCACTCTCTGGAAACAGGAAGACCGGACACAACGGGGAAGAATAGGAAAAAGCAGAGAATAGCTATTACCAGATATGTGGTAATAGCTTTTTTGCCCCATGAGAAGCTTTCTTTGATATGCTGCATGGTATAACCCATCATCAGCATCACAAAGATAATCGCAGGGAAATAGTGGTAAATAAAAGTAATCCGGCTGATGGACATCCAGGGAACATACTGCGCCATATATGCAATGCAGAGAAAGCGCGCCTTTTTGTCCCGCTTGAATATCCAGCGGAAGAATACATAAAAAACGCAGGGAATCCCCGCCCACCAGATTGCAGGGTTTCCCATACAGCTGATGGAGCTTACTTTGTCCGCGGTCACGGCGTCGTTGGCGTAAAGCAGAGGCATCCAGTTGACCGGCCATTCATAGAAGGGGGAGCTGTAATAGTGTTCCGCGACCAAAGTTGAGTGGTAGTCAAACATATAGATGGTTCCCTGAACGACCTTGTCAATCAGATTTTTGTATGGCGAATAGCCCACTACCGGAATGAAGCAGAGGGTATAAATGATCAGCGGAATTAGGATGAAAAAGACACAGCAAAAGCCAAACAGCCGCAGAACCTGCTTTTTGGGAAAATGGAAAAGCGTGTGCCAGAAAAAGAGGAGCGCAAGTCCGATTCCGGCATAGACGCCGGTCCATTTGGTTGCAACGCCGAACGCCATGCTGATTCCGCACAGGGCAAGCGGTGTATAAACATACCGTGGAGGAAAGGTGTCCGTGCTGCAGGCACCGCTCCGGCGGTACTGATGATCCTTTTGAATATATTGGTACATGTAGTAATACATCAGCAGGATAAAGAATGCCGCAAAAATGTCGATGGTTGCGATCCGGGAAAGGGTGTAATGCATACAGTCAAAGGCAAGCAGGGCGGTGACTGCCGTGGAGATGCAGGTGTCCTTAAACAGTCTCTTGGCAAACAGATACATCAGAGGAAGAATCAGAATGCCGAAGAACGCGGGCATAAAACGCCAGCCGAAGGGGGTCATGCCGAAAAGGAGAATCCCCAGGGAAATCAAAATTTTGCCAAAGTGGGGATGGGTGGTCTCATAGGTGGTTAGCCCGTGGAGAAATTCATAGGCGGTACGTCCGTGGTAGACCTCGTCAAACATCGTTCCATTCATGTAGGTCTTAATACCCGGAAATACATCCTGTTCATCAAATAGTTCGGGATAGTCGGCGTAATTGACAGGAAGGAGCAGGCTTCCATCGGGAGCCTGAGCCGCCAGTTCATTGATTACGGTCTGTTCATCCGTGCAGACAATTCCCAAGTACCGCAGATTGTAGTTAATGTCGATTTTATTCCATGCAAAAACAGATTCGGCAACTGCTTCCCCGTTGATTACCTCCCAGCTGCCGGTTAGTTCGTTGAAGGCTGAGAGGGAAAAATGTCTGGTGTTCAAATTCCCAAGGAAAACGGAAAAAGAGGATATGTCAATGTAATCGCCGAAATCCAGCACAATATCCCGGTTAGAGGAATCAGCAGTATAGCAGGACTCCGGCGCATGAAAATTTCCCAGACGGAAAAAGACAAGCAGTGTAAATACCGCTGTCAGACTGCCAAGACAGATTGTGTCCTTACTGCTCCAAAAGCCGGGGGTCTGGGGAAATAACAGGTTAAGAATATGTGTATATAATTTCTTGACGAAAACCAGTATTTTATTCATCGATAGTGATGCTCCTTTTGAGTTGTTGTACTGAAATCAGTATATCAATTTGTGAAAGCGGTTACAATACTTATAAATTTATTTTCATAAAGGAGGACATCATATGAAAACATATATGCAGATTACCAACGTCCGCGGAAGGGAGATTTTGGATTCCAGAGGAAATCCTACGGTGGAGGCGGAGGTCATCCTTACGGAGACCATGACTGGAAAGCGTTATGCGGGGAGGGCGGCTGTGCCCTCGGGAGCCAGCACGGGAAAGTTTGAGGCGGTGGAGCTTCGGGATGCACAGACCAGATATTTTGGGCTTGGCGTGACAAAGGCTGTATCCAACATTAACACGAAGATAAAGGAGGCGGTCTGCGGAAGAAACGGGCTGAACCAAATTGAAATCGACCGGATTTTAATTGAGACGGACGGAACGGACAATAAGGGAAATCTGGGAGCCAATGCAACGCTTGCCGTCTCCATGGCGGCGGCGAGGGCGGCGGCGAAATCCCTCAGCATTCCGCTCTATCAATATCTGGGAGGGGCGTATACCAGACTGATGCCTGTGCCCATGATGAATATTTTAAACGGCGGGAGACATGCGGCAAACACGGTTGATTTTCAGGAGTTTATGATCATGCCGGTACAGGCGGAAAGCTTTGCGGACGGGCTTCGGATCTGTGCGGAGATTTATCACTTTTTGAAAAAGATCTTGGAGGAAAAGCATCTTGCAACCAGCGTGGGGGACGAGGGAGGATTTGCGCCGGATCTTCCGGATGCGGAGGCAGTTCTTGACTTGATCGTGTCTGCAATTGAAAAAAGTAATTATTTTCCAGGGCAGGATATTAAAATAGCACTTGACGTTGCTTCCAGTGAATTATACAATGAAAAAACAGGCATGTATCATTTTCCCGGAGAGAGTTCGCTGAAAGGAAAAGAAGTCGTGCGTGATACTTCGGAGATGATTGCATATTATGAGGACTTGATTTCCAAATATCCGATTCTTTCCATCGAGGACGGACTGGCGGAGGACGATTGGGATGGCTGGGAGCATCTGACCAAGCGGTTAGGCGATAAAATCCAGCTTGTAGGGGACGACCTTTTTGTCACCAATACCAAGCGTTTGGATGCAGGAATCAAGCTTCATGTCGCAAACGCAATTCTTGTAAAGGTCAACCAGATCGGTACGGTATCAGAAGCCATGGAAGCAATTGAAATGGCGCAGAAAAACGGATATAAAGCGGTAATCTCACATCGTTCGGGGGAGACAGAGGACACCTTTATTGCAGATTTGGCGGTTGCAGTAAACGCCGGTCAGATTAAGACGGGCGCACCCTGCCGGAGCGACCGTGTCGCCAAATACAATCAGCTTCTTCGGATTGAGGAAGAGCTGGGGACAGTTGCCGCTTACAAGGAACTGTTTAATAAAATATGATGGCTATGGCAGATAAGGACGAGGAACGGCAGGACAAGAGATAAGCGTCTGCATTGGGGATTAAAAGAGAAAAACCAAGGAAAAGAGAGGAAAGAAACAGATGAGAGCACACAGTACTTCAAAGAAAGCCGGGACGATAGCAAGGAGAGTCTGCTGTCTTTTGCTGACAGCGGCTATGCTGGGAATGATTCCGGCGCAGTCCGCTCAGGCAGTAACAGCAAACGGTGCGATTGCACGGGGAATCGATGTATCCAAACACAATGGAGCTGTTAATTGGGGGCAGGTTGCGGCGGCAGGAATTAAATTTACGTTCATCAAGGCAGGAAGCACAAACAGTGGAGTTGATCCTCAGTTTGCCGCCAATATTACGGGAGCGCAGGCGGCAGGCATTAAGACGGGAGTATATATTTATTCTTATGCGACTACGCCGGAACAGGCAGCCAACGAGGCAAATCTGGTGCTTCAGTGGATTGCCCCCTATACCGTGAATTATCCTGTGGTTTTTGATATTGAAGATAAATGCCAGAAGGGGCTTTCTAACCAGCAGCTGATTGACATTATCAATGCGTTTTGCACAACGATTGACGCTGCCGGTTATTACCCCATGGTTTACACCAATAAGAATATGTTTACCCAGAGAATGGACAACGCCGGCTGGGACAGATGGGTGGCTCAGTATGCAGACACCTGTGAGACAAACAATAATGTCTGCTTCTGGCAGTATTCCAGCAAAGGGAGCGTGAGCGGAGTCGGCGGAAATGTAGACGTTAACTACCAGTACAAGGATTACAGCAATCTGATTATTCCGGAAGGCTTTATCGAGCATAACGGGAATGTAAGGTTTTATCAGAACTGGCGTATGCAGAAGGGGTGGGTGGCATATAATGATACCCGTTATTTCCTTGACGGCGCAGGAAATCTGGTCCGCGGCTGGTTTACGGATACTACGGGAACCTATTATTTGTCTCCGGCGGACGGAAGTATTGCCAGAGGGCAGTGCCAAGTGGACGGCGCAGACTTCTATTTTACGGCGGAGGGAATCAAAACCACCGGCTGGGTGGTTTTGAACGACCGAAAGTTCTTTTATGAGCCGGCAAACAACGGTATCATGAAAAGGGAATGGCTCAGCGACGAGAAGGGGAATTTTTATTTCTTTGACCGGGCGGACGGCCATATGCTCACGGGAGCGCAGGTGATTGACAATGTGGAATATCTGTTCAGCCCGGATGGAATCAGACAGGGCGGATGGGTAAGCCTTGAAAATGGAACCTTTTATTATGATCCGGCAACCGGGGCAAAGGTCAGAGGATTTTTGGATGATGCAAAAGGACGTCACTATTTGTCGCCGGATGACGGGCATATGGTTTCCGGAGCAGTAACTATAGACAAAAATCAGTATCTCTTTAGTCCCGAGGGAGTTATGGTGACCGGGATGACAGCCAGAGAGGACGGCTCTTATTATTATGACCCGGCAACAGGAGCTATGGTTACCGGCTGGTTTGCGGCGGCGGATCAGACTTACTATGCAGATCCTCAGGGGCATATTGTGACCGGTGTGTACGAAATCAATAAACAGCCTTATTATTTCAATGAAAAAGGCGCTCTTGTCAGAAACGCAGAGGTGGAGATTGAAGGCGTGCTCTATGCCACCACGCCGGAGGGCGTGATGGTACAGGTCGAGGCAGCAATGGCAGGAGGGGAAGAAGCACCGGCATCTGCTGGACAACAGCCATAGCTGGCAGCAATGGCAGGAGGGGAAGAAGCACCAGCATCTGCTGGGCAACAGCCATAGCTGGCAGCGGCGGCAGATGAAGAAAAAGAAATACTTGAAATCTATTGATTTCTATGTTACACTTACGATTGTACTGCGATGGACTGCTTGGCAGAAGACCGCTGGTTTTCAGGAGGGATAAGGATGACAGCACTCAGAATTATTATTCAGGTTATTTTTATATTGTTGTGTATTGCGCTTACAGTGTTGGTACTCATGCAGGAAGGCAAGTCGGCAGGCCTGGGAGCAATAAGCGGCGCCGCTGAGACATACTGGGGTAAGAATAAGGGACGTTCCATGGAAGGAAAGCTTGTTAAGATTACCAAGTACTTAGCAGTCGGGTTTATGGTGTTGACTATCGTTTTAAATCTCAGTGTATTTTAGGGCTTAAGGCATTCTTGCGAAAGGATGCCTTTTTTTAATCAGGAAGTACCGCTTTTACACATTAGATAAAACCCGGCAAAATAGTGGAGAAAGTATAGAGAGATTATGACAGCACATGAAAAGAGAAAAAAATTAATATGTGAGCTGGCTGCAGATGAATGTTATGTTCCCATGAAAGAGAAGGAACTTGCAATTTTCATGCAGGCAGGTCCGGAGGACAGGGAAGAGCTGAAGGCGATTCTGACAGAACTTGTGGCGGAAGGAAAGCTTTGTCTCACAAAGCGTGGAAAATATATAAAAGGGGATGGGAGAAGGGACAAACTGACCGGAACCTTTATCAGCAACGCCAGAGGATTTGGATTTGTAGAAATAGAGGGAAGAGAGCAGGATCTTTTTATTCCAGAGGATAAAGTAAATGGAGCTTTTCATCGGGATACGGTGGAAGTAAAGCTTCTTCCGGGACAAAACGGCAAACGTCAGGAGGCTGAGGTAACGGCAGTCCTTTCCCACGGGATTACAAGCCTAGTGGGAACCTACGACAATGCCGGACGCTTTGGCTTTGTGATTCCCGATAACGGCAAGATGGCGTCGGATATTTATGTGCCGAAGGAGCGTTCTAAAGGAGCGGTCACCGGGCATAAGGTAGTGGTGGAGCTGACGGATTATGGAAATCAAAGGCACAGTCCGGAAGGAAGGGTCACAGAGATTCTGGGGCACGTGAACGATCCGGGGGTGGATATTCTTTCCATTGTCAAAGGCTATGAACTTCCGGAAGAATTTTCGGAAAAGGTGCTGAATCAGGCGGCGCGCGCGGCAAAGGACGTCAATGAGAAGGATATGGAGGGGCGTAAGGATCTGCGCGAAACGCTTATGGTCACCATAGATGGAGAGGATGCCAAGGATCTTGATGATGCCGTGAGCCTTTCCAAAGAAGGAGAAAATTATCTTCTTGGGGTTCATATTGCAGATGTGACCAATTATGTTCAGGAAAATTCCGCCTTAGACCGTGAGGCATATGAGAGGGGAACCAGCGTTTATCTGGTGGATCGTGTCATTCCCATGCTGCCCCATGCGCTTTCAAACGGAATTTGTTCCCTGAACATGGGGCAGGACAGGCTGGCGCTCAGTTGTCTGATGACATTGGATGCCAAGGGGAATGTGATTAGTTATGAGATTGCGGAGACCGTTATCAATGTGGATCAGAGAATGTCTTATACGGACGTGAACCGCGTGCTGGAAGATGACAACGAGGCTGTCCGGGAATATGAGAGATTTGTTCCCATGTTCCGGCTTATGAAGGAATTAGCGGATATTGTCCGCGCGAAGCGCCACGCGCGGGGCTCCATTGATTTTGATTTTCCGGAGAGTAAGATTATTTTGGATAAAAACGGAGCTCCCTTGTCAATAGAGCCTTACGAGAGAAACGCGGCAACCCGCATCATTGAAGATTTTATGCTGCTTGCAAATGAAACGGTGGCACAGCATTTTTACTGGCAGGAGCTTCCCTTTGTATACCGGACGCACGATAAGCCCGATCCGGAAAAGATTTTAAAGCTTTCTACTTTTATCAACAACTTTGGTTATTATATGAAAGTGAAGAGCGGGGAGAATGAAGTCCATCCGAAAGAGATTCAAAAGCTCCTTGACAGAATTGAGGGCAGTCCGGAGGAGGCGCTTATCAGCCGGCTGACCTTACGGAGCATGAAGAAGGCGCAGTATACGGTGGAATGCACGGGGCATTTTGGTTTGGCGTGTCAGTTTTATTGCCATTTTACGTCGCCCATCAGGCGGTATCCGGATTTGCAGATTCACCGCATCATCAAAGAACAGCTCCGCGGAAAATTGAGTGAAGAGAGAGTGAGCCACTATGAAATGATTCTGCCGGAGGCCGCAAAGCATTCTTCGGATATGGAACGGCGGGTGGACGAGGCGGAGCGTGAGACAGATAAATTAAAGAAGGTTCAGTATATGGAACAGCGGATTGGACAGACTTATTCCGGGGTAATATCCGGAATTACCGCATGGGGAATTTACGTGGAGCTGCCGAATACGGTGGAAGGGCTGGTTCATGTGTCTAAAATAGAGGGCGACTTTTTCTATTATAAGGAAGAGAGCTATGAGATGACGGGAAGAGATACTGGAAAGACTTACAGGCTGGGACAGAAGGTAAATGTGACTGTAGACGGAGTAGATCATTTGGCAAGAACGATTGATTTTGTTTTTGCCCCGGAAGGAGATGAGAGTGATGCCGAAGGAAGAGATGAAGCTGGCTGCGAATAATAAGAAAGCGTATCATGATTTTTTTATAGAGGAGACCTATGAGGCGGGAATCGTGCTCCATGGGACGGAGGTTAAGTCTCTTCGGATGGGAAAGTGCAGTATCAAAGAGGCTTTTATCAGGATTGAAAACGGAGAGGTTTATATCTACGGAATGCATATCAGCCCTTATGAGAAAGGCAATATTTTTAATAAAGACCCTCTCCGGGTCAAAAAGCTTCTCCTTCACAAACAGCAGATTCGCAAATTAATTGGAAACAGCTCCGAAAAGGGGTACACGATTGTGCCTCTGAAAGTTTATTTCAGTAATGGGAGAGCCAAGATGGAGATTGGGCTTGCCAAAGGAAAGAAGCTGTATGACAAGAGACAGGACATTGCCAAAAAAGATCAAAAGCGGGAGGCGGAGAAGGAACTGAAAGTAAGGCTTAGGGGGTAAGCCGAACTGTTACCGATTATCGAATTTTTATGAGTCAAATGGGTTGCTTTTTGGATAAGAAATCGATATAATAAAATTGCACACGGGATAGTAAAGGTTTCGACAGGGATCTTGCAGCTGGAGAAGCTATCCGCAGGCGATGCGTCAAATCGCAAAATAAATATAAACGCTGAAGATAATTTAGCATACGCTGCCTAATGGCAGCTGTCTGACTTAGGGCACCTGCACCTTAAGAACCAGGCATCGACTATGCAGGAAACGACGCGGGCTAAGCTTTGCACCCGCGGGCGTACCATGAAGCTACTAAAACCGGAAGAATGTCAATTTTCGGCCGGCAGAGGGAATGGGGCGGAGCAGTCCGCCTGAAATAATTGACTATGATAGTAGAAGGACAGGGAATGGGTCTTTGGACGCGGGTTCGACTCCCGCCTATTCCATTAAAAAGATTTTTATTGAAAAAGCAGGGAATGCATGCTATAGTAAGCATGTAAATAAAAGGAACAACCGCCCACAAGGTGGGTTGACACAATAATGTAGATAGAAAATCCACCCCCATCGCTGGTCAAAGTTTAGGGGTGGTTTTCTATGTGGCTTTACTTACAAAACGTGAAAATGAATGTAAGCAGTGCCAAAAGAAATATGCCAAAGGTCAGCATATCCTTAAAATCAAAATGATTTTTCATAGGCATCACCTCCATTCTGTAAAGAATAGAAGGTCAGCCCACCCTGCAACACGGTCGTCCTTGTGGAGTATTCTATCATAGCTAAAGAGCAAAGACAGTCACATTTTCCACGGCGGTGCGGCAATTTTTATAATGGAGGAGCATAAATCAAGTAAAAAATGACAATAAAAACTGTGGGAGCATATTTAGGGAAAGGTAAAAGGAGTTTGTTATGGCAGAACAAAAAGATTATTGTCTGGATGGATACCGTTTTATGTCCATAGAAGATGCGAAAGAAGCGCAGGTAGAAAAGATTAAGGCGGATTATTTTGATGCAAAGCTTCAGGGGAAAAATGCGGAGAGCATGATAGCTGTTTATGATAAGATTTTGGATGAAAAGATTTTTGAGACGCCCATTGGCTGGGAATACCTGAAAAAGTTACAGAGGCAGCTGCAGCGCAGCGGCGCGAAGAATGAGCAGATTCGCCCAATTCCCCTTTACCAGACATTTTCGCACAAGGAAAGCGAAGCGCCTGAGGAACAAGTCCGCGTGAGGGTCAGGCCTTCTCAGAAGGTGAGTGCGGACAAGAAGAGGCTGCAGACTTCCGTGATAGTCAATATTCTGCTTGTCATTTTGGTTGCGGCGATGTTTGCGATCATGCTGAACAGTAAAAATCCCAATATTTTAAATTACCGAAAACAGATTTTAAATGAGTACGCTTCCTGGGAGCAGGAATTGTCTGAGAGGGAAAGAGCCGTAAAAGAAAAAGAAAATATGCTTGACATGGAATAATTCACATTTTTATCATAAATTTGTACTATACTGATTCCAAAATCAGTTTTAGGGTAAAAGAGATGGAGGATTCTTATGGAGCGACTTAAAATTCTTGTAGTTGACGATGAAGCAAGAATGCGGAAGCTGGTTCGCGACTTTTTGGTAAAGGGCGGTTACGAGGTGATTGAAGCCGAGGATGGAAGTCAGGCACTGGATATTTTTTATGAGCAAAAAGATATTGCATTGATCATATTGGATGTGATGATGCCAAAGATGGATGGATTTTCCGTGTGCAGGGAGATTCGGGAATATTCCAAGGTTCCGGTGATCATGCTTACCGCAAAGGGAGATGAGCGGGACGAGCTTCAAGGATTTAAGCTGGGGGTAGATGAATATATTTCCAAGCCGTTCAGCCCCAAAATTCTGGTGGCGCGGGTGGAGGCAATCCTCAGAAGGACAAATCAACTGGAAATGGATGAAACTCTTGAGGCAGGAGGAATCGTGATTAACAAAGCGGCGCATAGCGTGACCATCGACGGGGAATCCATAGATTTAAGCTACAAGGAATTTGAACTTTTAAGTTATTTTTTGGAGAATAAAGGGATTGCGCTTTCCAGAGAAAGGATTTTAAATAATGTGTGGGATTATGACTATTTTGGAGATGCCAGAACCATTGACACGCATGTGAAGAAGCTCCGCAGTAAGATGGGGAGTAAGGGAGATCTGATTAAAACAATATGGGGCATGGGATACAAATTTGAGTGTGAATAACGTGCCCATTAAAAAATTTGTCAAAACCGTCCAAAAATGGTAGAATAAAAGGAAGAATGCAATTATGGGATAGAAAGGGCTTTTAAACGCAATGAATATTCAAATGCAGATCGGTGGATTGCTGGTTTTGTTCCTTTTACAATACTTTTACAGCCGGCAGGAAGTAATGGGGCTGTACACAGAAAAGCTTTTTAAAAGAGCACTGAATGTAACGATAGCATGTCTGATTCTGGATATATTATCGATTGTTTTGATTGTAAACCGCGACATGTTTCCACTGTGGCTGGTGAATCTGGAATGCAAGGCATATCTGATTTCTCTGATTGGAAACGGATATATGGCATTGATCTATGCCTGTTCTGATATTTATCACAAAGAAACAACAAGCCGTTATGCAAATGTATTGGGAGCTGTCGTCTTGATGATGAGTATTGTGATTTTGGCAATTCCGATTCATATTTTTTGCGAGGGAAATGTGGCGTACACTTATGGTCCCGCCTGCATAGCGACCTATGTGGGCGCGTTATCCTTATTGCTGGGCACCTTATATATTATTACCAAGAACAGAAGAATCATGACGTGGAAACGCCGCAGGGCGATTATGATCTGGCTGGGAATGTGGATTGTGGCGGCACTGATACAGTTTTTCTTTAATCAGCTCCTCTTGGTCGGATTTACCAGTGCGCTTGGAATGGTTATCTTGTTTTTTGAACTGGAGAATCCGGAAGCCAACATTGACAGAAAGACGGGCGTTTTCAATCGTTATGCTTTTGCAGATTACATGAAGCAGAAATACCGCGAGGAGGAGGACTTCTGCGCCATTTTGGTTATTTTGAAGGATCGTCAGTCTAAGGAGGTCAAGGCGGATCAGCTGGAAGCGGCAATTTTGAAAATTACGCAGTTTTTGCGTTCCTCTTCGGCAGGCAGGATTTTCAAGACGGATGATAAGGAATTTTCTATTGTTTTTAACAGCCATGAAGAGCTCAGGGAGACTTATGTGGCAATCGAAAGCCGGTTCCGGAAGGGGTGGCTTCAAGATGACGATTTGGAGGGGTTTTTTTTACAGCCCTCATATCTGGCAATTCCCAGCAAGGAGGTTGCCGAAAACGAAAGAGAATTGCTGGAGCTGTTAAAATTCTTCAAGACCCACCATATGAACAGCCCGGAGGAGAGGATTTTTGTCCTGAATAAGGACAGCATCGTGCAAAAGCGCATCAGGGAACAGATTTTGACGGAGTTAAAGGCGGCGATGGATGAAGAGAGAGTAGAAGTTTTCTTTCAGCCGATTTATTCCATTCACCAAGATAAGTTTGTGGCGGCGGAAGCGTTGGTGCGTATCCGTAAAGAGGATGGAAGTATTCTGATGCCGAATGATTTTATACCGGCGGCGGAAGAGACCGGACAGATCAGCAGACTTGGAGAAATCGTCTTTGCGAGAACATGCCGTTTCATCAAAGAAAATGATATTCGCAGATATGGGCTGGAATATATAGAAGTAAATCTGTCGGTGATCCAGTGTGAGAGCAAGGATTTATCGGCAAATTACATAGAGATTATGAAACGCTATGAGGTGGATCCGGCGCTGATTAATCTCGAAATCACAGAGTCTGCATCGATTGTCATGAAGAGTATTCTTATTGACAATATGAATGCAATGATAAAGGATGGGATAGCCTTTTCCTTAGATGATTTTGGAAACGGACAGTCCAATCTCAATTATATTGTGGACATGCCGGTTGAAATTGTTAAGTTTGACCGTAATATGACCAAGGCTTACTTTGAAAGTGAAAAGGCAAAATTTGTATTGCAGGCGACTGTGAATATGATACATGAGATGAATTTAAAGGTGGTATCGGAAGGCGTTGAGACCGCGGAACAGCTGACGGAATTGAAAAAAATCGGAATTGATTATATACAGGGATTTTATTTTTCAAGACCGCTTCAAGCAGAAAAGTTTATTGAATTTCTCAAAGAAAATAATAAGTAAGACCGGATAAGGGAGATGGCATTTTTTGAAATTTTCAATTCGGAAGCAGTTTGCGATTGTCTTTGGTCTGCTGATGGCAGGAACGGTGCTTTTGTGCTGGTTTATCAATAATACATTTTTGGAAGACTATTATATGCAGAATAAGCAGAAGGCAATGATGAATGCTTACAGAGTGATTAATCAGGCTTCCAATGAGGGAACCATCGGAAGCGATAAGTTTGATATTGAGTTTCAAAAGATCTGCGGCAGGAATAATATTAATATTATTATTTTAGATGCGCAGACGCAGACCATCAAGACTTCCATGAGCGACTATGAGATTTTGAGCAGGCAGCTGTTGGAGTATCTTTTTGAAAAGAACCGGAATGCGGAAATCAAGACGCTGGCTGCGGAAGAAAATTATGAGATGAACATTATCAAGGAAGAGCGGCTTCAACAGGAATACGTGGACATGTGGGGAGTCTTGGATAATGGAAATCTGTTCTTGTTCCGGACGCCTCTTGAGGGAATCCGTGAGAGCGTGGCTCTTGCAAACCGTTTTTTGGCTTATGTGGGAGTGGGCGCGGCTATATTCAGCGCACTGATTATTTTGTATGTTTCCCGGAAGATTACGGAACCGATTATGGAGCTTACTCATATTTCCGAGAAGATGATACATTTGGATTTTGATGCTAAATATACGGGAAAGAGCCGGACGGAAATAGCGCTCCTAGGGCAGAACATCAACGAACTTTCGGAGACGCTGGAAACGACTATTTCAGAGTTAAAAAGTGCAAACAATGAATTGAAGCGTGACATTGAAAAGAAAAACAAGATAGATGAAATGAGGATTGAGTTTTTATCCAATGTTTCCCATGAGTTAAAGACGCCCATTGCACTTATTCAGGGATATGCGGAAGGTCTCAGGGAAGGGGTAAACGACGATGAGGAAAGCCGGAACTTTTACTGTGAGGTCATCATGGATGAGGCTTCCAAGATGAATAATATGGTCAAAAAGCTCCTTACTTTAAACCAGCTGGAATTTGGAAACGATACCATATCCATGGAGCGGTTTGATGTTACGGCACTGATTAAAAATTATCTGCAGTCTGTGGAACTTTTGTGCGAACAGAAGGGAATCCGGGTTCAGATGGAAGAGTATCCGCCGGTTTATGTATGGGCGGATGAGTTTAAGGTGGAAGAGGTTTTTGGTAATTATTTTAGTAATGCGATGAATCATGCTGCATTTGAGAAGATTATTGATGTAAAATTAGTCCAGAAGGGCGACAAGGTCCGGATTTCTGTTTTTAATACAGGACAGCCGATTCCGGAGGAGAGTCTTTCTAAGGTATGGGAAAAGTTTTATAAGGTAGACAAGGCAAGAACCAGAGAGTACGGGGGAAGCGGAGTAGGGCTTTCAATTGTCAAGGCAATCATGAATTCCATGAATCAGGATTACGGAGTTCTTAACTATGATAACGGCGTGGAGTTCTGGTTTGAATTATAGTTAAAAGTGCAATTTGTTATGGCTTTTACTACAAATATGGGAAAGGTTGACAGCAATAAATGAACGGGCAGAGTGTGCAGAGTGTTAAAAACCGGCTGACAGGGCTTTTGGAAATGTCAAAAGACCCTCAGTATGACAGATATATAAATCAGATGATACGGGATTTAGAAAGCGGAAAAGCTTCGCCGGAGCAGGTGGAGCGGGAAGCGTCAAGGACATACGAGATTTACAAGCAGAGAATGGGGATTCCGGCGGGTCATTCCGTAGAGTTTAAAGTAGGGATTCATTTATTCGGCATGGTGGGAGCTGTCTTTGTTCTGGCGGCGCTGGTGATTTTCAGTTTTAATTTTTTGAACGTTTTTTGGCAGGGAATTTGTTTTTATGTTGCGGCTCTTGCGCTCATTATTTTGTCGGAGCTTCTTTTATACAAAAAACTTCCCGCCTTTTCGCATGTGATTACCGGAATCGGCGTCGGCGTGATGTATATCGCTGGTATTGTCAATTATCTGATTCTTCATACCTTTAACGGGATTGCCGCTATGGGAATCACGTTAGTTATTGCGGCGGCTACAATTTTTTACGGGCGTAAGAGGGAATCAACGACAATTCGGCTGATTGCTCTTTTGGGTTTTTATGTCTGCATGCTCTTTATGGGAAGCTTTCGGGACGATCTTAGTTTTTTGATGCTTACCGGGATGCTGTTTATTATTAATATGGTATGCGTGTTCTTTCAGCAGGAAAAGAATCGGAGCATGATTAACATGATTCACCTGATTGCCAATATCCTGTTTATGTCGGTCATTGCGGGTATGGCGTGGGGCGGACAAATCGGCGCGGTGTATTTGATTATTTTTTTAGTCACTTCGTTTATTGTAATGAACTTTATGTCTTATGTTCAGTGCAGAGAAGGAAAGGGCGGGGAATTGTTTCCTTTTATCTGCATTGGAAACGGTTTATGCCTGTTTTTATTTTTTTTGATAGGAAATATGGGAACAGGGATGGAAGCGGCGGATGTGGCGCTGTTTGTACATCTGGTGGCGGAAATTCTGGTTTTGGTGGTCTGTGCGCTGAGTTTCCTCTTCTGGAATAAGGATGACAGAAGAAGGTGGTCGCAGGTATATTATGCAGTTTTTGCTATTCTTTTGCTTAATTCCTTTTCCGAGTATGAATTGGAAAGCGTGCTGGGGATTTTGACAGCATTTTTGCTTGTTAAACTGTGCAGTAAACAAAAGGAAATCAGCGTACTTGAAGCAATTACATCGGCGTGGGTCGGGCTTATGGGATTCTGGTTTGCAGATTATTGGTTCTGCTGGGTTCTGGCGGGCGCACTGGTAATCGGCATGTGCAGGGTTTGTTACCGGGCGTTTCATTTGGAAATAATTACCGTAACAAGCATTCTTCTGATATGGTGGCGGCAATGTTACTATGTACTGGATGAGCATGGATTTGATGATAAATGGTTTTATCCTGTCTGCGCGGTAATCCTGCTGATATTTTTTCTTTTATTTAACAACCTTCCATGGTTGAAAAAGTATAATCAACAGCCATATAATATTTTTAGCATCATCTTTATGTCGGGAACCTATCTGACGGCGCTGCTTGTGCGTGATACGGCGGTCTGTCTGGTCATGATGGTGCTTGGCACGGCATCGATTATGCTGGTGTTCAGCAAACGATACCAGATTCATCTTCCCAGAAGATATTTAGTTGCGGCGGTCTTTTTAACCTGTTATGCGCTTTTGGGAAGCTTTTTTACGCCGGTGATCGCAAGTATTCTTCTTATGGCTGTAGCATTGACATGTGTAGGAATTGGTTTTAAAGTGGATGATAAAGGAGTCAGAATATACGGGTTAATTACGGCGGCGCTTGTCTGTTTAAAGCTGGTCTTATATGATTTTATTGAAGTCGGCACATTTTACAGGATTATTGTTTTTCTGGCAGTAGGAGTTTTAGCGTTGTTCATTTCCTTCTTATATATATTATTGGAAAAGAAAGCGGACAGGAAAAGAGCGGAAAAATTAAACAGGGCAGAGCAGGAAGAACGGATACCCCCAAAGGAACCATCAATTTTAACAGAGCAGAACATTCAGGAAGAGAGGAAGCTTAATGATGAAACATTCATGGATTAAAACTTTGATAATAGGAACAGTCGGGATTTGCCTGACCGGGTGTGGGAATGCCATTCCGGAGATGACAGAGCAGCAGCAGGAACTGGTGGTAGAATTTGCGGCAGGCGAATTATTAAAATTTGACCAGAAGCACGTTACAAAGCTTGTGCCTGTTGAGATGATCGAGGAGGAAGAAAGCGTTCCGGAGGAAGCTCCGGCTGAGGCGCCTGTCAGTGAAGAGGAAAAGCAGGAACCGGCTGAAAGCGAAGGAATCCCGGCAGATGAAGCGACGGTGATCGACCAGACGGAAGAAGCACCGAAATCTGTTGATGAGTTTTTGGGGCTTGAAGGAGTTTCCATCACATATACCGGACATGAGATTGCCGATTCTTATCCGACGGAGATGAGCGATGATGTTTTTTTCTTTATGAGCGCGACAGAAAACAATAAGCTTCTGGTTTTAAAGTTTCAGGTGGAAAATGTATCCGGCGTGGAGACAGTGCTTGACTTGGCAAAAGGGCAGACTAGATACAAGATTGCTGTCAACGGCGTGGAGCAGAATGCATTGACGACTATGCTGCTAAATGACATGGCTTATTATCAGGGAACGCTGGCGGCAGGAGAGAGCATTGAGCTGGTGGTAGTGGGAGAAGTTTCTAGTGAGCAGGCAGGTCAGATTGAGTCGCTGGCACTTACAATGAAAAGTGTAGATGATAATGCGACAATTTCATTAGATTAAAGCATTATAGCATTAAATCCCATCATTTTAAACGGTTAAAAAGCCCATTTTATGGGCTTTTTTCTATATTTTTCAAAATGTGTAAAATTTTCTACAATTTTTTTAAAAATACTGTTGACATTATCGAAACAGGGTGATATAGTAAATTTCGTTGCGGACGACAAACAAGTCGAAAGCACGGAAAACTCGTACATAATGAGTTAGTACCTTGACAAATAAACAGCAATGCAGCCCTGAAAATTCAAGAAGAAAATTCA
>JAMPGL010000023.1 GCA_023663945.1 Lachnospiraceae bacterium | reverse complement strand
TCTTGATACGAGTGGTCGTTTTAATAATACGCCTAATCAAACTAAACCGGAACTTCATCGCCCAAACACTATTTTCACCAATATATTCCGTTCAGCGCCTTCAACCCACAAAAACCAATTGCTCCCCGCACCTTCCCCTGTTATAATAACCTTACTCCCCCTTTTATCCATCACCGCCTCCGCACAGGAGAGAACATAGGAGAACCCGCATGACCGAACTGGAAAAATGCCTGGCAGGCGAATATTATAACTGCCACGATGAAATCTTTTTAAAATATAAACAAAAGACCCGCAGGCTCCTCTCCGCTTACAACGCCCTGTCTTACGAGCAAAAGGAAGAAAAGACCGCTCTTTTACAGCAAATGTTTGGACACATAGGCACAAATGTATCTGTCGGCCAGCCATTTCTGTGCGATTACGGCTGTAATATTTACATTGGCAGCAACGTATCCGTCAATATGAACTGCACATTTGTGGACTGCAATAAAATTGAAATCGGCGACAATGTCCTGATTGCTTCCAATGTACAGCTTTATACCGCAGCACATCCCGTTGACCTTTCTCTGCGCCTGAATCCTGACTGGACTCCCGAAAGCGATGAATATTTCTGCCGGACTTATGCGCTTCCCATCCGAATCGGAAACGGCTGTTGGCTGGGCGGCGGTGTCATTGTTCTTCCCGGCGTAACAATTGGCAGCGGCAGTGTTATCGGCGCCGGAAGCGTTGTCACCAAAGATATTCCCGCCGATTCTCTTGCTGTGGGAAATCCATGCAGAGTTATCCGCAAGGTCAACAACCCCACTGCAAGCACAGAGCATCAAACTTGCAGCGTTGCTGAACAGCGGGGTATGTGACCTCGCGGAATCAATAATCCTCACTGACGCCAGCTTCCCCCTCCTCCCTTCCAATCAAAAACACCCTGCTCACATACAAATTCCCTCCTTCCCCTTCCGCCGCCATCTGCAGGCGGATGGTCTCCTCCGGAAGGCTTTTTAAAGGAATCTCAAAACGGACACATTCCTTGGGGACATACACCGCGCCATCTTTAAGCAGCATCTTTCTCCCCTCATCGTCCCGCATCTCTACCCAAAGCTTTTCTTCCTTTTCTCCGGCATAAGCGCTCATCTCTTGACCGATGCCGCCAAAGCAGAGGCTTCTGGTCTGTACCGCCGTCTCTCCAAATGCACACCCCAGCAGAAAAAAGAACAGAAGATATAACCCCAAAAACTTCTTTTCGGTAAGCCTCACATTTTTTTCCTGCTTGATAAAATCTTTTCCAAGTCTCCTTCCTCTCAAAAGCAAAAAATTTAGTCCCGCCGCTGTCAGCGTCAAAAGAATCGGTTTCACGAGAAACGGAAATGGAATTTCATTTTCCGGAATACCTCGAAATAAAGGAATGACCAGCGTCCCAAACGCCGTCCCGAAAAGTCCGTACACCAGAACCTTTTTTGCCTTCCACCAAATCCGTCCCCTGATTCCCTCCTGCTTATAATGAAGCAGCGCCTCCTTCAATTGTTCCATGCTTTGATAACGGTTCTCCTTTTGAGGTGCCGTGCAGACTGCAACAATTCTTTCCAATCCGTCAGGAAGGCTCTTGTCGTATCCCCTGATGGGCAGGAGCGCTCCGGACATTCCAGATGGATGGATTCCCGTGAGCATTTCATGCAGAACCACCCCAAGGCTGTAAATATCCCATGTAAGATCGCCCCGCTTTTCTTTCCACTGCTCATGAGGGCAGTACCCCGGCGTTCCCGCCAGCGTTCCCCTGCCGTGCAGGCTGTCGCGGTAACACAGCGTTCCGCCTAAATCAATCAGCTTGATACTGCCATCCGGACGAATCATAATATTTTCGGGCTTCAAATCCCGATAAACCAGCTCCTGCCCTCTCCCGTGAAGGTACGATAACACTCCGCACAGCTGAACCGCCCACTGAACAGCCTGTTCTGCCGGTACTGTCCGGTTTTTCTTTAAATAGGCGCGAAGGGTAATTCCATCCACATATTCCATAGCCAGGCAGCTCTTTCCCCCATCCTGCCAAAAGTCATATACCGCCGGAAGACAGGGATGCTCCAATTCCTTTAGAAGCCTTGCCTCCCGAACCATTTGATCATCCGGCTGCTTTTCCCAGCCGGCTTCTGCCTCCCTTTCGCCTCCGGATTCCTTTGCGTCACAAATTTTTATTGCCGCCAGCCTGTCAAGGTGCCTGTCTCTTGCCAAAAAGACCTGCCCTTGGGTTCCCCCTCCAAGGGGCGCAATCATCTCGTACTTTTGAAAAAGCATACCTTCCTGCATCTCTTCCTGCATACCTTCCTGCATCTCTTCTCTTACCATCATCATTTCCCTAAAATCACCTCCGCCGTCTCAATCCACCTTGATATAGACGGCGGACAGATTATCCTTCTCCCCTCTTTTCAACGCAATTTTTGCCATCTCTTCCAGCCTTCTCTGCGCCTGCTCCCCGCTGTTTACTTCTGCCGGGCATAACAGCGAAAATCCCGTCTCGTCCTGCTTTCTGTAAAATCCATCGGTACAGAGCAAAAATCCGCAGCTTCCTCTCCGCCTGCCGAATCGAATATCGGGAGCCTGATACGGAAAAGAACCGATGCATTTAGAAAGCCGGTTTCCTCCGTCGGAATGGTCGGCAGTCAACTGTTTTCTTCTTTTCCCGCGATAATAATAGATTCGGCTGTCGCCGAGATGCAGAATCAGATAACGCCTTTTCCATAACAATAACAGCGACATGGTGGTTCCCAGGCTGATCTCCCTCTCCCCCGCATAGCGGCACAACTCCTCCCTGACCTGGTAAAGACAGCGGAGAAAACTGCGCAGAATCACTTTTCCTCCCTTTTTCTTTTGGAGCAGGGGAATGGTCTCATGATAAAAGACTTCCATGAGCCTTTCCTCCACATATCCGCTGGCGTTTTCCCCCTGCTCAAGCCCTCCGATCCCGTCACACACTACCGCCAGCAAAATCCTTCCGCCTCCTGCCCGTATCTGCTGCAGTAAAATGGAATCCTGATTGTTCTTTCTTCTTCCCTGATCCCAGTATACCCCGGAAAAAATCTTCAATTTTCGTCCTTCCTTTCTTTTCTTTCTTTTCTTTCTTTTCTTTCTTTTCTTTCTTTTCTTTCTTTTCTTTCTTTTCTTTCTTCTTATTTACTGATTTCTGAAATTGGCGGTGAGCCCCCGCTTAGAATTTAGAATCATAGAATATGCTTATTGTAGCCCTTCCAAACAAAAAAATCCATTGTACAGATTGAACAAAATGTCAATTTTGTCAATTCTGCACAAGGATTTTCCCTCTCGAATATTTTTCAGTTAAAAAAATTTTGTTATATCATTAAAAAGAACAAACACCATCAGCACAAGCAGTGCCATCATCCCTGCAAAATGAACCAGTCCTTCCTTTTCGGGCGGTACCGGTTTCCCACGGACTGCCTCTACCAGCAAAAATACCAACCGTCCGCCGTCAAGTGCCGGAATCGGGAGCAGATTCATGATTCCTAAGTTCACCGAAAGGAGCAGTGCAATCTGTATCATATTAAGCACCACATCCCATGCGCCGTATGGCTTTACCGCATCATAAACGTCATCCACCATTTTAACCAGCCCTACCGGTCCCGAGACATCGTTTCTGGAAAGCTTTCCGGTCACCAGCATCCCAAGGCTCTTGAAGGTCGCCTCCGCAAAATACTTCATGGTGTAAAATGCATAGGAAAAGGTCTGCCCCACATTGCATTCCAGGTACTCTCCCACCGCAATCCCCATATAATAACGTCCGTCTGCTTCATCATAAGTGGGATTGATTACCGTGGTATACTTTTGACCATTCCGCTCATAAACCACACTTAGCGCCTCCCCCTCCGTGTTGAGCTGGGAGATTAAGGTGATTTCCGCGCTTAAATGAACGCTCTTGCCATTAATCTTCTTAATCACATCGCCTGCCTCTAATCCGGCAGTCTCAGCGCTGCTTCCCTCGTTGACCGTGTGCACCTCCGTGGTCGTCACCCCGCACGCCCACACAATAACAAGCGCCATCACATAAGCCGTCAAAAAGTTAAAAAAGGGACCTGCAAAAATCGTTGCAAACCTTGCCCAGACCGGCGCATTGGGAAACGCTCTCTCCGATGCTTCGCCCTTTTCCGCGGCAAGACCATCCTCCCCCTCAAACATACAGGCTCCGCCAATCGGGAACAGCTTTAAAGAATACTTGGTATCCCCTCTGGTAAAAGAAAACAGCGACGGTCCCATCCCTACAAAAAATTCCACCACGCGAATGCCGTTCTTTTTGGCGACAATAAAGTGCCCGAACTCATGAGAGATTACAACCACAAAAAAGATGATCAAAAAGAATATAATCGAAACTGCCAATCTTAACTCCTCCTGCCTGAGCGCATAATATAGTCATAAGCTTCCGCTTCCGCCTCAAGAATCTGCTCCACGGAAGGATTTGAAACCGTTTTGTGGGATTCCATTGCCCCCTGTATCAAATCGTAAATATCCAAAAATCGAATCTTCTTTTCCAAAAACAATGAAACCGCCTTTTCGTTTGCCGCATTAAATACCGTAGGCATGCTCCCGCCCGCCGCAAGCGCGTCATACGCCATCGAAAGTCCCCGGAAGGTATCCATGTCCGGCTTCTCAAAGGTCATGGAACCAAGTTCAAAAAAGTCCACCCTCTTTCCTTCCATAGGTCTCCGGTCTGGATAAAATAGTGCATACTGGATGGGAAGCTTCATATCCGGCATCCCCAGCTGCGCCATAATCCCGCCGTCCGCGTATTCCACCATGGAATGAATAATGCTTTGAGGGTGAATCACCACCTGTATTCTCTCCGGCTCTACCCCAAACAGCCATTTTGCCTCAATCACCTCCAGCCCCTTATTGACCAGAGTGGAGGAATCCACCGTGATTTTCTTTCCCATGGACCAGTTGGGATGCTTTAATGCATCTTCCACGGTAATATCGGTCAGCTCCTCCCGCTTCCTGCCTCGGAAAGGACCGCCGGAAGCCGTCAGAAGAATCTTTCGCACCCTTTCCCTGTTTTCGCCGTGCATAGATTGAAAAATCGCGCTGTGCTCACTGTCCACCGGCAGAATGGAAACCTGCCTCTCCTTTGCAAGGGGCATAATAATATGCCCGGCGGTGACCAATGTTTCCTTATTTGCAAGGGCAATGGTTTTGCCTGCTTCAATTGCGGCAATGGTGGGCTTTATCCCTATCATTCCCACGATCGCCGTGACTAAAACATCCATTTCCGGACAGGCTGCCAGCTCCAAAAGCCCTTCCATTCCGCTCAGCACCTTAGTGCCCGTATCCGCCGTGCGCACTCTCAGCTCCCCTGCAGCCTTTTCGCTCCACATCACCGCCGTTCTGGGACGAAACTCCCTGATCTGCTCTTCCATTTTGGAAACGCTGCTGCCTGCCGCAAGCGCCGTTACCTGCAAATCTTTGTTATTTCTCACAATTTCAAGTGTCTGCGTTCCGATGGAACCGGTAGAACCTAATATCCCGATTTTTTTCATTGCCCGTATCCTTCTTATCTCAATCCTGTTTCCCGATTATCCGTGTATCAAGAGCAGTGCCAAAAAATAAATCATAGGCGCTGTAAAGATTACGCTGTCAAACCGATCCATAACTCCGCCGTGTCCCGGTATCAGCTTTCCGTAATCCTTAATATCATGATTCCGCTTGACTGCGGATGCCGCCAGATCCCCCACCTGAGAAATCACGGCTCCTACCGCACTGATCAGCACAAAAACCCAAGTCACCTTCTGTTTACTGATCACAGGCTCCACAATAAAATAAGCATACAGCGCTCCCACGAGCCCTGCGCCGACAATTCCGCCCACCGCGCCCTCAATGGACTTTTTCGGGCTCAGCACCGGCGCCAGCTTATGCTTTCCAATCAGCATCCCCACCACATAAGCGCAGGTATCGCAAATCCAGGAACTGATAAAGATCATCCACACCGAGTAGACCCCGTAGGGCAGTTCCCGCACCAAATAAATAAAAGAAAGCATAACCGGGGCGTATGCCGTGCAAAAAAACGCACACATAATCTGTTCCGCATGATATTTGGGAAAAGAAAACACGTACAAAAACATAAACGCAATCAAAATCACAATCAGCATCAAAAACAGATAAATCCGTTCCCCGCAGAAGGTCATAAGCAGATAATAAATCACAATTCCAATATATCCGATTATTTCAAGACCTCCCGTCCTGCCATCCTTCCCCGATAACCCGCAGGCTTTTGTCAGTTCATGGAATGCCGTGAGCGCCAAATAAAGCAGTACGGCAGCCAGAAGATAACCTCCGGTCAAAATAGTGAGAAGTGCAAGCGCCGCCACTACGATGCTGCTCATAAGTCTGGTCCAGAACATCCCTTATTCCTCCTTTATCAGACCGTATCTTCTGTCTCTATGATTATATGCTTCTACAGCTTTTATTAATTCTTCCTTTGAGAAATCAGGCCATGCTGTCGGCGTAAAATAAAACTCTGTGTATGCTAACTGCCATAATAGAAAGTTGGATATTCTCTGCTCATTGCAGGTGCGTATCAAAAGATCCGGCTCCGGCAGTCCGTGGGTGTCTAACGTCTCCGATAAATACTCCTCCGTCACCTCATCCGCAGTGATCTCTCCCTGCGCAATCCGTCCGGCAATCTTTTTGACCGCACGGACAATCTCATCCCTTCCGCCGTAATTTAATGCAATCTGAAAATGAAGCCCGTCGTTATCCTTGGTAGACTCCTCCAATTCTTCAATCCGGGCTCTGATATCCGGATCCAGCCCGGTCTTGTCTCCAATCACCCGGACGCACATGCGGTTTTTCTTAGCCGTGGTCAGACAGGTCTTCATGTAATTGCGGAGCAGCTTCATCAGAGCATCCACTTCATCCTTGGGTCTGTTCCAGTTCTCCGTGCTGAATGCGTACACCGTGAGATACTGGATTCCCATCCGGTACGCCTCCTCACAGATTACCTCCACCGTCTTTGCACCCTGCACATGTCCGTAATTCCGCGGCATTCCCTTACTTTTTGCCCATCTGCCGTTGCCGTCCAAAATAATCGCTACATGCCGGGGCATGACCAGTTCCATTTGCTGTGCCATAACCAATACCTCATCTGGAAGAAAATTGTGGTTCTTCCAATCTTTGAAAATTCCTGTTAATAAGTATAAAGGGGCAACGACCGCACCGGCCGCGTACCCCTCCCTCTTAATGACTATACTGTAAGAATTTCTTTGGACTTATCATCCATCATCTTGTCAACTTCCTTGATGTACTTATCCGTCAGCTTTTGAAGGTCATCCGTCAGTTCCTTCACCTCGTCCTCGGATACCTCCGCCTTGCCGAGCTTCTTAAATGCATCATTTCCGTCCCTGCGGATGTTGCGGATGGCAACCTTGCACTCCTCCGCCTTTTTCTTGACATCCTTTACAAGGTCTTTTCTGCGCTCCTCCGTGAGTTCCGGAAATACCAGCCGGATAACCGACCCGTCGTTAGAAGGCGTGATTCCAATGTCCGAAGCTAAAATTGCCTTTTCGATGCTCTTGATCAAAGTCTTCTCCCACGGCGCAATCTGAATCATCCTTGCCTCAGGTATGGTGATATTCCCCACCTGCTGAATCGGCGTGGGCGTTCCGTAGTAATCCACCCGAAGCTTATCCAGCACATGCGGATTTGCGCGTCCTGCCCTGATTCCCAAATAATCCCCCGCCAAATGCTCGCAAGTCTTTTTCATCTTTTCATCGTATACTTTAATTCTCTCATCCATACCCACAACCATACCTTTCCAATCTGCTATACTGTTACTTTTGTTCCATTAAAATTCCCTTTTACTGCATTTACAATGCTGTCCTTCTCATTTAAGCCAAATACCCACATCGGCATCTTGTTATCCCGCGCGAGAATCGACGCTGTCATATCCACCACCTGCAGGTTTTCGGCAATCACCTGATCGATGCTCACCTCGTCATACTTAACTGCGTCAGGATTCAGCTTCGGATCGCTGTCATAAACCCCGTCAATGGATTTGGCAAGCAGAATCACATCCGCCTCGACCTCCACCGCCCGGAGCACTACGCCGGTATCGGTAGAAAAGTAAGGATGTCCGGTTCCCCCTGCAAAAAAGACAACCATTCCCTTTGCAAAGTATTTTTCTGCCCGGTCTTTGGAAAAAAGCTTTGTGAAGGATCCGCATTCAAAAGGCGTCAAGACGGCTGTTTTCATTCCCACGCTCCGGAAAATCTCCGACACATAAATGCAGTTCATCACCGTCGCCAGCATTCCAATCTGATCCGCCTTGGTCCGGTCAATGCTTTCGCTTGTCCGCCCCCGCCAGAAATTGCCTCCGCCGGTCACGATTCCTACCTGCATCCCGTCTTCCACAAGCTGGCGCACCTGAAGCGCTGTCTCTCTGACCGTGTCCTCGTCAAACCCTGTTTTCTTTTCTCCTGCCAGAGCTTCTCCGCTTAATTTCAGTAAAATTCTCCGCATGTTCATGCCTTTCTATTTCATTTTTTTCAGTTCTTCAAAGAAGGACGTGGGATTAACCTCTGCGTAGCACTGTGAGCACATGCCTTCAATCACTGCTCCGTTGTTGATCTGTACGGATTTGGATTTAATGTCTCCCATCACGATTGCAGACGTATCCAAGATTACCGGTCCACGCACATCAATGTCGCCCTTGATTGCGCCTGCAATCACCGCGCTTGTTGCATAAACATTTCCGATGATTACGGTGCTCTGCCCGACTTTAATGCTTCCCTCGCTTTTGAGGTCGCCTGTAATCTTAGCACCCTCCGCATAAATTTCAGCCGCCTGGGAATTACCCTGAATCGCGCCGGTTACATTTAATTTGCCTAACGCCTCCACGTTTCCAACGATGCTGCCCCTGATTTCAAGAGACCCTTCTGTCGCCAGATTACCGTTGATGATCATGGACTCCGTAAATACGGAAACCTCATCGACAGTCTTCCGTGACATCGTCGTCTTCGGTTCCGGCATCGTCTTTGCCGCCATGGGAGCTACATACACGGCTTCCTCCTCAGGCTCATTCGCAGGTTCCTGCTCCTGCTCCAAATTGTCCAGCATCTGGCTGATATCTGCGCTGAAATCAGGTATCGGCTCCCTTACCGGCGTATCCGGTGCCGCCGTCTGTGCCTGTGCAAGCGCCTCTGCTTCCTCTTCCGGCATCAATTCATTGACTGCCTGTGACAGATCATCTTTTAAATCTGAGAAAAAACCCATTTTTACATCCTCCATTCGTGTCTAAATTCTTATTGATCCGCCGTTACATGCTGAATCGGAATCGTTTCATCTGTAATCGGCAGAAATACGGCATCGCCCCTGCCCTCTATCTGCTCTATGATCTTAGGCAGCGCCTCCACCGTTGTATTCTTTTCTGATGCATCATGCATCAAAATCATACTCTCCGGCCAGCGGTCAATCCCGCTGACACAATTTCTCGTGATCGTTTCTGCGGAAAGCAGATAGCTTACTGCATCTCCGGAAGCGATATTCCAGTCAAAGTAGGTAATATCGTTTTCATTCAGGTATGCAATGAGCTTCTGCATGTCCACCCTGCTCACGTCGTTAGAGCTCCCTCCCGGAAACCGATAATACCTTGACCATACCCCCGTCACCTGATAAAGATACTCCTGTAACTCCTCCAAGTCGCTGATAAAGCTCTCCTCGGACGCATAAACCTCCGCATACTTATGGCTGTAAGAGTGCATTCCAAGGGTATGCCCCTCCGAAACGATCCTCTGATAAGCCTTCACTGAGTTCTCGTCCGTTCTGCCTACCACAAAAAAGGTAGCCTTGATATTATATTCCTTCAAAATATCCAGAATCCGGTTAGTATTACCGCTGGGTCCATCATCGAAGGTCAGGTAGATTATCTTGTCAGAAGCCGAAGCCTCCTGCCCGCCGTCTCCCGGCAGACTGCCCTCCCCCTTATCTCTCGACGATACTTCCACGGACACTGTTGTATAAATGCCGCTCTCCTGTCCCTCATCCGTCTGCATCACTGCCGCTGGAACCGCCGGCTCCTGCGGCGTCCGATCCTGTAAAGCAAAGACCCTGACTGCAAAAATCACGCTGATGAGCAGGGGAACAACAATTGTACCAGCCACTGCACCCATAGGAACCTTTCTTGCCCGCCGGATTTCTTTCTTCCGGTCATAAGTACCCTTCATGGGTTTCAAACTCCTTACACACGATTTGTATCTATTGTATCACAATTTACGTTCTCTTGGCAACCTCCTTACTCCGCAGCTTCTTAACCTCGTATAATTTTTCGTCTGCCTGAGTAAGAGCCTCCTTTAATGTCAATGCATCCGTGCTCCGCAAAAGCCTCGCCCCCGCTGAGACCGTCAGATTGTACGGCTTATCGCTCCCTGCATTATACCGGTCGAACTTCTCATAAACAGCTGAAAGCAGCTTCTCTCCCTCATCCTCCTCCGGATACTCCGCAATACAGGCAAACTCGTCACCGCCGATTCTCCCGGCAATTCCTCTCCCCTGCATCACCTCCGATAAGGTCTCCGCAATGAACTTTAAGGAAAAGTCTCCCTCCTCGTGGCCGTACCTGTCATTAATAATCTTGAGATTATTCATATCCACATAGACCACCAAGACCTTTTTCCCTTCCCTGCGGTTCTTTGCAAGTGCTTCCTCCGCGGCATCCGTGAATCCTCTCCGGTTCAAAATTCCGGTAAGCCCGTCGGAACGGGATAAATTGTCCAGCACAATGTTGTTTTCCCTTAAAGTGGCAAGACTCTCCTCTAACTGCTGCTGAATCTGCTCGTTTGCCTTTAACAGGTCAATCATCTTGGTTGCGGAGCTCATCTGGTTTAAGAGAAATTCTCCGTTGACAAACAATTCCTGAGACATGTCGCACAAAAGCAGCCCATACAAATGCTCACTGACAAATAACGGGAGCAGGAGCATGGCGTATCTGTCCATCCCTGCCGTCGCCTGATTATTAAAAAGGTCTTTCAAGCTGTGCTTCTGCCGGATAGCCGGAACCGAATAAACCTTTCCGTCCCGTTTATATGCCTTTAAATAAAAGCTTGCCGGTGCCGTAAACTCTTCCTTGTCCAGATGAGTAAGCGGCTTCTTAAAAATATAAAGAAACGCATTCTGTATCTTTAACCAGTCCAAATTGTTCAAAACGGAAGCATAGCTTAAGTCATTTCCCTTTTCAAACTGTAACATATCCCGGATAAACAGCTTCATGGAATAATTGTTGTCTGCCTCTTCTTTTTTCATGCTTCCAAACCGATAATCCATGGCGCGGATGATCTTCCGGTAAGCGATGGAAAAGAAATCCCGAAGCTGATAAGAGCTTTCCACATCCGGCTGTTTTCTCTTTAGCGACTGATAGATCTTCTCAAATACGATCAGCAGATTATCCATATCTCCGTGGATGACTGCGCCGTGATCCAAAAAGGCGTCCAATGCCTGATGAATGGCAATATAAGACTCCATCCCCTTATCATACTGTTCAAACAATTGGCTGATTTTGGCGATCAGCTTATCAAAATCCCGGCGCAGGATTTCCAGAGTTTCCTTCAGTTCCTCATGCCTGCACCGATAAAAAATCTCTTCAAAGTAAATCTCCGCATCGTCTTTAAGCGCATAGGAGGAAGCCTCATCACCTTTGACAGCCGCCTTTCGGATAGAATCCCTCATTACAAATTTGGTCGGAATGGTACGGCTCTCTATCTTTTCGCCGCACAGCATGCGCAGTACCATCTTAAGGGCATGTTCCCCCAACTCAGCCGGATCGGCGCGGACGGAGGATAAGGACGGCTGGGACTTGGCTGAGGCAATGGTATCATCATACCCAAACACCGAAATATCTCTGCCGGGCATAATATTTCTCCGCTTTAACTCCTCATAAAATCCCATTGCGGACTCGTCATTGACGCAGAAAACCGCTTCCAAATCCGGATTCTGATCCAAAAGCGTCCGGAAAGCATTCACGCTTCGTTTGGAAAGATCTCCCGCGGCAAACATCCGGTCCGTCACCTCAATCCCATGCGCTTCCAACACCTGAGTAAACGCCTGCTTCCGCTCATAAGCGTCCGTGTTAGAGTCTGGTCCTGCAATCATGCCGAATCTCCGGCATCCTGCCTTTTCAATCAGATATTCCAGCCCCTCCTGGATACCGCCGTGATTATCAAAAGTGACTCCAGGATACCCCTCCATCTTGGATGCCACAAGCACGCAGGGAATCCCCTCGTACTGCTTCATCATCTCCTGCATGCGTTTCCCGTCCGTGAAACAGCCGATACAGTCTGTCGCCGCAACAAGCGCATCAAGGTTTTCCTTTCTTGCATAAGAAAAAACCGTACTGTGCTGGTATTCATACATCAGATCCCTGTTTGTGCTTAAGTCCCTGTCCAGATACTTTCCCGGAAAAATAACCACATTCACATCCTGCATTTTGGCGGCATGTAAAACCCCTTTGCATATATACTCCGTAAATTCATCCAGAATCCCGCTTACCAGTACCCCGACGGTGATTCTCTTACGCTCTTTTCCCAATGTCTTCTCTCCTTTGCTGCCTGTTCTTCGAGCTGTGATAAAATCTACAGCGATACTGTAACTATTTTACTATATTTTCAATAAATATGCCATAAGAAAAGTTGGCATAGATGCCAACTTTAAAGAATTTGCTTCGCAAATTCTTCTTGGTATCCTGTAATGCTGCAGTATCATTTCCTATTTCACAAAAACTCCCGGATTCTAACTGGCTGTCAGCCATAGTTCCGGGAGTCTTCCATTTTGATTTAATAATTCAATTACAGCCCTGCCTGTGCCGCCACTTCCGCCGCAAAATCATCAACCTTCTTCTCGATTCCTTCGCCGGTCTCATAGCGCACAAAGCTTCTTATGGAAAGCTCTGCATGGTTCTCTTTGGCAACCTGCGCAATATACTGGGCAACCGTCTGCTTGCCGTCCTCTGCCTTCACATAAACCTGCTCTAACAGGCATACTTCCTTTAACTCCTTGTTGAGACGTCCTGCCACAGCGCCCTCGATAACCTTCTCCGGCTTGCCCGCCATCTTGGGATCGTTTGCAATCTGTGCCATCAGGATTTCTTTTTCATGCGCCTTGTACTCCTCAGAGACATCCTCAGTGGACACATATTTCGGGGACAGAGCCGCAATCTGCATTGCAATGTTGGTCATTGCTTCCTTCAAAAATTCATTCACTCTATCTGCAGCCGCCTCCACGACAACGCCGATTCTTCCGCCGCCGTGCACGTAAGATACTACAAAGCCCTTTGTGGCAACTACCTTCTTAAATCTTCTGATATTTAAATTCTCTCCAATCACTGCAATCTTCTCGACTAAGGCTTCCTTTACGGTCTTGGATTTGTCTGCATTCCATCTCTCCGCCATAAATTCATCCATATCCGTTGTGCTGGTTTCAACTGCCTGCCTCGCTACAGCCGCAACAAAATTCTGGAACTCCTCATTCTTAGCAACAAAGTCAGTTTCAGAGTTTACTTCCACAATTGACGCAATCTTGTCATCGAAAACATACACGTGGCAAAGCCCTTCCGCCGCAATTCTGCCTGCCTTTTTCTCAGCCTTTGCCTGACCGTTCTTTCTAAGGAACTCTACAGCCGCATCCATATCGCCGTCTGTCTCTCCTAAAGCCTTCTTGCAATCCATCATTCCGGCTCCGGTCATCTCTCTCAATTCTTTTACCATAGCTGCCGTTATATTAGCCATTTTATTTTCCTCCATATTTAACTGTGATTCTTGTGAAACCTGCTTACTCTTCTTCTGCCGCCGCAACCTCTTCAATATCTGTTGCCGGTGCCTCTTCTACAACCTCTTCCATCTCTGCGGTGAGAGATTCTTCGCCCTGATTTGCCTCGATTACGGCATCCGCCATCTTGGAAACAATCAGCTTAACGGCTCTGATCGCGTCATCATTGCCGGGGATAATAAAGTCAAGCTCCTCAGGGTCACAGTTGGTATCGCCGATACCAATCAATGTGATTCCAAGTGCATGTGCCTCCTGCACGCAGATTCTTTCCTTCTTGGGGTCTACAACGAAAATAGCATCAGGGATTCTGGTCATATTTTTGATACCGCCAAGGTTCTTCTCCAGTTTCTCCCATTCCTTTTTGAGGGCAATTACTTCCTTTTTGGGAAGCACGTCAAAGGTTCCATCCTCCGACATGGTCTCAATTGCTCTTAAACGGTCAATTCTGCTCTGAATCGTCTTAAAGTTGGTGAGCATGCCGCCCAGCCATCTCTCATTTACATAGTACATACCGCAGCGCTCAGCCTCCGCCTTCACAGCATCCTGCGCCTGCTTCTTGGTGCCTACAAAAAGAATGGTTCCGCCCTGCTCTGCAATCTCAAATACTGCCCGGTAAGCCTCGTCAACCTTGCCTACGGACTTCTGCAGATCGATAATGTGGATTCCGTTTCTCTCTGTGAAGATATAGGGAGCCATCTTAGGATTCCATCTTCTTGTCTGATGTCCAAAATGAACACCTGCCTCCAATAACTGTTTCATTGAAATAACGCTCATGTTTCTACCTCCATTTGGTTTTGCTTCCGCATGCCTTTATCCTTCTGCCTACCTCCCTCCCGGAAGCACCGACAGCTCAAAGCATGCGTGATTAATAGTTTCTGCGGCATGACACCGCAACGTAGCAAATTATATCATAATAAATTCTCTATGACAAGAGTTTTTACTGCGTTCCAATTAAGATTCCGGCTATCTGCCCCTCTCCCGCGCCTGCCGGGATTTCAAAGCTTCCGGCGCGGATCTTTTTATCGTATCCGTTCTGATACAAATAGTTGTCAAATTCCGACGCCGATTCAATTAATCCCGCCTGTTCCAGCCTTTTGCATACCGTGTAAGAGCCTTCTCCCCGGTTTACCTGAATGGTGACAGGCTCGTCCCTTCCGGTAAAGACCGGCTTCTCCTCCGGCTCCGGCGAAGGGGACGGCTCCTCCAAAGCTCTCGCTTCCTCCGTCTGTTCCGGGTCAACCATATACTGTTGTCCGTCTATGGGCTGAGGATCATCCATCGATTCCGCTCCTTCCGAAGCCTCAGTCTCATCCGCAGGCTCCTGCCCTTCTCCGGACTGGGATTCTTCTGCGGATTGGGACTCTCCTTCCGGCGGCTGTTCCCCGTCATCGGCAGGCGTTTCCGCCCCCTCATCAGAAGTTTCCTCATCAGATGCCTCCTTGTTGGAAACCTCCTGACCGGAAGCCTCCTCGTCAGAAACCTCTCCGCCGGAGGCTCCCATATTATTAAGAGCCGTCTGCGCATCCTCTATGAGGGTTCCGCCCTCAACCATTCCAAGAGCTCTCGCCCGTTCTTTAATCTCCTCATTGCTTAAGGATTCCTTTCCCCCTAATGCAATGCTCATAATCAGTACGGTGACTACGATTCCCACGCCGAGCCCCCGCAGGTAATATTTTAAGTTCATCATCTTATAATCCTTCAAATAAATCAATCACAAGCTTCACTTCACCGATTCCCAGCCCAAGCTCCTTTGCGATTGCCATATTAGATCTTCCGGCATTGTGCATTTCCAAAATTCTGTCATTGTTGTTGCGTTTTTCGTCTGCATTTAAAGTCACTTCCACATCCGGCGCCGGTTCCGGTGCAGGATTTATCCCCCTGCTTTCCGCTTCCTTTGCCTGCACGGGAGGCTTGACGGTGGCTAGAATCGGCTCCGCCGCCTTTGGCTGTCCCGCTGGAGCCGTCTCCACAGCATCCTCAAAGACAGGAACGCCCTGTCCGCTGTCGTATTCGGGATAAAGGATCTCCACCTTCTGCGCCTGTATAGGGATAAACTCCTTCTCCGGTGCTGCGCTCTGTGGGATGGGAGCTTTGATTTCCAAAGGAAGTGCTTCCGGAACAGCCTCCGCTTCCTTTGCCACGCTGCTTTCCACCTCTTTGGCGAGAATTTCTGCATCCTTTACCGTCTGCTTTACTTCTCCCGCCATTTTGGCGGCTTCGCTGACTACAGACTTTAAATTTTCGTGCTTGTCATTTAACATGTCATAAAGAAACACCACTTCTTTATGATTCTTGTTAATTTCTTCCAGCACAGTATCGGAATATTCGTTGACCGCCGACATCTTCTCATTTGTCAGCCGGTCCATAGAACGTTCCGTCTTTTCCATCGCATAAGTGATCGTCTCATCAACAATATCCCCGATCTGTGTTTTGGCGCCCTCCACTTCCTTTTCCACCATCTCATGAATGATTTCTTCGCTCAGCGCCTTTTCATCTTCATCTGACTTCTTACCTGCCGGGAGCAGAAAACTCCCTACAAACACAATTACCCCGAGAACGATAAGAACGATTTCCATGATTCCCATAATTAACCTCCATGCAGCCGCAGCATTCCGCTTCCGGCTGCATACATCATTAGATTTTCATATCAAAGCCGCCTCTGCCTTTGAGCACGACCTTTCCGTCTTCTTTCTTTTCTTCCTTCTTTCTTCTCCTGCCTCCGTCACCGGAATAAGTTCCATTTCCCTTCTCTTTGGCATCAAAACGCTTCTGCTGGTTTTCCGCCTGATCACTTTGATTTACCTGCCGAAGCCTGTTATCCACATTTTGATCGAACTGACGCTGGATATTGGTCTGATCCACCATCGTCTTGTTGTCCTCATTATGCTTGATTGTTGTAAAATCCTGCGCTCTGGTAACCTGCCCCTGCAGCTCGACTCTGCTGATTGTCATAATAACATCACACCTTTCTGAGAACCAATGTCACCTCATATTACTTTATAACATAAATTGCAAATTGCAATTTTGACATATCTTATATTATAACCCTGCCGACTTTACATCGCCCTGCGCTTTCACAAACTTGCAGTAATGCATGGTATCCTTTACAATCATGGAGACATCACCGATGCAGACTCTTGTTCCGGTATAGACACGATCCCGGACTTCCACCCTTGCATTGTCGCTCTTATCAAGGAGCGACTGAATCTCCTGAAGCTTCTTCATGCATTCTTCAAAATCCTGTCTCTTCTTTTTGTCCGCGGCTACCATCTCCTTAATATTCTGCAGCTGCTCCGGCTTGAACTTCACGCCCTGATTCAGCTTTTGCGCCATGGATGTAAGCACCGGCTTGATCGATTCAATAATTCTCTTATCCTCAGCGGCCTGCTGATGAAGCTGTTTGTATTGGAGCTTAAGCTGAGGATCCGCCCCCACTTCCACGACCGTATCCGTTCCCATGGGAGAGCCCAGCGTCTTAACCTGAATCAGGTTTGCCGCGCTCACATGACCGCCCGTGATAAACCCGCGCCTTCCGGTCACCTGAATCTCCGTCCCCGCCATCACCTCACTGTGCAGGATAGATTCCGTAGAAATATATCCTCCCGCGGACACCTTTGCATTCTCCACAAATTTGGAAACCACGTTGCCTTTTGCTTTCAAGATGCCTTTTGCCATGCCGTTAACGCCTCTGGCAATGATAATATCGCCTTCCGCTTCCAGATAAGCGCCTTCCACCACGCCGTAAACTTCAATATTTCCTTTTGCCTTTACGGAAAAATTGGTAACTACATTGCCGTTAACCTTCACGCTGCCGTCATACTCAATATTTCCGGTGGAAATATCCACGTTTTCCAATTCCAGCACATTCGATACCGCTACCAGCCCGTCGTTTAAGGTCACATGCCCATCCGTCTCAGCGGTCAGGGTCTGCTCATCCTCATTTAATAGGACATTCCTGCCAAACCGGAGCGGATTGCGCTTTACTTCCCTGGGATTGGAGCGCTCCCCGTAGATATTGGTTCCGGGGTCTCCCGGATCCTCCGGAAAACGCCTTGCCAGAAGGTCTCCCTGCTTGCAGTGGCTTACCGTATTTAAATGAAAGAAGTCTACGCTTCCGTCCTCATTTAAGGTCGGCTTTGTGCTTAAATCCGTATCAAAATAGTATTCAATCCTGGCATCCGTACCATGCCTCACCGGCTGTCCCCTTGCCACCAAAAAATCCGTGCAGTACCGCGGACTGTTAAAAAACGATGCAATCATATCCTTAAGGATGCCAGACTTAATCCCTTTATGTTCAAGATCCTGCAAAAACTCCTCCGCTGTCATTCTTTCGCCGTGAACAGACGGAGGATAAAATCTGGCAGAAGCATGCATTTTATCCGGACTGATCATTAGGTTATAACTTTCCCTGACTTCCAGAATAGTATCATCATTTACCTTGAATGAATATTCCTCTGCCTGTGATTCGTAGGATTCTGTTATTCCATTATTTAAAATATGCAGGTCATATTTTGCCCCGGCACGGTTTAAATATTCCATCACTTCCCGGACTGTAACCGGTTTGCCGCCGTCCTTGGGTGCAAACACCTTAAGCCCTGTACCATTACTTCCGCACTCTAACTGAAAATAGCCATTTTTCATAAATCACCTTATTCCTTTAAATTGACAATAGTCCCATATAACTTCCCATCTTGGTTTTCATTTTTTGAAGCGCTCTTGTGTGAAGCTGTGAAATTCTTGATTCGGAGACCTCCAAAACATTGCTGATCTCCTTTAGCGTTAAATCCTCGTAATAGTACAGTAATATCACTTTCTTTTCTTTTTCAGTAAGCAGTTCTAATGCCTGCGCTAATACTTTCTTTAATTCTTCCTTCTCAACTACCTCCTCCGGACCTTCAAAACGGTGTTGATTGCTCTGATCTGCCGGAACTTCACTTCCCGACTCCATAAATTCATTTAAGGAGACCACTCCCGTGATCTTCATTTGAGACTGCCACCCTTGATAATCGTCCTCCGAAATACCAAGACTTTCTGCAATCTCCTCGTCTGTCGCCGCCCTGCCTTTGCTCAGCTCAATCTCCTTCATGGCGGCGTCAATCTTCTTTTGTTTCTGGCGGATAGTTCTCGGAATCCAGTCCATCTTGCGGATCTGATCCAAAATGGCTCCCCGGATGCGAAGGCTTGCATAAGTCTCGAACTTAACTTCCTTCATGCTGTCAAACTTGTCAATCGCATCGATGAGCCCAAAGATTCCATAACTTACCAGATCCTCGTACTCCACATTGTAGCCCAGATACATGCTCAGGCGTCCTGCAACCAGTTTCACTAACGGCGCATACTCCAAAATAAGCTTTTCCCTGATGTCGGGCGATTTTGTTTTCGCATAATTCTCCCAAAGTTTATTTCTGCCTGCTTCGTCCATTGCTACCTCCGCTGCTTATTTAAGATTCCAACGGCACATCCTCTGCACCTGCCGCCTCTTCGTTTTCCGTCTCTGTCCCTTCACCGTCCTGCGCTTCCTTCGCAATCACTTCTCCGGCACGGCGCTCCTCCTCCTCAATCTGTTCCACAAATCCCAAAATCTTCTTTTGGATGAAACAGCCTGCCAGATAAAAGACCAGCAGTACAGCGAGCAGCCTTGGAAGCATCTGCGCTGTCGAGTAGTCAAAATAATACATCACAATGCTGGCGATTGCGCCGGCTAAAAGCATTAAAAACGGTGCAAACAATCTGCTCTTTTTCATATGACTTTCTCCGGCATTCCTACGGCTTTGATGACAAAATCGCCGGTTTTCGGATAAAATACTACAGTTCTCCCGTATGTTTTCCCGGTATCCTCCGCAAGCAGCGGTATCCGCAGCTCGTTTAGTTTCTTTTTACTTGCCTGAACGTTTCTCTCCCCTACACGAATCATCGTGCTCTTACTCCCAAATGAAAACATCTGTGCGCCCCCGGCAATCTTTGCTACCAGCCTTGCGCGGTTTCCGCCTTTTAAAACAATCGCTTTGACCAAATCCTCTATGCCCGTATCTGCAAATTTAGGGCGGTTTTCATTATTTCTGATTTCTGTGCTGTCGGGCAGCATAATGTGTGCCAGGCCGCCAACCCCCGTTACCGGGTCTCGGACAGCTATTCCAACACACGACCCTAACCCCAGCGTTGTCACTGCATCTTCCCCGCTGCATGTTTTCCAATCAGCCATGCCTACCTTAATAACTTCACCCATTTTCCCGCATCTCCCGTTTCTATTTCTCTCGCAGTTTACATAACACCCAGCGATTTCAGGATTTTCTCATAAGAGTCCATCTCCGGAATCAGGATAAAAAAGCCATCCAATACAATGTCATCCGAAAACTGGGTTTGAATCAAAAGAATTTTGTCCCCTAAAACACCAAATTCAATTGCCGGAACGCTGAGGAGCGCTCCTGCCATGTCAATGCCAAGCTGTGGAATTGACGGAAAAATTTTCATGTTGGTCAATCCGGAAAGCGCATTTAAATACGCTCCCGTAATAATATTCCCCACCTCCTTGATTGCAGAGCATTCCATCTCTCCAAATTCGTGCGCATCCGCCTTCTGTTCATCGATTCCCAGCATTCCGCACATCAGTTTGTTGACCAGATGCGCGGCCGCAGACTTAGAGAGCATAAACATAATGCTTCCGTCAATATCCCCCTCAACCTGCAGGAAAATACTGACCATAATTTTGTCTTCACCGCCTACGATTTCCCCCAGCTCACTGAACTCCAGTAACCTTACCTGAGGAACAGACATATCTACCTTACAATCGATCATTTGAGCGAGTGCAGTCGTCGCATTGCCGGCTCCGATATTTCCCAATTCTTTCAGTACGTCAAAATACTGATCTGTTAGTTGCTCCATGCTTAGATCTTTCATAGGTCCTCCTAATAACGGCTTCGATTATTATTTTTCTACCGCAACTGCATTTAAATCAAGAATGGATATTAAATCGTCTCCGTTCTTTCCGATGCCGTTAACAAAATTCATCTTGTCTTCCTTCGCATCATAAGTCACCTTTTCGATTTCATCCGTTCTCAGCGTAACGACTTCCTTTACTGCATCCACAATAATCCCAATCGTCCCATGCTGTTCCAGCTTCAAGATAATGATTCTTGTCGCCTTGGTGATTTCGTCCGCTTCCAGCGCCATCTTCAGTCTGAGGCTCATAACGGGAATGACCTCGCCGCGCAGATTAATGACCCCTTTCAAATAATCCGCTACCTTCGGCACCCTGGTAATGTGCTGCATCCGGACAATGTTATCTATGTATTTAATATCAATACCATACTGTTCGCTTCCCAGCTTAATCACAATATACTGGAAGGTTTCATACTCACTTTTGCCGTCAATTGCATTGATATCTATGGTTTTTAATTCTTCCATGCTTTTCCCCTCCTTAAATCAGCGTGTTCGCATCTAAGATAAGCGCCACTTCGCCGTTGCCTAATATGGTTGCACCGCTGATAATCTTACACTTGCTGATGTACTTGCCAAGCGACTTGATGACAATCTCCTGCTGTCCCATCAGCTCATCAACTACCAGACCGGCAAGGTTTTCGCCCTTCTTGACAATGACCACAACCAGATTTTCGTCGGGGGATTTGCCGCTTTCAATATCCAGCTCCTCACTCAATCGGATGATTGGAATTACCGAGCCCCTCAAATGAATCACTTCGCGGTTCTGAACCAGCTTAATCTCATCCGGACTGACATCCTCAATGGTCTGAATGCTTCCAAGGGATATGGCGTATTTCTCACCGCCCACGATTACCATAAGCGCCTGAATAATCGCAAGGGTAAGCGGAAGCCTGATGATCCATGTGCTTCCTTCGCCCATCTTGGATTTCACTTCTACCTCGCCGCTTAAAGATTCAATCTTGGACTTTACCACATCCAGCCCCACGCCTCGTCCGGAAATATCCGTTATCTGCTTGGAGGTGGAGAACCCTGCATGGAACAAAAGGTTGATAATGTCTTTTTCGCTCATGCTCTCGCTCTGCTCCAGAGTGATAACTTCGCGGTCAATCGCCTTTTGCTTCACCGCTTCCACATCGATTCCGCCTCCGTCATCCCGAACCTCAATCACAACGTTATTGCCGTCCTGATATGCCTCCAGGAAGATAGAACCCACCGCCGGCTTGCCTCTCTGAGCGCGGACCTCTGCGGATTCCAGACCATGATCCGCCGCGTTGCGGAGTAAATGCATCAGCGGGTCGCCAATCTCATCCACCACGGTCCGGTCAAGCTCCGTCTCTTCACCGGACATGTACAGCTCCATCTTTTTGTCCAGCTTCTTGGACAGGTCGCGGATCATTCTCGGGAATTTATTTACAACACTCTCGATAGGCACCATACGAACCTTCATTACCGATTCATGCAGGTTTGTGGTGACGCTTTCAAGATATTCAATCTGCTCGTTAAAGCCGGAATTAGTGGAACGCTCCTCGGTAGACGCCGATACTAAGGAGTTCTTGGCTATGATCAGCTCGCTCACCAGATTCATAAGCCCATCCAGCTTTTCAATGTCAACGCGGACTGTCCGGTTCACCACCGGCTTGCCCGCCGCCTTCTTATCCGCCGTCTTAGCCGGTGCGGCCTGCGGCTGCTGTGTGCCTGCCGTCTCCGGTTTAGCCTCAGCGGCAGGTGCAAGCTGTGTAACCTCCGCTTCAGGGATGGCGGGCAGTTCATAAACGCCTCCTAATACCTTATCAATCTCCGATACGCTCCCTGCCGACTGTAAAATCTCTTCCAAGGGACTGTCGGAAATGACAATAAGGCTGAAATCCAAATCAAACTTCTCGTCCTCGATATCCTGCGCCGGCGGATTGCTTACCATAATCTCCGCCTTCTCCTCAACTGCCTTATATACCAGAAACGCTCTTGCCGCCTTTAAGAAGCACGCCTCATTGACATATACGGTAAGACCGTAAATATTCTTGCCGCTGTCCTTTGCCGCCTTCAAAACGGAAAGCTCAGATTCTCCTACCTTAATATCAAACCATTTCTCTTCCTTGCCGCTCTCAGCGGGAGCCTCCTGCGCCGCCTGCTCTTTTGCAGGTTCCGGCTCATCCGCCTTGCCTGCCGCGGCTTTCAGATAATCGCTCAATTTGGAAATCAGCGGCTGATTGTCATTGGTTCCCTCATCCGCCGTCTCCTGAATGGTATTATTATACTCTTCCAGCGCATCCAGACATTGAAACAGGGTGTCAATCAGATTGGAATTTACCTTCATGGTTCCGTTGCGGATCTCCGAAAAGACATTTTCCATGTCATGGGTCAGATTCTGCATACGCTTATATCCCATGGTTCCTGCCATTCCCTTAAGGGAGTGGGCGGCACGGAAAATCTCATTGATGGTATCCACATCCTCAGGCTCCTGTTCCAGCCGTAAGATCTGCGCGTTCAAATTTTCAAGGTGTTCTTTGGTTTCATCCAGAAAAATTTCAAGATATTGACTTACATCCATACTAGTTTACCCCCACACTTTTTGTAATTTCCTGTGCGATCTGTTCTAAAGACAACTCTTTGTCCGAAAGCCCTGCAAGCACCACGCTTCTGGGCATCCCATAGACAACGCATGTCTCTTCCTTTTGGGAAAATACCGTTATGCGCTTTTTCTTTTTCAGGTTGAGGAGTCCCGCTGTTCCGTCCGCTCCCATGCCTGTAAGAACCGCGCAGACTATCTCGTCATATCCGCAGTCTGCCAAAGATTCATACATATAGTTCGCGCACGGCTTGACGCCTTCCCGGGGCGGTTCATCACTGTAGTGGATCATGTGCCGTTTGCCGCATTTGACCGCATTCATATGTACTCCGCCTCTGGCAACAAACGCATGCCCGTTTTCCAGTATGTCTCCTTCCTCTGCTTCCTTCACCGAAACCTGGCTCAGCAGATTCAGCCTGTCGGCAAGTGCTTTGGTAAAGCCCGCCGGCATATGCTGTACAATCATGATCGGTGCGTTCAAATTGGATGGCAGCAGGGGAACCAGCACCTGAAGCGCCTTAGGCCCGCCTGTGGAAGTAGCAATCGCTACAATCTTCTTTCCGGCCCTGCTTTCGTCTGCCTTCATAACATTTCGCCTCACAATCTGCAAAACAATTTACCGTTACAGTATAACACAATCTACCCTTCTCATGAGTGCATACTAACCGTTTATAAACCTTTTTCACGTTTTCTGTGCTTTCTTTCCTCTTCAAAGATAAACCGGATAATCTCTTCCCGCTCGGATGTGTCAATATTAATGTACTGTGCGCGGTGCTCATAGACGCCCGGACGGTCTTCCAATTCCCGAACCATCAGAACCTTTGCCACCAGTGTGTACTCCTTGGCATTGCCGTCAACCACAAGATTATATTTGCAGCATACCAGACTGTCCGGCTCGTAAGCGTAATTCCCGATAAAGCGGATTCCGCCGCCACTGATGTCCACAATAACGCTTCTCTTTAAGGGAAGCCCGGGCACCAAGAAGCTGTTTCCTCTCTCCACCACTTCAACCTCTTCCTTTTCAAGGGGTCTGGAATTCATTTCCAGCGCGCAGCTTAAGCGGTAATATTCCCTCCGCTGAAATTTCCGCAGGTTGCTGGTCAGCTCCATCAGCAGAATAAACTGGTTATCGGTCTTGTACCGGTCTATGACATTGGCGAAACACTGATAAAGCCCTGCCTGCGTATAAAAGTACATGTCATACTCCGCGCCGACCGGCAGAAGAATCAGCTTTGACTTTTCCATGGGCATATAAATTTCCAGCTGATCTTCGGATATAATGTCACACACCTTTGTCTGGTAGACTTTCTTTTTTTCCGTGTCGTCAATATATTTGGCACGCTCCACCGCCTGCATCTCAATTTTATTTCCCGGGATAACATATTTAGAAAGCATATTAACCTCCTATGAATTAAATTTTTTACCTGTTACAATATGAGAAAAGAACGCCGCCATTCCGCGTTTTTTAACGTCCTTATTCAATTCCTTATTCATCAGCGTCGCCGCCATCGACTCAAATGCAACCGCCGATTTTGCCGAAGGTGCCTCCAAAGATACCGGCATCTGCTGCATGACCGCCTTGGAAAGCTGCGTGTCCCTTGGAATTGCCCCTAGGTAAGTGATGGGAATCTTTAAATACCGGCTCACCACCGAATCCACCTTCCGAAAAAGGCTGTGCCCCTCCTCCTCCGAACTCACCTTATTCGCAATCACCTTAATCTTAGAGGCATCGTTGGAAAACCTTGGATGCCGGTTTAACGCCTTAAGAAGCGAATAAGAATCCGTGATGGAGGTCGGCTCCGGCGTGGTCACCAGCAAAATCTCTCCGCTTGCCACCAAAAACTCCAATACCGCATCCGAAATCCCTGCCCCTGTATCCACAATGATAATATCGGCAATCGCATCCAGCTCCGCAAGGTTGTTGACAATATACAACAGATAATCCTTGCTCAAATTTGACAGCCCTGCAATTCCGGATCCTCCCGAAATAAAGCCCACCTCCATAGGTCCCCAAGTGATGATCTCACGGATATTCTTGCCCTGATAAATTAAATCACACAAGTTATGTTTTGGCACCGCACCGAACATAATCTCAATGTTCGCAAGCCCGAAGTCCGCGTCCAGAATGATCACTCTCTGACCCATCTTCTTGAACTGAATCGCCAAATTAATCGCTACGTTTGATTTGCCTACGCCGCCTTTACCGCTTGTGACCGTGATAACCCTTGCAAGCGGTCTGTTCTGGGAGACGGCTCCCGCTTTAATTATATTCCTTAACTGTTGCGCCTGATCCATGTATACTCCTATTTTAATCTGACTGTTTATTTTAATCTTTTTTTCCACCCAAAAGCTGTTTCACTGTTTTCTGAGGATTGAACACTTCAATATCATCGGGTACGTTCTGCCCACAAGTCACATAAGATAACGATGCGCCTGTATGAAGTCTTAAGTTAAGAAGATTACCCAATGTTGTAGTTTCGTCCAGCTTGGTAAAAATCAACTTATAATCTGTCATTGCCGAATAGGTATCTGCGATACTGATCAGATCCCGGTGCTTCGTGGTTGCCGAAAGCACCAGAAAAACTTCCTTTTCCACACGGCCATCCACCGCATGGAGAAATGTATTCATTGCTTCCCTCTGTGTTACGTTCTGAGGGGAATGTCCTGCTGTGTCCACCAGGATAAAATCGTAACCTCTGTAATCGATAAGCGCCTGCTCCATCTCATCGGTTGAATAAATCACCCGAAAGGGCACCTCCAAAATGTTGGCGTAAGTGCGGAGCTGTTCCGCCGCCGCAATCCGGTAGGTATCCGTGGTAAGGAGCGCCACCTTCTTTTTGCCTTCCACGCTGAATTTGGAGGCAATCTTTGCAATCGTTGTGGTCTTTCCCACTCCGGTAGGCCCCACAAAATAAACTATTTTGCTTCCCTTTTCCGCAGGGGTGATCCCCACAGGCTTTCCAAATTTGAGAATCATCTTCTGATACGTGTTGGTCAGCGCGTAATCAAAAGGCATGTTAGGCTTATTGGTCTTTTCAATCTCATCAATAATCTGATTTGCGTAAGCCTCATTTACTTCATTGTCCAGCATTGCGCCGTAGAGAAGCTTCATAAAGCGCTCCAGCTCACTTGCCTCTTCCTTCTTTTCGCTTTCTTTTTCCTTTTCTTTCTCTTTCGGCTCTTCCTTACTCTCATCAGACTTTTGAAGCTGCTGCTCTAACAGTGTCTGTAAACTGTCCAGTTTTTCTTCGATGGCGTTATTTTCCGCCTGCTTTTCCACATCAAAGAAATCGGACTGTCTGCTTCCCGCGCCAGCCGGGCTCTCCCCATCCGGCGAAGCCTTGACTCCATCAGACAGTGTCCCGCTCCTAGCTACCCCCGGGGGAGCCATCTGCTTATCTTCTCCCCGCGCCGTCATGGACAGCGCGCGGTCCGGTTCCTCCTCAAGCGCTACCGTGACCTCCACCAGCTGGGGAAGCAAAAAGCTGAACAATCCCTTGCGCTTAATATTGCGCACGTTCATGATCACCATATTGCTGCCAAGTTCTTTTTTGGCTGCCTCCGCAGCTTCCGCTTCTGTTTTCCCTTGAAATTTTTTAATAATCATGCTGTCACCATTCCTACAGACTGTAATTCAATATTGCTGTCTATTTCATTGTAAGAGACTACTACCAAGTCTTTAAAATAATCTTCCGTCAGTCGTTTAAAGTACATCCGCACAATCGGCGATGTGATGATAATGGGGTTTTTGCCCAGGCTTTCCAGCTTGTCGGTCTCGCTCCCCACGGACTTCATGATTGCCTTTGTCTTCTCCGGGTCGAGGGTTAAATAAGCCCCCGTCTCCGACTGTTTCACGCTTCCCATGATCTCCTGCTCTAACTTAGGGTCTAAGGTAACCACGCTGGTAGTCTCGTTTGCCGGAAAGAACTTACTGGAAATAGCTCGTTTCAGGCTCTGCCGTACATACTCCGTCAAAATATCCGTATCCCTTGTGGTCGGTGCATAATCCGCAAGCGTCTCAAAAATCGTAAGCAGATCCCGGATAGAGATTCCCTCCTTTAACAGATTTTGAAGCACCTTTTGGATTTCACCAATGCCGAGCAGCTTCGGATAAAGTTCATCCACAAGCGAAGGATTGGTCTCCTTCAAATTGTTGACCAGATTTTGAACGTCCTGTCTTGTGAGCAGCTCTGAAATATACTGCCGGATAATCTCGGTCAAGTGGGTTGCTATAATGGAAGGCGGGTCTACCACCGTATAGCCCATGCTCTCCGCACGCTCCCTCTGCCCTTCCGTTATCCAGATTGCAGGCAGATGGAAGGAGGGCTCAAAGGTGGGAATACCTGTAATCTCTTCCTCCACATATCCGGGGTTCATCGCCATATAGTGGTCGAACAAAATTTCCCCTTCGCTCACCTGAATCCCTTTGATCTTAATAATGTACTGGTTCGGATTTAACTGAATATTGTCACGCAGACGAATAATCGGAACTACCGTACCAAGCTCTAAGGCAATCTGCCGCCGGATCATGACCACGCGGTCTAACAGGTCTCCGCCCTGGTTCACATCCGCTAAGGGAATGATTCCATAACCAAATTCCAGCTCGATAGGATCCACCTGCAAAAGGCTGTTTACATTCTCCGGCTGCCGGATCTCCTCCGCGGCAGCCTCCTCGGCGCCTACCTCGCTTTCAATCTGCGCCGTTTCAATGGTTCCGGCAATCATCCTTCCCGTGACGATAAAGGTAAGCCCTAACGCCAAAAAGATCAGATCCGGAAGGGGAGTGACAATGCCAAGCCCCGCAATGATGGAACCCACAATATACAGCACCTTGGGTATGCCGAAAAGCTGGCTGATCAGTGCGCTTCCAAAGTCCGCATCCTTGGAGCCCTTTGTTACCAAAATACCGGTTGACAAAGAAATCAGCAGGGAAGGAATCTGGCTGACCAGACCATCGCCGATGGTCAGGATTACATATTTGTCAAGAGCCGCCGCAAATTCCATGTTCTGTCTGAGAACGCCCATTGCAATTCCGCCCACTACGTTTACCACCGTGATGATCAGACCTGCAACCGCATCTCCCTTTACATATTTCACGGCACCATCCATGGAACCGAAGAAGTTTGCCTCCTCCTGAATCTTATCTCTCCGCGCCTTAGCTTCCGCATCGGTGATTGCGCCGGTATTTAAGTCGGCGTCAATCGCCATCTGCTTACCGGGCATCGCGTCCAAGGTAAAACGCGCCGTTACCTCCGCCACTCTCTCAGAACCTTTGTTGATAACCATAAACTGTACCAGCAAAAGGATGATAAACACGATGATGCCCACAATCAGGTCACCGCCGCCCACATAGCTTCCGAAGGTGGAAACCACCTGCCCCGGATCTCCGGTGGTCAAAATCAATCTGGTAGACGAAATATTTAACGCAATCCGGAAGATTGTGGTGAACAAGAGGATAGTCGGGAAAAAGGAAAGATCCAGAACTTCCTTGGAAAACATCGTGCCGAACATAACGGTAAATGCAACGGCAATATTGCATGCAAGCAGCACATCAAGGAGCTGGCTGGGGACAGGCACAATCATCATAATAAACGCAGCAAGTATGTACGCCGCAACGGCTATATCCGCTTTTTTCATGCCTATCCTCCTTTCTTATTACACTTTTCCTTTCAGGTGGTATACAAAAGCAAGCACTTCCGCCACCGCCTGATATAATTCCGGAGGAACTAATCCCCCTACGTCAACATTGGCGTAAAGCATCCGCGCCAACGGTTTATTTTCTACGATTTCGATATTATTTTCCTTCGCTACATCCTTAATCCGCTGTGCCAGATAATTTTCTCCCTTTGCCAGCACATAAGGCGCATCATACTTTTCCGCATCGTACTTGATGGCGACCGCATAATGGGTAGGGTTGGTGATGACTACATCCGCCTCCGGAAGCTGCTGCATCATACGCCGCATGGAAGCTTCCCTCATACGCTGCTTCTGTTTGCTCTTAACCTGAGGGTCTCCCTCTTGATTCTTATACTCATCCTTCACTTCCTGCTTGGTCATCTTCATGTCCTCTTTGAATTTCCACTTCTGATAAGCAAAATCCAAAAAGGCAATGATCATGTAGACCGCCGCAATCCGAATCCCCAGATCAACCACCACTTCCCCAATCATCCCGATTGCCTGATTTAAGGAAATGTCATACAAAAGAAAAATATCGCTTACCCGGTCCTTCAGATAAGAATAGACCATGTATCCGATCAGACCCAATTTCAAGACAGATTTTAAAAGCTCCATAATGGAATTGGGTGAAAACATCCTTCCAAACCCTTTAATCGGATTCAGCTTGTTAAATTTGGGCTGTAAAGGCTTTGTGGTGGGCTTCCACTTGACCTGCACCACATCACATATAAACGCCACCGCAACGCCGATTAGCAGAATCGGGGCAATGATCAAAAGAAGCCTTAACATCATGCTCCGTATCAGCACCTGTATGGAAGCCACTGGAAGGTCTCCGTTATACATCTTGATTGTGCTGGGTATCTGATTGTACACCGCCGAAAACAGCTCCAGAAACCGGATTCCCATAGTTCCCACATAAAGCTTTAACACCAGAAACAGGGATAAAAGCCCAAAGGCGTTGGCAATTTCCTTACTCTTTGCCACCTGTCCTTCCTTGCGGGCGTCCTCCAGCTTTTTGCTGGTAGGCTCCTCCGTCTTCTCACCGCCGGGACCGTCCTTGGCAAAAAACTGTAAATTATATTGTAATAAAAGTCCGGCATTTTCCATTGGAATCTGCTCCTTTATGCAGACCTTTTCGTCTACTTAAATCTGATTATGCTACATCATGGTTTCCACAAACGAGACCACAGCCCGTTTCATCTGCGTGTAAATAAAATTGCCCGCTCCCGGCAGCATTGCCGTTGTCAAAAACAAGACGCTGAGCCCCACTAAAAGCTTCATCTGAATACCCACCGCAAACATATTTAACTGCGGCGACACCTTTGCCAAAATTCCAAGCACTGCATTCAGAATAATCATGGATGCAAAAATCGGAAGGCAGATCCGGAAACCGATGATAATATAATTTGCCATAAATTCCGTCATTGCCGCCATCAGGCTGTCGCTCCTAAACACCGCTCCGTTGACCGGAATCAGCGTGTAGGTTTCCGCCAGCGCCTTTAACAGGTACTCATGCAGACCGGAAATCATCAGCATCAGCAGCACCATGTAATTATAGTAAATACCCGTGATGGTCGAACTTTCTTTGGTGGATGGATCCATCAGATTAGCCATGGAAAGCCCCATCTCCATATCTGCAATATGCCCTGCGAAGGATACCACGGTGCTGCACAGATTCGCCGCAAAGCCAATCAAAAACCCCGTCACCGCTTCCTTCATCACAATCATAAAGTAGCCCAAAAGCGTCTCATATTCCAAATCCGTATGAGGCACCGCCTGATAGAGCAGGATGGCGATAAAGATGCTCAGTCCCACGCGCACCCGGCGGGGCGTATTGGACATGCTGAAAAACGGCGCTATATACACAAAGCAGGTCACACGCACCAGAATCAGCAGGAAATATTCCAAATCTCCAAAGGTAAACCCGTATTCCAACATAAACGTCACCTGATGTACTGGTTAAAGTTTGACCACAATTCTACCATAAATCCGGACATTTCCGTAAGCATCCAGTTCCCAAGGACAATCAGCGCAAAGAACACCGCCAGAATCTTAGGCACAAACGTAAGCGTCTGCTCCTGTATGGAAGTAACCGTTTGAAAAATACTGATTAAAAGCCCTACCACCAGTGAAACCAAAAGCACCGGAGCCGCCACCTTAATTACCAGATAAAGTGCAGTACTGGCAATAGCCGTTACCTCATCAACTGTCACTGTGATCCCTTCCTTTCCGTTTCAGATTATCAAATAATCACAAATTACGCTACTGGAAATATGTCCCTGCCAGTACTAGTAAAATGTCTTAACCAGATTTGCAATGACCAGATTCCACCCATCTGCAAGCACAAACAATAAAATCTTAAACGGCATGGAGATGGTCGTGGGCGGCAGCATCATCATACCCATGCTCATCAGGGTAGAGGAAACTACCATATCAATCACAATAAAAGGAATGTAAATAATAAACCCGATGATAAACGCCATCCGCAGTTCCCCGATAATAAACGCAGGCACCAAAACCGTGAGCGGAATGTCGTCAAGCGAACCGCTCTCCCACTCGTTGCCGCTGATATCCAAAAACAGCCTCACATCACTTGTCTGCGTCTGCGTATACATAAACTCCCGCAGAGGCTGTACACCCTTGTCAAAAAACTCCTCCTGAGTGATGGTTCCCTCTTCCATCGGCACAACCGCCTCATCATAAATCTGTGTCAGCGTAGGGCGCATGATAAAAAAGGTGAGAAACAGCGCAAGCCCCATCAAAACCTGATTGGGCGGCGCCGTCTGGGTATTTAACGCCGCTCTGGTAAAATGAAGCACGATAATGATTCTGGTAAACGAGGTGAGCATGATCAGCAGCGTCGGCGCAAGCGCAATCAGCGTCAGCGTGATCAAGATCCGGAGCGTTCCGTTAACCTGCCCGTTGTCCCCGCTCTGGGTAATGGTAAGCGCATTGGCAATGTTCAAATCCAGCAGATCATCGCCTTCCTCCGCGCTTCCCGGCTCATTGACAACCGTTGTGGTATCTCTTTCGCCCGTGTCTGCCTCATCAACCGTCGCGTAAACATTTACCCGGGGAATAATGCACAATATGCCTACCGTCATCAGCAGGCATATCATTCTTATTATCTTTTTATCGGCAAACCTTTTTCCCATATTGCCTTATCATCCCTTAGTCTTTCTCTTTTTCCTTTAATTTCCTGACCCGTTCCAGAACTCCGGCAAAATCCGGAGTCTTTCCCTGTGTCTCTTCCCGAAATACCAGTTCTTCCTCTGACAGCTCCGACAGCATATGGATTTCATCCTTGCCTACCGCGATCACCAGATACTTTTCCCCTGCACGGAGAATTTGGACATACTTATTCTGTGAAATTCTGCAGGTTTCTATCACCTCCAGATTACCGGTTCCAACCCTCTGCTTCTGCGTTTTGGCGATCCATCTGGTAACCAGATAGGTAATCGCCAGAATAAACACAAACAAAAGGAGAACCGTAATAAACTGAACATAGCTGTCCGCTCTGGTTGTGATCGTAAGAAGCATATCAGCCTACAACCTTCTTAACGGCTTCCAAAACACGGTCCGGCTGGAAAGGCTTAACAATAAAGTCCTTGGCGCCTGCCTGAATTGCCTCGATAACCATTGCCTGCTGTCCCATAGCGGAGCACATAATCACCATTGCGTTGGGGTCTGAGCCCTTAATGTTCTTAAGAGCCGCGATTCCGTCTACCTCAGGCATGGTAATGTCCATCAGAACCAGATCCGGCTTAAGCTCATTGTACCTTTCAAGAGCCTTGGCGCCGTTTTCTGCCTCACCCACTACATTGTAGCCATTCTTGGTCAGGATGTCCTTAATCATCATCCGCATGAATGCCGCGTCATCAACAACTAAAATATTCTTTGCCATGTCTTCTTCTCCTAACTTTTATTTTACTATTTCAGTTACACGAACTCCAAAACTTTCTTCAATGACAACAACTTCGCCTCTTGCCACGAACTTTCCGTTTACGAGTACATCTATCGGTTCACCGGCTATCTTATCAAGCTCTATGATCGTTCCCGGTGCGAAGTCCAGTATTTCTGCAATAGACTTTTTCGTTCTTCCCAGTTCCACCGTTACCTCTAAGGGCACGTCACGGATCAATCCGATATTTTCATCTCCCGCCATAGCTGCATTGCCGGAGAAATTCTGGAACTGTGCAGGCTGAATGTTCATATTCATCTGGGGCTGCATCATGGGCATCCCCATCTGCATGCCGTTCATCATCGGCATTCCCATCTGCATACCGTTCATCATCGGCATTCCCATCTGCATGCCGTTCATTGCCTGCATGTCAGGCTGCGGAGCAGGTGCCGGTGTGGGTGCTGGTGCTGGTGCCGGAGCGGGCGCTGGCGCTGGTGCAGGCGCCGGAGCTGGTTCCGGTGCGCTTTGTCCCTGTGAGGAAATAAAAGTTCCATACAGGCTCTTTGCAAAATCAATGGTATATAGCTGCATGATGCTGCTGTCTACCAATTCGTCAATCTGCATACGGAATGCAATTTTGACAAAAGTCCCTTCCAGAAAAGAAGCAATCTCCCCGCCGCTTTTAAATTCATTTAAGTCAACCAAGCTTGCCTCCGGGGGACTGATGTCTATCATCTTCCCTAACAGGGTTGACATGGAAGTGGCGGCGGAACCCATCATCTGGTTCATAGCCTCTGAAATGGCGCTGAGATGAAGCTCTCCCAGATCGCCCTCCGTGTTGCTTCCGTCTCCCCCCATCATCAGATCCGTAATGACCTTTACATCATGTTCCTTTAAGACCATGATATTGGAGCCGTCAAGCCCAGCCGTATACTTGATCTGAATAAAAACGCAGGGTCTTTCGTAGTCGCCTACCACATCCTCCCACCGTGCCAGAGATACCTCCGGAATGGTAATATCTACTTTGTGATTTACCAGCGAAAACAGCGTAGTCGCCGAAGAGCCCATGCTGATGTTGGCTATCTCTCCAACGGCATCTCTTTCATCCGCGGTGAGCAGACTTTCGTCAATCGGTTCCGAAGTCTTTTCCGGCTCCGCCGGCTGGCTGGCAGCCTCTTCTGCTCCTCCGGACAAATCCATGCCGTTTAACAGCGCATTTATCTCGTCCTGTGACAGCATACCGTCCATGACCTTATTCCTCCTCTCTGATTACCGTGGTCAGTCGTATAGCATAATTATCCTTGCTGGAACCCGGAAGCGCCGTGAACTTTCTGATATTGCCCACATAAATATCCATCTCCGAATCCACTCTCGTATCAAGTCTGATAATATCGCCAACCTGAAGGTTTAGGAAATCATTGACCGATACTTGATTTCTGCCAAGAACAGCCTTCACCGGTACATCTACTCTCTTAATAAGGGCTTCTATTTGCTCCTCATAGTCTATCTTATCATTTTTTTGCATTGTTGAATACCAGTACTTAGTATTCAGCTTATCCATAATATCTTCCACTGTAAGATACGGCAGGCAGATATTTAAAAACCCTTCTGCTTCTCCGATCTTAAGACTCATGGAAACGATTGCAATCATCTCACTCGGAGCAATCACCTGTGCAAACTGTGCGTTAGTCTCAATGCGGTCCATCACAGGATCAATGTCAATTACCGTCCGCCAGGGCTCCCGCATAAGCTGCATGCAGATGATCATCATCTTCTGTAGGATTGACATTTCAATCTCCGAAAAGTCCCTGCTCTTCTCCAAGGGATGTCCTTGGCCTCCCAGCATACGGTCTATCATAGCAAATCCAAGGTTGGAAGACAGCTCAATAAGGATATTTCCTATCAGCGGCCTGAAATCTACAATTCCAAGGATAACCGGATTCGCAAGGGCATTGGTAAACTCAGAAAACGTAACCGTCTCGGAGCTTGCTACCGATACCTGAATATTCTTCCGGAGATACACCGCAAGCGTGTTTGATACCAGCCGTCCATAATGCTCAAATATGATTTCCAGTGTCCGCAGATGCTCTTTGGAGAACTTCGCCGGTCTCTTAAAGTCATAATCTTTAACCTGCTTTTCGGATGCATCCTGCATCTGGTCTACATCCAGCTCTCCGCTGCTGAGCGCCGCAAGCAGATTATCTATCTCACTTTGAGATAATACCTCGCCCACGAGTTTCACCTCCTTCGCTGTGTATATTCATCAGACAAACGATACTCGTGTACGCCTATTGATTAATAATTCTAATGGTTGCATCGTATATAAAATCTGACCCAAAAAGCTCTTGAATCTTAGTCAAAACCTCCAGCCGGATTGCCTCAGTATCCGCCTGTGCCTCCTCCATGGTGTGCTGGTTGATTATCTCAAAAATCTTGCCCTTAATCAGCTCTTCTCTGGAAGCCATGTCTTCTCCATAACTCTTGTAATCCTTATGCTTGCTGTCCATGGAAAAGGTTACGGAAAGCAGTGCAAAATGGTCTTTCGCCTCCTGACCCTCCTCCGTCGGCTGAGACTTCTTAAAAGGAATGGTCATGTCTGCAATGGTGTAAGTCACTGTATCTTCCATGGATACGGCTTCCTTAACCTCTTCCTCCTCCGTTCCCAGATCCAGACTGATGGCTGACGCTATATCCGTCACCAGCGATGCCGTCTTTTTGTTGGTACTGGTCACACTGAACATCATGATTGCCGTAAGAACAATGTTGACGATCAAAAGCGCCAATATCACAATCGAAATCAGATTCTTTTTCATAGCTAATCTCCATTCTCTTAATGTTCATTAATATGCACTTAATGAATTATATATTTTAATCTCTACCCGCCTGTTTTTGGCTCTTCCCTCTTCGGTAGAGTTATCTGCAATCGGTACGTACTCACCTCTGCCTGAGTGCTTCATCTTGCCTACATCCAAAAGTGTATTCTGTTCCAGATAATAAAATACAGAAAGTGCACGGCCGCTGCTGAGCTCGTCATTGTTGGAGTATTTTGCCCCCGACATGGGTACATTATCCGTATGTCCCTCAATCTCAATATTGCTCTCGGCAAACCGCTGTAAGATGATCCCAAGCTGATTCATCAGAGGCATCGCCTCCTGTTTAATCTCAACGCTTCCCGAATCAAACAAAAGGGCTCCGTTTAAGGTAAGCTGTACATACTGCGCTGTAAATTCTATGTCAATTTCCTTGTCAAGATTCTTTTCTTCCAACGCCTCTTCAATCTTCTCTGCAAGCTCCTCCGATTCCTTTAACTTGGCTTCCTCCATAATTTCCGTGGCGGATTCTAAGTTTTCCGGAATGGTCTCTCCCTCATTCTCCCTGCCCGTGCTGTTGATGTAATCATCCAGCTCGTTTAACTGGCTTACCCCGTTGCTGATCAGCATGCCGTCGCCGATGGCTGTCGCTCCGGCAGTGAAAATGCTGAAGGTCTGATTAAAGGATGCTGCCAAAAGTTCAAACTTCTGTGCGTCAATGCTGGACATGGAGAACAGCATAACGAAGAAGCAAAGAAGCAGGTTCATCAAATCCGCAAAGGTTGACTGCCATGCAGGAGCGCCTTTCGGCGGCTCGGGCGGTTTCCTTTTAGCCATTCTCTTCTTCACCTCCGTCGCCCGTTGTTACCCGGTCTTTCGGCGCCAGGAAGGATTTCAGCTTTTCTTCTATTACTCTGGGATTCTCTCCTGCCTGTATGGACAAAAGCCCTTCAATCATAATCGACTTCACCAGAATCTCATTGGCGTTGTTTGATTTCAGCTTTGCCGCAACCGGCGCACAAATCCAGTTTGCAAGCAGGGAACCATACAGAGTCGTGATAAGCGCTACCGCCATGGACGGTCCGATGCTTGACGGGTCATCCATCTCGTAAAGCATGTTTACCAGACCTACCAGAGTACCGATCATACCCCACGCAGGACCCATGGCCCCCAGATCCTCCCAGAACTTAATCTTGTTATTATGCCTGTCCTCAATGCTGACCAGCTCGGTTTCCATAATGCCGCGCACCAGCTCCGGGTCAGTACCATCCACGATCAGAAGGATTCCTTTCTTCATAAATTCATCGTCCAGATCACCCGCAGCCTCTTCAAGGGAGAGAAGTCCTTCCTTTCTGGCAACGTTTGAAAGTTCGATGATCTTCTGGATCATTCCCTTGACATCCGAAGCGGAAGATTTAAAGATCAGCATAAAGCTTTTCAGTCCGCCCAGATAATCTTGAAGGGAATTGGATGCCAGAATCGCAAAAAAGGCGCCTCCAAATGTGATAATTGCCGACGGCAAATCCAAGTAACGTCCTACGTTAGCAATGCCGGCATTGTCAATAACACCATATACAAACATGGCAAAACAAAGTAGAATACCTAAAATCGACGCTAAATCCACTGTTTCCACCCTCTTTTACGTTAATCCGCAAAAATATCCTTTCTATACGATTTTACAAGATTTTTTATCTCTTGTCTACTTTCTTTTACAATTATTTTTCTTCCGGTGGTAAAAGCAATCACCGTGTCGGGTGTTTCTTCCACCAGTTCCATCAAATCCGGGTTTACTAAAACCTTGTTCCCGTTTAATTTGGTTAGTTCAATCATGATTTATACCCCCGGGCAACAGCTAAAGGGAATCCGGTCCTGCCGGATTCCCTCTGCCCTATGAACTTATATCAGCTTTTATTTAATGTCTGTCATTATCTCTTCAGATTGGTCAGCTCCTCAAGCAGTGTATCGGAAACTGTGATGATACGGCTGTTTGCCTGAAAACCTCTCTGCGTGGTGATCATCTCCGTAAACTCTGCCGCCAGGTCTACGTTACTCATCTCCAATACGCCGGAGGTCATGTAACCGCTCTTACTAATATCCTCTCCGATTCCGTTAAACTCACCGGAGTTCATGGTTGCCGCATACAGGTTGTCGCCTTCCTTGGAAAGACCGGAAGCGTTTGCAAAGGTTGCCACTGCAATCTGACCGAGGAGCTTTTCCTGTCCGTTGTCGTAAGTTGCGTAAATCTTGCCATCCTTCTGAACATTCATGCCGCTCAGCTCGCCCATCGCGCGTCCGGTTCCCACAACGCCGTTGGTTCCCTTGCCGCCCTTTTCAATGCTCATGGTGGAAACGCCGCTGGCATCGTAGTTGAATGTGGATGAAAAATCAATTGTCAAACTCTTAATTGTGCTGTCGGAAGGAATATCGGGAATAAAATGTGCATTATCCTCTGTGGTAAATGCAAGCTCAACCGTTTTACTTTTATCAGCTGCATCGCCTACATATTCAAACGCTCCGTTTCCTTTGTTGTATTTCAGCGTAACCGGCTCTCCCGCTTTCTTACCGCCAAACGTAGCATCCTGAGTCAAAGGAATCGGAGGATTGCCGGTAGCCCTGAATTTACTGCCCTTGGAGTCCATGATACTTTCCAATGTAACTGAATACTCGCCCTCATCAACATCCACCGCTTTAACGTTAAACCTTGCCGTGTACTTATATCCCTCATTGTCATAGAATTCCAAATCCATGACTCTTCCGGAACCCCTGACGTCGGTATCATTCTTATCCACCACGCCGCTTACGGTAGCACGGGTCGTTGCTTCCGGTGAAGATACCAGATTATCCGTTGTCATCAGGCGGAGGGGCTGCACCGTATCCTGCTTAATCGCTGTTGGGTCTTCCGGGTCTACGCCCCAGCCAAAGACATTGTAACCGTTGCTGGTCATTGCCAGGTTTCCTGCGCCGTCAATATAGAAAGAACCGTCTCTGGTAAAGTACTTTTCGGACACTGTACCGTTTCCAACAATAAAGAATGCTTCGCCGGTAATCATCAAATCAAACCCGTCATTGGTGGTCTGATAGGAGCCGGGCTGTGAAATCGCGGTCTTGATGGCGCTGGTCTTAGAACCGAGACCAATCTGCCTTGCGTTGATACCGCCTACTCCGGTAGCCTGATTGGCTCCGGATGCCGCCTGCGTGGTCTGATACATCAGGTCGCTGAATGTCATGGACTGCGACTTGTATGCCGTCGTGTTTACGTTTGCAATGTTATTACCAATAACGTCCATTCTTGTCTGGTGCGTCCGAAGACCTGCTACACCAGAAAATAATGATCTCATCATAGTGAAATGACCTCCTTAATCTGTGCCGTATCTGTTCCGTCTGTCATTCGGGAACGTTAAGCCTCCAAAAGGTCCGGCTATATAATTACGGCTCCGTCAATGTTAGTAAATACGTTTTCTGCTGCGTCCTGTCTGTTCATGGCTGTCACTACCGTACTATTTGGAATATTTACGATAAAAGCCAGTTGATCTACAATGACCAGCGATTCTTTGATTCCTTTTGCTCCTGCTTTCTGTGCCCCTTCCGCAAGCCGGTTCATCTGGCTTTCGGTCAGTTCGATATTCCGGTCTGCAAGCCTCCCTGCCGCATGTTTGGAAAACCGCACCTCGCCTTTGGATTTGCTCTGGCTGTCCGCCAAAATCTCCTGAAAGCTTCTGCCTCCCGGGGTTTTTGCCGTCGTCGGCATCTTTCCAGCGCTTAAGTACTGGTCTTGGAGCTGTTCAATTGAAAGAAACGAATTATTCTGAACCTTCATCTGCTACACCTTCTGTCCCTTCCGTGGTCTCGGTGCTTTCCCCGTCCTTGCTTTCCTCTTCCTCTTTGTTCTTCTTCTCTTCTGCTTCCTCAAGCTTTGCCATCTGCTCCACATACTTTTGAAGCTTCTTGATGTACTCCTCTGAAATAAAGGACTGCTGATATGCGCTCATGCTATTGAAGCCTTTTTGCAGTGTCTCAACTGCTTCTTTATCAGCCGTTGTCAGATATTCCAGTGTAGGAAGCTGATTCATTGCTTTTGCAAAAGAAACTGCAAGATCAAGAGCCGCCTGATAAGTATCATCTACCACTGCGCTTACATCGTCTGCTGAGTAGAGCTGTCCATTGATGGATACATACGCTTTATTGTTCTCATATGCCACATATTCTACCTTGCCCTGAACGCTCTTGCTGTCGCCGTTAGAATCTGTAGTCTGTACCTCAACCAATTTCCCTACCATGGAAGACGCTCTGGTAAGCTCCATTGTGGATGCCATGTTCTGTATCTGTTCTACCTGTGAAAAAGTTGCATACTGTGCAATGTATTCCGTATTGGATGTGGGCTCTAACGGATCCTGATACTTCATCTGAGCTACTAAAAGCTGTAAGAATGCATCCTTATCCATTCCACTGCTGGAAGCCGCTTTTTTAACGGAACTTTCCGCCGCTGTCTCAACAACCTTTCCGTCTTTTATTACTGCGCTAACTGACATGTAATCTCCCTTCCGTGCCTGACACCTGTTATTCAATGTCATAACACATGTTATGCCGTATAATCTACTGTGGTTCCATTCATTTCCATTACCCGGGCGTTTAAAATTTCCTCTTCGCTTGCCTCTTCCTCAAAAAGCTCGTCAAGCTCGTTTAAGTTGATTCTTCTGGGAGCTCTTCTTCCATTTTGGGAATCCGCGTTTTGCTCTCTTCCCTGACCCTGCCAGAGATTGCTCTCAAACCCGTGGTTTTCCACCGTAACCTGAACGGCTTCTACCTTGACGCCCTGATCCTTTAAGCTTTCCTTTAACTCCATGATCTGGCTTTCAATGGCTGCCTTGACGGTTTCATTTTGTACATGGAACTGTGCGGTCACCTCTCCGCCTCTTGAAGTGATCTGAATCTGTACACTTCCAAGGCTTGCCGGATGAAGCTGCATTTCAAGCTGATCCATTCCGGGTCTTAACTGAATCTTCATGTAATCCATGATCTGATTCATGATGTCCTGCGTCTGTTCACTGAAAAAGCTTTGCGCCTGCTGGGGTGCCTCTGCCTCCTGAACCTGCGCTCTGTCTTGAAGCGCTGTCTCAAATAAAGCATTGCCGTGTTCATTCCCTTCAGACTTTCCTTTCATTTCTCCGCCTTCCTGTTTCTGGTTTTCAGGTTTTGCGGCTGTCTCTTCTGTTGTCTGTGATACGACCCCGATAGTCTTTTGAACATTTCCGTTTTCATCAGCTGAGAGCTTTACGGTCTCGCCGTTTACCTTTACATCGATGGTAATCTTCGGTGCCGATTCTTCTGCCTCCTCGGGAATCTCTTTTGGAGCTGCCGCCGTATTGTCCTGCTCTGCCTTAAGCTGTCCGAGAACTTCCTTCATATCTTCCGGCTTAAGCTTTAAATCCTCTGCCAGATCCTCTAAAGTTCCCTCTGCCATCTTCAGAACGTTCTGCAGCTTTGTAAAAAGTCCCTCGTCCGTAAGAAGCGCCGTGGCTTCTGTCTCTCCGGAAACGTTAAGGACAAGCTGTGTCAAATTGGCGGGCTCAAAAAGCTGATAAATGGAAAGACCAAGTTCTTCCATTGCCTTTAAGACATCTTCCTCGGAAACTCCAAGTTCCCCTGCAATTTCCTTAACAAGCTCTGACCCGGCTTCCTGTACTGCTTCTGCCTGCTCCGCTCCCGCCGTCCCTGCCGCTTCTGCGGTTTCTGCAGGGGTTTCTGCTTCTTTTGCAGGTTTTACGTTGTCCGTGCGTCCCTGCTTCATGTCACGTGCTGCCGCATCCTTGGAAGTTACCTTTGCCGTCTCAGCCTGCTTCGGCGTGCTTAAATCCTTGCCGCCGCCTGCTGTCTTTGACATCAGATCGCCAAAACTGCCTGTCTGGTTCGTACCACCCGTTGGTGTGAGGTTCTTTCCGCCCACAAAATTCATCAGGGCGTCCACGCTCTTTACAGGTGTGCTCGTCATTCACATTCCTCCATTCTTTATAAGCTGTATAAGCTCTTTTTCAAGGTACAAAATTTATATCGGTTTAAGGAGCAGATTTCTTAAGACTCAGGATCCATAATTTTGGTAAGTCTCGCCGCTATTTCCGGGTCCATAACCCCCAAAATCTTTCCTCTGTCATCTGCTTCCATTACACCCAGTATTCTTGCCGCCAGTTCCAGATTATCCGTCATGTCCTCAAAGATTGCCGCCGCTTCCTTGGGCTTCATCTCCGAGTACGCCTTGGCGTAATCCTTGATCTCGTCGCTTTCCTCGATCTCCTGAACCACCTGTTTATACAAATATTCTGCGGTAGCCGGGTCAATCCCCTCGTAATACTTCCGGTATTCCTCGATTCCGGGTCCCTTGTCTGCATAGACCACTTCCTCGTAAAATTCGGTCTTGATCCGCTGAAATTCCACTTGGCTGTCCTCAAAGGTTTTCAGACGCTCCACCTCTGCGCGGAGCTGTTCCACCTCGTCGGAGCTGTCCGTCTCTGCGGACTGCGCCCTTTCAAGCTCAAGCTCTAATTCCTTAATATAATCCACTGCTTCCCGCAGGTTGTTGTAGCCTCCATAAGCTTCGCTCTCTTCCTCATCCACCGCAACATCCGTGTTGCCGGGAAGGATCAGATTGAGAATCGGCACATCCTTTAAAATCGGAGTGAGCACATTGCTCCCAAATCCGCCGAAATCCAGCTTTACTACCAGACATAGGATTGCAATCCAAATCAGCACAATCACAAAGGTAACTAAAAACACGGAGCCGGTGTTTGCTTCCTCTTCCTCGGAAAGATCCGCCTGTCTTACGGCAATCTCCTTTGCCCTTGCCTTGGCTTCCTTGCGCTGTGCCTTCTGTTCTTCTTTTAATTTTTTCTTTTCTTCCTTAAGACGCTGTTTTTCCAGTTTGGCATCTTCCGGCGTAAGTTCTTCGTCAATCGGCATCGTTCTAATTCCACTCTTTCCTATGCGTACTGTGCGCACATATGCCGTGCACACGCATACTTTCTGCTATGATCTCCTGCTGTGCGTATAGCTGGTAAGCTCATCCACTTCCTTTGCCTCTTTTGCATTTTCCTCATGAATAAACTCATCAAATGCTTTTTCACGCAGTTTCTCATGGGTTTTACTTTCCTGCATAGCTTCCGTAAGCCGTGCCCGCGCCTCGTCAAGCGCTCTCTCAGCTTTCCTTACGTTGTCCATCTGGATTAAAATAAACTCTTCCATCCGGTCAATCGCTTCTTTATTTTCAATAATCTCAAAAACCTTCAGGTCATCCCTTCGGAGTTCCCTTCCCGACTGTTCATAGCCTGTCTTTCTGTCTTTGAGATACTGAAGCCTCTCCTCCTCCTCGTCAAGATGCATTTTGGCTGTGGCAAACTCTGTTTTTGCCTGATCTTCCATTTTCACCTTGATGTCAAGGATGCTCTGCATTCGATAAATAAATTTTGCCATTTACCGCTCCGTTTCAGCCCGTCAATTATTCTTCAAAAATTCCCTTTAAAAGCTCTAAGGTCTCCTCAAAGGTGAATTTATCGTTTACATCCTGCATCAGGAACTCATTGACCTCCTGAATCTTTTGTATTGCATAATCAATTCCCGGATTGCTTCCGTTTTTGTATGCGCCTATGTTGATCAAATCCTCCGCCTCATTGTAGGTGGCAAGAACATTCTTAAGCCTTCCGGCGTAAAGCTTATGCTCTCTGTCCGCAACCTGGCTCATGCATCTGGAAATGCTCTGCAAAACGTCAACCGCCGGATAATGATTTTTGTGCGCAAGTTTCCGGTTCAGCATAATATGGCCATCCAGAATACTTCTTGCAGTATCCGTAATGGGCTCGTTAAAGTCGTCTCCATCTACAAGCACGGCGTAAAGACCGGTGATTGAACCTTTATCGGAACAGCCTGCACGCTCTAAAAGCTTTGGCATCTCCGAATACACACTGGGCGGGTAGCCCCTTGACACCGGCGGTTCCCCGCTGGCAAGACCGATTTCCCTCTGCGCCATGGAAAAACGGGTCAGATTATCCATCATAAGGAGCACATCCTTACCCTGATCGCGGAAATACTCTGCAATCGCCGTAGCCGTCTGTGCCGCCTTTTTACGCTCTAACGCCGGTTTATCCGAAGTGGCAACCACCACCACGGATCGTTTCATTCCTTCCGGTCCTAAGTCTCTTTCGATAAACTCTCTCACTTCCCTGCCGCGCTCCCCAATCAGGGCAATCACATTGATGTCCGCCTTGGTATTTCGGGCGAACATGCCCATAAGCGTGGATTTGCCCACGCCGGAACCGGCAAAGATACCGATTCTCTGACCTTTGCCGATGGTAATCAGCCCGTCTACCGCCTTTACTCCCATAGTCAGCACATCGCTGATAATCTTACGGCTCATAGGATCCGGCGGACTTGCCTCCACCGCATACATCTTACCGCTCGGGGTAAAATTCTCCTCCGTAGGTCTCCCGAAGCCGTCAAGGGTATGCCCCAACAGTCTCCCATCCACCTGCACGGTAAGCGGCGCCCCCGTGTTTTCGACACTGCTTCCCGGTCCGATTCCCTCCACATCCTGATAGGGCATCAGAAGCGTCTTGCCTTCTTTAAAGCCCACTACCTCCGCAGGTGTGGGCGGCAGGGCTCCGTCCCCGGCGCCGGGATAAATCATGCAAATATCTCCCAGCTTTGCACTGGGACCCGCTGATTCAATGGTAAGCCCGATTACATTGATAACCTTTCCTTTCAGCTTAAAAAAGGTTTCATCGGTCACACTATCATATTTTAAGAAATTAATTTTCGGTACCTGCAACTTATTCTCCACCTCTATAGGAAAGCAGCATTAATTTTTTGGTGAGCTCTTTAAGCTCCGTTCCCAGCGAACAGTCGTAGATTCCGCCTTCCGTTTCTATCATACATTGCGAAGGCGCCAGCGTCATGTCGGGAATAATATCCAGCCGTTCCGCCAGCATTCCCGTCTTTTCGAGAATTTCTTCCTTTGCCTCGCTCACCGTCCCGTAGTCCTCTCTTGCCACGTGGACAATGATATTGCCTGATACATCCGCCTTTTGCATAGCATCCGTAAGAAGCGTAACCACCAGTTGATGATATTCGCTCAGATCCACTTTAAATATATGTTCATAAATTCTGGTAAGATTATCCACAAATTCCGGTTCCAGTTCCCGAACTCTCTGGGTATACTCCGCTTCTAACTGTTTTTCTTTCGCAAGGCACTCTTCCCGAAGCGCTTTCACCTCGTCCATTCCCTGCCTGTATCCCTCTTGATAGCCCTGCTCTTCCGCCTCTTTTAACGTGCGCATCTTCATTGCCTCAATCTCCGCCTGCGCATTCTCCAAAAGGTGCTGTGCCTCATCCTGCACGCTCGAAAGCTCCGCCTTTGCCTCTTCCAATTCCTGCCTGATTCTCTCAAGCTCTTCCGCGGAAGCGCTCTTCAAGATTGCTCCCTCGCCGTCCGGATCCAGAAGCGCATCCACCGCTTCCGCTGATATTCCCTCATTAAAACCTTCTGTTCCTTCCTCTTCTGATTCCTGCGCGTGGTAGTTTCCCGCTTTCGCCGCCTCGTGAAGCTTCTTCTCTACCAGTTTGTTGGTATCTATGATTCGGGCATCATCGTTGACTACCACCCAGCCTGCCTTGTAAAGATTACTATACAACGATCTCGTCACCTCCGCCTCTGGAAATGACAATTTCACCTGAATCCTCCAGCTTCCTGATGATATTTACAATCTTCTGCTGTGCCTCTTCTACATCCTTCATACGCACAGGACCCATAAATTCCATGTCCTCCTTAATCATAACTGCAAGACGTTTGGACATATTATTAAAGATTGCACTCTGTACCTGCTCATTGGCGCTCTTAAGAGCCATAGCAAGGTCATTGTTATCCACATCACGAAGCACTCTCTGAATGGCACGGTCGTCAAGCAGCAGAATATCCTCGAACACGAACATCTTCTTCCGGATCTCGTCTGCAAGCTCCGGCTCCTCGATTTCCAATGTTTCCATAATATGTTTTTCGGTGCTGCGGTCTACCGTGTTCAAAATATCTACCACCGCATCCACACCGCCGATAATGGTGTAATCCTGATTTACCAAAGATGCAAGCTTTGATTCCAACACCTTTTCCACCTCTTTCACCACATCCGGACTGGTCCGGTCCATCAATGCAATACGCTTAGCCACATCCGCCTGTCTCTCAGGAGGAAGCGACGCAATGATAGTGGCTGACTGTGATAGTGGAAGGTAAGATAAGATTAGTGCGATTGTCTGAGGATGCTCATCCTGAATAAAGTTAAGAAGCTGTGATGCCTCTGTCTTACGCACAAATTCAAAAGGCTTAACCTGTAAGGATGCCGTCAGCTTTCCAATGACATCCATTGCCTTTTCCGCACCAAGCGCCTTTTCAAGAAGCTCTTTCGCATAGTTAATTCCGCCTTCTGCAATATACTGCTGTGCAAGGCACACTTGGTAAAACTCATCAATGACTTCATCTTTTACCTGAGGAGTGATGCTCCGCGTGTTGGCAATCTCAAGCGTCAGCTCTTCGATCTCCTCTTCTTTCAGATGCTTAAAAATCATAGCCGATTTTTCCGGCCCAAGGGCAATCAAAAGAATCGACGCCTTTTGAAGCCCGCTAATTTTTTCGTCGGCAAGTCTGGGCATACCCTATTCCCTCCAAACTGTATTTATTACTGTGCTCTTCCCCTTATACAATAATAAACTACTCCTCATTTAACCAGTTCCGGAGCAGATTTGCCACTGCCTCCGGATTTTCATCCACAAACTTCTCTATCAGCCTCCGGGTCTCCGATATGGTCTCAACCCCAATATCTTCAAGCTCTAAATCCGGCTGAGATTGAAGCAGTGTCTCCACGGAAAGCTCCTCCGGCTGTTCTGCCTGCTTGTCGGAACGCATACTGCGCAGAACCACAAATGCAAGAAGCGCTAAGATAACCACGATCAAAACAATCTGCATAATGTCAGAACCGGTTATGCCAAGACCTTCTCTGTCAAAAAACACATTTTCCGAATATGCCACGATGGCAATGTTCTCTGCCGGAAATCCGGTTGCCTTGGCAACTACGTCATAAATCTCGTCCGGCACCGTAATCTGCGTCCGTCCTGCGTTGGCAAGCTTATACTCATCCCATGTCACGCCTCCGTCCAGAAGCCCCTGAGCCCTGATGTCCTCTTCTCTTACCAGATTCAAGGTCGTTGCCGCAAGTGAGATGCTGGACTGTGAATAATCAACGTTGCCCGGAAGCACATCCTTATCTACGATCCGCTCATTCGGGAGGTACTTTAGTTCCTCTTCTTCTGTCTCAGAACTGCTGCTGCTGTTATCCTGGTACATATATTCCGGTTCCCCGTTAGCGTCGGTTCCCGGAACCTCCCCGTTGCCGTTTTCGGCAGTTGAGGAGTAAGTTCTGCTGGATGACAGATACCCCTGCGTGTTGTCTCCATCTGTATAATATTCGTGCTCTCTCACTTTGGAAGTAGAAAAATCAAGTACCAGATTTGCCGCCACTTCCACGCGGTCAAATTCGTTGGTTCCAAGGAGCACCTGTCTGACCTCTTCCTTGACCTTGGTCTCCCACTGAGATTTAATGCTGAGCTGGCTGCTTGCCGCGCCGCTTGCGCTGTACTCATCGCTTCCGCTGTAAAGCACGTTTCCTGCGCTGTCCATGATCACTACTCTCTCGGCCGTCTCGTTTCCCATTGCCACGGAAGCTAACTTGGCGATTCCCGCCGCCATCTCCGATGATATTTCCTCCTTCAGAGTCAAAACAATTGTAATCGATGAGTCCTCTTTGGAGGCAATCAGGGTTCCGGACTGCTCCGGTATGTGATATTCCACGACAGCGCTTTTTACCTGTTCAAACACCGTCAGAATATCCTTCGCCATCCGTTCCTCCAGATAAGTCTCATACCGTCTCTGCTTATCCGACTCCGTGGTTGAAAATCCGCCTTCTGAAACATTATCTATGGTATAAGAAGCGGACTGAATATCGTTGCTGGCAAGAAGCATGTTTGCCTGCGCTTCCTGTCCCTTTTTGATTTTAATCTGATATGCGTCATCAGAAACCGTATAAGTCAGTCCCTCTCCTTCAAGCAGCTCCGTAACCTCCGCCGCCTGCTTCTGGCTCTCGCAGTTCAAAAGCAGGACATACTTCGGGCGCGTAAAGATTGTAACCAAAACAGCAAGAGCAAGTATGATTCCTGCCCCCGCTGATATGATAAACGTTTTCTGTTTCGTGGAAAATTTGTTCCACCATTCAAGAATCTTGTTTAATAGTTCCTTCAATCTATCTGCCATGATATGACTTTCTCCTGTTATAGCCTCTAATTCTAAATCTGCATCTGCATGATTTCACGGTATGCTTCTAATAATTTATCCCTGACTGCAACCGTATACTGCAATGCCGTGGAGGCTTTTTGAAGCGCAATGGAAAGTTCATGGGTGTTTTCCGTCTCCCCTAACGCCCAGCGCAGCTCCTCGTTTTCAGCATCGGACAGATAGGAGTTTGTTAAGTTTAAATTTTCAACTGCCTTATCAAAAATATCTGCAAATTCCCCCGTAGATTCCTGTGAAGCAAACGGTGAGTTCTCGATCGCCTCTCTCACCGCGCCGGAGGAAATATTGTAAAAAGATGAAATATCCACTTTATGTATCCGCCTTTCTAATTAATTTGTCTGACTATTACTGTGTCTGACTGATTAATATGCCTGACCGGTTACCGTATCTAACTGCTCAACACGGCTCTTACTGCCCGCCGCTGCTCATTTCCAGTCCCTTCATGGCAATGCTCTTGCTGGCGTTGAACGCGGTTGCATTTGCCTCGTAGGAACGGCTTGCGTCAATCAGGTTGGTCATCTCCGTAACGATATTTACATTTGGATAAAGAACATATCCGTTCTCATCCGCGTCCGGATGCGATGGGTCGTAGACCATATTCATCTGCGTCCAGTTATCTTCCATAACCTTGCCCACGCGGACGCCCTTCCCCCGATAGGCGCTGCTGGCGCTTCCAAGATAACTGCTGAAGCTCCCCACTCTCTCTCCTCTCTCCTCGAAAGTCACTACTTTACGGCGGTAAGGAGTTCCATCCGCTGTTCTGGTGGTATTCTGATTTGCCACGTTCTCAGAGATAATATCCATCCGGTAACGCTCTGCCGTCATGCCGGATGCATTGATGTTAAAAGAATTAAATATACTCACTCCAAAACCCCCTTCTATTTAATTACCATCTTCAAATTGGCAAATTCCTGATTGTAGCTGGCAACCAGGCCATTATATTTAATTTGATTGGAGGCAATTTCAACGCCTTCCGTATCAATATCCACGTTGTTGCCGTCAAGCCGGTAAGAGAAATTCGACGCATCTGTGTAAATCCTTGGATTTAACTCCGTGTTAGTCAAATGCGCCACCTTGGAGTCTACCGTCTCATAACGGGACATGCCAAGTGCACGGCGAAGCTGGGATTCAAAATCAATGTCCTGCCTCTTGTATCCCGGAGTGTTGACGTTTGCCATGTTGTTGGAGAGAATCTCATTCCTCTGCCATGATGCATCTGCCGCCTTGCCCAGCACATCCACATAGTCAAAAACATTACTGTTAAACATTTCACAGCCCCTTTCTGTAATCATTAATTATTCCGCGTCAAGACAAACCACGGTCTTAACGGCTATACATTCCCCACCCTATTCCATTATAAATTATTTGAATGAAAAGACAAGGTTTTTTTACAAAATATACACAAAAAATCCTTCCAAATTCCTTCCGTATCAAAAGCAAAAAGGACTATGACCATTCATAAATCCTTTTACTTTTCGATAATCCGTTATCTTACTATTTAATTGGGCGCGTCACTTCATATGTTCCGCTTTGAGCTTTTCCACTTCATCAAAAACCATATCGTTTAATACCTTAATATAAGTCCCCTTCATGCCGGAAGATCTGGACTCAATCACGCCGGCGCTTTCAAACTTGCGGAGCGCGTTCACAATCACGGAACGGGTAATCCCCACTCTGTCCGCAATCTTGCTTGCCACAAGGATTCCTTCCATGCCGCCTAACTCTTCAAAAATATGTACCACCGCTTCCATCTCCGAATAAGAAAGCGTGCTGATCGCCGACTTGATCACGGCGAGCTTCCGGCTCTCCTCCGCGCTTTCCTCGTTGACCGCCCGGAGCATTTCGAGTCCTACCACCGTAGTTCCGTACTCACACAAAATAATATCGTCAATATCATACTGCCGGGCGCACTTATAAATGAACAAAGTCCCCAGCCTCTCCCCGGCAATTTCAATGGGAGTAATGATTGCCTGAAATTTCCTGACCTCTTCGCTTTCAAATCCCAGCGTCTCTAAATTGACATTTTCCTTGGTGGAAAGAACCGAGAGAAGCCGCTCATTCAGCATTCCGTCAATAAAACCGCCCACCTGATCCACAATCAGCTCCGTAATGGAATCCACTCCCTTACAGTCGCCTACTCCTAAGACCTTGCCCTTCCTGCTGATTACCAGCACGTTGGAGGCTAAAATATCACACAAAACTGAGCAGATGTCGTTAAAGACAACCTTGCTGGAATTATTGTTATGCAAAAGTTTTCCGATTTTTCTGGTCTTATCCAATAACTGCACACTGCTCATATCATTCCTCCCGTGTGGACTTGTTTCACCTATTGTACCACACGATTTGCGCAATTTCAACGCCAGAAGGACAATTTCCAAAAAATTGCAAAAATTATTGTGAATTTTCTGAATTATTTCCGCGAGCAACGAGTCAAGCGGCATGCTCTGCGGTGGGGTTATTGACTTTCATTTTCCGGAATATTTCCTACATAACCGCAATTCTCGCCCATGCAGGCAAGCTTATTTCCTTTATACAAAAGCATCGAACCGCATTTCGGGCATTTGATTCCCGAAGGCTTCTGCCATACCATGAAGTCGCACTCCGGATTTCCGATACAGCCATAATACTTCCGTCCCTTTCTGGTCTTTTTCAGGACAATATCCTTCCCACACAAGGGGCACGGCACGCCGATCTTTTCAAAATAAGGCTTTGTATTTCTGCACTCAGGGAATCCGGGGCACGCCAAAAATCTTCCGTGAGGACCGTATTTGATCACCATCTGCCTGCCGCAGAGGTCACAGACCTCATCGGATACCTCATCCGCAATGTCCACCTCTTTTAATTCCCTTTCCGCAACCTTAACCGCCTCGTCAAGATCCGGATAAAAATTGGCAACCAAAGCCTTCCAGTTGACGCTTCCCTCTTCCACCCCGTCAAGCAGCGTTTCCATATTTGCGGTAAAATTCACGTCAACAATGCTTGGGAAAGCCTCTTTCATCATGCTGTTGACCACTTCGCCCAGCTCCGTCACATATAAATTCTTGTTTTCCTTCACCACATATCTTCTTGCCAGAATGGTGGTGATGGTCGGCGCATAGGTGCTGGGACGTCCAATCCCCAGCTCTTCCAGCGCACGCACCAGCGAAGCTTCTGTATAGTGGGGCGCAGGCTGGGTAAAATGCTGCTTTGCCTCCAAATCCTGCAGGGCAAGCTTTTCGCCCGCCTCCACGCTCCGCGCCAGCGTGTTTTCCTCTTCCTTATCTCCCTCCTGCGTATAAACGCTCATAAACCCGTCAAACAACAATCGCGATGCCGCCACGGTGAAACGGTGTTCCCCGGCGTCAATCTTGATGGATGTGGTCTCATATTTCGCCGCCTGCATCCGGCTGGCGGTAAAACGCTTCCAGATAAGCTGGTACAGCCGGAACTGATCCCGTGACAGGGAATCCTTTAACTCCAACGGCGTCCTTGCAATATCCGTAGGGCGGATTGCCTCATGAGCGTCCTGAATCTTTCGGTCACTTTTTGCGCTTCCGGTCTTTCCGGATGCATACTCTTCCCCGTATGTCTTGGCAATATACGATGCGGCGGCATTCTCCGCCTCCTCGGACACTCTGGTGGAATCCGTACGAAGATAAGTGATGATGCCTATCGTTCCGCTTCCTTTAATCTCAATCCCCTCGTATAACTGCTGTGCCAGACGCATGGTTTTCTGTGTGGAAAAATTAAGAACCTTGCTGGCTTCCTGCTGTAAGGTGGAAGTGGTAAACGGAAGAGGCGCCTTCTTGGTTCTCTCCCCCTTTTTTACCTCGCGGACCACAAATTCCGACTTTTCTATTTCCTTTTTAATTGCATCCATCTCCTCCTTCGAGCTGATGGATGCCTTCTTTTCCTTTTTGCCATGATATTTGGCAATCAGAGGCTTTTTCTCCCCGGGAAGCGCAAATAAAGCGTCCAGAGTCCAGTATTCCTCCGGGATAAAGCTGTTAATCTCCTCCTCCCGGTCGCAGATGATGCGCAGCGCAACCGACTGAACGCGCCCCGCGCTCAGACCTCTTTTTACCTTTGCCCACAAAACCGGCGATATTCGATACCCCACCATTCGGTCGAGCATACGCCTTGTCTGCTGCGCATTGACCAGATTCATATCTATCTCACGGGCATTTTTCAAGGATTCCTTGACCGCATTCTTGGTTATCTCATTGAACGTGATGCGGTAAACCTTCTTTCCCTCCAGTTTTAACGCCTCCAGAAGATGCCAGGAGATTGCCTCCCCCTCCCGGTCAGGGTCCGTTGCCAGATAAATTTTTTCAGCCTTTTTTACTGCCTTGCGTAAGGCTGCCAAAATATCGCCCTTGCCGCGGATTGTGATATACTTTGGTTCATAATCGTTCTCCACGTCAATTCCCAGCCGGCTTTTGGGAAGATCCCTGACATGACCGTTGCTTGCTGCCACTTCATAATTTTCACCCAAAAACTTTTTAATTGTCTTTACTTTGGCAGGTGACTCCACAATCACAAGATATTTTGCCATACGAATTACCATTCCCTTTTTAGACTATTTTCCCTGTCAGCCGTGCGAACAGCCCGCGCTAAACTATACACCACTTTTTTCTCACTTGCAAGTAAAAATTTTAAAATTTCCTTGTCAAGCTTCTCAATCTTCATATCACTTTTCTTGTCATTTTTCTTGTCATTTTTCTTGTCATTTTTCTTGTCATTTTTCTTGTCGCTTTTTCTTGTCACTTTTTCTTGTCGCTTTTCTTGCCGCTTTCTTATGGAGATTCACATACAGCCCATGCGCAGAGTGGCAAAAAAAGAAGAAGAAATCTTATCACAGGATATGGATTTCTTCCTTATAGTATACGCATAGAATTTCTTATGTATAGTTAACGACATTAATAATTGCCATTTCGGTCTTGTAAAAGCTTGCACGTATGGCTTTTGCAAGAGCCGGAATGATCAGTTAGTTATGTCGTTTACTATATTTTAAAACCCGCAAAACCTCAGATACCAGCTTATCAGCTCGTCGCCGTAAAGCATTGCGCAGAAGATTCCCAATGCCAGATAGGGGCCAAACGCCAGCACCCGGGATTTATCTTTTAACTTCATCAATGAAATATGAATCACGGAACCCACAATAGAACCAATTGCCAGCGCAAGCAGAATCTTTTGCCAGCCAATAAAAAATCCTGCCGCCGCCATCAATTTGATGTCCCCGCCTCCGATTCCGTTCCCTTTGGTGATCAGATACACCAATAGGAACAGACCGCTCACCGCCAAAAAGCCAACCGCCTGCCCTTTCCATCCGGACGGTTCAAGCAGAAGCCTTATCACTCCCAGACCCCCGATAAAATAATTACAGCCCGGCGGAATCTCAAGCGTCCGCCAGTCAATCACCGCCAGCACCATAAGTACCGAGGTACACAGACAATACAAAATTCCCAACGGCTGATAACCCATCCGGCAAAAAATCCAAAGATAAAATAATCCGTTGGCAGACTCCACCACCGGATATTGAAACGATATTCTTTCTTTACAATTACGGCATCTTCCCCCTTGAATGAAAAAGCTTACAATGGGAATCAGCTCGTACCATTTCAAAGTCTTCCCACATCTTGGACAATGAGAAGGCGTTTTTACAACCTCCTCCCCTCTGGGAATACGATAAATACACACATTCAAAAAACTTCCAATCACGGCTCCAAACAGGAAAATCCATATGCCGGCTGCCACCTTCTCCATTGCTTCTCCTTATCCGCTTCCTTTCACAGCAGCGTCACTTCTCCTCTTCCGCTTTATTTCACGGCAACGCAGCTTCTCCTCTTCCGCTTCACCGTAACGCTCTGCTTCTCTTCTTCCATTTCATTTCACCGTAAGCAGGACATCTCCCTTTCCGGAAAAAACCGTTGCTGTCCCGCAGCTTCCGTCTTTATTGATCTTCACAGTAATCAAAGCCGCTTCCTCCATTTTTAACTGAGAAAGAATCCCTTTATCCTGCGCTGTCATCTCTTCCACACTGTTATATCCAAGCTTCTCGGCTACCATCTCTCCAAACGCGCCCTGAAAATCCTCCGCCCGATCCAGCCTCAGCACCGCCCCCGGGTTCGGACATCCAGAATCTTCCATATTAGAAAGCCTGGGATCCGCAAGCGCCACGGATACCGATTTTTGAACCATATCCACCGTCTGCTTGTCCGCGGTGAGCTTGTTCTTCTCCATGTAACGAAATGCAAAAGAAGCAATAATGCATACCAGAAACGTCATAACCGCCAGTGTCAGAATAAGCTCCACCAGCGAAAAACCACCATTCTCCTTGTCCGGAAGGATCTCATACTGCATCCACTCGTATTTGAGCCTTGTCCCCTCGGCAATCTCCGGCGGCAAAAGTGCCCGCGCCACCAGCTTTAACTCATCACTTGTTATATCTATTCTTTTTAAATGCGCATAATCGCCGTCAATACTGACTACCTCATACAAAAATGTATTCATTGTCCCTTCCTTTTCCCGTAATCCCCGTACGCTTTAATTAAAGCACATTGGTTGTATTTACGCAAGTATAACTGCGCTGTAAAGGACTGGCAAAAGTCGTCAGGCAATTCTTTAAAGGCAGTCAATGTATATTCGAATGACCCGGGAATAGGCAGAGCTGAACTATTAACAAACTTACAACACAAATTTCCAATATAGGTACAGTCTTACCCTACGCCATATCAGCCTCTCTGTACAGCCATTCCCTGTATTTCTGATCTGAGACTGCTCTCCTCAAATCATCATTTCTTCCGGCATCCATGAGAATCTGCACCAGTTTGGCAAAACGGTTTTCGCCAGCAATTCGTCCTTTTGCCTCTCCTTCCGCAATTCCAGCAATGCGTCCCTCTGCCAGCCCGGCAATGCGTCCACGCGCCTCTCCGGTCGCCTCTCCCTCTGCACGTCCCTTTCTTTCGTACTGGTCAAATAATTCACATACCATAATCTCTTCCTCCTCCTTGATTCCCTGTTCCTCTACCCATTGGTCAATACTTTCGATATCCATGTCACCGGAAAGCACCTTAATCATTTTAATTAGAGCCGACTTATGCTTGATTTTCCGGTCAGAGCGATAAGTATTTCCCTCCGCAAGATAATCCAACACAATCCGCATGTCGCTCTGGAACCGTTCCCGTTCTTCCCTGCTCAGATGCCTCATCTCAAAAACATGAAGGTTTAACTCGTCAATATACTTCCATTCCCTCTGCGTAAGCTCACGCTTTTTAAACAATTGCCGGAGATTACGGCTGCTCTTCCAGCGGGGACTGCCCCAATACAGCACTAGCTCTATCACCGGAAAGATTCCCTTTGCCTTCCCCTCATACTGCTCCCGGTAAGCGCCTCCCACGTAACCAGCCTTGCGGAGAAGCATCTTTCCGTCAGTCCGGCTCTGGTTGGCAATCAGGTACATTACATTGATCCTGTCTCCGGACATCTGGTATTTGCACAAATCCTCGTATTGGGTGCGGAGCTTTCCCCTCCCTTGATAAATGCTCTCGGTAGGTCCTGCTAACAATGCATCCGCCTGCACCAGCTCTTCCCCTTGGTACAAAAGTGCATTAAGCACGTCCGCCGTGACATCCGGAAATGCCAGAAATTCCTTTTCCACTATGTCCTGTGTTTCCTGCACCTTGTTTTTGCTGTGCGATTTTTGCACACGCCCTGCGTTCTTTTGGGTATCTCTTTTTGCGCCCTTCTTGGTATCCTTTTTTAGTTTCTTCTCTTCGGGTCTCCCCATGCATCCTCCTTCCGCAGGGTTCCCGAAATATAACATATACGAAAGAGAATGCCCTTCCATGCTCTGTTTCTGCTCCCTGCTTTATTAAATTTAAGATTGATGATAAAAGCAAGGATTCTAAAACAGATGAACACATTCTGTATCGAACCAGAATGCTCCACTAGAGCAATAGATAATTGGACTATTTATATTAGAATTTCTGTGCTTTTTCATATTGTATCAAAACAATCAGTTTGAGTCAATAATGACTTTGCAAAATTTTGATAAAGTTTTTTCTTTTTGTGATGAATTTTTGCAAATAACTTTTACGCTATGATGCTAAGTTTCGGTTTAGTTTGATTAGGCGTATTATCAAAACGACCACTCGTATCAAG
>JAMPGL010000022.1 GCA_023663945.1 Lachnospiraceae bacterium | reverse complement strand
AGCCCAATCATTATCACGGAAGATCTGTATTTACAGACTTTTGTTCACACACTCGGTTCTTTTTACCGAAGGATATAATCCGTGATGCAGTCATACCAGTGAACATACGTCACATTGTTGATGATAAGTCTGTCGTTTTCCGGCAACTGCTCACTCCACTTTTTTCCGTAGTGTGCAATCGCCCAGTCATCACGGTTAAACCTGCGCCAAAGAATTGTCCTTCCGTTCCTGTCCAGAAACTGCTCGGATACAACACCGCCTTCGTAGGTTTCAATGTCCATGACACAGACCGTATCATAGCTCTTTTTGCCAATCGTGACCGTGTATCGCCCTACAATATCTATCTGGAAATCCTTGTCGATGCTTGTAATCATGGCTCCTTTTCTCTGAATATTGCCCTTGGGTACCAGATTGGTTTCATTGCCGCAGTTGTCTTCTCCGAACCCCCAGTTAAGCAGAAAATCCTCTCCGTCGAGGAAGGTAAGATAATTGCGGACATCTCCGTCCTTCCTGCATGTCGCCAGATAGCGGCAGTGTGTGTCCGTAAGCTGTGCCACAAACGTGTAGCTGCTTACATCATTCTTATCCGAACAGGACTCTTCCCGCGCAGTCAGCTCTACGCCTTCAATACCGTGAACCTTAGCCCTGCCGGTAACCTGCATGTCGCATACATGGCTGCACTTACGGGAAGGCATGTCATACATTCCCCACGCTATTTTTTCGCCAGGCTTAGGTACCAGAAACCAGCCCATCAACTCCTCCCATTTCACGGCAAAAGGCGCTTCCGCGCTTTCCTCTATTTTGTATTCCGGAATAAATTCAGGTAATTTTTTCATGTTATGTTCTCCTTTCCATGCATTGGTGCAATATGGATAATTATTTTTGAAATTCTGCTTTGCTGTATGCAGCCTGCTCTTTACCGTCCCCACAGGAATACGCAGCGCCTTTGCAATTTCCGTCTGCGGCATCTCCTTCCAAAAGTAAAGATACAGGATTTGCTTATCCTTGTCGCCAAGCAGGCTTACTATTTCTCTTACAGCATCAACCACAGAAATCCCATGCCTGCCGGCTGACAGTTCCTTTTCCGTCAGCTCATCAATCGGAATTTCATGCTGCGCCGCTTTTTTTCTGAAATAATCATTGCATTTATTTCTTGCAATGCTGATAATCCATGCCTTAAATGCTGCCTTATTCTTCAATTGAGAGAATTTTTGATACGCCGTAAGGTATACCTCCTGCAGGACATCATCTGCATCAGCCTTGGAAATAATGCGAAATCTTACAAATCGTTCCACAGACACCCGCTCTGCTTCCAGCAGGCTCTCAAACTCCTCCACATCATCACCTCCCGTTATAATGATTAAAACCGGTTTCATTTATATAGACGTTTACAGATGACGAAAGGTTCAGTTAGGGGAGTATTTTTGCATGAAAAAAATCTCCCGCCAATTTCTCGACGGGAGATAGTAGTTTTACTATAAAATTGCTATTACTCAATAGTCGTAGTCATACGACCAGACCCAACAGTCCTGCCACCCTCACGGTTTTCTGTTATGAAAATTATTGTATTTTCCAGTGATTTTTTAGGCATTTTCGATAGTTTTTTGCTTGATATGCACCTCGTATCTGAGGTTTTTCAAATTTTTGTTATCATGGTGTTATCACAAGTGCATTTGGATTTTCAAAGAATGACCGAAAAATAAAATCCTACTTGCTGGTTTATATATCTTACATCCATGCTCATGCCTTAAGAACTTAATATTCTCATGCCTTACGTCATTCAACCCTTACATATCTTCTATTCTTCGTAACTGCCGTACAAGTCAATCTTCCCATCGCTACCAATTCATTCAACAGTTCCCTTGTTCTTGGACCCTTTAGTCCTATTTTTTCAGCAATTTCTTCTGTCTTATACAATACTTCTAATTCCATACACTCAAGTATCTGGCGCTGCCTCTCGGATAACAATACCTCTTGCTTTTCTGCTGATTCTGCTGATTTTTCTGCTGATTCTGCTGATTTTTTCGATGATTGTTCGCCTAATGCCGGAAGCATCCTAAGATAAAGTGTTACCTGATTAAGGTTGGTATCCTCCAGCAGCTCCGGTTTTACCCATCCTTCTTCTTTCCATGCCGCCAATATGGAAGGGAATCCTGAACCTGCATTATCCCCAAATCCAACCATTCTAAGCATAGTCTGCATATGCGGGTTCCTCGACTTTGAATTCCCGCCCCGGTAAATGTCCTCCAACGGAAGCTTCAAAATGCCCGGATTGGTAAACTCAAAACCATCTGACCTTTTTATTACTTTCAGGACACCTGCGTCCATCAAATAATCAGCATGTATAATAAGATTCACGAATGCTTCCCTCACTGCCTTGTGTACTGGTGTTTCATCAATCCGTTGTATTCCTTCAAGCTTAAACGGTTTCTTCAAATCCTCGGTTAATTTGGGAGTAACTTTCGTAAAAAAATTAAAAAGATTATTCTCCCATGTACCATCATAAGTAATCCTGTCATTCCATCGGATATCTGCTGTAATTTCACTTTCGTTACGATAATCCATAAAAATATTGGCAAACTCATTCCGTATGACAAGTCCGTCACCAAACATCAGTAGACCGGCAAGTGTTAATCCCTCTTTACCCTCTCTTCTGTCTTTTCGATATCCTCCAAGTTTTTCAAGAAATGATTTATCATCAAGAGAATTCCAGACATGCCCATCATTTCTGACTTCAAAAATCTGTCGGTATTTCCTCAATGTTTCCTTGTCAATATCATCAATTGTATAATATTCTAAAATCATTCCATCGCTGCCATCCGGATTCTGGTCACGAATCATTCCTCTAATCTCATGTTCCGTGGCATGGTAGTCACCTTCGTTGTTTCTCTTAAATGTCCCTTTATAAGGATTTTCCCCAACATAAACCGGACGCATTTTATAATCCGCCCTCGGAACTTTAATCACAATCAAACTCACGCCTGACTCTTCCACAATAAATACATCTTCATCTTTCAGTATATTGAGGTTCACTTTACTGCTGTTAATAGTGTTCCAAAAATCCTCTACCTGTTTGTCTGCATTTTTGATTCCCTGTACCATAAACCTTTCTTCCAAACAGGTTTTCTTTTTGTCTTCTTTCACTCCCAAAATAACATAGCCGCCTTTGGTATTGGCAAAAGCCGAATAAGTTTCATAAGCAGAGCGTGGTACATTATTCTCTGCTTCCTTGCACTCTATATCTATCTTCTCACCTTTATAAATTAACTGTTTTAATTCCTGCATATTCATTCGGATTGTTACCAACCTTTCCAATAATATCAGTATAACCGAAAGGGCTTTTATTAATAAGATTCTTCACAATTTGCTTCGCCACTCTCTTACATCCCGACATACGCAAATTTTTAAAATCAGGCTGTTCCATGCGACAACTACACCTACCGGATTTTTTCATTTATATTCTGAATCATTTTATACACTCTTCACACATTTTTTCACATTGCAGCATCTGATACTTTTCATTGTTTCTGACAACCCCAACACAGGAGATTCCTTTTCTTTTGCATATCTCAATAATTTCTCTCCGCTGGTCATTTTTCATATTCATACCCAAGTATACTCTTGTAATCGGATAAAATGCACAGTTATAACTATCCGCCAGCATATCATCACATGACACCAACCGCCATTCATCCTGCGTTTTCCACATAGACTTACTTTTCGCTAATACTCCATACTTATAAATCATTGTCAAATACTCTTTATCTATTTCTTTTTCATGATACTCCAAACATTTATTTAACACATTTGTTCTTGCATCACTATAAATAACCGGAAACAAATTATTGCACACCTCATCCGTCCTATGAAATATATCCGGCATTTCATATTCAATACAAAAACCTTGATTATTGTCGGCATATTGGTTTGACCGCATATTAATCATATAGGGAGATGTAGTAAAGCATGCAACTCTAAAACAATTCATCATTTTTGTTATATCAGCATATTCATTTAATATCGCTTTGTAAAAAGCTGTCTGCCAAATATTATCCTGTCCTTCACTACTCATAAAAACAGATTTTAAAGTCAGACAGAAAATACTCCGCCGATAATCTTCTTGTGTTGACAATTGTTTGATTCCAAATATCTGCTCTAAGTCTATTCCGCCATGCATTTTATTATACAAAAAGAGAGAAAACTCCCATGCACATCTGTTATAGTCCCATTCCTGATTTATTTCCATCCCACATATTTCTGCATAATGTTCTATACGCAGTCTTGCAAACTCTTCTATATTAATTGACAAAGTACAGTCATAACTATCATCAAATTTCTTAATCTCCTGCAGATATACTGTATTATTTTCCAACGCTTCCTTGGAATAATTTATTCCATCAATCACTTTATTTGAATGATACTTATATAATTTAGCGGGCATACTTCCATGCCTTCTAAGACCAAACTCATCCCATGTCATGTCATCCAATTCTTCATATGTATATCTTCCTCCACAAACATAATAATAGGGATCTGGCTTCTCCGACTCAGGTTTACGAAATCCTTCCTGTAAGTAAATACCTTCTTTCATGCTGCCTCCTGCCCACAATCGCTGTTTTATCCATACAGCAACTTATCTGCGCGCTCTAAATCCATACTCTTTCTTCAATCTCTCAAAAATCTCAAAGGCAACCGGACAAATCTCTATCACATCCAATACACTCAGCAAACTTGACAATCTCTCCGGCTGATCGGTATACGGATATTTTTTACAGCTATCCGGCTTACAATCTCCCAATTTGCAATTTCCATCTTCCTGTAAGAAATCACATGGCTTATGCTTTGTTTGATAATTCATGTCATACTCTTCTTTTTCCAAATAAACATCCATGAACTGTTCTAGTGTAATTTCCAAGTATTGTGCATCTCTTTCAATATCCTCTGCCGGAATACTTCCTTTATACATCTTACAGCAATTCCTACATTTACTGCAATCATAGTCTGCAAATAATTCTTTATGTAAACGCAAAAACTGCTTGTCTAACTCGTCATCATCTGCATGGCATTTCAAATAAGTGCGGAATTTAAAGTTTTCGTTTTCCTTTTTCTTGGCTTCTGCTTTTATTTTATCTGGCTGTATCATCTATTACCTGTCCTTTCCCTTAAAATCCCAATCTACATCAGACTTCAATTATAAATTATACTGTCTTTGCAACGTGCAGATTCCCCATGCCTCATTTGTTGCTTCTATTTCATAAAACTGAATTATATTAATCTGCTCCAATTCCGATTTATGAGGAACCGTCTTTAAAAATTAATTTATGGCTTTCGTTGCCAGTACATTAATCCATTGTTCATTTTCCCTGCCTTTACGAACATCCCCTGTTATAAAAATGTCCTCTATCAAAAAAACATTCCTTATCATAAGATTTTTCAATCCAACCTTTTCATAATCATAAAACACTCTGCCTTTATCAATTCTCGTATTTTTCCCATATTTAAAAGAAGCATATAATATTCCGTTTTCTTTTAAAGCATTCCAAAAGCGTTTTAGCACCTCACTCATTTCTATATAAGGAATATGCAGCAAAGATGCACATGCCCATATCCCGTCAAACTCCTGTTGAAACTGCATTTCCTCAAATTTCATACAAAAAACTTTCTGCTTTATTAGCTTTTCAGCCTCTTCACATATTTTTCTTGAAGCATCCAATGCCGTTACTTGATATCCCGCATCCAAAAATGCTCTTGCATCCCGTCCGCTTCCACAGCCTGCATCTAAGATATGTGTTTGGAGTTTCTCATTTTCGTTTACGCTAATATATTGTCTCTTATTCAAAAGTTGTAAAAATTTATCTCTACAAAACTCCATGTCAGCATCTTTTGTTGCATGGCAAAACTCTTCTGCATTATTATCATAATAAGATATTGTTTGACTCATTACCCTCTTTCACATCCTTGTAAACCCAATCTTTAAATCCGCAATTCTTTGCAGATTGATATACTGGCTGCAAAATTTCCTCCAATGCTTGGGAAAACTTCATAAAATCCTGTCCTTTTTGATAAATCTTCCTTTTCACCGCATTATCATTTAAATGCTCCTTTGCACATTTTTCAAATTCATCATGCACGGCATCATATTTCCACATCATCTCATAAGAAATAAATTCCAGCTTTGCAAGCTGCGGAAAATAAATATTCCAATCCGGTAAATTATTGTTCTTACTGCTATTAATGCTTCGCGTTGTAGGATGCAAATTCCAGAATTCATCATGAGCCACATATGACCACGGTACAAAATGATCAATCGAAATATCTTCCCCTGATAGTTGCAAATGCCCATATATTTCATGTATTGGATGAAGCTCCAATAGCAGTTTCCAATACTTTTTTACTTTATCCAGCTTTCGTTCCTGCGGTGGATATAATTTATCTGCAATTCCCGGAACACTCGGATTGCGTTTTTGCAAATATATAATGATATTATATTGTAACCACCCTTTTATAATCTCTTGGTTCTGATGTATATAAGTAAGCCACTCCGGATTCAGCCGTATAACCGTCCTCATACCGTTTAAAGCGTCAAAATAATATATTAATCTGCGTTCTCGGTTGATTTTAGAGATAAGCTCTCCTTCCGGCACATCCCATTCCTTGCCTTTAACCTTATCCATAAATGGAGCCTGAATACGATACGGAACGTTCTTTGTCAGAACTCTTTTTCGCTTCATAACTTCTTTATCTTTACAATTTCTTAAATAATTGATGATATTTTCTTTTTTTTCAGAAGACTTTAGTTGCGATATCTGCTGCAGATAAAGCACTAATCCCTCCAAAGTATCTCTGGGTCCCAGATTCAGATGGTATTCAATTACCATATACCATGCATCTGCTATCATCTCATCAACCAATTCTTCATATGTTATGCTGCTTTTACCAGCCAGCACCTTTGCCACAATCGCTTGAAACCAAAAAAATTTATAACATTCGCTTGTATTGTCGAATATCCTGCTCAAATATTGGATTTCTAAAGTATCAGAATATGGAAGCTGCATATGAATTATCCTTTTACCCGTTGTTTATCATAACTGATGCTTTTTTAATTATACTATATCAATATAATATTTTACAACAAATATATTCAAGCCTTGTTTTTCTTCCAAATAAAAATCTCCCGCCAATTTCTCGACGGGAGATAGTAGTTTTACTATAAAATTGTTATTACTCAACAATAGTAGCCACACGACCAGACCGTGTTTCCGTTTTCATGCACTATCCGGCATTATCACACATTCTAGCCTGTTTAGGGCATTTTCGACAATGCACAACGTAGTACCATAATGCACCATCAAACCCAAAATCGTTGCAAATCTGTTGCAAAACTGCTTTTTTGTTGCAAAGTATGTGAATCCTCTTTCTTGGACTCTTTCCTAGAAAATCTTCATGTTTTTTGATAGATTTTCCATTGCTTCTCTTTTTTTTGTTTCTGTTACTTCTGCGTAGATATCCATTGTTGTATTAATATCTGCGTGTCCCATTACTGCCTGAATAACCTTTACGTTGGTTTCATTCTCACAAAATCTGGTACAAAAGGTATGCCGGAATGTGTGGCACGAGAAAAACGGTAACATAATCGGTTCTCTGTGTTCTTTCTTTGCCTTAATTTCTTCTTCCGCATTATGAGTGTTCACAATCCGTCTAATTGAGTGGTCAATAGCATTATGCTTGTACAGATTACCTAATTTATTGATGAATATGAATCCGGTAGCTCCATCCACCACCAAAGGACTAAACCCGTTTTCTTTCTGATATTCATACATTTCCTTTAAGACTGCGTACACATCATCAAGCATAGGAATTTTCCTTATTCCGGCTTTTGTCTTGGGAGGTTCAAACTTGAACTCAAAAGTATATGGAGCCTGTTTTCCTCTGCGGAAATAAGTCATGCTGTGATTGATGTCAATGATACGTTTCTCCATATCCACGTCCTGCCACCTAAGACCACAGATCTCCCCAATTCTGCACCCTGTTCCAAGAAGCACCGTAAACAGCGGTCTCCAAATGTCATACAATGGGTGGTCTGTTACATAATTAAGTAATTCTGTCTGCTGCTCCACTGTCAACGCACGTTGTACTTTTTGCTTTCTCCCTTGCCTTTTCTTAATTTCAGAGATTACACCGTCACTCGGATTTTTGCGTATAATTTCATCACGCACAGCTAAATCAAATGCTGGGTGTAACACGCAATGCAATGACTCAACCGTTTTGACTTTTATCCCCTTCTCTATCAAGCCGAGATAAAAGTGAAGCACATCCGAATACTTTATTTCTGCTACTTTCCGCTTTCCGAAACCGTCTTTACAAAAATGGTCATATGTATAGCGATAGTTAGCATAAGTAGAAGTAGCTAAATTATTCTTCGTAGCCATATAGCGGTCTACTACAAAATCCAAATCTGCTTTACCCGCCACATATAAATCCAGCCCGTCTAACTGATCCCTGATTAGCTTAGCTTCTTTTTCTCTAAGTTCCTGCAAGGTAGTTGCATATACATAGCCACGTTTTCCCAATGGATCAGTATATGTGTAAATGTACCTGTTATCCTGTGAGCGTTGGCTTTCCCCCTTTCGTAAAGCTCTGCCTTTGTTATCTTTCCTTGCTTTTGCCATCTGCTCTCCTTTCCGATTTAAAAAGGAAAGAGATTTCGTATCTGTGCTAGACTTCTTTCAAAAAATTTTCCAAAGCCTTCTGCACTACTTGTGTTATAGTCAGACCATGTTCCGTAGCATACTGGATTAAATGGGCATAGCATTCGTCTGATAACCGAATACCTATAGAATTTCTTTTTGTTTCGTCCTTCTTAGGACGCCCCATTTTCGCCATATGCTCACCTCACATTTATCGTCTAATAACACTATACTTTCTGTTTAACAGTTTGTCAAGAACTTTTTGTTTAACGAAATCTTCTTCCATATTCTATTACAGTTTGAATGTTTCCATATACTGATCAAATATCTCACAGTTTACCAATGCCATTTTACCGACTTTATAGACTGCCCCGGCATCTTTTGCCAAATCCTGAAATTTTCTCACACTCATGCTATATATTTCAGAGCCTTCTTGATATCTGACATATTTTTTCTTATCTATCTTTTTTGTCATAAACTTCTCCTTTTTGCACAGCCTTATCTGCTAATAAACAGGCAGAATCCGTTTCTTCCCATTTATTAGCAGATAAAAACTGCAATACAGGTGGCAGCTCATTACACCGCCCACATCGGTCTTGCACCGTCATCTAATTGACCGGATTGCAGATTCCCCTACAATCCGGAAGTATCATTATCACAGATATGCTTCATCGCCCCATGTAACTGCTACACATTTTGCCCGATCTCATTCGCTCCTTACCTTTGCTTCTATATCATTTTCGATATTCCCTCACGTTCACCCTGCCATAAGACAGAGCAGGTACATCATGGCGGATCTGCTTAGTGGCTCTGCATATCCTCACGTCCTGTATGCAATACAATATTCAGTTTTCAAGGTACACCTGCGCACATTCAATCAGCCAGCAGAAAGGGAAAATGCCAACTGCCTGTTACGCAACTTCAAAAGCCAATATCTTTGTAATCAGCTTTGTTTCTAATCTGCGACGCAAGGTTTCATCAACGCAATAATGCGGATTCCCACATTCATCATAGAGTTTTCTTGTAGCCAGCGCTGCAATATACCCCTCATAGTGTTTCAGAACCCTGTTGATTGCTTCCACATCGCCGGAAGCCGCTGCCGCTATGATATGGTAGGGCAGCAATTTTGAACACTTACTTGATTTCTCCATTCCTGATTCCCTCCATAATCTTTTTTAGTGCTTGAAGTGAGCTGACTCGGTGATGATGAATGGTACTCCTGACCAGATTCATGTGCTTTGCGATTTCCGTATCCGTCATATCCATGAAAAAAGACAGCAGAATAACATTCCGTTTTTTCTCCGGCAGATACTTCAATGCTTCGCCAATAAGCTCGTCCTTTACCTCGATGTCATAATCAAGGACACGAAATACTTCTGATTCCGATATGTACTCGTCCACAGTATTCAACCGACTCAACTCCTCCTCCGGCACTTGTGATAAAGAAATTTCATGTCTGCCCCGGTATTCCATTTCCTTTTCATAGTTGACCTTTTCGCCATGCAATACCATTTTGCAGAAGCTGTCAAACTGATGCCTGACTGTCTGCTTTTTTTCGGAAGAAGATTGCTCCAAAAGAGTTCACCTCCTTCCGTATCCGGTTGGAACAGAGTGAAATAATTCTCCCTTTCACTCCATATCCCAATCGGGGATAGGTAAAGCGTCGAAAACTTTTCAATTTTTTGAAAAATTTTTCAAATATATAAAAAAAGCCCTGACAGGCTGATGCCCGTTGGACGTTATTCATATCCGATATTCTGATTTTTCCACACGCTGCAAGTGTGCATAGTTCACTTTTCAGGTTATAGCTTGCTGTATCGCCTGCAAAACACCTTATAAAAGAACCTTTCTGCATTGGATAGCGGAAAGATTCCAAACATCATAAAAATATCCTTTAGACCGTTCAGAACACATAAATTCCCCGAAACGTACCCAAAGGATAAAAGCAACGTGAAAAAACCTTTGAATACTGCCATTTTTTTATATGCAATATCCAAAGTCTTTCTATTCTATTATGTGCATTATGCCCCTTTAATAAAGTGAAGTATTAGTGCATTTCCAAAGTAAAATGGGAAATATACACTATACATGGAGGTGCATATATGGCAAGGACTAAGAAAATTGACAAGGAAATGGGATTCCGTCTGAAACAGGCTAGAACCAGCCAAAAGCTGACCTATGAGGAACTGGCTGAAAAATCCGGCGTTTCATCACGCTATATCAAAGAGATTGAAAATCATGGAAATGTGCCAAGCCTTGAAAAGCTAGGGCAGCTCATACGAGCCTTACATATTTCTGCTGATCCGTTCTTTTATCCAACCGCCCCGGCAGACAACCTTGACTACCAGCGGTTGCTGGTTTATCTGTCACAATGTACAGAGGAACAGATTACAACAATCCTCGCTATTGTGGAAGCCTATCTTCGGACTTATAAATCTCCCAAAGAATAGGATACATTAAATAATTTGATTTTAGCTTGATTATTTCTCTATTATTTCTGAATTATTCAAACCTAATTGGTCAGAGAATTATGAAACTAAGGACAGAAAGACATCCGTCACAAAAGCTCTTACAGACTTTTCATGTGTCCTATGAATACCTTTTAGGCATACAGGGCAAAAAACAAGCAGTGATCTGTAATATTTTTCTTACAGACCACTGCTAAAATTTTCATTAAACTGATACATCAAAGTATTATTTCAGCATATGAAATCCATGTTCATCATATATCAACTTTAAGATTGCTGTATTTTTTACTTTATCCATACCACCTAGTTGCTCTGGCGCATATAAGTAAAATATCGTTTTAATCATAAAAGCATGAGATACTACTAATACGTTGTTATGTTTATGTTGGTTAGCGTTTTGGACAATATGTATAAATACACTCTGCAAACGATTTACTATAAAAGAAAATGGTTCTGCTATTCCGGTTGTATCATGTTCATAAATAGCATTGGCAACATCAGGAAGTCTACTATTCAATTCTGCAAAAGAATCTACCCCGCCTAACCAATCAGATACGCTTTTTATAAAAACAGTATTATTCTCTGCTTCCATACTCCCTAAACACCATTCACGCAATCTTATGTCCTTTTGCACCAATACTTTACTTTCGCTTGCCTGCAAAATCAATTCTGCTGTTTGTACAGCCCGCAGCATATCACTTGTATATACTGCATCAAAATCAATCGCTTTCAGACTATTTCCCAAATCAATGGCATTTTGTTCCCCATTATCGGTAAGTGGCGAATCACTCCATCCTTGCGCCCGATCCAAGCAATTTAAAAGCGTCTGCCCATGCCTGACTATATATAAACTAACCATTTTTTCACCCCACTTTAATATAAGACATTATAAATTTTTATTCAACCGATAACCGACACCCCAAACCGTTTGTATATAAATCGGCTCACTCGGATTGTCCTCTATCTTTTCCCTTATGTTGTGAATATGGCTCATAACTATATTGTAATCGCCTGCATATGCTTCTTTCCAAACAATATCATAGATTTGCTCTTTGCTGAATACCCTGCCGGGATTGCTGGCTAAGAGATACAAAATTTCAAATTCAATATGAGTAAGTTCAATTTCAACATTATTAACACAAACAAACCTTTGCACAAAATTTATTTTCAGCGCTCCTGCTTGAATTAATTCCCTATTTTGATAAATATTATATTGTCCAAATTTCTTACTGTTCTTTACAACATTCAATACTTCTTTATAAATATCGTCCTCATCATCCGTAAATGATAGAATTACTATTTTACCCATTACCAATCCTCGTAAGCAGCAACTAATACCTATATAATGCCATTTAAGGACAATATTAGCAAAATACAGGTAATAATAATTACTCCCGCAAGCAACCATAGTCCAATCGGTTTGCCTTTTTGCATCTCAGTTTCTCCAGATATATAACCTGTTTTTCGCAAAGCTGTTATAATAGGCTTATAAAGAAGGAATGTAAATGCTCCATTTAATGCTGCTTTTAACAGGTTAAAGGGAAGAAAAGCAGGTAATAATAACTTTGCAACAGCTTCACGAGGATACCCCATATAAATCGGTGCTATCAGATAATTCCATAACATCATTACCAAGTTCATCATAATACAACCTGCCAATAACCCTATGACAGCTCCTGCCAATGTTCTCCTTTTTTTATAAATAACAGCCGCAGTACAAGCAAACGAACAAGTTGATACAATATTCATAATACAGCCTAAAATTCCGTTTTCACTTATTGTAACCATTTCAATCAATGACACAATTACAGACACGATAAAAGATGTCATTGGACTCCATATCAATCCACCCAATGTAATTACAATATCTTTTGGATCATATTTTAGAAAAAGTACAACTGGAATACGTCCAATTACTACCATTACATAAGCAATCGCACAAAGCATGGCGGTTGTCGTTATTTTCTTTGCATTAGAGTTCATATATTGTTTCCTCCTCAAATAAAAATTAGCACCTGAAACTATCATTATTCAGGCGCTAAAAGTCAAAACAGCATTGGACAACAACAAATATAGCTGTATACTACACAATGCAATTCTATCTTCTTCTATCCAGACTATACTGTTGGTTTTGGAATTGCACCAAATCCTGACTTGAACATTTGTCAAGTCCTGCATTTTCACGCTCGCGGACTATACCGCCAATCGGGAATCTCACCCTGCCCTGAAGATAAAAATATTTAATTGTCAAAATATTAACTTCTGCAAAATCACTTCGTTAGATTTTTTCATAAGAAGCCAACTGTTCCACTGGAATACGGGTTTGAGAATGACGTTCCGGATCAGCATCTTCCTCATCCGAATATCCAATTGCTAATATATTGATTGGCTCCAGATTTTCCGCAAGCTCAAACTCTTTGCTTATCACATCGGACTTAAAATAGCAAATCCAAACAGAACCTAAACCTAACTCTGTCGCTTGAAGCATCATATGGTCAGTTAAAATGGACGCATCTATATCAGATGTCTGCTTTTTATCAAATGGACGCACCCATGCCTTACCATGATCAGCACAGACGATAATTGCAAGCGGCGCACCATAAATATTTGCCCCTTTACTTATTTTTTCAAGTCCCTCCTTGCTCTGAACAACAAGCAATCGAATCGGTTGTAAATTAGCTGCTGTTGGCGCTACATGAGCAGCTTCCAAAATCTTATCCAGCTTTACAGCTTCTACCTGTTTATCCGCATAACTGCGGACAGAAAAACGTTTTTTCGCAATTTCAATAAAATTCATAGTAGTCAATCCTTTCTTTATGTTGTATACTTAACGTGTTACTGTCTTTATTTTATCAACATATATATATTTCGCAAGACTGCACTTTTTGGGTAGATACTTCCCAAAAGGGTAGTTATAAAAAGGAGTGATTACAAATACAATGGACTATTCAAAATATCAATTTAATTGCCCGGTTGAAGCTACTCTGCTCTTGATTGGAGGAAAATATAAACCGCTTATTCTATGGCATTTAATAGAAAAACCTCTCCACTATATGGAATTACAGCGAAAAATACCAAAGGCAACACCTAAAATGCTGTCACAGCAATTACATGATTTAGAAGAATGTGGCATGATACAGAGAGAAGTCATTCCGGAAAAACCACCAAAAACCCTATACTCGCTTACTTCGTTTGGCGATAGCATTATTCCAGTATTAAATGCTATGTGTGATTGGGGAAAAGAATATCTTGACGGATTAGATGTACAACCACTATGCTGTCCTTCCAACAAATAAAAAATCCGCATAGTCAGCAAACTAAAAACTGCTATGCGGGTTTTCTTCGGTCTTAAATCTGCGACTGTCTAATATAATTACAAAGTTTAGTGAAATCAACCTGCGGATTTTTCTGTAAAATCTTATCCCTACATTCTTGCACTTTTTGATATAATCCCGGATTTTTCAAGTCAGTTAGCATAAAGAAAATATTAAACCTTCTACCTATGATAAATAAAAGTTTTTCAGCTTCTAGCAATCTTAGAAATTTATCTATGGTAGACATCATTTTCATTTTATCTGTTTGCAGATTCCCCCTAACCTCCAGTAACAAATTGATAATGTGTTCGTTCACATAGTAACTATTCATTTCACACAGCTTTCTCAAAAATAATTTTTGCTCTATCACAATTTCTTCTTCTGACTGTAATGTAAAAGAACCGTCCTGAACAAACTCCCACATCTTCGACTCTGGTTTTATTCCTGTTGCATGAACACGAATGAAATCTGGCTGAATAATATTTAATGCTTCTGCTGTCTGAATTGCATTTTCTTCTGAAAGTTCTTTCCCACCAATCCCAAGCAATATAAACTCTGATAATATCATGCCTGCTTCCTTTGCCATACAACCACTTTTCACAACTGTATCTGCATGGAAGCCTTTATTGATAAGCTGCAATATTTTATCAGATCCTGTTTCCATTCCGCAATACAAATGATTCAATCCAGCCTGCCGAAGTTCCCTCAACTCTTTTGGACTTTTTCGTGTGATGCTATCTGCACGAGCATAAGAAGTAATATATTCTAAATCAGGAAAATTTTTGTTCAATGCTTCCAAAATCCGAAACAGATAACCTGTTTTTAATACCAGTACATCTCCATCTTGCAAAAAACAAGATTTGAATTTTTTCCCTTGATACAACGCTGCCTGTTTCTCTATATCTTTTATGATTTCTTCAATCGGACGCATGGAAAAATTCATAGATTTATAAAGTCCACAGAAATTACATTTATTCCAATGACATCCTCTTGTTACCCTGACAAGCAGACTTTCACTTTCTGACGGTGGACGAATCAAACCGATTTCTATATCTTTCATTATTATATTCTTCTTTCTTAATTATTCAGATTAAAAATAACATTCTATTGCCACTAGCACAAGTACGCACTTTTTAGGTAGTAACTATCTGGTATAATAGCATATCTGACATTTAAAGGCTTAAACGACACACCCTCCGGGAGTGTCGAAAAACTAACCTAGCAAGCACTGCCCATGTCCGGACACATGGGCAAAATTCCCCATACTTCCCTGCCGTCCGTATGAGGAAATTTTCATAGGGAAGTATCCCTAACCCTCTTTGATTTTCTTTCCGTTTTTCCTCCGCCAGTCCTTGACCTTTATCCGCAGATTTGCTACAATAACACATGGATAGTTCTATCCAAAAACAACCGAACAGACACGAAACCGACTGTTGTAAATCGAACATTTTACAGCAGTTTTTTTATGCCCAAATGAAGAAAGGAAGTATCAGAAATGGCAAACAGGACACGCACCAACCGGAATGAATTTCACTTGAATGATAAGGAACAGTATATTCTTGATGAGAAGTTCAGACTGTCCGGTATGAAAAGCAAATCGGCTTTCCTCCGCAAGCTCATTTTATACGGATATGTCTATGATGTGGATTATAGTTTTTTGAGGGAATACAATACAGAGCTTGGACGGATCAGTTCCAGCCTGAACCAGATTGCAAAGAGGATTAACAGCACAAACCATATCTATCAGGAAGATATGGACGAGGTAAAGGAGTTGATGAATCAGGTATGGCATACACAAAAATCCATGCTGTCACAGCAACCGTTGATAAAGCGGTAGACTACATCTGCAACCCGGATAAAACCGATGAAAAAATTTACATTTCCGCTTACGCCTGTGCGCCGGAAACCGCAGCGATTGACTTCAAATATACGCTGGATCACTGCCGGGAAAACAGCCTGAATAAAGCCTACCATCTCATACAGGCTTTTGCCCCCGGAGAGGTCAGTTTTAAGGAAGCGCACCAGATAGGGAAAGAGCTTGCCGACAAAGTTTTGGAGGGAAAATATTCTTATATTGTCACCACGCATATTGATAAAGGTCACGTCCACAACCACATCATTTTCTGCGCTGCCGACAACCTAGAACATAACAAATACCACGACTGCAAACAGAGCTATTACCGCATCCGGAAATTGAGCGATGAGCTGTGCAGCGAGCATAACCTTTCCGTCATTATCCCCGGCGGGGAACGTGGCAAAAAATACAATGAATGGCAGGCAGACAGGAACGGGACTTCATGGAAACCGCAGATAAGGAAAGACATCAATGCCGCCATAAAAGCGTCATCAACGTATGAGGAATTTCTGCTCCTGATGCGGGCAAAAGGCTATGAGATAAAAGGCGAAATTTTTGGGGAAGACGCACCCAAATTTATCTCGTTCCGTCCACTTGGGAAAGACCGCTTTGTGCGTGGCAGCGTAAAGTCCCTCGGCAAAGAATATACAAAGGAACGCATCAAAGAGCGTATCGAACTAAAACGGGAACGGAAAGCTGTTATTCCCAAAAAAGATTACGCCAACAGGAGATTGATTGACACCTCTGATGAAAAATTCCGGAACAGTCCCGGTCTGCAACGGTGGGCAGCGGTTGAGAATTTGAAGATTGCTGCACAGGCATACAATGAAGCCGGTTCCATTAAGGAACTGGAACAGAAAATTGCCGCTACTGCCGCTGCCGGAAAGGAAGCAAAGCAGACCGTCCGCAAACTGGAGAACCGCATCAAAGACCTTGCAGAAATCATCAAATATGCGGAACAGTACAAGGCAAATAAATCTTTTCATATTGCCTACAAGAAAGCCAAGAACCCTGACGCATATTTCCGGAAGCATGAGAGCCAGATCATCCTTTATGGCGGCGCAAGGCGTATGCTGGAACAGGCGGGCATCAGCTTAAAAGGCTTGAACATTGACAAAATGAAAGCGGAATACCAAGAGCTGGTTTCACAGAAAAAGGAACTTACCGCCACATATAAGAATTGTGAAAAAGATGTAAAGTCCTTAACCCAAAAACTGGAAAACCTCAACCAATATTTAGGGCGCACAGAACAGCTAAAAGACGCACAGGAACAGGCGGACAGGGACACAAACCACACCCGCTAATCAGCGTAAAAATGCGTCCGTCAAGGGCAGAAAAGCATCGTGGAAAAGTGCATAACTCCCCATTCCGTCATGGATAACTATGTTCACAGCACATGGAAAAGCAAAGTGCAGCTTTCCCACGTCCTACAAACACAGTTACCCACAACTCCATAAGACGGGAAGTTATACACTTTGCCCACAATGCCGACGCCTGCTGAATCCCCCTTTTTTCTTACTTACTTTTTTAAAAGAAAAAGAGCCTTAACATCACAGTCAAGGCTCTGGTAAATCTTTTTTAATGGGTTCGACAGACTGCTTATTACTCCATATCTCCCAAAAGAGATACTTCGTAAACGGTTTACTAAAGTTCATTAGCACCTCACAGCCACAATCCCATTAACACTATTATATCCATTTATCCGAAAAAGTCAACTGTCTGCAAAAAAATTTTTACGCCAAAATCTTAAACCCAAACCGTTTATCTCCATTTCCATCATACAGCTTATCCCTGACGCTTTTTGAAAAATCCCTGTTCTTAGGCTTCATCATTGCGGCGTAGCGTCCTAATGTGTTTGGAACAAAATCTGCCAGTTGAAGTCCCGCCATATTTTCTGATTTTGATACAAAATGTATGTCACGCAGATAATTCTGTATCGTTCCCGAAGAATAATACATAGTCCCCAATGCCTTTAATTCATATATTCTCTGCTGTATTTTTGCGTTCTGCTCCGGCTGCATCGCTTCATAGCAGATAGCCCCTGTTGCTTTATTCATGATCAGGAACTGGCAGTAATGCTCAATCAATAACTGGATTGCTATGGTAAGCTGGTTATTGAGGTTTTCTTCCCCGTATCGGGCAAATAGGACGCTTTTATCCTGACAGACTCCAATCGTATAAAGAGGCGCTTTCTTAAACAGCTTTGAAAGCTCATTATATAAAAGCAGCACTTTGTTCTTATCCCGGAATATATGGTAACAAGCCGGAATATCTGACAATCTCTTTGAATTTAACCGAAAATTTGCAAAACTGACATCTTTCTCGTGTAATATGTTTTTCTCACAACCCTGTGCATTGTCCCATATTTTTCTCTTAATCTGGTTTAAATTATCCTCAATTTCCGGATAGTCACTGTCACTGATAATAACACCACTCATAACAAAATATTTATTTCCTGCACTGTTAAAAGTTTCGCTCTCATCTATGTATAGAGTATATTCCGCCATACACTCACCTTCTTTCCGTTAAAACTATACTGATATAGTTTACCGCAAAAAGCAGCATCTTTCAACAAAAAAATCGGGCAGCCTGCCAAATGGCAAGCCACCCTTGTCAAATTATCTTTATTCTGCCGCTTCCAGTGCGACCTCTGCAAATTCCTCATCGCTCATGGCTTCCAGCTTTCCTATGACCTGTTTGGCAAGCTCAACCATTCCGCTGTCCTGTATGTGCGGGATTGCGTCGTTTATGTCGGCAATCATGCCGGTTCTGTCCTGCCCTTCAAACACGCACATTAAATTGGTTTCTTCTACTGTAAACTTGTCCATAGCTTATATCTCCCTTCCTGTCTTTTTTTCTGTTCCCTTTTCCGGTGCTTCCTTTGCGGGTTTGTCCCTCTGCTCGATGACCGCCTTTTTCTCCGCCAGCTTTTCCTTTACGGAAATCCTGCCTGTCTGCTTCTCTTTTTTTAGGCAGTTTTCCGGCGGTTCTGCTGCAATGGCAAACGCCCGTTTCCCGTTCCCCATGATCAGATATTTTCCATTGTCTGATTTATGATGAAAACCATATCCGGCTGCTTCCATCTGCTCCCGGCTCATGGCGGTTACATGGAAACTGCCCCTCGGTGTTGCAACCTGTTCTCCGGTCATCAATTCGTCCGGCGTAAAATGATCCTGCTCCCGTAAAAATTCCGGCACCTGCGCCACGCCACGCTCTGCAAGCGTTTTTTCCGCCCGTTCCCGCACTTCCGCACTAACAGGCAGCGAATACAGACCGGAGGTTGAGGAAAATCCTACGTTGTTGAAAACATAGTCAGCATCGCTTTCCTTTAATGCCCCCGCTGCAAAATAATTTTCCCTTGTGGGTGTTTCGCTTACTTTCCCGTCCAGTATCTCATAGTTCAGCCCGGTTTCTATGTGGGAACGGATTTCACCGCCAACAGCCAGCGTCACATAATACCAGCCCATGTACCCCCTGCTTTTTTCGTCCGTACCGTCATTAAATTCCACGTCCAGCAGGGTATAAGGCTTCAAGCCTTTCTGTGCGGCAATTTCATTATCCTTTGCTTCCCGCTTTCTAAGTGCGTCAATGGCGGTTTCCTTTGTTATTCTGATAATGTCCGGGTTATACTGTACCAATGCGCTGTTGACGCATTCATTCTGCACCTTTGCGGTTTTGGCTTGCGGCGTCCTGTGGTTGCCGATAAACAGGGAAGCGCCATTGTCAAACCTGATAGAAATGTCACTTGTTCCACGCCATTTTCCTGTACATGGTGACGTTTCAACCCTGCCCGACGTACAGCCGAATGACTGTGCGATGATGTTGATCCTTTCCTGCATGGGCAGCTTTTCATATCCTCTGGCTATCTCCGCCGCCTTCTGCTGTAATTCTGTAAGCTGTGTGGCGGCTTCCAGTCCGTTTTCCGCAGCCTTTTCAAGCGGCTTGTATTCTGCAAGGCTGTCTAAAAGCTCCTTTGCCTTCCTTGCGGTCTGTACGCCCTCGCTGTCATCAAGCGCTGTGCCTTTCCCGAAAATATCCGTCATGCCCTCCCTCATGCTGTCTGAAATCATGGCATTGAGGAAATCGTTCAGGTATTCCGTATTCCCGTTCCTGATGTCCTCTGCGATGTTCGCCACCTGTGCGTCCCTGTCCTCCACCGTTTCCTTATACTGGCGGGTGTCGTAATCATAGGAAAGCTGGTCTATTTCCGCCGCTATCAGCGCAGCTTTGTCCGCATCCGGCTCCGGCTCGCTGCGCTGCATATCCCCGGTCTGCCACTGTGCAAGCGAACCCCTTACCTCTGCATCCGGAAATGCAGCCATAAGCTCCGAAATGGCTTCCATCGCCTTCTGGTTTCCCGTAATCTCCGGATAATAGGCAAGCGCTTCAAGGTCAACGGTTCTGCCCGACACAATATCCATCTGTGCGTCCTCATAGCTTTCCGTCCCCTCTGTATGGATATTGATGCCGATGCTTGGGATGCCGTTCATTCTCTCAGGCGGTATCCTGTTAAAAATGGAAACCGCTTCTTCCACGCTTTCTATGCCCTCATGGAACTCTCCGAGGTTGTGGAACTCCCCGCACTCCGCTACGGTCAGCGTTATTTTGACATTTTTCTCTGCCTGTTCCGGATAGACTGTTTCGTGCAGACCTCTGTATTCAAAATTTTCCCCGTCAAAAATGGTAATCTTATCCGTTTCTTCATTAAATTGTACAGAAAATGCCAATCGTTCACTCTGCTCTGTCTGCGCATACTCCCCTATGTCAATCCATCTGCCATACTGCCCCATTTCCACAAAAGGCAGCCCACACTCCCCGTAGGCTCTGCACAGGGCATCGGCGTCAAGACCGCTGGTATTCTCAAAAAAGCGTTCTTCATCGTTCATGCGGATGCTGAAAATGCTTCTCGGCTCATGTTCCCTTGCTTCCCGGACGCCCTCAAGATAGGACTCCACCCCCGGAAGGTACTCTCCGAGCGTCCCGGTCTTTCCCTCCGTTATGGGATTGATGTCCACTTTAATGCCGCCTATCATAAAACCGTCCTCATTAAAGGCATTGAAAAGGTCATCTTCCCTTTCCCTGCCTTTATATTCCACGACCACGTCAAGGTCAGAACCCGGTTTTTCAAGACCTCTGCACCTGCTTCCCGATACCGCCATGTCCACAAGCTCTATATTTATCCCGTATTCGTCAATCTTGGACTGTAAATAGGCATAAACGTCAAGCTCTATGTCCTCCTGTGTCTTTCCGCTGATCCCATTGAATAATTCCCCTGTTCTGGCTTTAAAATCTTCCACCGCTTTACGGTTCTGCGCTTCTTTCAGCATACGCCTTTCAATCCCGTACTTTGCTTCCTGTTCCGCTTTTTCCGTCAGTTCATCATAATCGACCGGTATCAGCTCATCATAGGTATGGATATTCCCCTCCAGTTCGCTCCGGTGCATCGGCTCTTTTAAGTCTGTCACAATCTCGTCAAGCGCCTGCCTGATTGTAATGTCCGGATTGTCATACACGCCGCCGTCCAGTTCCCGGTAATCCATGTCATAGATTGTGTAATCATAACCGCCGCTGGCTTCCTGAATACTGATGTAACGGTCTGCTAATTGGAAAGCAAGCTCTGTTTCCTCCCTCTCCGTATTGGTGTCTGAAATTTCCTGTTCAGCAGATGCCATGTCTGCCGGGACAAGCCTTTCCTCCCCTGTCGGCATGAGGTGTTCCATTTTCCCCTGTCCGTAGAGTGCGTCAAACCTGTCCATGTAAAGGGAAACATCATCAATGCCGCTGCTTTTTAACTGTGACGCAAACCGTTCTTTTACAAACGCCTTTACTTCTTCCGATGTCATTTCCCGGTAAGGCTCTGCTTTTTCAAAATCAGTCTTATCATTCTCCGCCGCAGAATCCTTTTCCCCGCTGATTTCCTCTGATAGTGCGGCTTCCTTTGCAAACTCCGGCACTTCCCTGTAACCGACAGCATCTACATAATGGCTTGTATTCTCCCCGTCCTGATGCAGCACCACCACGTCACTGACCGAAAGGGAATGCCCGGTAAAGTCTGCCGGACGGTCTATATTGAACTTTGTATAAATATCTTCAAGGCTCATGCCCTCCTCCAGCTCCCCGGTGTATACCAGCTCATAGTTCTCTTTTGAAACCGGAACGCCTTTCATTTCAAGGTAATCCATCGCCATAAAACGAATGTCCCTTGTTTCTTCCGTATCTTTAAGCTGGTAGATACCAAACCGGCTCTCATTCCCATATAGAAGCCGATTTTCCCTGTCTGGTATGTATTCCTCTAATTCCCGTTCCAGATAAGCGCTCCAATCGTCCTTTTCTACGCCAAACAGACCGTCATGCCCATGTAGTGCGCCCCAATCCTCAATAACCGCTTCCGAACCGTCTGAATGAAGCAGATATACCTCCAAACCTTCCTTAAACAGCTCTGATGCCCTGTCCTTAGTCAGCGGAAGCATTTCATCCCATGAATAACCGTATTCGTGCATCTCTGACAGTCCCACCATGCCGTCCGGAAGGGCATCAATCTCTGCCTGCGCCATGTCTTTTGTTGCCGAAAGCAGCGCCGGATCGTCTTTCTGCTCGGCTAGGGATAACGCAAGGGAAGCGGTATCCTCCATGTTGTCCAGCTTATAGGCATGGTTCATGATCAGGTTGCGCTCGTCAGTCCCGTACACCGACCTGTGAAATTCCATGCGGTTAATGAGCTGCTCTGCCTGCAGCATTGCCGGAAGTTCCGAAGCTGTATGTACTTCCCATGCACTCATATCCAAGTCGAAATCATAAAACTGCGGATAACCGTCATTCAGTCCTCCGCTTCTCATGATCGGCACAAATTCAAAGCCTTTTTCCGCCAGATAGTCTGTAACACTCCCATTCCACTCATTCTCTTCAAGGAACGGTACATCGTATAGGACGTTCTGCACTTCCGGCTGCATATTTGTGATTTTAATGGTTTCATATTCCCCGCTGTCAGGCATGGATATTCTCACGACCACATCAGCATACTCAATCGGCTTGTTGGCTTTTTCCCTTTCTTCCTGTAACGCCTTAAAATCGGTTATTTCATGGGTATCTGTATTGTAGGCATAATCTAAATGGTATTCCTCCACGTCCTCACTCTGCTCATTGCCTAAAAGCGCTGCCCATGCCCCGGCTCTCTCAAGGTAGGCTTCCACGTTCTGCCTGTCATCATCATTCATGACAGACAGGGCATGGAGCAGGTCTGTCCTTTCCATGCCCCTCACGCTTAACAGGTCATATTCCGAACGTTCAGGGTTTGCCACAAGGAGTATGATGTCCTCCTGTGCCTGTTCCTCCGCTTTTTCCTTTGCTATTTCAAGAAGCTGTGTTTCAATCCCCTTTATCAGCTCTGATGACGTTTTCCGGATTGTGTCAAGGGAAGATTTTAATTCCGGCGTTTCCTTTCCGCTGCTCCAACCTGCGATGTAGCCGAAAGAATAGTCGGACGTGTCAATCCCGAAATGCTGGCATACGGTGTAGGCGATGCTTTCCGCTTCAATTTCCATTGTTTCCCGGTCTTTGTAGGCGGAAGGCTCTGTATCCCGCCCCGCTTCCTTTGCGTGGAGTTTTGCGTGTGCAATCTCATGTATGCCTGTTTTTGCGGTCTGCACTTCGCTCATGCCCTCCTTGATTGCAACAGGGTAGTTCAGGTCAAGGAAATACCCTTTCCTGTCCCCCTCCATTTCCTCATAGCGGATCGGCACAGGCGAAACACGTTCCAGCGCTTCCATGAAGTCCTGATAATTTTCCACGTTCCCATGCAGCTCGTCCACGCCCAAGCCGGGGAGTTCTTTCCCGTCCGTCTGCGCATAATCGAACACTGTCACGACACGAAATGCGGGGATTTTCCTCTCCACTTCCTCCATGACGGGCATCCCGTCCCGGTCAAGCATCGGCTCTTTTGTCACAGGATCAATCTTCTCCTGCTCCTCTTTTATCTTATAAGGTGCGGGCGCAAGGATACGGATGCCCTTTTCCCCCTTGTTTACATGGCGTTCAAAATTCTTCTGCCATGCCTTGTACCCGGCAACGAATGTCGCATCCGGACGCTGCATCGCTATGAGCTGGATATTGTTTGCGCTGTAATTGTGGAACTTTGACATGGTGCTTAAATAGCTTTTGTACTTCTCGCCCTCAAAAAGCTCTTTCAAGCCTTCCTCTAATCTGTCAGTTATCTCTTTTACTTTCTGTTTCTCGGTTCTTGCGTCTGCCATATGGTTATTTACTCCTTTTCCTATAATCAGACAGGGAATGTCCTTCTCCCTGTCTGTTGTGCCGAGCGTATGCAGCGAAGCTGCTGATTTCCTCATACGCTCGTGTGCATGAAAGCAGAAAACAGATAAGTTTTCCTATCTGTCCCTGCTTTGGATATTTTTATTTGCTGTTGTTTTATAAACATTCCTCTTTGCTTTTTGCCTTTGGCTTGTCCGGCTCCGGTACTTTCTTCTGCTGGTCTGCCTTTGCCTTCATCTCTGACAGTTTGTCCTTTGCGGACACCCGCCCGCCTTTCTCCGCTTCCTTCCCGGCGCTGAAACGGTCAGACAGCCTGTCCAGCTTTTCAAACGCCCTGTCAACGGAACCAATGCTTTTGCGCAGCTTCTCCGCTGTCTTTTTTACGGGCTTGTTGATTACTCTTGTCAAAGCTACACCCGGCTTTTCGTCCGATACCTCTTTTGCGCCTTTCCCGGATAACAGCCTTCCCACGTTGGAAACGCTGTTCCCGATCTGCTTCAGCTCGTCCCCGATGCTGTCAATCTGGTTTGCGGTCTTTTCATAGTCCGTCATCACGTCAACAAGACGCTCCCGGTAATCGGAAAGCGCCGACTTCACGCCGGAAATTCCTTTCTGAAGGACTTTGCACATCTCCGCTTTGCCTTTTTCCTTAAAGGCGCTGACCGCCTGTGATGCTGTTTCCATCAAATGGTCTTTTACCGCCAAAAGACGCTCCGACAAATCTGTGATTTTCTCCTGAAGGTGCGCCACTTTGTCCATAAGGTTTTCTTTAACCGACTTTGGCTGGTTTTCCTGTAACTGCGAAAGCTGTTCCCTGACGCCCTGTAACTCGTCCACCATCATGCTTAGCTGCAACTGCATATCCGCCGCATACTGCAAAACCGCCATGAAGTCCTGTGACTGCTCCCCCATGTTCTGCTGGTTGAGCAGCTCCATGAACTGCTTTAACGCATCATTTTCCTCCATGAACTGTTTTGTATTCTGTTCTGCTGTTTCCATTTCTTGATACCTCCGTTTGATTTTGGGCATGATAAAAGCAGCCATTTCTGGCTGCTCTACGCATACTATACTTATTCACGTTTTACATATGGGTGAACATTACTGCTCTTATTCGTTTCGATTTCTGCAATATACTTGTATCTCCTTTCTGCTGTTATTAAACTGTTCAATTATACAAACCATAATCGCTAAGTATTGCATCATTTTAAAAGTTTATGATTTCTTAGTTCTTCCTCTAGCAATTCATAATCTAATATTTCTATCTCCTCTGCTTTCATTAAGCATTTAAACTCAGTTTCCTCTTTTGTAAAATCTAAAACATTATACTGCATATCTTTATCACTTGAAAATCTAGGCATCTTACGACTTCCTTCTTCGTCATCTCCTACAACAGGAATCGTAAAAGAAAAATTTTTCATTTCCAAGGTAAACAGCATTTGTGGATATAATTTATCTTCCAAATTCATTTTTTTCCACAAAATAACATTAATCCCACCAAGTGGATTTATTCCCGGAACGAAACAATACAAGCCACAATTTTCCATAGAACTCATAACTTCTCTTTTTTCTTCCTCGCTATGATACATGCTATTTTCTGAAATCAATTGTTGTAGCACAACAAAATGTTTTACATAGTTTTTATATAAATCCAATGGTAAAATACTATAAGCCATTTTCAAAAAAGAACAATATACTGCTGGCGGAAAATAGTGTTGTCGTGGTATAGAAATTTCAAAACCATCAGCCACTTTTTTTATTATTCCAGTATCTCTTTTTTCAATAATTAGTCCTTTTGTTTCAAACCCCTCAATAATCGGAGTATTTTTGTTTACTTGAATACGATAACTGTCGTATGAAATGCTTTCATCTTTTGGAATATCTTTAGAAACCAGTTGTTTATTTTTTCCAAATGTCTGCGTAACAATTTTGTAAGGAAGCATATACTTTCCAAGATTATCTTCAAACACTTTCCCAAAATCCTCATTACATTTATCACATTCACAATAAGAAATGAGTGATTTATTTCCAACCGTTTCTGAAACTGCATGTGCAACTTTATTAAAAGTTGTAGTAGTATTATCTTTCCCACAAAAAAGGCATTTTCTCTGATCTTTAGGAATTTGTATATTATGTACTTCTCTTTCCGCCTGTTCATCTATATTTTTAAATGTCGTTAATACCTCATATCCTTCAAATTGTAACATCAATAAGTATCCTCCTAGATTCAAAATTACTATTTTGGAATTATATATTATCATAAAACGATATAGATGTCTTTTCCTTTCGATAAATTTAATAATTATTTTATCTTTTAACCAGAAAGAAAAAAAGCTATTTATAAGAGCAGCCGACACGACTGCTCTTTATTACTCCCTACAAACTCTTTTCCTCCCATTTATCCTTTTGCAGCTCCAGCTTATTCGCTGTTTTCCGCCCATATGCTTTTTCATGCATCTCGGCAAGTTTCTCTTTTACGGAAATGCGCCCTCTCGGACTGTCTGCTAACATCCTCTCCTTTCCATGCCCCGCAGCCTTTTCCGGTGCTGCCCGGTTGAATGTCGGCTTGAATGGTTCGTCTGCCACAGCCCCCACATTATCCTGCATTTCCTCCATGTCGATTTCCTGCTGTTCCCCGCTGTCCGTTTCCGGCTCATCGTCCATGTCAATCCCGTCGCTGCCTTTTTCGTCCATGTTCAGAAGCGCATTTAATTCCGTAAGGCGCTCTAACTTCTCCGCAAGCTCCGCTTTCTGTGGAAACGGTTTTGTGACCTCCGCTTTTGCTGTTTCAAGCTGGTGTTCCACGTTTTCAAGTTTCTGCGCCACAGCTTCCATTTTTGCGCCCATTCCCTCTAAGGCATTGCTCAACCTCTGCAAATTTCCCAGCGGATCAGCGCCGATTTCCACCTCATGGCTGATGCTCCCCTTTAAGTTGACTGTAAACTTGGAAAAGAACGAATCAAAGGAAACGCTCATCTTAAAACCCTGATACTCCCCGATTGTGACTGCCATGTTCGGCTGCTTTGCGCTCCGGCACATATCAATTAACGCTGCCCCGGCTTCCTTTTTGTCCGTATATGACCTGTTCCCGATTTTTATGGAAAAGGTGTCCTTATCCGGGAATTTATTCTGCCCATAGGTCTGTATGTCGGCACGATACCCCTCAAGCCTTTCTTTCAGTGTGGTTATCTGTGCCGGGTAATTCTTTGCGATGTTGTCCTCAAGGCGGTACTTCTGGCTTGTGTGGTTTGCCTTTAACAGCTTTAACTTGGATACCTGAATATCCAAGTCCATTTTTTCCTTGATATACGGATTGCCCGTTGCAAGGGCTTTTACCTCTGCATAGGTGAGCGCCGCTTCGTCAATGTCCTCACAGCTCCGCACCGGGGATTTGCTTGTCATAATCTGCCCGATGAATTTCTGCTTGTTTTCAATGAGCTGCCACGAATAACTGTCGAATGTCCCCTCCGTCACATACCGGAAAATCTTCACTTTGTCATTCATGTTGCCCTGCCTTAAAATGCGCCCCTCCTGCTGTTCGATGTCAGAAGGACGCCAAGGCACGTCAAGGTGGTGCAGGGCAATAAGCCGATCCTGTACGTTTGTCCCGGCTCCCATCTTTGCGGTTGAACCCAACAAAAAACGAACCTGCCCGCTTCTTACCTTTGCAAACAGCTCCGCTTTCCTTGTTTCCGTATTGGCGTCATGGATAAATGCTATCTCATTCTCCGGCACTCCCTTCGCCATGAGTTTGTCCCTGATGTCCTCATAAACATTAAATGTGCCATCTCCTTTTGGTGTCGATAAATCACAGAAAATAAGCTGCGCCGACTTCTGTTCTTTCGTCTGCTCCCATATCTCAAATGCCTTATCCACGCAGGTTGTCGCTTTGGAATTTTCCTCGTCAGGAAGCATGGCATTGATTAAACGCTGGTCTAACGCAAGTTTTCTTCCGTCGTTGGTAATTTTCAGCATATTGTCAACGGTTGCATCCACTTTCCTGTCACGCACTGCCTCCGCCCTCTCCGCAAGGGACTGTACCATTTCCTTCTGGTGTTCGCTCGGCTTCAGCACGATGTTCTCATAATCCGCTTCCGGCACAGGCAGCTTTAACATATCCGGTGTCTGAATGTCAGCGCTCTCCTTAAAAAGCGCAATCAGTTCCGGCAGGTTGAAGAACTTTGCAAACCTTGTTTTCGCCCTGTAACCCGTACCCTCCGGCGCAAGCTCTATCGCTGTCTGCGTTTCCCCGAACGATGCCGCCCAACTGTCAAAATGCCCCAATCCTAAACGCTGCAAGGTGTTGTACTGGAGATAGCGCATATTCGTGTATAACTCCGTCATGCTGTTAGAGATTGGCGTACCCGTTGCGAATGTGATGCCCTTGCCGCCTGTCAGCTCGTCCATGTACTGGCACTTTGCGAACATATCCGAGGATTTCTGCGCTTCGGTCTGTGCTATGCCCGCAACATTCCTCATTTTTGTGTATAAAAAGAGGTTCTTATAGTTGTGGCTCTCGTCCACGAACAGCCTGTCCACGCCTAACTGCTCGAATGTCACTACGTTGTCTTTCCGGCTTGTGTCGTTTAAGCGGCTCATCCTCGCATCCAGCGATTTCTTTGTCTTTTCCATCTGTTTAATGGTGTAGCGCTCGCCTTTTTCCGCCTTGACGGTTTCGATTGCCAGCTCAATCTCCGTTATCTGCCTTTCGATCATCGCCGCCTGCCTTTCGGTGGAAAGCGGTATTTTCTCAAACTGCGAGTGTCCGATGATGACTGCATCATAATCGCCCGTCGCTATCCTTGAACAGAATTTTTTCCGGTTCGCCGGTTCAAAATCTTTCTTGGTGGCAGCCAAAATGTTAGCGCCCGGATAAAGGCGCAGGAAGTCACTCGCCCACTGTTCTGTCAGGTGGTTCGGCACGACAAATAGGCTCTTTTGGCATAACCCTAACCGCTTATTCTCCATTGCTGCGGCAATCATTTCAAACGTCTTTCCCGCCCCGACGCAATGCGCAAGCAGCGTATTGTTCCCGTAAAGCTGGTGCGCCACTGCGTTAAGTTGGTGCGGTCTTAGTTCGATGTCCGGCGTCATGCCGGGGAATTTCAGGTGCGAACCGTCGTACTCCCTCGGTCTGGTGGAATTGAAAAGCTCATTGTATTTTGCGCACAGCGCCTGCCTTCTTTCCGGCTCCTGAAATATCCAGTCCTTAAACGCCTCCCGGATCGCTTCCTGTTTCTGGCTTGCAAGCATGGTTTCCTTTTTGTTGAGGACTCTTTTTTCCTTACCGTCCTCCGTAATCACGTCAAAGATGCGGGTATCACGAAGGTTCAGGGAATCCTCTAAAATCTTATAGGCGTTCGCCCGGCTTGTCCCGTAGGTCATGTTGACGAGCGAATTGCCCCGGTCTGCGTTCTTTCCCTTCACGTTCCACTGCCCCGTCGCATCGGAATACTGTACGCCAACGGTATTCTTTTCAAACAGGAAGTCCGGCGTTTCAAAGGTTTCACGCATGAAGTCCTCAATATATTTGGTGTCGATCCATGTAGCGCCGATGCGCACCTCAATCTCCGAAGCGTCAAGCTCTTTCGGCTGTACGCCCTCCAGTGAGGTTACGTTAATGGCAAATTCCGGACGGTTCTCCGCAAACACTTTTGCAACTGCCAGCTTTTCCCGCACGTTCCCGCTTAAATATTCATCTGCTGTTTCCCAATTCTCCGTAACCGGGTTTTGGAAGATAACCCCGGCAAGCTCTTTTGTGATTTCTTCCTCGCTCTTGCCTGCAAGCTGTGACATATAGGGCAAATCTACCCTTGCTTTTTCGGCAAGCGAAACCGCCAGCGCTTCGCTTGCGGTATCCACGCTCGTCACGACTTCCTGTTTCTTTATGGTGCATTTTGAGAACATATCCGCCTTGCCGATAAAATTCCCCTCATCGTCCAGCTTTTCAAGGGAACATAACAGGCAGTAGCTTGAATCCTGATTAAACGCCCTTTTGTTGGTCTGCGAGCTGATAAGACCGAATTTCTTGGAAAAATCATCGTAGAGCTGGTTTAACTCCGTCTGCTTGTTCTTAATCATTTCCTCCGGATACTCGCTTAACTGGAAGTCGATCAGCTCCTGTGTGCAGTCCCGGATTGCCACCATGCCCTTAATGCGCTGTTCCGCCTTTTCCGGCACGTCAACAGGCTTCATAATGGAATTTTCCCGGTAGTACACTTTTTCATCAACTACGGTGTAACTGTAATTCTTCACATCCGGATCGGCGGGGATATTCTCTTTTGCCTGCCCGTCATCAATCTCATTAAAATCTGCCTGCTCGATGCTGCCCTCCACATGGGAAAGCGCATTTTTAAGCTGCGCCGACAAAGGGAGGGAATTGTCCGGCAGACAGGCGGACTCCATTCCATGCGCCCCCGAAACCATTTCCATTTTCCCAAGCACCATCTCCGGGTGGTCTGCAAAATACTGGTTCATTGCAATGCCGTCTTTTTCCGTCAGATGCACCCAGTCCGGTTCAATATCCATTACCCTGTCACGCTTCTTTAAAAACAAAATATCCGAAGTGACCTCCGTACCCGCATTTTCCTTAAAGGCTGTGTTTGGAAGCCTGACCGCCCCTAAAAGCTCCGCCCGCTGCGCAAGGTATTTTCTTACTTCCGGGTTTTTCTTGTCCATCGTCCCCTTTGAAGTGACAAAGGCAACCACGCCGCCCGGTCTGACCTTATCCAAAGTCTTTGCGAAAAAATAGTCATGGATAAGGAAGTTGTGCTTGTCATAGGCTTTATCAGCCACTTTATACTGACCGAATGGCACGTTTCCCACCGCAACGTCAAAAAAATCGTTCGGGTAGCTGGTGTTCTCAAAGCCTGTGATTTTAATGTCCGCATGGGGATAGAGCTGCTTTGCAATCCGCCCGGTAAGTCCGTCAAGTTCCGCCCCGTACAGCCTGCTTTCCTGCATTTCCTCCGGCAGACAGCCATAGAAATTTCCGATCCCGGCGGCGGGATCTAACACATTCCCTTTGGTGAAACCCATTTTCCCCACTGTGTCATAAATCGCCTGAATAATGACAGGGCTTGTATAGTGGGCATTTAAGGTGCTTTCCCTTGCGGAAGCGTATTCTTCCGGGGATAACAGGCTCTTTAATTCCTGATATTCATTCGCCCAATTTGCCTTTGTTCCGTCAAAAGCGTCGGCAAGACCGCCCCAACCCACATATTTTGCTAAAACCTCCTGTTCTTCCGGTGTGGCAATGCGGTTTTCGCCCTCAATCCTTTCAAGGGTGCGAATGGCGTTAATGTTCTGGCGGAATTTCTCTTTCGGCGCAAAGCCTTTTCCGGCGCTTTCCGCTTCATTAAAAGAAATGCGGTAATTAACTGCGTCCGACCTGTCAATCCCCGGTTCTTTCCCTGATGCGTTTTCCGTTTCTTTTTCTGGTTCTTTTTCCGGCTCTATCTCCGTTTCCCCTGTCAGCATTTCCACGTCACGCATGACCTGCCGGATAAACGGATCATTCTCTAAGGCATTTTCATCTACAAGCTGCCCGTCCACAATCCCGGCTTTTGCAAGCCTTTCCCGGACTGCATCTGTGTCAATATTGGAAAAATCATCTTCTGTGCCGGCAATATTGTCCTCTTTTGGAATATCCTCCGTTTCCGTATCAGTTTCCAATGTCGGCTTGGTATTTTCCGTTTCTGCCTGTTCCTCTTTTGGCGGCTGCCCTGTTACAGCTTCCTTTTCTTCCGGAATACCGTTGATGCGGTCAGCATACGCATTTGCTTCCTCAACCGTTTCAAACGTAGGCAATGTGCCATCGCCCGTCACATAATAATCCTGCTTTTCGTTGTCCCATACCGCAAAAGGCTCTGCAAAGGCATCCGTTGTTTCCGTAACCGTAAAACGTGCTGTTGTTTCCTGTCCCGGTTCTTCCGGTACAGCTTCCGGCTCTGTTTCCGTCTGCTTTTCTTCTTCCGTTTCCGCTTGGAAAATTTCATCAGCAGCCTTTTCTTCCCCCTGCTGTTCCGGCTCGTCATATCGTGCCGCATATTTCTGTGCTTCCTTGAGCAGCAAGTCCATCTGTACCGCTTTTTCCGTATCGCCGCTTAATGACTGCATGAGGACATAATCGGCGGCTTCCATGAACAGCGTGTCATAGACTGCTTTTCCCTCTAACCGCCTGTCATCGTTCTGAATGGCAACCTCCCCGGTGTCCTCATTCCAGCCGACCACATCTTTCATGGAAAGCGCACCGCAGATTTTCACCACAGCGGACATTTCCGCAAGCCTTTCCATAAGCGCCCTGTCACTCCCGCTTATTTCATTTCCCGGCTCGGACTTTTGGACATTTTGTCCAGAAGTTTCTTCTTCCGTTTTTGGCATCTCCGCCCTGTCCATTTCCCTGTCACGCTCTATATAGCGCCTTGCCTGATTGGTAAACCCGTCAAGGACAGCCGGGTGGGAAGTGACGATATAATCCTTTGTCTGCCAGTCTGCATCGGGTACAAGCGTTTTCGCCCATTCCTTGTTATTGGGGGAAAACCGCCCGTCATAAGATAAGTGCGTGATTGTATTGGCAAGGACAATCCCGACACGTTCCTTTCCAAACTGCTTTATGATGCCCTCTGCGGTATCCCTCGGAAGCGTGTTGCCGTCAAATTTCTCTGCAACCGCCTTTTCGATTGCGTCCTTGCACTCAATCCGTATGCCATGCTCCAGCTTTTCCTGTTCCCGGCGCATGGCTTCCTCCGCCTGCTCTTTTTTATACTGTGCATAGGCTTCCTTGCCCTCCGGCGTAAGGTACTTATCCGCTTTTACAAGCTCCCTGATGCGCTTTTCCACCACGTTCCATTTTAAAAGCACTTTTGCGTAAGGGCTGCCATAGCTGCCTTTTTCCAGACGGATGCCTTTTGCGTCATGATCCTCATGCCCGGTATCGCTCCCCGTAAGTGCGTGGGAACTTCCGCCTGTGCCATATTCATTTTTAAGGAAGGCAATATTTTCTTTCTTGTCATGCCCTTCCATGAAATACTCATAAATGCGGAACTGCCCATGATGAAAATTGCTTCCGCCCGTCAGACGGGTATCTATCTCGTCCTGCGTGATAAAATCCTCATGCAGAACCTCCACATTATCCTGTGCCGGGTATTCCCTTTTTTCCGCACTTAAATCGGCAATCTCCGCAAGCAGGCGTTCCGGACGCTTCACATACCGCCACCTTAACCGCTTTTCCCCTGCGTCAAGCTGTTCCTTTGCTCTGGCAAGCTCCCCGGTGACAATATCACGCCCCTCCTGTGTGGATAAAAGATCACAGAGGTTCGTGATGCTTTCCGGATAGTTGTAATTTTTTATCGGTATGCCCTCCGGTATTTCCCCGATACCGTCCCTAAAGAAATTGAAAAGGTCATTTGACACCCTCTGTCGTTCTATCGCATCTACAAGGAACACTTCGCTTGCACTCATGTAAGAGCCATTCTCCACCATAGAACGGACAATGCCCTCCACTTCCCGCAGCCCATCACCGCAATCGGATTTTCCTTTGCGGACATACCATAGCCGATGCTCATGCCTTTTTCATTAAACCATACGGAAACGGGATTGTCCCCGAAGTCAAAGCCTTTCCCGGTGGTCTGGTATTCGTTTTTCAGAAACTCCGCCATTTCCTCCGGCGTCCTGCCCTGCTGGTACTTGGCGTAAATGCGGCTTCTGCTGTTATTGCGTCCGCCGCCTGTCCGCAGGATTGCTTCAAGCTGTTTTTGTGGCAGGGAAAAAGCGGCGGGCATGGTGTATTTCTCTCCTGCCTGTGCCGCTTCGATTGTGCCGATCTGTTCCTCAACGCTTGGGAAAAGGCTTAACTGCTGGTACGTCCCCTCCGGCTCCTGCCACTGCGGTATCTGCCCGTCTTTCAGGTATTCGTTTCTTTCCATATAGTAGGCAATGCTGTTTCTGACATCTTCCCATGATATGATAACTTCCCCTATCCGTTCTGAACGGCTTCCCCGCCAGAACGAAAAACCGTTTTCATCCGCCTTATACCCGACACGTTCCCTGCCTACATAAAACTCCGCATATTCCCCATGCCTGTAACTGTTTTTGATGTACTCTGTCTGCTTGTCCTTATCCGGCTCAAAAAGCATGACTCCGGCAATGTCCGGGCATTTATGCACCATAAATTCATCAAACTGCAAAACACCCTTTTCAATATCGGGCAAAGAAAAACCGGATAATGTGTTTTCCCCATTATCCGGCTTCTGCAATTCCGCATTTTCAGTTGTTTTTTCTTCATTTACAGGCTGTATACCAGCTCCGCCAGCACGATCTCCTCCGCCGACTGCCTGATGCTGTTCATCTTCTGCACCCACAGCATCTGGTTCTCTGCCTTGAGCTTCTCCGTCACTCCCTCCTGCTTCATCATCTGCCCGGTCAGCAGCTCCATTCTCTGCTCCGCCTGTTCCTGAATGGTCAGAAGATGCTCTTTCAGCTTCCCTTTCAGGAGAAGTCCTGTGTAAATGCCTTTCTTGTGTTCCTGTAAGTAATTCTTCCTCATCAGCCCATACTTGGTCAGCGTCCCCTCCGGCTGCCCGTCCATCTGTAACATCGGGATCATGTAATCCCCGTTCTTTTCGTATTTCAGATTCATCATTATTTTCCCTTTCCCCGGCTTTTCCGGTCTGTCCGATAGATTGTACGTCCTTCGTTTCGCTTTCACGCTTTAAAGCATTATAGCGTGTGTCAGAGGCATTTGCAAGTCCTTTCCCGCCTAAATTTTTAGTTTCTGCATTTCTTATATTCTCCCTGTCATACGCCCCGATTGCCTTCCCGATTTCCATAAGGACAGGCTTGGATAAATCGGATACGCTGTTTCCGATGTGTGAGAGTGTTTCCACCGTATTAAATTCATGGATATATGGGAACTCGATTTCCGCAGACAGTTCCTTTTCGTCCATGCCGCACCGTTTCAGAACAGTGTAGGCGATACTGTCTGCCAGCGTTTCCCGGATACGCACACCGATATTCAGCTCGTCAAGCTCCTCCAAGAAACTTCCCGCTTTCAGATATTCCATGTCTGAAGCAAGCTCTTTATAACAGTCCTCCGCTATGCGTGACGCAATCTCCCTGATCCTGTCCACGAATCCGGCTTCTTTATTGGTATCCCCGTAAATCTGCTCCAAACGGTCAATCACCGCTTCCTGATGTTCCTCTTTCATTTCCCATAGCTGCGGGAAACGCCCGATACGCCTTGCCTTATGCACGTCCGATATGTCAAAGACGTACCGCAGCCCGGTGTAAGGACTCCCTTCTTCGTCAATCAGTGCAATGCCCTTTGCCCCTTTGTTTACCCAGCAGTGCATTTTTTCATTCCATATCTCTATGGAAGCGCAGGCTGTCGCATCCGGTCTTTGGGCATAGATGAGAAGCTGGTCTTTGAACGGGTATTTGTAAAGTCCTGATGCTGTATTCAGGTACTTTTTCCAGCTCTCGTCATTCCTCGCCACCCTCCTTGCTGTTTCCTCGGAAAGTGCGGAAATTATGTCATATTTTCTCATGGTGAACCTCCGTTTCTTAGTTTTTTGCAATTTTAGGCAATAAAAAAGGCGGCTATGGTTCGTTCATAATCCATTGCCACCAGTGACGGTATACTTTATTCAATTTTTGTCTGCTCCTTTCCTCATATCTTCAAATTTATAACTAACCTCACTAAAATATAAGATTATATTTCTATACCCCCCCCCAAAAAAACTACCACATGCTTACTGTTGCAAAAGCACAATAAAAATCTTCTGTTTCAACCTTTATTTGTATAGAACATGAAACTATTTTTTCGACCAAAATATTACGAGTATTCATTGCAATTTCAGCAAAATTTCTTACCTGTTCCTCTGTCTCTTCCTTCGAATTATAAGAAGAATGCTCCATTATCACTCCTACATCAGACTTATTAGCAGGTATACCAATAGCAATAGCAGCCGAAATGCACTCCCCCAATGTGTTTGAGTATATACTTGTAAATGCAGAAGGTAAAAGAGCCCCTTTAACCAAGGATATAGTATTTTGCTTTTCACAGTCCGGCGGCAAAATGCTACTCACTTTAATCAAATTATAATCATGAACACCTGCCTCAATAAGCGCACAATCAAATGCACCTAATTTGTGAGAAGCATATCCAACACCTGTTCTCATAATATATTTTTTAGGAAGAAAAATCATATAATTAGTCCTTTCTATAAATAACAAACATTTTATCACAAAGAAACTCTTCTTCTCCAAATGATTCTCGAAAATCATATTTTAGTCGTTTATAATCTTTAAAAAGTCTATCTAGCTTATCAATATTTAAAAAGTTATAATAAATCTCTATAGTTTCATCTAATGGATCAGAAACATATTCCTCATTATTTCCAACATGTACAGATAAAAATACAGTTCCATTATCTTTAAGTATCCGATCAATCTCTTGCTTTAGAAGTTTTAATCCTTCATCATTAAAATGATTGATTACATATGTTAAAACAACACCATCAAATGACTTATCTGCAAAAGAAGTTTTCAAAATATTTTGTTTTTCAAACTTTAATGAAGGATAAAGTTTACATGCTTCAGCCAACATCTTTTCTGAAAAATCTATTCCAATTAAGTCCAGTTCAAATTGAGAAAGATATGAAATACTTTCTCCACACCCACAACCCATATCAAGAACTTTATTGCCTGACAAATAATCAACAAAGTCATTAAGATATTTACAATCTACCAAATCATTTTCTTCATAAGCCGCAACATACTTTTCAGCAATCCTATCATATGCTTGAAGAACCAACTCGCTAATACTATAAATATCTTTTTTTTTCATAATAATCACACCCCTATAACTGATTTAATATTTTTCCACAATTCTCCCAATAATAATATAATTTGATTTATTCCTTCTATGCAAATGGATTTAAAAGGTACACTTAAAATAACAACTATAATACAAACCCCACCCAACAAAAGAAATTTTTTCAGATCCTTCTCATTCTCTATGCAAGCATTAAACATAACATTCTTTTGAGATTCAATTATTAAATCCTTTGAAATCTTTTGATCCGGGTAATACTTTTCACCACATTCTTGAATGTTAATAACTCTTGTTGTAAAACAAATTGTATAAAAATTAAAACCTACAGCAAAAACAAATTGAAAAATACGGAAAATAAATTCTACATTATAATTAACTTTTTCCAAATCAATAAAACCGGTAGCTAAATTAATCGATAAACTTGTCAAACTACCCACTATCAAAGTAAGCAATGTCCTATCCACAGAACATACCATATCAAATATTATTTTATTTATTAAAGACGATTTATACGAAGACTCATAAAATTCTTTCATTCTCTTAAATATTTCAGCATTAAGTTCATTGCATAGCCGTTTTGGACATTTTTCAAAAAAAAGCTTCTGCTTACACACAATTTATCCCTCCTTTATAGGGATATCTACACCATTGTCCCTACATTTCTTAATCCATTCACATTGATACTCACTATCCTTTCTTTGACAAGAATAATCTCGGCATTTACGGATTTCTCTATGTACTTCCTCTAAAAGTTCAATAACTTCTCCATATTCTTCTAGCTGCAACTTATTAATTCTTTTAGTAATATTAATTTCTAAACCTTGCAAATCAACTGACTTTCCATTAAAAATACACTTATGTGTTTCTTGTGGATATTTTATCTCGCAAGAATTTTCTTTATTTACTTCCTCTCCTTTTACGTCAACGCATCTACAATAATTACAAATCCCTATTTTCTTTGTTTTAGGTAGCTCTTCAAAACAAACTATTTTATATTTAGCTACAGAATGAACATCCGATGAAAACATTATATAATCATCTTTATTAACCTTTACGCTATCAGAAAGTGAGCAAAAATCAAACTCAGAAAAAATGAGAATTTCAAGCAACTTATCATTACAAGTGACATCACTCCCCCTTATTACCCATGTGGTACAAACACCTCCACTTTCATAGATTTTTTTATGCTCATTTTGGTTGCAATCAACCTGAAATGCATGGCTATGAAAGAAATTGTTTTTCAATTTTCTAAACAATTTATTAAGATGATTCTTTTCATTTTCATTCAAATTTGCTCTAAGCATTTCTCCTTTCATTTCATCTATCAGATCATTATAGTAAATGAATAAAGCGCTTATTGAACTATCATAATAAATCATCCATTTTACACATTCAATATTGTCGCATTGTAGAATTTTGTCTATTCCCTTCTTTTTACTATGTTCTGCAGCTACTTGTTGAAAATCTGAATGAATGGTTTCAAAATCATTTGACTCATTTTTACAATCAACAAGTCTCGTTAATTGATTAATAGGACGATAATCAAGTGAACATGATGGTGCAGTTTTTACCGGAGCTAATATTAATATCCTTTTCTTGGCTTCTATCTCATCAATTAATTCCTTTATAATATTTATGCCTTCAACGTCAGCATCTTCATCATCTTCACTGTCTGATATTCCCTTTTCATCATCTATATTATTAACTGGAATAATTTTTCTTTTTAAATCTAACCTATTATAAAACTCTTTCATATTACAAAAATCAGTATCCTTCTTAAAAAGATAACGATATTCTCTTAGCAGTAGATAGGCATTTTCAAGGCGTTCACTTTCTTCGATTAATTCACGAAATACATGTGGTAATGGGCTTTTACGACATATACATATTTGATGATATATTTTATCCAACTCAGTATAATCGGAAGAATTATTAAGTTGTAATATATCCTGTGCCGCTTTTTTTAATAAATATTTAAATTGTATAACTAAATAATGAAACAATGCATTGGTATCCCCAGATTCTTTTACAAATCTATAAAATTCCGTTCCATATTTTGCACAAATATCCAACAAATTATTTTTATTATTATTTATGTTTAATTCTTGCTCAGCAAAATAAAAGATGTAAAACTGCAATTCTGCCTTCTCCACCTTTTCTTTCATAGAAAGATTTTGGTCTGTTGTTTTTTCAAGTTCTTTCAACCGTTTTATAAGAATATTTATAGCTTCTGGGCATGCATCATTCTCTGCCCTTATTGTTGCCTGACAAGTTACATATGAATCATCTTGACCAACTAGCCAATCCATTAAAAAGCGAGATACCTGCTGTAGCAAAGAATAAATTCTAATTTCTTTGGTAAATTCACCTTGTTTTTTTGCAACTTCATCCATACATAACGCTGCATATTCACTTAAACAATGTGCAGTTATATGTACAAAAGATTTCAAACTTTTACTTATTCCTTTTAATTGAAACACTTTATAAGATGCTGGTAAATCCTTTTGGGAATCACACAAACATTTATAAATTTCTTTTATATATTGAAGGCTTTCTTCACCTTTGTCAATATTCGAATAATTTTCTAAAATAAATCGCGAAATATCAATTCTAGAAGAAATATCATTAAGAAGTTTTTTTAAGTGTTCGCCATCAACTCCAAGTAATTGTTTCAAAGCATTATCTAAATCACTTCTATATTCGTAACTTTCAACAAGGTAAATTAAACTATTAATATATAAACTAATAGATTCATCATTGCTAATTTTCTCTAAGTAAGTTTCCGTACAAGGCTTTAGGTAAGTTATTGCCATATCATATTGCTGAATTCTAAAATTTAAAAAACCTAATAAATAAAGAATTTCATTACCATTATCCACTCTCCCGTTTTTTACTAAATCGAGAATGTGAATCCTCTTTGCATAATTTGTTGCATTTCGTACACTCTCCTCAAAAAATTTCAAATGGGAATCCTTATTATCTTCATCTTCATCGTCCACTAAGGAACACATATTAATGAGTGTTTCCAATTTTTCATATGTAGCTAAAAAAGGAAGAAAATAGTCAAATGCTTTATAGAGACATAAATTATACAAACTTTTTTCTTTTAATTCCAAATATCTATTATTATACTCATCTATAAGCTCATTAATCCAACCAGTAACAATCTGAGAAGCATTAGGTATATTGCATAATGTTTCAAGATAACACTCCAGTTTGTCTGTGGATATAGAATCTTGATACCCTGTCTCGTCTTCTATTGTCAATACCCTTCTTAAGCATTCAAGTGTTTTTATCTCTTCAAAAGTACCTAACATCATTCTCACAACCTCAATTTTTCTGATATATAACTAAACTTGCCTTGCAATCTCCTCGTATAATATTTCCTCCTGACTATCATCAAAATACCCTCTTATCTGAATAAGCAAATTACCGTCTTTATAAATAGATAATTTGGGAAAATCTTCTCCGCCCTCACCAGATTCATTATAATACTTATAATAAGCAATATCTGATATACCACCCATTAACTGTTGAATCTTTCCTAAAATTGAAGTCACTGGAATAGAATGAAGCAAGCATTGAATTGAGGAATCCGAAAATTCTTCAATAACTATAACCCTGTTATTTTCACTCTGCAAAACTTCTAAATCAGATATGCATAGTGCTTCATCAATCACCTCAGCACCATAGCGTTCAACAAACAAAGCATTAACTTGCTCATTATTGATTTCGCTTTCTTTCCCAAAATCTGTTTCTGTTTTAGAAAAAAGAATTGCACCTATAGGACACCCATCTTCTCCAACACATGCCCCACATAAAATACACTTACTATCATCCACACACAATGTTCCTTTTGTACCAAGAGCGTTTATACCGTCTTCATCCCAATAAATAGCACCCGTAGGACATGCCGCTAAGCCGCTACACTCAGGGCTATTATCACACATGTTAAAATTAAATTTAATGGACATATTATTTCCTCCTTTTTATGGCATATTTGAGTGAATTAATTAATGCTTGAATATCTGTTTCTGTATTTTCTTTGGAAAGGCTTATTCGTATTGACCGTATATAATCTTCTGGCACATTCATTGCACTCAACACCCTTGATGGCGCCGCAGTTAAAGAATTACATGCCGTACCACTGGATATGCATATTCCTTTTTGAGCTAGTTGTAACACCAATTTAGAACCATCAACTGCCTTAAAACCTATATTGGTTGTGTTACCAACCCTTACATTATTCGAACCAAAGATTATAGAATCAGGAAACTCTCGTTTGAGTCTTTCTTCCATCTCATCTCGCAAATTTTCAACTTTTGCAATGACTCCATTTTCTAAATCTTGTTGAGCTAAATAAGCCGCTTCACCAATTGCTGCAATAGATGCTACATTTTCAGTTCCCGCTCTATAATCATCTTCTTGATGACCGCCAAGAAAAAATGGGTTAAATGAGCACCCACGCCTTATATACAAAGCACCAATTCCTTTGGGTGCATAAAATTTATGTCCAGACAAAGATAAAAAATCAACCCCTAAACATTGTGCGTCTATTTTTATCTTACCTGCAGCTTGCACTGCATCTGTATGAATTAATATCTTAGGATTCTTCTCCCTAATAATTTTAACTATATTTTTAATATTATTTATTACACCTGTTTCACTATTTACCATCATAATAGAAACTAACACTGTATTCTCATTGATAGAACTTATAATCTGTTTCTCTTCTAAAAAGCCATTACCATCCACCCGAATACGTTCTACAACGCATCCCGCTTTTTCATAATATGCCGCTGGTTTTATTACCGCCGGATGTTCTATTGCGGAAATAATAATATGTTTTCCAATAGCTTTTTGATCTAATACTGAATGAAAAACTGCATTATTGCTTTCGGTAGCACAACTCGTAAAAATAACTCTATCTCCAGCCTTAATATCCGCATTTATAAAATTTGCAACTTTCTGTCTAGCGTCTTTAATAATTTGTTTGGCTTCCACTCCTATTGGGTAAACACTACTTGCATTACCAAAATTTTTTCTTAAAACTTCGCATTGTTTTACATATACCTTCGAATCAACCATTGTGGTTGCATTATTATCTAAATAAATCATATTCATATCCTCTTATGACACGTTAAATACTGTTTAAAAATAGTTCCTATTTTTCCCCCACAACCGCCAAACGCTCCCCCAACATCTCTTTTTTCTCTCATATACGCTTCCACATCCTTTAATTGCTCAGTTCTGTAATTTAAAATCAAGTCTGTCATTTCAGTCAAAGAAACATCTGCATTAAATTGTAGTAATCGATTAATTTTAGGCTCTTCAAGCCAAAACCAATGACAAGACAAGCCTGAAAAAGCATCCACTGTGATATAACTATCCGAACTGAAATGTATACCACTAATTACAGACGGACATACCGGTATTTGATATTCATGTCCTAAAAGTTCTTCTGTATTGTCCTTAATTTTCTTCAATTCCTCAGGGTTTAAACACAAATTTTCATAGTTAGTTTCTCCTTTTCCTGATAATTCTAACTCTCCTAAAAGTGGAAAAATATTAGCATTTACACATTCTTCAACAATATTCATAATATCTTTATAATTTAACTGTGTTGGAACTATTGAAGCAGCCAGATTTGTTTTGTTATCTTTACAGATAACATACTTTTTCATACTTTTGACTGTTTCAATCTGTTGCTGGGCACTTTTAATTCCATATAACATTTTTACCTTACTCGCTTGAGAACTGTCATATTTAAAGAAAATATATAGTACTTCCGCTTCAACGTAATGAATTAATTCTGGTGTAAGATTTGACAAGTTGGAAAAAATACTACATTTAACGCCATATTGTTCACACAATGAAAGCATCTTTAACAAAATATTATAATTATGATTATATGTGGGTTCACCCAAACCACATATAAATAGCCAATCAAATTTTTGTGTACTAATCAAATCTTCAAATGCCTCCATTGGAATTTTGCATTTTTTCTTTCTATCAGGAGAGTCACAATATACACAATGATAGTTACACTCCCCTCCCAGTTCTACATCTAAAATCGAAAACATACGTCTAGCATACTTCTCCAATGCTTTTTCTAAAGTTGATTGTGCCCACGGCAAATATTCCAACATAACTACTAACCTCACAAACTGTTTGAGAATCCATTTTTTACAAAATACACCAATTTATATTTTACCATTTTCTAGGCTTTTGTCAACCCATGCGGTAAAATCCAACATTTTTTTTAATATTATGCCTAAAATACTATGATTACTTCCAAAAATCTATTTACCTCTATCAATAGAGAAAATATTCCGCTCTTTTTCCTCAATACCTTTTTTCAGAATGATATGTATCAGTTTCTCCAGTTTTACACTGTTAATCTCACTGATTACAAGCATCCCTGCAAGGGTAGCTTTCTGCACAGATATGACATATTGCTCCTCATCGGTGCGAAGCTCATGGACACAGATGCCAAGCTTGACTACAATCCTGCACATCAGACCAAACTTTGGTTCTCTGATGTCCGCCAGAATAACCATGATTATCCTTTCTGCTACTTCTGACATTCCGAAAGGTTCCATAATGCTGATTTTCTTCCTCTTTCCTAACGCTTAATACCTTATCCTCTATCGTAAACATAATTTTTAATGAAAAATAAGAGCATATAGGATATTCGCTATATGCTCTAACGCTGTTTAACTATTCTATTGAGATTGCCGTAGCCATTGACCGATAATTTGAAATCTGTATAGGTTACTAAAACAATTTACACTGATGATTACAAATAATCCTCAATAATCCTTGTTAATTCATCAATATAATTTTGTACCTCATGATCCGCATCATTTTCATCAGGATATGTAAAAATAGCATCATACTTACATAAAAACTCATCATATTGTGTTTCGCTACTCTGTAATCCTTTTGCATGAATGTAAGATACAACCATAACTGCTGCATCCATAGGACGAGATTCAAAGTTGTCAGCATCAGCTAATCCAGAAACTCCTGCTCGGTCACATTTAAATAACCTACGAACTTGATGCTCTAATTCTATCGCATCATTATGATTTATTCTGTACATAGTTTTACCTCCTCAAACAGTATGGGCTTAAATGACAAATTTCAATTTATACCGTTCATATGATACCACAATCACAACAATATTTCTACTTATTTCTTTTTCCCCGGAAATTTCTTCTTGGGAAATTCCATGACAATCTTAAACTGTACCCCGCTTTTTTCTTCCCCGTCTTTGGTGTAATGGTATTCTTCCGTCCCACTTGGAATAATATAGGCGTCGTATGTCTTGCCCGCTTTATTTTTTAACCCTTTTAACAGGATTTTCTTCCCGGCAAGCATATCCTTTACCTGTGCATCGGTAAGCGCAGTGCCCATAACCCGGCTCACGTTCATGCCGCATTTATTCGTGCAGTATGCGCCGAATTTTCCCTTTGCCACCTGACCGCCGCAGTTCGGACACGCCCCAAGCGTTTCCTGTTCCTGTGCGAACATCTTTTTCTGTTCGTCACTGACTTCATGGTAAGTATGGATAAGCTCTGACACCATGCTTTCAATGTCTGCCATGAAGTCCTCCATAGGAAGCCCGCCCTTTGCCACCAGCGTAAGGGCATTTTCCCAATCGGCGGTAAGTTTCGGGGATTTCACCACATCGGGAAGCACCGTTATCAGCTTTAACCCGTCCTCTGTCGGTATCATCTGTTTTTTCTCACGTTTCACGAAACCGTCCTTTACTAACTTCTCAATGATGTCCGCCCTTGTCGCAGGCGTCCCCAATCCTTTTCGCTCTACATCATCGCCCATATCCTCCGATCCGGCACGTTCCATTGCTGACAGGAGTAAATCTTCCGTATAATGCTTCGGCGGGGAAGTGAAATGCTCGCTGGCTTTTGTCTGCACATTTTCAAATGTCTGCCCTTCCGATAATTCCGGCAGCTTCTTATCCCCGTTTTCTTCTTCCTTATTCCCGGCAATCTTAAAAGAGCGCTTAAAAGCATCTTCAAAAGCTTTCCACCCGTCATGCGTGACAGACTTCCCGGAAACGGTAAAAGTATGTCCGTTACAGGAAAGCTCCGCTTTGACCGTTTCATACAGGTGTTTCTCCCCGGTGGCGCACAAAAGGCGGTTCGCAATTAACGACAGGATTTTGCGCTCCGTTTCCGGAAGTGCGGCAAGGTCAGCCTTTGCAATCTCCATTGTGGGGATAACCGCATGGTGGTCTGTCACTTTCCTGCTGTCCAGCACCCTTTTTATATCAGGATTAAACATCATGCTTTCCTCAAACATAAGGGAACTGAAAACCGCTTCGATCACGCCTTCTGCGGTCTGCCCCATGTCATCGGATAAAAACTGGCTGTCCGTCCTCGGATAAGTGGCTAACTTTTTCTCATATAAACTCTGCATATATTCTAATGTCTGTTTTGCGGTAAAACCAAATAAACGGTTCGCATCACGCTGGAGTGTGGTAAGGTCATAGAGTTTCGGCGGCATGGCTGTTTTTTCTTCCTTTAAGACAGATGTGACAAGAGCCTGTCCATTCTTGCAGGCTCTTACAATCCCATCTGCTTTGTCTTTATCATCAATGCGCCCGGTGGCGGCATCAATTCCATCCGTCAGGATATGCGCCATGTAATACCGCTCTTTCTTGAAATTCCTGATTTTTTCCTCACGCTCCACCAGCATTGCAAGCGTCGGTGTCTGCACCCTGCCTACTTTCAGGACTTTACCGCCATACAGCACCGTAAAAAGCCTTGTACCGTTGATGCCCACAAGCCAGTCCGCCTCCTGTCTGCACAGTGCGGAATGGTAGAGGTTGTCGTAATCGCTCCCCGGACGCAGGTTCTTAAAACCTTCCCGGATTGCGCTTTCCTCCATTGAGGAAATCCATAGGCGTCTGATCGGCTTGTCACACCCTGCCATCTCATACACAAGGCGGAAGATAAGTTCTCCCTCACGCCCTGCGTCTGTTGCACAGATCGCAGCCGACACGTCTTCCCTGTGCATTAACTGGAAAAGCACGTCATACTGCGCTTTGGTGTCCGCCTTGACTTCATACCGCCATTTCTCCGGCTTTACGGGAAGGCTCTCATATGTCCATTTCTTCCACTGCTCCCCGTAGCTTTCCGGCTGTGCGAGTTCCACAAGATGCCCCACGCACCAGCTCACAAGATAACCGTTTCCCTCCATGTATCCGTCCCTGCTTTCCGCTGCGCCGATTACTTCTGCGATGCTTCTTGCAACGCTTGGTTTTTCTGCTATCACTAACTGCATTTATTCGTCCTCCCCGTCTTTATCGTCAAAGAAATCGTCCTCTTTGTCCTCGTTTTCTTCCTCATCATCGTCATATTCTTCTTCCTCGTCCTCCTCATCATCGTCCTCGTCAAGAAATTCCTCTTTCTTTCCTTTGACCACCTTGAAATAATAACCCCCGCCTATGGCTGCCGCCGCTACAATCCCAAGAATGATATAAGCCACTGCCGGATTTTCCTTTACCGGCTCCGGTTCGGGTTCTTCAACAGCTTCCCCGCTGCCTTCCTCCGCCGCTTCTTCCGTTGGTTCTTCCTCCGTTTCCTGTTCCCCGTTATTATTGGGCAGTGCACCCTCCGTCACAGGGATTGCAAACTCCAGCGCAGCGGAATTTTTCGGTAATGTTTCGCTGTTGTCCGTTGTCACGTGCAGAAGGTCATTTTCCGTAACTTCTGTCAGGAAGTAGACCACTTCATCGTCCCCGTCCCGGTCAATCACAAGGTAGAATACTTTTTCCGATGCGGTCTGTATCGTGTAAAATTCCTTCCCCGTTTCGCTTTTTTCGCTGTCACCGGAATTTTCCGCTTTCTCCGATGCCGCCGCTTCCGCCATTGCCTGTTTTTTCTGCTCTGCCGGGCTTAGTTCAGATACGGTGTTACCGTCACTGTCCGTTTTGGTATGCTCCGTCACCTGTGCGGTTGCGGAGGAAGGCTTGGTTGCTTCGGCATTGACCGGAAGCTGTTCTGCCGGGTTCTTTTCGCTGCTGTCCCCATTTTCCGGATCGGTATAATATGGGTTGGCGGTTTTATAGACTTCCGACATATTCCCGGCATTGTCCATAGCGGAAATGGTAAAATACTGATACCCCGCATCGAACTGCTGCAGGCGGATATTCAGGACGCCGTTTGTAAGCTCCGTAAACTCATAGCCGTTCACATAGACCGCCTTGATGCCGGAATCCGTATCATGCGCCTGTACGCTTAACAGACCATCGCCGACCGCCGCATTTAAGGTAGGCTTTGTAAAATCAAAGCACTTGATATAGCGGTTTTTCTCATAGGTCTTTCCCTTCTGGTCTGTCACAAGCACATAGACGGTTGCGTTTTCCGAAATCTCCACATACATATCCTCTGTGATGTCCGTCCAGCTCCCATTCTGTGCGATTTTCGCCTGTACGGTCTTTATCGTGAAATTACCGGAATGTGCCACATCTTCCACTGAAATATGTACTTTTGTGGTGTCATTGTGCCAGCCTGCCGGTGTGTTGACTGTGATTTTTATATTTGGGTTCACATATTCACATAGGGTATAATCTTCCTTGCAGACATCACAATCCTTATCAAAGGAATACTGTGTGCATTTTTCGCCACAGGTACACTCCGGCATCGGAACATCATTTCCTGATACCGTTTCGCCCTCATCTTCCGGCTCTGTTTCTTCCGTACTTTCTATTTCCGTACTTCCTTCTGCTGATGTTTCGCTGCTTTCTTCTGTTCCGGCATCCTCCGCATGGACATCCACCGTATTTCCGCTGTTTGCCACAAACGCCCCTATGGGCATCATAAACAGCGCCGCTGATAAAAGCAGCGATGCCAGCGCCTTAACTGATAACTTTTTCTTCATTTCCCGCCATCTCCTTTTTCTTTTCTTTTTCTGCCAACAACTGTAACATCTCGTCCTCGCTCAGCTTGATAAGTAATTGCAGCTTCTCGGACGAGATTTTGTTCTTCTCGATAATATCTATTTTTTCGGCTCTCTCCGCCATGCGTTTCTGTTCTTCCAAGTCCTTCTGCTTCGCCTGTAATTTTTCAAGCTGCGCCTGCACTTTGGAAAGCTCCTTTTCAATGCGTTCCCTTGTCATATTTTTCCCTTTCTGCACTGGAAAGTGCTTTTTAATTTCCTGATAAACGACCGAAACTGTAAAAATGGCTCTGCCAGTACGACGAGTTGATGCTTGCGTAGCTGATCGGATCGCCGCAGTGTATCATCACGCCGTTTCCGCAGTATATCCCCACATGGCTCACCGCACCCGGCGAATTGTAAGTCCCGGTAAAGAAAATAATGTCCCCCGCCTTTGCGTCTGATGCGGAAACCGGAGTACACTGGTCATAGATGCCCTGTGCGGTAGTCCGGGGAAGGTTGTGTACGCCGCTGTTGGTAAATACCCAGCACACATAGCCGGAACAGTCAAAACTTGTGGACGGGCTTGAACCGCCCCATACATAAGGGTAGCCGAGGTATTTTGCGGCTTCCTCCATAAGCGCCTGCACCGATGCGTCATCATATGCGTCCGGCGGCACAGCATTTCCCGGCGCACCGCCCGGCGTTTCACCGTACAATGTACCCTCGCCCACATCAAAATAAAATAACGGGTTATAATACTCCCCGCCATATAAACATTCGATATGCAAGTGGCTTCCTGTGCTGCTCCCGGTGTTCCCTGTCGTGCCGATGACCGTCCCTTTGGTTATCTGCTGCCCCGCACTGACGTTTAGGCTGTCCATGTGGGCATACTTGGTTGTGTAACCGTCCTTTTCAACCGCCACATAGTTCCCATAGTGGCTGTCATAAGCTGCCGCTGTCACTGTACCGTCATGCGCTGCATAAACGGTTGTGCCTGTCGGCACTGCTATGTCCACGCCCCGGTGTAATTCCTCATTCCCTGTGCTTGGGTTTTTCCTGTATCCGTAATAGCTCGACACATAATAATACCAGTAAAGGTTAAGCGGGGAAGCGAACTCCTGAAGCAGACCGTTTGTTTCCCCATACATGGCAAAAATTTCTGCCTGTTCCGCATCCATTTTTCCGGCAGCAAGGCTTTCCAGCGGTATGACCGTAAGCGTCACTCTGAGGATACTGACCTCATATTCCTCCTCGCTCTCCTCCCCGGTGTCGGGATCAGTGACCGTCCTTGTCCTCGTTTCCGTATCCGGCGTAAGCGTCAGCGTGTACATTTCGTCAAAAAGCGCCTGCACCTCGCTTTCCACTTCACCTGCGGTAAATTCCGTATGGACGGCGGACAGGTAGCTTATCAGGGTAAACGGGTTATGCCCGATTTCCCCAAGATTGTAGGAATATTCATCATACCCCGGATTGTCCGTTTCCACCCGGTCAATCTCATTCTGCAAATCAAGCTCAAGGCGTGTAAACTGTAAATCCGCCGCATCAATCTCCTTTGGCTTGCTTAGGTAGCTTGCAGCTAAAATCGTGGACTGTGTGTCCGCAAACATCGCCCCGCAGGACGATACGGAAACCATGACCATCATAAGAAGCAGCGCCATGATTCCGATTGTCACAAGCAGACCTGCATTTTTACGGGCAAACTCCTGTAGCTTCCTCGCCACAGTGACCGTAGTGTCCTTTGTCTTTTCAAATGCCTGTTCCGCTGTTTTTGAAGCGGCTGCTTTCTTCCTTGCTTTCATATATTCCCGCTTGATGCGCTGTTTCTGCAACCGTTTCTGCAATGCCTTTTTCTGCATCTGCGGGTTTTCCTCCAAAAACTTCTGGTACTGGAAATTGACCTCTTTTTTGAACTGCTTTTTTTCCAGCTTTTCCACCTTCGCCCGCTGTTTCTGCTCCTTTCCCTTAACCTGCCTTTTCACAAAGCCGAATAATTCCTCCCCTTTCTGCTCGGTCTTGTGTGCGCCCTCCACCGCAGAATTTTCTTTCTCCGTTTCCGCAATCTTCCCATGCACGAAATTCCGGCTCTCGTTCTGCATCCGGCGCATGGCGGACTTTGGGATTCCCTCCTGCCTGAAAGGTTTTTCCTTTTCTAATGGAACGACCACATACTTCCCTTTCCCGGTTTTCTCGTCGAAAACCCGCTGCAGGGTGTACTCCCTTGTCTTTGGCAGCTTCGCCCTTGCCTTCTGCGCCTTCTTTCCGGCTCTTTCCGCCTGTTCCTGTTTCCTTTGCAGCTTTTTACTGCCTGTGAACTCTGAACCGCTTTCTTCCTGAAATGCGTTTCCCGCATTTTCCGTAAAAACATCTTCCGCAGACGCATGATTGTCCGCCCTGCTATGGTGTTCTTTCTGCACCCGCTTTTTATGGTATTTTCCCTTTTTCTGCGACTGCCTGTAAGTGTCCCGGCGATGATAATCCTCCGTTTCCGGACGTCTTTTCTCCGCTTCTTCCGTCTGATTGGACTGATCCTGTCCGGCAAAAGAACTGTTTTCCTTTGTAAAATCAGTTTTTTCTTCCCCTTTCGGCTGTTCAGCAGACTTTTGGACTTTTTGTCCAGAAGTGGATTGGTACATCTGCTTTTTCGCATGAGCCTTAGAAGTACGGTTCTTTACACGCTGCCCTGCATCTTGGCTTTGGGGATTTGTACCCTTATTCCCTGTAAAAGTATCATTCTCCCCTGTCTGCTGTTTTTCCGGCTTTTGGACTTTTTGTCCAGAAGTGGGCTGCTGCGTGTGCATCTTATCTGTTGCCTGCCTTGTCTTTGTGCTATTTGCATCTCTCGGCTGGTAGGCGGCACTGCCGCCCGTAAAAGCATTATCAGCTCCCTTATGGAAACCTGTATCTGCTTCTTTACGGCAGGCAGCGTTCTGTTTTTTCTTTCCTTTCTTTTCTGCCATTAACTGACCTCATCTTCTTTCGTTACGGATTCCTCCGGTTTTGTGTTCATGATTGCATAGGTCTTTGTGTCTGTCGGGTATTTGTCCACGAACGGGATTACCACGTTGTCAAACAGTATCAGACCGCTTCCCGGTTCGGAATTGGTGACGTGCATGAGCTGTTTTTCTGATAATCCCAGCTTATCCGCCAAGATATGCTGGTCTTTGGCGTTCTGGTTTAACAGGTAAACAAAATCGGAGTTTCCGAGTATGCCCTCGATTTCCTCCGATTTAAGGAAATCGCCCACGTTCTGCGTCAAGCCTGTCGGTATCCCGCCCCATTTCCTGAACCTTTTCCAAATCTCCACCGAATAAATGGCGGTCTGCTTTTCTTTCAAAAGCAAATGGAACTCATCACAATAATATCTTGTGGCAACCCTGCGCTCCCGGTTCTGCGACACCCTGTTCCACACCGCATCCTGCACGATTAACATCCCAAGCTCTTTAAGCTGGTTTCCCAAGTCACGAATGTCAAAACACATGATGCGGTTCTGTGCGTCAACATTGGTTCGGTGGTTAAAATAATTCTGCGATCCATGCACATACAGCACAAGGCTGTTGGCAATCCTGACCGCTTTCTGCTTTGCCTCCCGCTGCATTTCCGGCGCTACGTCTTTCGGCTCATATTTTAACAGTGCGTTATACAAATCCTCCAGAACGGGCATATTCTCCGGCTTTGGCTCGTCAAAATATCTGTCGTAGATATGCTTGATGCAGGTGTCAATGATGCCCTTCTCGTCATTCTCAAGACCGTTTTTCCCTCCGGCTATCAGGTCTCACAGCGTAATCAGGAAGTCACTTTTCAGCTTCAACGCTTCCTTGTCCCCTTTATGGGATAACTGAATGTCCATCGGGTTCAGGTAATCCTTTGAATTGGTGGCAAGCCTTACCACCTGCCCATGAAGCGCCTGCACCAGCGGGAAATACTCGCCCTCCGGATCGCAGATGATAATGTCGTCCCTTGTGATAAGGAAACAGGATAAAATCTCACGCTTTGCAGAAAAAGACTTACCGCTTCCCGGCGTCCCCAAGATTACCCCGTTCGGAGTGCGCAGCCTTTTCCGGTCTGCCATAATCATGTTGTTTGAAAGTGCGTTCAGACCGTAATAAATGGCGGGTGCGGGCATGAAAAGCTCCTGTGTGCAGAACGGCACAAGGACAGCGGTACTCTTTGTCGTAAGGTTACGCTCAATCCCCGTATCATTGCACCCAATCGGTGCAGAAGCCATAAGCCCCTGCTCCTGTAAATACTGCAAGCACCTTAAATTACAGTTTGCCTGCTGTATGATGCCGGACACCCTCTGCGTGAGGTTTTCCAGCTCCCTCTTTGTCCTCCCATAACAGGTAATCAGGAATGTCATCTTGATAAGTTTCTGGTTGCTTGTATTGAGGTCATCCAAAAGCTCCAGCGTGTCCTTCTCGTATGTCACGATGTCCGTAGGGAGAATGTCCATGTCATAGCCGCTGCGGACTGCCTTTTTCTGTTCCTCGATCTTGTTTTTCTGGATGTCGGTCAGCGCACGTTTTAACATCTTGATCGCTTCCACCGGATCAAACGTCTGCATATGCATGGTAAGCGTGAGGTTGTCGTCAATGTCCAAGAGCTTTTTAAGCAGCTCGTCCGTAAACCTCGGTGCGATAATGTCAAGGTAGGACACGCTCCCGTAAATGCTGCCAGACTTAAAGCGGCTCGGATAGCGGAAGTCAAACCCCGGCGGCGCAATATAGTCCTTGACCGACTTCCCGGACTCTGACAGCTCCTTGAATGAAAAGCGGAAAGGCTCCATTGTGTCCTGATTGAAATACTCATGTAAAATGCGCAGCCTTTCCTTCCCGTCAAGACCTCTGGCATTCGTGCCGATGTTGTTTAAGTTATGTATCACGTCCTTCTCGATATTGTTCAGCTTGCTTTTCGCTTCCTTAAAGCCTGCGCTTTCCACGCCGAAGATAAGGTATTTTGACTTGATGATGCCGTTGTTGCCCTTTGCCGACTGGTGCTTTAACATCTGCGTGTACTCATCCCGGATATCGTCAAAGTCATCGTCCTGCATGGAAATGTCAAACTGCCCCGCAAGCGCCTGTTCACTCACCTGCCTGTTGAATAAAAACAACTGGAACTTTATGGACGGATCGAAATAATTGATGAGCTTGCTGTACTCCTCCAGAATATCCGCCTGATCCTCCACTTCCAGCAGGTCATAATTTATATCAAAGAACTCCACCATTTTTGTAAAATAAGTGTCCGTCACCTGACAGATGCCGTCCCGGTACATTTTTTTGAATGTAATGGTTTTCTGTGCGGTGTCCGGCTTTGCCTGTTCCCGGCTGTTCCCGGCAAGGACACGCCTAAGCTCCGCTAACCGTTTCTTTTCGGAAAAAGTAAGTCCCGCCTTTTCCGTTGCCTGTCTATTTTTCTGCGGTTTTGGCTTTCCCCCTGCCGCTTCGTGCTTTTTCTTCAAGGGAACGTACCTCCTTCCTGATTCTTTCCCGTTCCTCCAACTGCTTGTAGAGGTTTTCCGATTTATACGGTCTGATCCCCGGCGTCAGGAATTTCTGCCTTAACATGAAATACAGAATCTTCTCTGCGGGGAAACCGTCTTTTTCATACAGCGCCAAAAAGAAGAATGGCAGCATTGCGCCCACCATGATGAACGCCGCCCCCTGTGTCCCCAATACCCCTTTTGTGAGGAAATATAAGGGTACGCCTGCAAGGGCAGCGCCGGAAAAACAGATGATCTGTCTTTTGGTGAGGTTCAATGCCACTTTCGTCTTGATTCCACTCAGGTCTTTTGGCACTGGAACTGAAATTGCCATAGTCTGCTCCTTTCGTGGGCAATGCCCGCTAAACGCATTGCTTTCTGTTTAGTGGGCATTGAAAATTGATTTTGATAGAGAGCCTGTCTTGAATAAGCTGAAACAGAGGATTACGGTGTATGCCGCTACCGACCACAATGCGCTGTGCAGGTTGCCCGCTACTGCGACGCCTGCAACAAGCACAGCATAGATCGCCACGCATACCATGATGAAAAACCCCTGAAACGCCAGTGCGATAAGCCCCTTTAAATAATTCGTCCCGATTGTCCCCCATTCCCGGTTGGTAACTGTCGCTGCCGGGATTGGCGCTACTGATACATAAAGGTATATTTCAATCATGCGCCCGTATAGAATGACGGTGATTAGGACGGACATGATTTTCATGCACAGGCTGATTACCATAGTTTCAAGACCTAGACCGATCAGCTCCCCTATCCCCATGCTGTCAATCTGGCTGTTGAACATGGAAGTGAGCGTTGCTTCCACATCAAGGCTTGTCGAGCCTGATATGGAAGATGCCGCCTGTGTCACTACATGGCTTCCAACGTCAAATACCGCCATGACAATATCAAAGGTCTTGGAGAGCAGCATGACAGCGATGCAAGCCTTGAATAAAAAACGGAAGAACAGGCTTGTATCGAAGTCGTGCATATTGTTCTTGTCTATCACCATCGTTATCAGCTCATAGATCAGCACAAAGCTGATGATCATTCCCGCTATGGGGACTACCACATTCTCCGACAGCGTTTTTACCATGTTGAAAATGCCGGAGTTCCATGCGCTGGGTGTTGTTGCAACCTCTCCTGCAATCGTGCCCACCTTGTCATTCACATCGGTAAACATGGTGTCGAGGTTGCTAAGCACCCACCCTTTGAGCATATCCTTTATGAACTCAGTAATCTTGTCTATGATGCCGCCCATTTATCTTATGAGAACAGGCTTGTGAGCTGCGGGATTACCGTCTGCGCCACAATGATGATGCCACCGCCACTCATGAGCTGCTTGATGCCCTGTGATTTTGCGCCCGGATTGTCATTTCCGTATCCCTCAAGCAGATTGATGACGCCCCATACGCCTACGCCTGCCCCGATTGCTGTAACGACTGTCTTTAATCCTGTGATTGCTGTTCCAAAAAATGCCATTTTGATTACCTCTTTCTTTCCATAAAATTTTATTTTGATAGTTTTGAAAGAGTTTTTCGTGTAAAATGCCCTGCCTTATGGTAAAATAAGGACAGGGCAATCCTTTGGGAAGAACCCTGCGGGCATCCGGTACATTCAGTTTGGCGATTGGCTGTGCCGGGTGCTTTGTTTTCGTCCTTTCCCAAGTACATTCAAAACTCCGTTTCTTAACTTCTGGACTTTTTGTCCAAAAGTTTTGTTGCTTGTTTACAAGTTCCATATTCAGTTTTTTCAATATTCAGTTGTCATGCTTCAATCACACCCGCATCCTCCACCTCATCAACGGTGTCGTTGTCCCTGATCTTTGCTTTGCACAGGTTTTTCACATATTTTTCGATGTCAAAGGCGTTCTTTTCGTCATAGTCGGACAGAAGGCGGTACTGCTTATGCTTTGTAATGTCAAACTTATTGGAGAAAAACGGTCTTACCCCTCTAAGCTGCATGATGCACTTTCCCCCGTCCATGACCGCAATCTCATCTTGGCTCATAAGCTCTTTCCCGGTCTTTTGGTAGTTCAGACCGTAGGACTGCGACGTACCCCTTGTGTCAGAGGTATTGTAAAGGTCTATTGTTTCTTTACCCAAAATCTCCGCCATCTCTTTTAAGGTGGTCTTTTCCTTCCCTCCGAGGAATAATGTGGTATCACAATTCCCTTCAATGGTGTCAGCGTTATCCTTATAAATCGCTTTGAGTTGCGACTTCGACTGTAAAATAATAGAAGCTGATATTTCCCGGCTCCGGATTGTGGCGATCAGCTTCTCAAACTTTGGTATCTGCCCGATGTTCGCAAACTCATCGAGTAAGCATCGCACATGGACGGGCAGCCTGCCATGATACACATCGTCCGCCCTGTCACAGAGCAGGTTGAAAAGCTGCGTGTACATGATCGACACGATAAAGTTAAAAGTATCGTCCGTATCGGATATAATGACAAACAGCGCTGTCATTTCATCCCCAAGCATATCAAGCTGAAGCTCGTCATAGCTTGTCAGGTCACGCAGCTCCTTGATGTCAAAAGGCGCTAGCCTTGCGCCGCAGCTAATAAGTATGCTCTTAGCTGTCTTGCCCGCAGCCAGCTTATATTTTTTATACTGCTTGACTGCAAAATGTTCCGGCTCTCTTTCCTCCAGCTCGTCGAACATCAAATCGACAGGGTTTTTAAATTCCTCATCGTCCTCCCTCGCTTCGCTTGCGTTTATCATGTCAAGCAGGGTGGTGAAATTCTGTTCCTCCTCCACGCACTCATACCAGATGTACCCGATCAGTGCGGTATAATAGAGCTTTTCGGCTTTCACCCAGAAATCCTCGCCGGACTGCTGCCCCTCCCCTTTGGTGTTTAAAATGATTGTGTTTACAAGTTTCAGAATGTCCTTCTCGCTCCGGATATAAGCGATAGGGTTGTAGTGCATTGATTTTTTGAAGTTAATGGTGTTCAGCACTTTTACCTTGTACCCGTTCTTTAAAAGCATTTTTCCGCACTCGACCAGTACAGTGCCTTTCAGAACGATTTGTCAAGGACATAATGAAAGATATTAAAAAATGCCCGAAAATCCAATGTTTTCAAGCACTCCCGCAATACAAATATTCAGTTCTTTTTAACGCCCTGCATATCGTTTTCTATCAGACGGATAATTTTGTCGTTCATGCTTTCCCTGCTCTGTCGGCTGTAATGGAATGATACGTCATAGGTGGTGTTGCCGATTTTCTTGGTAAAGCCTTTGCGCTTTTCCTGCGCCCTCTTGGTGGTGTCTGCTTTCTTCATTTTCTGCTCCTTTACATACAAAAAGGACACATAGAGTTTTCATTTTCTATGTGTCCTAACACTGTTATTTTGATATTAAATTGTTGGTTACGCTAACTGCATGACCTCGGCTTCAATCTCTTTCAATTCTTCCAATGATAGCGTTGGTAAATAACGTGCAATTTTTTCAATCGGTTCTCTATCCGTAAACATTCTTACCGCTGTTTCCCTCGCTTCTTCATGCCTTTCGCTTTTCAAAGCGGTTTTCATAATCCGTTCATCATCAAATAAACTCATCATAATCGTCACAACCTCCGTTTCCTTGCTCTCCAAATACTCTTTTAACACATTTCTGTCTTTGCAAATTCTGATTGTTTCCTTGATAGCCTGCTCCGTCATTCCATACTTTTCTCTCTGCTCGTCAAGGACTTTACAGAAAATAATGTATTGGTTGATGATGTCCTCGGTATCGCTTTCATAAATCACTTTTGCTTTTACCTCAATGTCAATATCCGCACCATTAAAAAATTCTTTGGATAAAGATATTGTGTCGGGTTTTCCGCCCTTATTGCCTGTATAAATCACATAAAGTTCAGGCTTTGGCATTTTGACTTTCCTGCTCCCGTACAGGTTTTGTCCGTTCTGTTCAAAATACTTATGATAACTCTCCGCAAGATACAGCAGTATTCTAATCAGAATATTCAATGTCCATGTAGACTGCGCTTCAATGAGTATCATCAGCTTATTATTGGCAATAAAGCCTAAGTCGTTATACAGATTATCGGTCAACACATTTTCTATTGTTACATCAGTTA
>JAMPGL010000021.1 GCA_023663945.1 Lachnospiraceae bacterium | reverse complement strand
GATATTTGTGACAGCCAGTTTCCCAAAATCCCGAAAGACATCATAGCTGTCAAAAGGAACATGACACGGGGCTTTCCTGCATCCGGAACTGCAAGGCTGAACTGTTACAAGAAGGGCAGTATTTTTCACGAAGACACTTGCAATTTGGAAAACAGAGTGCTACAATACAATAGAATTAGATAGAAATGCTTACTAGAGTGGACTTTGCAAGTCCACTCTTTTATATGCAGGGCGTGCAGGGGAATTTTAATCTATGTGAGAAAAGAGGTGGGAAGATGTCAAAACGTGAAACTTATGAAGAGAGGGCGGAAAAGCTCCTGCTTCCGATTGCACAGGCAAATCAGGTGGAGATTTACGATGTGGAATATGTGAAGGAGGGAAGTGACTTTTATCTTCGATGCTATATTGATAAAGAAGGCGGTGTCAATATCGGCGACTGCGAGGCGGTGAGCCGGGCGCTGTCGGATGAGCTGGACCGGGAGGATTTTATTGAGGACGCCTATATTCTTGAGGTCAGTTCGCCGGGGCTCGGGAGGACGCTGAAAAAGGATAAGCATTTGGAAAAGAGCATTTCCAAGGAGGTAGATGTCAAAACGTATAAACCTTTAGGCGGGAGTAAAGAATTTACAGGAATTTTAAAAGCTTTTGACAAAGATACGGTGACCTTGGAGACTGCCGGGAGCGGCGAAGCGAAGGATATGGTTTTAAATAGAAAAGATATTGCAGCAATTAAACTGGCACTTGATTTTTAGTCCGGATAAGACAAACGGGCGGAAAGGGATAAAGGGAAAATGAACAAAGAATTAATGGAAGCACTGGATATTCTGGAAAAGGAGAAGGAAATCAGCAAGGAAACTTTGTTTGAGGCGATTGAAAATTCACTGCTTACCGCATGTAAAAATCACTTTGGCAAGTCGGACAATGTAAAAGTGGAAATTGACAGAGAGACTTGTGATTTTCTCTGCTATGCGGAAAAGGAAGTGGTTGAGGAGGTAGAGGATCCGGTATTACAGCTTTCTTTGGAGCAGGCGAGAGAGATTAAATCAGATGCGGAAATCGGAGACATTATCCATGTGGAGATTAAGTCCAAGGAATTTGGCAGAATTGCAACACAGAATGCAAAGAACGTAATCTTACAGAAAATCCGTGAGGAAGAGAGAAGCGTTATTTATAATCAGTATTACGAGAAGGAAAAGGACATTGTCACCGGTATCGTACAGCGCTATATCGGCAGGAATATCAGCATCAACCTTGGAAAGGCGGACGGCATCTTAAACGAGAGCGAACAGGTTAAGGGAGAGCACTTTGGCCCCACGGAGCGGATTAAGGTATATATCCTTGAAGTAAAGAATACGCCCAGAGGTCCCAGAATTTTGGTAAGCCGTACCCATCCGGAGCTGGTAAAGCGTCTGTTTGAGGCGGAGGTCACGGAAATCAAAGATGGAACCGTAGAGATTATGAGCATTGCAAGAGAAGCGGGCAGCAGAACCAAGATGGCGGTAAGATCCAATAATCCCAACGTGGATGCGGTGGGTGCCTGCGTAGGGTTAAACGGCGTCAGGGTCAATTCCATTGTGGATGAGCTGCGGGGAGAAAAGATTGACATCATCAATTGGGATGAGAACCCCGGCAATCTGATTCAAAATGCGCTTTCACCGGCTAAGATTGTAGCGGTATTTGCAGACCCGGATGAAAAGACCGCCAAGGTAGTGGTTCCGGATTACCAGTTATCCCTTGCCATTGGTAAGGAAGGACAGAACGCAAGGCTTGCGGCAAGACTGACCGGTTACAAGATTGATATTAAGAGTGAGACGCAGGCAAAGGATGCTCCGGGATTCCGTTACGAGGATTATATGGATGACTATGATGAGTATGATGATGAGTACGACGGGGAATACGAGGAAGACGGCGTAGAAGGAGATTATGCAGATAACTTCTCCGACGAGGACTATTCTGATGAAGGCTATTCTGATGAGAATTATTCTGACGAGGATTATCCGGATGAAGAATTTTCTGATGAGGATTCTTCCGATGAGGATTCTGCCGACGAGGAACCCTATGAGGAAGACTCTTCCGACGAAGACTCTTTCGACGAAGACTCTTCCGATGAAGATTCTTTCGACGAGGACTCTTCCGACGAGGAATACGAGGCGCAGGAAGAGGATTCGGAAGAGTAAGAGGGAGGTCTTATGGCAAAGAAAATTCCCGTAAGGCAGTGTATCGGATGCGGTGAAATGAAAGGCAAAAAAGAAATGATGCGCATTCTGAAAACGCCGGAGGATGAGATTGTACTGGATATGACCGGAAAAAGAAACGGCAGAGGCGCATATCTTTGTAAGCAGAGAGAGTGTCTTTTAAAAGCAAAGAAGAATAAAGGTTTGGAACGGTCTTTCAAAATGAGTATTCCAAGCGAGGTTTATGACAGTCTGGAAAGGGAGTTTGATAAAGAAAATGAAGGATAAGGTTTTATCTCTCTTAGGGCTTGCCGCCAGAGGAAGAAATCTGGTGAGCGGAGAGTTTTCTACGGAAAAAGCGGTGAAAGATGGAAAGGCGGAGCTGGTGATCGTGAGCAGCGACGCTTCCCAGAACACAAAGAAAATGTTTACCAATATGTGTGCTTATTATCAGACACCAATTTATTTTTACGGAACCAAGGAGGAGCTGGGGAATGCAGTCGGCAAGGAAATGCGTGCATCCGCGGCGGTCACGGACAAGGGACTGGCAGACGGTATCATGAAACGTTTGGAGGAATCATAGGATATGACGGAGGTAATGGAATGGCCAAAATTAAAGTGCATGAAATAGCAAAGGAACTGGAAAAGCAGAGCAAAGACGTGATTGCTTTTTTACAGGATAAAGGAATTGAAGTTAAAGCACCGCAGAGCGTGCTGGATGAGAATGCGGCTGACATGGTCAGGACGGCATTTAAAAAGCCGGTGAAAAAGGAGGCTCCCGCGGATGCGGACGAAGCAAAAACAGGAGAAAAATTAGTGCAGACAGAAAAGAAGACGGAAAAATCAGAAAAGCCGATGCAGGAAGCAAAAAAAGAGGAGACTTCAGGGAATGCCGCGCCGCCGCGCAGTCAGTCAGGACAGCGTCCCGGCGGTGAGGGTGAAGCTCCAAAGAAGAAAAAGAAAATAATTTTTGTAAGCAATCCTCATAATAGTAATATATCCGGCGGAAATTCCAAGGGAAATAAGCGTCCCGGACAAAACGGAAGACCGGGCGGAAACCGTCCCGGACAGGGGAGAGACAGGCAGGATGCCCCCCACAAGCTTATCCGTCCGCTGACAGCGCCTTCCGTGCCGGAAAGCATGCAGGTGGACTTTAAGCAGAATGCGCGCAGAATGGAAGACCAAAGAATTGCGGCGGCAAAGAGCGCAAAAGAGCAGGAGGCAAAGGAGAGAGAAGCAAAGCAGGCGGCACAGGCGGCCGAGCAGGCGGCTAAGAACGCAAAGGAAACCTCTCCCGCCAAAGAAGGAAATGTAAGGAGCGCAGCAGGAAGAGATGAAAGGCATCAAAGAAATGAAAGACCTCGCACAAATGCTGGAGCAGGTTCGGGCGAAAGGAATGCGCGCGGTAACAATAACCGATCTGAAGGAGCTAATCGTCAGGGCGGTCAAGGCGGCAGGAGTGATTTCCGCGGTAACGGCGGGGATCGGAATAATAACCGATCTGGCGGAAATAGCGGGCGCGGCGAGAGAAGCGACAGAGGGCAGGAGAATAAATTTAAGCGGGGTGAAAAGCAGGGTAAGAGTTTCATTCCGGAAGCCCCGGTTAAGGAAGAAAAGCGAAGAGATGAAGAGAAGCGAAGAGGCAATCAGGAGAGAGATAAACGCTCTAAGAAGGACTTTATCTACGAGGAAGACGAGGCGGCGGTAAAGAACAAAAACAGGGCAGGCAGATTTATCAAGCCGGAAAAGAAACCGGAGGAAGAGGTGAAGGAGCAGATCAAGGTGATCACGGTTCCGGAGTCAATCACCTTGAAAGAGCTTGCTGACAAAATGAAAATGCAGCCCTCAGTTATCATCAAGAAGCTGTTTTTACAGGGACAGATTCTCACGGTGAACTCGGAGATTTCCTTTGAGGAGGCGGAAAACATTGCGATTGATTATGAAATCATCTGTGAAAAGGAAGTCAAAGTTGATGTGATCGAGGAGCTCCTCAAAGAGGATGAGGAAGAGGCGGATAAGATGGTGGGAAGACCGCCGGTTATCTGTGTCATGGGCCACGTAGACCACGGCAAAACTTCCCTCCTTGACGCTATCCGGAAGACAAATGTGACGGATAAGGAAGCGGGAGGTATTACACAGCATATAGGTGCGTATACTGTAAATGTTAACGGTCAGTCCATCACCTTTTTGGACACACCGGGACACGAGGCGTTTACCGCTATGCGTATGCGCGGCGCTAACGCCACGGATATTGCCATTTTGGTGGTGGCGGCGGATGACGGCGTTATGCCTCAGACGGTGGAAGCAATCAATCACGCCAAGGCGGCAGGCATTGAAATTATCGTTGCGGTCAACAAGATTGATAAGCCGGGTGCAAACATTGACCGGGTGAAGCAGGAGATGACGGAATACGAGCTGATTCCGGTGGATTGGGGCGGAAGCACCGAGTTCGTTCCAGTATCCGCCAAATCGGGGGAGGGAATTGAAAATCTTCTTGAGACCATTCTTCTCACGGCGGAAATTCTGGAATTGAAGGCAAATCCGGACAGGCGGGCAAGAGGGCTCGTGATTGAGGCGGAGCTGGATAAGGGCAGAGGCCCGGTGGCAACCGTGCTGGTACAAAAGGGTACTTTGTATGTGGGAGACTTTATTTCTGCGGGGGCAAGCCACGGCAAGGTCCGCGCCATGATCGATGATAAGGGCAGAAGGGTCAAGGAAGCCCGTCCTTCCACGCCGGTAGAGATTTTAGGGCTTTCCGATGTTCCCAGCGCAGGAGAGGTATTTATTTCTCATGAGAGCGATAAGACCGCCAAGTCCTACGCGGAAACTTATCTGGCGCAGAACAAGGAGAGAATGCTTGAAGACACCAAAGCCAAAATGTCTCTGGATGACTTGTTTACCCAGATTCAGGCAGGCAGCTTAAAAGAGCTTAATATTATTGTCAAAGCAGATGTACAGGGAAGCGTGGAGGCAGTGAAGCAAAGCCTTATGAAGCTTTCCAACGAGGAGGTTGTGGTGAAGTGCATTCACGGAGGCGTCGGTGCAATCAACGAATCCGATGTGTCCTTAGCTTCCGCTTCGTCAGCAATCATTATCGGATTTAATGTGCGTCCGGACGCTATGGCGAAGACCATCGCAGAGCGGGAAGGCGTGGACATCAGGCTGTACAAGGTTATCTATCAGGCAATTGAGGATATCGAGGCGGCAATGAAGGGAATGTTAGACCCGATTTACGAGGAAAAGGTAATCGGACACGCCGAAGTAAGACAGATTTTCAAGGCATCGGCAGTAGGAAATATTGCAGGTTCTTACGTGTTAGACGGTACGTTCCAGCGTGACTGCAAGGTGCGTATTTCCAGAGAGGGCGAGCAGATTTATGAGGGAGCGCTTGCTTCTTTGAAGCGTTTTAAGGATGATGTAAAGGAGGTTAAGGCGGGATTCGAGTGCGGATTTGTATTCGACGGCTTTGACCAGATGCAGGAACTTGATATTGTTGAGGCATATATCATGGTGGAGGTTCCCAGGTGAGAAAGAACAGTGTGAAAAATACCCGTATTAACGGGGAGGTGCAGAGGACTCTCGCGGAAATTATACGGACGGTGAAGGATCCAAGAATCGGACCGCTCACCTCAGTAATTTCCGTGGAGGTAGCGCCTGATTTAAAGACCTGTAAGGTGTGGATCAGCGCTTACGGCGGCGATGAAGACGAAGTGATGGAGAAGACGGTCGAAGGCCTAAGGAGCGCGGAAGGATATATCCGGAGAGAGCTTGCAAGCCGGATGAATCTGCGCAACACGCCGGAGCTTCGGTTTATCGTGGATCAGTCGATTGCCTATGGCGTTAAAATGTCAAAGCTGATTGACGAGGTCAACCGGAAGGAAACGGGGAGAGAGAGTTAAAATGGATATCTTAAAAGAAGTAAGCGGCGCATCGACGATCGGCATCGGCGGTCATATCAGACCCGATGGAGACTGCATCGGGTCTGCCATGGGGCTTTATCTGTATTTGGCAAAGATGTGCCCCGGGGTAGACATACAAGTTTTTCTGGAGGAACCGGCGGATATTTTTGAATGCATCAGCGGGATAGAGCAGATTCGCACGGATTTCGAGACAGAGGTTGAGCGGTTTGATGTTTTTATCGCATTAGATACTACGAAGGATCGACTGGGCAGGGCGGAAAAATATTTTGACGGTGCAGGGAAGAGGATTAACATTGACCATCACATCAGCAACAGCGGATGCGGCGATGTTAATTATATTATGCCGAAAGCAAGTTCAACCTGTGAGCTTATCTATGACCTGATTCAGGATAAGGAACAGATGGATGAGGAGATTGCCAAAGCAATTTACATAGGGATGGTTCATGACACGGGCGTTTTTCAATATTCCAACACGGCACCGTCAACCTTAAGGGCGGCGGCACAGCTGATCTCTTACGGGTTTGATTTTCCCAAGCTGATTGATGAAACCTTTTATGAAAAGACCTACGTGCAGAATCAGATTTTGGGGAGGGCGCTTTTAGAAAGCATTGTATTTATGGACGGAAAGTGCATCGTCAGCATGGTAGATAAAAGAACCATGAGCTTTTATCATGCAAAGCCCCATGATCTGGAAGGAATTGTGAACCAGTTAAGGAACACCAGAGGCGTGGAGTGCGCTATCTTTATGTATCAGCTTGATACGCTGGAATATAAGGTGAGCCTGCGCTCCAATGGAAGAGTCAATGTGGAAAGAGTGGCAGCCTTTTTTGGAGGCGGCGGTCATGAGCGGGCGGCAGGAGTGAACATGCAGGGAACTTTTCATGATGTTGTGAACAATCTGTCGGCACAGATTGCCTTACAGCTTACGGAGACAGATTAAAGGCGGCAAGACGGTTCTGAAAATAACAGATGAGACAGCAGAAGAGATAAAAGAAGAGATAATAAAAAAGATAATAGAAAAGATAATAGAAAAGATAATAGAAAAGATGGCAGACAGGATATGGGAGACGGGAATGTACCACGGAATCATTAATGTATATAAAGAAGCCGGTTATACCTCTCATGATGTAGTGGCAAAACTGCGCGGTATCTGTAAACAAAAAAAGATTGGACACACGGGAACCCTTGATCCGGATGCGGTGGGGGTTCTTCCTGTATGTTTAGGGAGCGGAACAAAGGCATGTGAACTGCTTACCGATCGGAAAAAGGAGTATATTGCCCGGTTCCGGCTGGGATGCGTGACCGATACGCAGGATTTGTCAGGGCATATTCTGGAACAAAATCCGGTGACGGTATCCGAGCATGAGACCGCAGAGGCAATTGTTTCCTTTGAGGGGGAATCCATGCAGGTGCCGCCCATGTATTCGGCGTTAAAGGTAAACGGCAAAAAGCTTTATGAGCTGGCAAGGCAGGGAAAAGAAGTGGAGCGTCCGGCACGGCGGATTACTATTTATGAAATAGAGATTTTGGGGCAGAAACATCCGGAATACACCATCCGGGTGGTATGCTCTAAGGGAACCTATATCAGAACCTTGTGCCATGATATTGGGCAGAAGCTTGGGTGCGGAGCGGTGATGGTATCTCTGGAAAGAACCCGCGTAGGGGAATTTGGCATGGAAGATGCATATCGGCTTTCCAAGCTGCAGGCTTTGGCGGATGAGGGAAGGCTTCATGAGGCGGTGCGTCCGGTGGACAGGCTGTTTGAGGATTATCCGGATTTACGGGTGAAGGAGGAGAGCCTGAGAGCCCTTCAAAATGGAAATCCTTTTAAAATGTCAGATGTGTGCTTTCGGGAGGAAGAACGAAGCCGGGAGACGGCAGATGGAGAGCAGTTCCGGGTTTACAGCCATCAGGGGGTGTTTTTTGGAATTTACCGTTACGAAGCGGAGAGGAAGCTGTTTTTGCCCGTGAAACTATTTTTTCTTTCCGAATAATGGCAGGCAGTAAGAGTGAGTAAGCAATAAGAGGGTCATCATGCAGATTATACAAGATACTACGGAATTTCATCTAGAAGACGCGTCAGCAGCGGCAATCGGCAAATTTGACGGCATCCACCGGGGGCACGAGATGCTTTTATCCTGCATTTTGGAACAAAAGAGAATGGGACTAATAGCAGTCGTGTTTACCTTCCACCCTTCTGCATCCGTTTATTTCGGGCAGGCGCAGGGAGGAGAATTGACTACCAGAGAAGAAAAACGGAGTCGTTTTGAAAAGCTGGGAGTGGACGTTTTGATTGAGTTTCCCCTGAATAAAAGTACGGCGGCAATAAGCCCTGAGGATTTTGTGCGTGACATTCTTGTAAAGAAGATGAACACAAAGTTTATTGCCGCAGGCATGGATTTATCTTTTGGCAGAGGGGGAAAGGGAGACAGCCGGCTTCTTGAGGAGATGTCGGGAGAACTGGGATTTCAGGTGACAATCATAGATAAAGTGTTTTATAAGGAGAGAGAGATCAGCTCTACCTATGTGAGGGAGATGGTGGAGCAGGGAAATATGCAGGAGGCAGGGGCGCTTCTCGGCAGATATTACAGCTTTGAAGGCACCGTAGAGCGGGGAAACCGGCTGGGGAGACGGCTGGGAATGCCTACCATGAATCTATATCCCAGACCGGAAAAACTGCTTCCGCCCTGGGGGGTATATTATTCCAGACTGCTTTATGAGGGAGGAGTGTATCCGGGGATTACCAATATTGGCAGAAAGCCAACGGTAAATGATACCAAGACAGTCAGCGTGGAAACCTACTTGTATGATTTTGACAGGGATATGTATGGAAAAGACATTGTGACGGAATTGCTTGCCTTTAAGCGTCCGGAACAAAAGTTTGAAAGCGTTGTGGAGTTGAAGGCGCAGATGGAAAGGGACATCGAGGAGGGAAAACTTTATTGGAAAAACTTTTCATCAGAAAATTGTTACAAAAGTTTGACAGATTAGAAATTAGTTGTTATAATGGCTCTACTGCGATGTAACAATTTTGTAATAATTATGGAGGAATGTTGTGAAAAGGCACATCAGATACGGAATTTATGCAATTGCGGCAACGATAGTTTTGGGAATGCCTCTTTCGGTAAATGCAACGGAGACGGGCGCGCCTGCGGCGCAGGATTATTTGGATGAAGAGACGGAGCTGTTGACGGCAGGCGTGGGAGATTTGTTTGCCACCGTGCTTACCAAGGATGAATACCGGAAAATTGCCGAGAGGGCAAAGGGCGCCCTGTGGGGATATACGGAGCTGGGAATCTGCAATGTTCAGGAGAACAACCTGAACGTCAGGCAGGAGCCGGATGAATCCGGAAAGCTGGTAGGAAAGCTTCCGAAAAATGCGGCATGTGAGATTGTCAGCAGTGAGGACGGCTGGGCATTTATTCAGTCCGGCAAGGTGGAAGGTTATGTGAAGGAAGAGTATCTCTCCACCGGTTATGAAGCCAGAAAAAAGGGAGAGGAGCTTGCATCGGCGCTGGCGGTTTCGACAGCGGATGCGCTTAATATCAGAGAAGAGCCCAACACCGATGCGGAGATTGTCACTCAGGTTGCCGCCGGTGAGGCATTAGATATAGTAGAAATCCGTGAGGACGGATGGATTAAGGTATATCTGGACGATGAAGAGGTTTATGTTTCCGGAGATTTCGTGAAAGTAAAATCAGACTTGGCAACGGCGATTACCATGACTGAATTGTTATACGGACAGGGCGTGTCCGATGTGAGAGTGGATCTCTGCCAGTATGCAAAGCAGTTTTTGGGAAATCCTTATGTGTGGGGCGGGACAAGCCTTACAAGGGGAGCCGATTGTTCCGGATTTGTCTTAAGCGTATTTTCCAAGTATGGCGTTTCCCTGCCTCACTCTTCCAGAGCGCAGGCGAATCAGGGAGCGTCAATCAGCGCATCGGAACTGAAACCGGGAGATTTGGTATTTTATGCAAAGGGCGGAACCATCAACCACGTTGCAATTTATATTGGCGGCGGACAGGTAATCCACGCCAGCAGCCCGAAGACCGGAATTAAGATTTCTGCATACAATTATCGGACGCCCTACAAGATGGTTCGAATCCTATATGATTGATCCTATATGATTAATGAATTTTTTCTTTACATTGAAGGTGATTTGTGTTATCATTTTTCACGTATGAAACTCAGCCTATGCCCAGAAGCTGGATTCTCCGACCGCTTCCTGGCATCCGGCGGTTGAAAATGAAGGAGGAACAACAATGATTTCTAAGGAAAAGAAAACTGCAATCATGAAAGAGTATGCCAGATGTGAAGGCGACACAGGTTCGCCGGAGGTGCAGATTGCAGTATTATCGGCAAGAATCCAGGAGCTTACAGAGCACTTAAAGCAGCATCCGAAGGACAATCATTCCAGAAGAGGTATGTTCAAGATGGTTGGCCAGAGGCGCGGGCTTCTCAATTATCTGAAGAATAAAGACATTGAGAGATACCGTGCTCTGATTGAAAAACTGGGACTCAGACGATAAGCAGCGTTTTAAGGCGGAGCATGCCGGGAAGTCCGGGCTCCGCCTTTTGTACAGGAAAAGGAGAAGAATTATGTTTAAGACGTATTCAATGGAGCTTGCAGGCCGCACGTTAAGCGTAGATATTAACCGCGTGGGCAAGCAGGCAAATGGATGTGCATTTATGCACTATGGCGACACTACGGTGCTCTCTACCGCGACAGCATCGGACAAGCCGAGAGAGGGAATAGACTTTTTCCCTTTAAGCGTGGAATATGAGGAGAAGCTTTATGCGGTAGGCAAGATTCCCGGAGGATTTAACAAGAGAGAGGGAAAGGCTTCCGAGAATGCAATTTTGACGAGCCGTGTCATTGACCGGCCGATGCGTCCTTTATTCCCCAAAGATTACAGAAATGATGTCACCTTGAACAATATGGTTATGAGTGTTGACCCGGCGTGCCGTCCGGAGCTGGTGGCTATGCTGGGAGCGGCGATTGCAACCAGTATTTCCGATATTCCCTTTGACGGTCCCTGCGCTATGACGCAGATGGGAATGATTGACGGAGAGTTTATTGTCAATCCCTCTCAGGAACAGTGGAAAAACGGTGACTTAAATCTGACCGTGGCATCTACCGCCCAAAAGGTAATTATGATCGAAGCCGGGGCAAATGAGGTTCCGGAGGCAGTGATGATTGACGCCATCTACAAGGCGCACGAGATCAACCAGACTATCATTGCTTTTATCAATCAGATTGTTGCCGAAACAGGCAAGCCCAAGCATGAATATACCAGCTGTGCAGTTCCGGAAGAGCTGTTTGAGGCAATTAAGGAGATTGTACCTCCCTCAGAGATGGAGGAGGCAGTGTTCACTGACGAGAAGCAGGTTCGTGAGGAGAACATAAAGAACATTACCGAAAAGCTGGAGGAGGCGTTTGCGGAGAAGGAAGAGTGGCTGGAAGTGCTGGGTGAAGCAATTTATCAGTACGAAAAGAAAACAGTCCGCAAGATGATCTTAAAGGATCATAAGCGTCCTGACGGCCGTGAGATTACCCAGATTCGTCCGCTGTCCGCGGAGGTGGATATTATTCCCAGAGTACACGGCTCTGCAATGTTTACCAGAGGACAGACACAGATTTGTAATGTCTGCACGCTGGCGCCTTTATCCGACCAGCAGAGAATTGACGGTCTGGATGAGAACGAAGTAAGCAAGCGTTATATGCATCATTATAATTTCCCGTCCTATTCGGTAGGCGAAACCAAGCCTTCCAGAGGACCCGGAAGAAGAGAGATCGGACACGGAGCACTGGCAGAGAGAGCATTGATTCCTGTGCTTCCTTCTGAGGAGGAGTTTCCTTATGCAATCCGTACCGTATCCGAAACTTTTGAATCCAACGGCTCCACTTCCATGGCGTCAACCTGTGCGTCCTGTATGTCGCTGATGGCGGCAGGCGTGCCGATCAAGAAGATGGTAGCAGGCATTTCCTGCGGTCTGGTTACCGGCGAAACCGATGATGATTTCGTACTGCTTACGGACATTCAGGGTCTGGAAGATTTCTTTGGAGACATGGACTTTAAGGTGACGGGAACCACCGAAGGGATTACGGCAATCCAGATGGATATTAAGATTCATGGCCTCACAAGACCCATTGTGGAAGGCGCGATTGCAAGATGCCGTGATGCAAGGCTGTTTATCATGGATACCTGCATGAAGCCTGCAATTTCCGCACCCAGGCCGGAGGTTGGACCTTACGCTCCTAAGATTATATCGATTCAGATTGATCCGGAAAAGATTGGGGATGTGGTTGGCCAGCGCGGAAAGACCATCAACGAGATTATTGCCCGCACGGGAGTGAAGATTGACATCACCGATGACGGCAAGGTATCCGTATGCGGTACAGAGCCGGATATGATGGCGAAGGCGGTGGAATATATTAAGACCATTGTAACCGATTATCAGGAAGGACAAATTTTCAAGGGAATTGTGGTTAGCATCAAGGAATTTGGCGCATTTATTGAATTTGCGCCCGGCAAGGAGGGAATGGTTCATATTTCCAAGATAGCCAAAGAAAGGATTAACCGCGTAGAAGATGTGCTTACCTTAGGAGACAAGGTAACGGTGGTATGCCTTGGCAAGGATAAGATGGGCAGAATGAGTTTTTCCATGAAGGATGTAGCACAGAAGTAAAGACAGCATAGAATGGTAATTGAATAAATGCAGATTACAAAGGAACGCTTCCGGCAGGAGGCGTTCTTTTTTGATGCCAAGCTACATATATTGGGATAAGAGGTGAATGTGATGGAAAAAAGGGAAGAAATATTAAGAATCTTTCCCGATTCTATGAGGGGAAGATTGGAAAAACCACTGGAAAGAGCGGACAAACTGGAAGAAATTCGTTTGGGAGTGGGAAGACCGGTACGTTTTTTGACGGAGGGAGAAGAATTTTTTTTGTCCTGCCGGGGAGGATTTGGAAAAGGGATTCAGGATGCTTGGTTTATGACGGAACGGGAGATGGATGAGATCATCAAAAATGTGTGCCGTTATTCCTTATATGCATTTGAAAATGAAATCCGTCAGGGATTTTTGACCATCTCCGGCGGCCATCGAATCGGACTGGCAGGACAAGTGGTGCTTAATGGAGACGGAAGTATCCGGAATATGTCTCATATCCGTTTTTTGAACGTCCGCATTTCCCATCAGATTATCGGTGCGGCGGATGAAATCATGGAGTTTCTCTATGAAGGGAAACGGTTCTGCAATACTCTTTTGGTGTCACCGCCGGGAGGCGGAAAGACAACCCTTCTTCGGGATATTGTCAGGCAGGTATCAACGGGGAATCTGTATGGAAAAGGGCGTCAGGTGGGAGTGGTGGATGAGCGTTCCGAAATTGCCGGAAGCTTTATGGGAATCCCGCAAAATGACGTGGGAATGCGCACGGATGTGCTGGATGGCTGTCCTAAGATACAGGGAATGATGCTGCTGATGCGTTCTATGTCCCCGGCGGTTGTGGCAGTGGATGAGATTGGAGGACCGGAAGACATGAGGGCGGTTTATCAGGTTCTGCAATGCGGAAGCAGCGTGCTCGCCACCATGCACGGAAATTCCATTGAGGATGTACAACGGCACATGAATATTGGAATGCGGGAACAAGCCATGGAACATGTAGGGCAGGTGTTATACCGTCCGGAGGACTTCTTTGAGAGATATGTGTTTTTGGAGAGAAAACGGGGAGAGGGACGCATCAGGGCAATTTTTGACCAAAAGGGAATCAGGACGGAGAAAAAGAAAAGGGAATTGTTATGCTGCAGCTAATGGGATGTGCGCTGATTATTGCAGGCTGTCTGGGAGTTGCCTGGGTTATATGCAGGGATAATAACAGCAGGCTTTTTTGGCTGAAACAGATCCGGGAAATCTATGAGAATATGAAATATTATATTGCCTATCAAAAAACCACGGTTCCGGAAGCACTGCTCCGAATTTCGGAAAAGGAAAAGGAGCCCTTTGCCGCGGCGTTTTATGAAATTTATGAGGAATGCAGAGAGGGGAACGGGGGATTTCCGGATGTCTGGAAAATACGCATGGAAAAACTATTGGCGTGCTCTTCCCTTAAGGGGGAGGAGCGGAAGCTTTTGATGGATTTTCCTTCCTGTCTGGGATATATGGAAGAGGGTGCACAGGCAGGGGCTTTGGATGAACTTCAGCGGGAAGTTATCCGAAGGATTGAAGAGCTTTCCGGGGAACAAAAGAGTAAAAATAAAATGGTGATGAGTCTTGGGCTTGCCGGTGGAGTGCTCTTATCCATTCTGCTGTTATAGCCGGGAAGATGGAGGAAGCATGGAGGTAAGCCTGATTTTTAAAATTGCGGCAGTGGGGATTTTAGTTACGATATTAGGTCAGATCCTAAAACACAGCGGACGGGAAGAGCATGCGTTCCTGATCAGTCTTGCAGGGCTGATTTTGGTTCTTACGTGGATTTTGCCGTATATCTATGATCTGTTCGTGATGATACAGGACTTATTTAGTATGTGACCGCCTGACGCCGGTACAGAAAGGGAAGGAGGTTTATCATGGAGATAGTAAAAATCGGGATTTTGGGAGTTGCCGGAGTGATGCTTGCCCTGCAGTTTAGGTCGGGAAGGCCGGAATATGGGATTTATCTTGGCACGGTAATCTGCCTGATCATATTTTTTTGCTCATTGCAGGGATTAGGCGCCCTGTTTTCTAAGGTGCGGGACATAGAGGCCTATTTAAGCGGCAGTGGAAATTATCTTGGATTTCTGTTTAAGGCGGTAGGAATTACCTATGTGTGCGAGTTTTGTGCCTCAATCTGCAAGGATGCAGGGTATGGAGCCGTTGCGGGACAGATTGAGATATTTGGGAAATTATCAGTCCTTATGATGGGAATCCCGGTTTTGATTGCCGTTGTGGAAAATATTAACGCTCTGGCTGGTCAGGCGGGATGAGTAAGGTGAAAAGAATTAAAAAACTGTGTTTTCTGGCAGTTTTATGGGGACTGCTTATGGGAAACGGGACGCTTTCATATGCAAAGGAAATAGACGGGGACGAGGCGGACAGGCAGTATGTGGATTATTGGCTTTCTTCTACGGACTTAAGCGGCATGGATGAGGGAATCAAAAGTCTCTTTCCGGAAGTTCAGATAGATGCCGGGGAGCTTTTGCGCCTGATTTTGGATGGGAAAATCCTGGAGGCTGGGAAGAGGCTTTTTTCCCAGCTCAAAGGAAGCCTTAGGGGGGAAGTGCAGAATATCCGCAGAATCTTTTTGTATCTATTGGTGCTGGGGGTATTGTCCGCATTGTTTTCCGGGTTTTCGGATTTGTTTTCCGGACAGCAGATTGCTCAGGCGGGATTTTACTTTCTCTACCTTTTTTTGATGGTGGTCCTCACCGGGGCGTTTTTAATGGCGGCGGAGGTTGCGGCAAAGGCGGTGGAAAATATTGTTCTGTTTGTGAAGCTGTTTATTCCGGCTTACTTTACGGCGGCAGGGACGGCAGGGGGAGAGACGGCGGCGGTCTGTTATTATCAGCTTATGCTTCTGGCGGTTTATTTTGTGGAAGGCTTTGTCAGCGGCATGCTGCTTCCCTTGGTGTACAGCTATGTATTGCTGGCGCTTTTAAACGGGGTGTGGGCGGAAGAGAAGCTTGCTCTTCTGCTGGATCTGATGAAAAAGGGAATCGGCGCGGCGCTTAAGCTTTCCTTAGGAGCAGTCACCGGGCTTAGTCTGGTGCAATCCGTAATTGTCCCGGTGGCGGATCGTCTGAAAATATCGGCTTTCAGAAAAACCGTATCGTCCATTCCGGGTATTGGAAGCGCGGCGGAGGGAGTGGCGGAGCTGATGCTGGGATCAGCGGTGCTCCTTAAAAACAGTATCGGCGTGCTTATGCTGCTTCTATTACTTTTAAGCTGTCTGCTCCCATTACTCCGGATTCTTTTGGTTACGGGGGCGGTCAAGCTTGGAGCCGCCATTGCGGGAATTGTCAGCGACAAAAGATTTTCCGGATGCGCGGACCGGGTGGGGGAGGGGTGTCTATTGCTGCTCCGCTGCGTGTTTACATCTATGGCACTTTTTATTATTGTCATTGCAGTTGCGGCGTACACCATATCTTATTGACGCAAAGAGGTTAAGAAGGGAGAGGGCAGATTGGTTCAGGCTGTTAAGGAAATCTGTGTTTTTATGTTGATTGCACAGGCAGTTCTGTTTTTTGTGCCGGGCGGAGCCTACATGAAATATGTCCGGATACTGGCAGGCATTTTGGTGATTCTCAGGGTTACGGAGCCGTTTATTAATTTTTTTGCGGATGAGAAGACGGAAACGGAGATACAGGAAAGGCTGGAAGGGATGTTTGAAAAGCTGGAAGAGACGAAGCCCCTGCCGGAGATAGAGGATAGAAGCATGGAAATCTACCAAGGAATCGAGGAGGAGCTGAAAGAGAAGCTTGCTTCTTGTGAGAATGAATATACAGTAAAGGCAGTGACTCTTGACGGGGAAGCAGGCGCTGTCGTGGTCACAGTACAGAAAAACAGGGAAGAAAGGGCGGAAAGCGATGGAGAGATTTGGATTCCTCCGGTAGTTTTAGGAGGCGGACAGGGGAAAGAAGGAGGGGCGGATTATGAGGGGACTGCGGATTTTGCAGAGCTGAAAAGGCAGTATAGTGATTGTATCGGGGTGGAACCGGGTAATATTGTGGTGAAGCAGGCAGGAGGGACGGCAAAAAGATGAAAAATGCGCTGAAAGGAAAATGGAAGCTGACCAAAGATAATTTTGTGATCATGGTGCTTTTGGGGATTCTTCTTTTGGTGATCGCCCTGCCGGTGAAACAGGAAACGGATAAAAATTTGTTACAGTCCGGTCAATGGGACAGTGATGATGTTACAATGGAATCATGGAAGGAAAACAGCACTGATACGCCGGAGGGCAGAAGAGGCTCAGATACGGAAGCAGAATACGCCGAATATCTGGAGGGAGAGCTGGAACGCCTGCTTGCCACCATGGATGGGGTAGGAGAGGTGAAGGTGATGATCACCTTAGAGGATAGGGGAGAGACATTAGTTGAGAAGGATCAGGTTACCCGGCGGGCGGGAACCACTGAGGTGGATTCCGCCGGAGGAAGCCGGAATACCACCGACATTTCCACGGAGGAGAGCACAGTGTTTTCCGGGCAGGGCAGTCAGGAGGCGCCCTTTATCCGGCAGGTGAAATATCCCAGGGTCTGCGGCGTGGCGGTATCGGCGCAGGGCGGAGGGGATGCCCGGACCGCGCAGAAGATTACTAAGGCAATTCAGGCATTATTTGGAATCGAGCCTCATAAAATTATTATAGTTAAAATGATAACAAGGTAGAAGGAGATACGGGATTGAAGAATATGGTGAAAAAGAATCAGATCATGATTACGGCGCTGGCGATTATGATCGCAGTTGCGGGATACCTGAATTTTGCCGGCACCAGAATTACCGAAGAGGAGATTATGACCACGGGAGCAGACGGGATTGCCTACACGGGGCAGACCGGCACGGAAGAAGACCCGGAGGTGGCGGCGCTGTTTGAAATATCCGATGAGGATATGGAGCAGGCACAGTACGGAGAGATTGAAAGTCTTGATTCGGATGTGGTTCTTCAACAGGAAAACTATCTGGATGAGACAATGGATGAGGCGATGGCGGATCAGATGGCGCAGAATCTGGAAAATCAATTGTCTGACGGGGAGGTTCCGGGAGAAGCTGTCTTTACTTCAACCTCAGGGCTTGATACCCTTTCCGGCGCACGCCTCTTGAAGGAGCAGACCAGAGCAAGAAATAAAGAAACGCTCTTGGAGATTATCAACAATGTGAATATTGGAGAGGAACAAAAGCAGGAAGCCGTAGATAATATGATTACGATTACCGACATAGCAGAAAAGGAAACCGCGGCGGAAATCCTTCTTGAAAGCAAGGGATTTGATGATGTGGTGGTAAGCATTACGGACGATACCGTGGATGTGGTGGTTGGAACGGCGGATCTGTCAGAAGCCCAGCGGGCGCAGATCGAGGATATTATCATACGCAAAACAGGGGTGGCGCCGGAAGCGATTGTGATCAGCACCCTGTCCTCACAGGAATAAATAGGTGATATATTTTTTTAAATGTGGTATTCTATTACGAGAGTCCAATTGTCTGCGCCGATGCCTGTTTCCGGACTGACCGGCATTACACAGAAATAATTTATCCGCGCCTTATCGAACCGGCGCTGATAAAGGATTTTGACTTTATTATTTTGGCGGTTTGTGATATGCTTCTATGAGCATCTGCTTCCGTAGGGCATACGCTTTTATAGAGTGTACGTTTTTATAGAGTATGCGCTCCTATAAGCACATATACATGCCGGGAACCGGCTGAGCAGACAGGAATGAACTTGGAGGATAAATCAGTGAGTAATTTTGAACAGGAAATAAACAGGAGAAGAACATTTGCCATTATCTCTCACCCGGATGCCGGCAAAACAACACTAACGGAAAAGTTTCTTTTATACGGGGGAGCAATCAATTTAGCGGGCAGCGTAAAGGGGAAGGCAACGGCAAGACATGCGGTTTCCGACTGGATGGAGATTGAAAAGGAGAGAGGAATTTCCGTCACGTCATCCGTGCTCCAATTTGAATACGGCGGATTTTGTATTAATATTCTGGACACTCCGGGGCATCAGGACTTTTCGGAGGACACTTACCGAACGCTTATGGCGGCGGATTCCGCCGTGATGGTTATAGACGCATCCAAGGGAGTGGAGGCGCAGACGCGGAAGCTTTTTAAGGTGTGCGTTATGCGCAAGATTCCCATTTTTACCTTTATTAATAAGATGGACAGAGATGCAAACGATACCTTTGAACTGTTAGATGAGATAGAGAAGGAGCTGGGGATAGCTACCTGCCCGATCAATTGGCCTATTGGTTCCGGAAAGCGTTTTAAGGGTGTCTATGACAGGGACAACCAGTGCGTGCTTACCTATTCCGATACCGAAAAGGGGACAAAGGAAGGGGAGACAGAGCGGATTCCTCTTTCTGACGAGGAGAGGCTTCTTTCCGTCATCGGCAGGGAGGCAGAGGAGCTTTTGACCGATGAGATTGAACTTTTGGATGGCGCAAGCGCAGAGTATGACCTTGAAAGGATCCGCGCCGGTGAACTGACTCCGGTTTTCTTTGGCTCTGCCCTGACCAATTTTGGAGTGGAATTTTTCCTACAGCACTTTCTTGAAATGACCACAACGCCGCTGCCGCGCAAAGCGGATATTGGAGTGATTTCGCCGACCGAAAACGAATTTTCAGCCTTTGTATTCAAGATACAGGCAAATATGAATAAAGCGCATCGGGACAGGATCGCGTTTATGCGCATCTGCTCCGGCAGGTATGAGGCAAGCATGGAGGTTAAGCATGTTCAGGGCGGGAAGGTGATGCGCCTGTCCCAGCCTCAGCAGATTATGGCAAGCGAGCGGAAGATTTTGGACGAGGCATACGCAGGGGACATCATAGGAGTTTTTGATCCGGGGATTTTTTCCATTGGAGATACGCTGTGTATGCCCAGAGAGCAGTTTCAATATGAGGGAATACCTACCTTTGCGCCGGAACATTTCGCAAGGGTCAGACAGGTAGATACCATGAAGCGGAAGCAGTTCGTAAAGGGAATTACTCAGATTGCCCAGGAGGGCGCTATTCAGATTTTTCAGGAGTTTAACACGGGGTTGGAGGAGATTATTGTAGGCGTGGTGGGCGTATTGCAGTTTGATGTGCTGAAATACCGGCTTGAAAATGAGTACAACGTTGATATTAAATTGGAGCCGCTGCCTTACGAGCATATCCGCTGGATTGAAAATAAAGAGATTGATTTAAGCAGACTGACAGGCACCTCCGACATGAAAAAAATAAAAGACCTGAAAGGAAATCCCCTGCTGTTATTTGTCAATGCGTGGAGCGTAGGCATGACGCTGGAACGGAATGAGGGGCTGATTCTTTCTGAATTTGGACGTGGTTAAATGAAGATGAAACGGAACATACTGCTTGTAAGTATTCTGGCGCTGGCACTTTCCGGATGTACACTGGATTATTCTAAGGATGAGCCGGACAAGCAGGAGAGAGAAGAACAATTAAATAATCAGGAAGCTGACAGGGAAGAGGCAAAGACGGAGGCTCCGGAGACAGCGCAGCCTACGACTGAGCATCACGTCTGGAATCAGGGCGTGCCAAAGGAGATTGGCAATGAGGATGTGGACAATATTCCGGGAGTTCCCGAAGAGGAGATCCTATTTTTAAAGGATCAGCAGAAAGGGCTTTTTCATTACGAAAGACTTTCCGAGGAAGAGCAGACGGCGTATGTGGAAATCCTGAGTATTTTGAAGCAGTTTGGAGAGGGAATTGCGCTTCGGAGCACGGACACGGGTCACATTGAACGGGCGTTTCAAAGCGTGCTCAATGACCATCCAGAGATCTTTTATGTGGAGGGATATACCTTTACCAGATATACGCTGGGGGACGAGGTAAAGAAAATCACCTTTTCCGGGGCTTACAATATGACCAGCGCCGAGGCGGCAACAAGACAGGAGCAGATTAACCTTTATGTTGCAAAATGCATGCAGGAAATGGATCCGGCTCTGGACGATTACGGAAGGGTAAAGTATATCTATGAGTATATTATACGGGAAACGGAATATGATGCACAGGCGCCGGACAATCAGAATATCTGTTCCGTGTTTATCCACAAAAGGAGTGTCTGTCAGGGCTATGCAAAGGCGACAGAATATCTTTTAAACAGTGCGGGAATTGAAGCGACCCTGATTATGGGGAGAGTTTCCGGCGGGGAGGGACATGCCTGGAATCTGGTGAGGCTTGATGAAAATTATTATTTTGTAGATACTACATGGGGAGACGCTTCCTACCAGATGGTAGGAGGAAACAGCGAGATGGCAGGCAGCATTCCGCCCATCAATTATGATTATCTGTGCGTCACAACACAGCAGCTTGAAAAGACGCATACCATTGACGCGATTGTGGACATTCCGGTATGCAGCGCAATGGAGGATAATTATTACGTGAGGGAAGGGCTGTACTTTACTCAGGTGGACGAGGAACTGTTAGAGCAGGTCTTTTTGACGGCGTATGAGAATGGAAGCGGTTACGTCACCTTGAAATGTGCAGATGAGCAGACTTATTATGAGATGACAAAACATCTGATAGCGGATCAAAAGATATTCCGGTATCTGAACACCAAAGGGGGAACTGTTTCCTATGCAGAGAATGAAGAGCAGTTAAGCCTTAGTTTTTGGCTGTAGAATAGGACTAGGCAAAACGATTAAATTTTGGTATGATTATCAAATAAGGCTTGCAGTCAATTCCCCACAGAATACTGTGGGATAAAAGAAAGGGAAATTATCATGGAAAAAACGTATGAACAGAACACCTATACTTTGCAGGAGGATGAGAATCTTGGAACTGTAAAAATTGCAGATGATGTTGTGGCAATGATTGCAGGTCTTGCGGCAACAGAGGTGGAAGGCGTGTCCGCTATGGCAGGAAATATCAGTAATGACCTGCTTAGCAGGATGGGCGTTAAAAATTTGGCAAAGGGCGTAAAGGTTGAAGTATTAGGCAAGAGGGTCAAGGCGGAGCTGGCGCTGATTATCGAATACGGATACAATATCCCCGTAGTTTCACAGAAGGTACAGGAAAAGGTAAAGACGACGGTAGAAAGCATGACCGGGCTGGAAGTATCGGATGTGGATGTGCGGATTGCCGGCGTGAACATGATCAAAGAAAAATAATGCAGGTGGCGTTCATGAGCAGAAGAGAATTACGAGAGCAGATTTTTAAACTTCTTTTCCGGGTGGAATTTAATCCCAAAGAAGAACTGGAACAGCAGGAGGCGTTTTTCTTTGCTGATGAGGAGAATCATGCCAAAGAAGAGGACAGTGCTCAGATTGGCGGCAAATTCAATAAGATCGTGGAGCGGTTGGAAGAGATTGATGCGGACTTAAACCAAAGAGCAAAAGGATGGACCACAGACCGGATGGGCAAGGTGGATCTGACAATTCTCCGGCTTGCGGTCTATGAGATACGTTATGATGAGGAGGTTCCTACCAGCGTTGCAATCAACGAGGCAGTGGAACTGGCAAAAAAGTTTGGACAGGATTCCTCACCGGCGTTTATCAACGGTGTCCTTGCCAAATTTGCATAGGCAGGTAAAATATGCAGAATGTTTATACAGTCGGACAGGTGAATGCATATATCAAAAATATGTTCGAGCAGGATTTTTTGCTGCAGGAGCTTTCCGTTAAGGGAGAGGTCAGCAACTGTAAGTATCATTCCTCCGGACATATTTATTTTACGTTAAAGGATGGAAAGGGAACCATTGCGTGCGTGATGTTTGCAGGCAATCGCGGCGGACTTTCCTTCCGTATGGCGGAGGGAATGCAGGTTATTGTCCGGGGGGCGGTTGATGTATATGAGCGCGACGGCAAATACCAGTTATATGCCAAGTCCATTAAGCCGGATGGGGAGGGTGCTCTCTATGAGCAGTTTGAACGGCTGAAAAGAAAGCTCGAAGAGCAGGGAATGTTTGATACAGGCTACAAAAAGCCTATCCCCAAATATATCAGGACTCTCGGTGTCGTGACAGCGCCAACCGGGGCGGCAGTCCGTGACATTATCAATATTACTTCAAGAAGGAACCCGTATGTCCAGATCCTTTTGTACCCGGCAGTGGTGCAGGGGGATGGAGCGGCGCCCAGCATTATCCAGGGAATTAAAATGCTGGAAGCCAAACAGGTGGATGTAATGATTGTCGGGCGCGGAGGAGGATCTATCGAGGATCTCTGGGCGTTCAATGAGGAAGCGGTGGCGCAGGCTGTGTTTGACTGCGGAGTTCCCATTATCTCTGCGGTGGGACATGAGACGGATACCACAATGATTGACTTTGTATCGGATCTTCGGGCTCCCACGCCTTCGGCGGCGGCGGAGCTGGCTGTCTATGACGTGATGCAGACATTTACCCGGATGGAATCCATAAAGGCGGCGCTTCTCAGGCAGATGCAGGCGCGTCTGCGTTATGAGAGGGAAACGCTGAAGGTATTAGAGGCAAAGCTGAAAATGAACAGCCCCATGGGCAGAATAAGAGAAAGGCGCAGCATGCTTATAAGCTTTGAGGATAAGCTTGCAGCCTCAATGAAAAATAAAATAACGCACAACAGGCACAGGCTTGCTGTTTATATTGAGCGGTTAAAGGGGTTATCTCCGTTGGATAAGTTAAATCAGGGTTATTCCTATGTAGCGGATGGGCAGGGCAGGACGGTCAGCGATATTGATAAGGTGTCCTTAGGCGAGATGCTCCGCATTTTTGTTAAAAACGGCATGCTGGAGGCGTCTGTTACCCGGAAATGGCGGACGGACAGAGAGATGGGAGAAAAATAATATGCAGGAAGAAAATCTGAATCTGGAAGAGGCGTTTTCTAAGCTGGAAGAGACCGTGACGGCGTTAGAGCAGGAGGATATTTCTCTGGAAAAGTCTTTTCAGATTTATAAGGAAGGAATGGAGCTTCTAAAGAAGTGCAATCAGGCAATTGACAAAGTGGAAAAACAGGTTCTGGTTCTGAACGAGGATGGAGAAAGCAATGAATTTTGAAAAGGTGCTGGAAGCAAAAACAGGCAGGGCGGAGGCAGTGCTTAAGCGGTATATGCCCGAAGAGACCGGATATCAGAGTCAGGTTTTAAAGGCAATGAACTACAGCGTATCAGCAGGCGGCAAGAGACTGCGCCCCATACTGATGGAGGAGAGTTTTCTTCTTTTTGGCGGACAGGGAGAGCTGGTGGAGCCTTTTATGGCGGCGCTGGAGATGATTCATAATTATTCTCTGGTGCACGATGATCTTCCGGCTATGGATAATGACGAGTACCGCCGGGGACGGGAAACCACTTGGAAGGTTTACGGGGACGGCATGGCAGTGCTTGCAGGCGACGGGCTTCTTAATCTTGCCTTTGAAACAGCGGCGGGCGCTTTTGATCTTGCAAAGACGGACAAGGAGTTTATCCGCGCGGCGTGTGCAATCCGCATTCTTGGGAGGAAATCCGGAGTTTACGGCATGATCGGAGGTCAGACCGCGGATATTATGGCGGAGTCGGGAACGCAGGTAACGGAGGAGATGCTCCTTTTTATCCATGAGAATAAGACGGCGGCTTTGATTCAGGCGGCGCTGATGATCGGCGCTGTCCTTGCAGGTGCGGATGCTTCGGATGTAGCCCGGATGGAGCGTGCGGCATATAACATTGGAGTTGCTTTTCAGATACAGGATGATATTTTGGATGTTACCAGCACCACGGAGGTTTTAGGGAAGCCTGTGGGAAGCGACGAGAGAAATCAAAAACTTACTTACGTGGCTCTTCACGGACTGGACAAGTCACGGGAGGAGGTCCGCAGGCTGTCTGCGGAGGCGCTGGGGATTCTGAACTCCTATGAAGATAAGAATGAGTTTTTGATTAAGCTGGTTGAATCATTGGTAACCAGAGAAAAGTAACCGGACATTAACAGCAAAACGGAAGAAAAGAAGGTTTAATATGTTGCTTGACAAGATAAAAAAGGTCGGGGATATTAAGAATTTAAATCCCGCAGAATATCAGGAGCTTGCCTGTGAGATTCGGGAATTTCTGATAGAGAAGATTTCAAAGACAGGAGGACATTTAGGATCCAATCTGGGAGCCGTGGAGCTTACTATGGCGCTTCATTTGTTTTTGGATCTGCCTAAGGACAAGCTGATTTGGGATGTGGGGCATCAGTCTTACACGCATAAGCTGTTGACCGGCAGAAGAGAGGGATTTGAAAATCTCCGCAAGTTCGGCGGAATGAGCGGGTTCCCCAAAAGAAAGGAAAGCGACTGCGACTGTTTTGATACCGGACACAGCTCCACCTCCATATCGGCAGGCTTAGGGCTTGTAAAAGCAAGGGACATTAAGGGAGAGACAAACACAGTGGTTTCCGTGATTGGGGACGGGTCGCTTACAGGCGGAATGGCGTACGAGGCGTTAAACAATGCGGCGAAGTTGGAGACCAATTTTATTATTGTGCTCAATGACAACAATATGTCTATCTCCGAAAACGTGGGCGGCGTATCAAAATATTTAAATAACGTGCGGACGGCGAACGCTTACCTGGATATCAAGGAAGGGGTCTATAACACGCTGAAGGATATTCCCAAAGGGGAAAAGGTGGTTGAGAGTATCCGGAAGGCGAAGAGCAGTTTTAAGCATCTGGTAGTTCCGGGAATGTTCTTTGAGGATATTGGAATTACATATTTAGGTCCGGTAGACGGACATAATATCACGGAGATATTACGCGTTCTTCAGGAGGCAAAGAGAATCCGCAAGGCGGTCATTGTGCATGTGATTACCGAAAAGGGAAGAGGATATGAGCCGGCAAGACGACATCCGGCGCGGTTCCACGGAGCGGAGCCTTTTGAGATTGAGACGGGGCTTCCAAGCAAGCCAAGGACAACGGCAAATTATACGGATATTTTTTCTACGATTATGACAAAGCTGGGGGCAAGAGACGAGAGAGTGATTGGAATCACGGCGGCAATGCCTGACGGCACCGGATTAAAACGCTTCCGGAATATGTATCCGGATCGGTTTTTTGATGTGGGAATTGCGGAGGAACATGCGGTTACCTTTGCGGCAGGGCTGGCGGCAGGGGGCATGAGGCCGATTGTTGCCATCTATTCCTCTTTTTTGCAGAGAGCGTACGACCAGATTCTTCATGATGTGTGCATTCAGAATCTGCCGGTTATCTTTGCCATTGACCGGGCGGGGCTTGTGGGAAGCGACGGGGAGACTCATCAGGGAATTTTTGACCTGTCTTATTTGTCATCCATCCCCGGCATGCATATTATGGCGCCTAAGAATAAATGGGAGCTTTCCGATATGCTGAAATTTGCCCTTGCAAATGAAGTGCCCATAGCAATCCGCTATCCAAGGGGAGAGGCGTATTCCGGGCTTCGGGAATACCGGGTGCCTATTGAAATGGGAATGGCGGAAATTATTTATGGGGAAGATGAGATATGTCTTCTTGCAGTGGGAAGCATGGTCAAAAGGGCGGAAGTGGTCAGGGCAAAGTTAAAAGAAGAGGGCTTTCGGTGCAGTATCATCAACGCAAGGTTTGTGAAGCCTATTGACGAGCAGGCAGTCTGCTATGCGGCGCAGGGGCATAATCTTTTGGTAACCATGGAAGAAAATGTTGCCAGCGGCGGTTTTGGAGAAAAGGTCCGGGAGGTTTTGGACCGCTTTCAAATGCAGACCAGACTTTTGCGGATTGCAATACCGGATGAGTATGTGGAGCATGGAAATGTAGAAATGCTTGAAAAAGAAATTGGCATTGACACGCAGACCATTATCAACCGAATCAAAAAGGAAATGGAAGGCTGATATGAAAGAGCGATTGGATATTCTGCTTGTTCAGGGAGGGTATGCGCCTTCCAGAGAAAAGGCAAAAGCAGTCATCATGTCAGGAAATGTGTTTGTGGACGGGCAGAGGGAAGATAAGGCAGGAACCGTTTTTGACCCGGATAAGGCACAGATTACCGTAAAAGGAAAAGCATTAAAATATGTCAGCCGCGGAGGGTTAAAGCTGGAAAAGGCGGTTCATGAGTTCGGGCTTACGCTGGATAGAAAAATCTGCATGGACATTGGAGCCTCCACCGGGGGATTTACGGACTGTATGCTTCAAAATGGAGCGCGCAGGGTGTACGCAGTGGATGTGGGGCATGGACAGCTGGACTGGAAGCTGCGGAATGATGAGCGCGTGGTATGCATGGAAAAAACAAATTTCAGATATATGCAGCCGGAGGACATTCCCGACCGGCTGGATTTTGCCTCCGTGGACGTTTCTTTTATTTCGCTTACCAAGATTCTGCTCCCGGCAAGGGAGCTGCTGAAAGCGGATGGAGAAATGGTATGCCTGATTAAACCACAGTTTGAGGCGGGCAGGGAAAAGGTAGGCAAAAAGGGTGTAGTCAGAGACTGGTCCGTACATGAGGAAGTAGTCCGTAAAATCATGGATTTTGCGGATTATCTGGGATTTGACATTCTTCACTTGGATTATTCACCGATAAAGGGACCGGAGGGGAATATTGAATACCTGCTTCACATCAAAAAGAATCCGGGCAGAGCGGAGCAGGTCATAGATGTGGACGAGGCATCTGAGAGGGAGGAGCTGTATAGAAGTGCAGAAAGAGGCGGAGGGTATTCTGACCGGGAAGAGGTAAGCAGTCTGATCAGCCGGATTATAAAGGAAGCCCATGGAAATCTTGACGGATAACAGAATGGAGCGTGTGATGGATCATTTTTATGTGATAACCAATCCAGCCAAGGATGCGGATTTGAAGGTCACATATTTTATCAGGGATTATCTGATAAAACAAGGAAAAACCTGTGTGATTGACACAGGAGGTGACAACAAAAAGCAGGATGGCTACACGGATCGGTCCAAAGTAGATGATAAGACGGAATGTGTGATTGTGTTGGGGGGAGATGGAACCCTTCTGCAGGCAGCATCAGACCTTGTGGATATGGAAATCCCTTTCCTCGGAATTAATTTAGGGACGCTGGGTTTTCTGGCGGAGGTCAGCGTGTCGGAGACCGCGTCGGCGTTAGATCGGCTGATTCGGGATGAATATGAGATTGAAAACCGGATGATGCTTTACGGAACGGGACCGGCGGGCACATCCTGGCAGGATGAGGCAAGAGCGCTTAACGACATTGTCATCACCCGAAAGGGTTCTTTGCAGATTATTAATTTTAATATTTATGTGAATGGGCAGTTTCTGCATCGATACCATGCGGACGGGGTGATTGTGGCAACGCCCACAGGTTCCACCGGATACAGCCTTTCGGCGGGAGGACCTATTGTGGAGCCGAGGGCAAACCTGATTTTGGTTTCCCCAATCTGCCCGCATTCCATGCAGAGCAGGAGTATTGTCCTCTCCCCGGAGGATCGGGTGATGATTGAATTGGAACCGGGGCACGGGGAAGAGGGACAGCAGGTGGAAGCAATTTTTGACGGAAGCCATAAGATAGCCCTTCGGGCGGGAGATAAGGTGGAAATCAAAAAGTCCCGCAAAACAACAGGGATCATCAAACTCAGCCAGATGAGTTTTGTGGAAGCCCTTCATCAAAAAATGAGTGATTAGGAAGTAGTTATGAAAAAGAGCAGACATCAGAAAATCAAGGAATTAGTAGAACAGTACCAGATTGAAACTCAGGAGGAGCTGGCGGATAAGCTGACGGAAGCAGGATATGCGGTGACGCAGGCAACCGTTTCAAGAGACATCAGGGAATTAAAGCTCTCCAAGATTCCTTTAGGGGACGGGCACCAGATGTACACTATTTTAGAGCATGATGACAGGCATTTGGGAGATAAATATATCCGCGTTCTCAAGGACGGGTTTGTCTCCATGGACATGGCGCAGAATATTCTGGTGATTAAGACCGTGTCCGGTATGGCAATGGCGGTGGCGGCCGCGGTGGATGCGATGAAATTTAAGGAAATCGTAGGTTCCATTGCCGGAGATGACACCATTATGATGGCGGTGAGGACGGTAGAGGATACGCAGGTAGTGATGGAGAAGCTCCGCAGGGCAATTGGCGATTAGGCGCGCGGAGAATGTACGGAAAGGGGCATAACTGTATGCTTGAAAATTTACATGTAAAGAATCTTGCGCTGATTGATGAGCAGGAGGTGACTTTCGGCAGGGGAATGAACATCCTGACCGGAGAGACCGGCGCAGGTAAATCCGTTATCATCGGCTCCATCAATCTGGCACTGGGTGCAAAGGCGGATAAGGATTATATTCGCGCCGGAGCGGATTATGCGCTGATTGAATTGAGCTTTTCTTTAAATGAACAGCAGTGCAGGCAGGTTCGGGAGATGGAGCTGCCGCTTGAGGATGAAAATACGCTTATCCTGCAGCGGAAGATTATGCCCGGCAAAAGCACCTGCCGGGTGTGCGGCGAAAGCGTTTCCGCCTCCCAGCTTAAAAAGCTTGCCCCCTGCCTTTTGGATCTTTACGGACAGCATGAGCATCAATCGCTATTAAAGCCTTCCTCTTATCGGAAGATGTTAGATGCGTATGTGGGGGAGGAAGCGGAGGACATTCAGCACAGGCTGAAGGCGCTTATCAGCGATTACAGGGATACGAAGGAAGAATTGGACAGGCAGAGCCTTGACGAGAGAGAACGGGAGGGAAAGATACGTCTTTTAGAATTTGAAGTTCAGGAGATTGAAGCGGCGGCGCTTACGCCCTCCGAGGATGAGCAGATCGAAAAGAAATACCGCAAAATGGTCAATTCCCGCAAAATGAAAGAGACAATCGGGCTGGTGTACGGACTTACCGGATATGAAGAGGAGAACAGCGCCGGAGCGGCGGCAGGATATGCGCTGAGGGAACTTAAGTCCTTAAAAGGCATGGACGAGGAAATTGACCCTTTGATTGAACAGCTTACAGATATTGATAATCTTTTGAATGATTTTAACCGTTCTATGGCAGACTATCAGGACAGCTTGGAATTTGACGGCGAGGAATTTGCGGCGTTGGAAGAGCGTCTTAACGTGATAAACCATCTCAAAAATAAATATGGAAATACCTTGGAAGCGGTTCTCGATTCCGCCGGGGAAAAGGCGGAAGAATTGGAGAGGCTGCGCCATTTTGAAGAATATATGGATCAGCTGAAAGCAAAAGAATCCCGCTGTAAAAAGGAAATCCTGTCCTGCTGTGAGGAATTATCCAAGCTTCGTCAAAAAGCGGCGGCTCCGCTTTCCGCAAAGCTTAAGGAGGCAATGGCGGATTTGAATTTTCAGGATGTGAAATTCGACATTTCCGTAACGCCTGAGGAGGAACATTTTACTCAGGAAGGATATGATCAGGTAGAGTTTTTGATTTCGACCAATCCCGGAGAGGCGGTAAGACCGCTGTGGCAGATTGCCAGCGGCGGAGAGCTTTCCCGCATTATGCTTGCCTTTAAGACGGTGTCTGCCGACCGGGACGAGACGGATACGCTGATTTTTGACGAGATTGATACCGGAATCAGCGGAAAAACAGCCTGGAAGGTTGCCGAAAAATTAGGAAGGCTTTCCGGAAATCATCAGATTATCTGCATTACCCATTTGGCGCAGATTGCATCCATGGCGGATGGACATTTCTTGATCGAAAAGGGACTGAGCGGGGAACGGACGGTGACCGGAATCCGGAAGCTTACCGAGGAAGAAAGCCTGAATGAACTTGCAAGGCTTTTAGGAAGCGGAGAGATGACCAGAGCCGTGCTTGAAAATGCAAAAGAAATGAGGGAAAACGCAAGAGCGGTGAAGGGATGACTCCCCAGAATGCCGTGCCGGTATTTTTACTTAAATTTTTAGAATGATTCTTTCATATTTTCACATACTAAAGGAGATGTACGCAATCGTATGTCTCTTTTTCCTTTAATTTAATTTAATTAGGAAATTTTGTCAGAATAAGAAAATTGCTATGCACTTTTCTTATGTGAGCGGTAAAAGGATGTGAATTTTGTGGAAGAACAGGTAAAGCCGCAGGGTTTCCGGCGGCGTATCTATAAAAAAACTTTATATTTTTTGCTCTCTGCGGGTATTATCGCAGTATTTGCCTCCCTCTATTATTCCATGTGGAGCAGTGTCCCTTCTACCATTATGCTCAAGGCGGGGATGGATCAGACGCTGGATTTTCGCGTGCCCGCCTCCGGTGAATTGTATCGGGAGGCAATCGAAACAAGCGGAAGTGCCGGGCAGAATACCAGCGCACAGCAAAGCCTGCATGTGGATTTTGGAAAGACAGTGGTGGTCAAGGCAAATCAGGTAGACCAGTATAAGCTGTACCTGAAGCTGTTCGGAATGATTCCCCTAAAAGAGGTGGATGTTGAAGTCATACAGGACATTCGGCTGAAACCGGCAGGGATTCCGATTGGAATTTATGTAAAAACAAAAGGGGTCTTAATTGTAGGAATCGGAGAATTTGAAGGTGAAGATGGACAGACTTTAAGCCCCGGAAAATACGTTTTTCAGACCGGAGACTATATTTTGGAGATTAACGATCAGGAAATCAACGAAAAGAAGGAATTGGTGGAAATGATCGACCACTGCGAAGGGCAGGAACTATATTTTACCCTGCAGAGAGGAGAATCTATTTTGAAAATTAAGGCGCGCCCGGAACAAAATAAAAGCGGGGAATATAAGATGGGAATATGGGTCCGGGATAACGCCCAAGGGGTAGGGACAATGACTTATATAGATGAAAACGGCTGTTTTGGGGCGTTAGGGCACGGGATTAACGATATTGACACCGGAACGCTTATGAGCCTTGCAAAGGGGACCCTCTACCATACGGAAATCATTGGGATTACAAGGGGCAGTACCGGAGCACCGGGGGAGCTTACCGGTTTTATTGAATATGACGACAAGAATATTATGGGAAGCATTACCGATAATACCGCAAAAGGAATTTTTGGAATCTGCACGCCGGAGACGGAGCAAAGCGCGGTTTACGATTATCTTCCTCTGGGATTAAAACAGGAGATCAAGAAAGGGGAAGCTCAGATTATCTGTTCGCTGGGAGGAGAGGCGGAGATTTACGATGTGGAGATCGTGGACATTAATCTGGAAAACGACAATGTGAACCGGGGAATTGTGGTCAAGATTACGGATCCTGAGCTTCTTGCCGTCACAGGCGGCATTGTGCAGGGGATGAGCGGAAGCCCCATCATTCAAGACGGCAAACTGATCGGCGCAGTGACTCATGTTCTGGTGCAGGATCCCACTAAGGGGTATGGGATTTTTATAGAGGAGATGCTGGTACATTGAGGGATATTCTGTAACTTCCAATGAAAATGACGCGTGACATTTTTATTGACGTGCAGAAAAAGAATGAGTATAATACAAATAGTAATATATAATATTATTATTTGTTATTTACGCTTTGGATTTTGGAGGAACACATGCTGTTTGAATATATAAAAGAAAATTATAATCCTGGAGAACCAATCTTTCTACAGGATATAAAAATAGATGGAATGTCAGATGCTTATATCAGGCAAAAGTTTAAAAAGCTGACGGATAGCGGAGAGGTGAAACGGTATGAACAGGGAATATATTATATCCCCCAAATGTCCAGATTGAAAGGAATGACAGCTCTTGCACCAGATATTGTTGCCCGATATAAATATATTTCCAGAATGGGGCGTATCATGGGATATTATGCCGGACACACATTGGCAAACAAGATGGGAATTTCTATGCAGGTGCCTGTGAAGGAGGAGATTACCAGCAATAATATGGCAGCCATTGTTCGTGAGGTATTTGTGGGAAACAGGGTATATATAGTCCGGAGGGCGCCTGTCGAGATAAATGAGAGCAACCATATTGTTTTACAATTACTTGAACTGCTGAAAGATATTGATGAATACAGCGATGATGAGCAGAACGCAAGGGAGCAGGTTGCCGGATATATTAGGAAATTTCAGATTACGAGGAATGCTGTAGACCAGTATATTGGCTATTTTCCGTTGAAAGTATATAAATCAATCTATGAGATGAGGTTAGAAAATGTATTTGCATGAAGACAGGGAATTATTCCAAGAGGTTATTACAAATACCGCGGTTCAGATGAATTTGGCTGTTGCGGTGGTAGAAAAGGATTATTATGTCACGATGATTTTAAAACTTCTATCCCAAAAGTCTGCCAAATGTGTTTTTAAAGGCGGCACATCACTTTCGAAGGGATTTCATGTAATAAAACGGTTTTCGGAAGATATTGACATTACTTTTTCCGAACATTTAGGAGAAGCTAGAAGAAAAAAGCTAAAATATAATGTAATGAAGGAAATTAGTGAAGAACTTGATATGCCGATCTCAAACTGGAATAAAATAGAAAGTGATAAGGATTATAATTGTTATATATTTCAATATGAACCCTTAGATACATATGCGGAAAACAGCTTAACAGAAGGTGTTAAGGTAGAAACCGCATTAGCATCTTATTCTTTTCCGACAGAAAGGGGAAATATAGATAGTTATGTAAGGCAATATTTGGAATTGGATAATCAGAATTTAATTAAGGAATTTGAGCTGGAGCCATTTGAAATGAATTTGCAGTCAATCAGCAGAACATATATTGATAAGGTTTTTGCTTTATGCGACTATTACATACAGGGAAAATCAAAGAGATATTCCAGACATTTATATGACTTATATAAATTAAAGGAACATGTAGTTTTTAATGAAGAGTTTAGCAGGCTGATTAAGGAGGTCAGAAAGCATAGGGCAGGAATGATGATATGCCCTTCTGCAAAGGAAGGGGTGGATATACCTGCATTGATACATAAATTTTGTGAACAGGATTTTTTCAGGCAGGATTATATTAGTATTACAGAATATTTTGTGGATGATATGGTCGAATATGAGCAGGTCATAGATGAAATGGTCACTTTAGCAGATAGCGGTATGTTTCATTGAATAAGCGAAAGAAGCAGAAATCAACACAGATGAGCGTACTCCTTGACGGATTTTTGCCTTATGATACCCGTAATAGCAGAAGCAGCCAAACGTTGACTTTTCCGGTCTTATATGGTAAAATCCTATCGAAATTAAAGGCGGAAACAGAGTAAGGAAAGGAAAGATGTTACCGTGGCAGCAACAAATACATTAACGGATGAAAAGACACTATTAATCGTTGATGACGTTGAAATCAATCGGATGATTTTGGCAGAAATATTCAAAGACACTTATCACATCATCGACACCGGATCAGGTGCAGAAGCAATTGACATTTTAGCGCACAATGAAAACATTTCAGCAGTTCTTCTGGATCTGCTGATGCCGGAGGTGAACGGACTGGACGTGCTTAGGGAGATGAATCGGACAGGACGGATTGAGGAGACTCCGGTCTTTATGATTACGGCTGCAGACAGCGAAGATATGCTGATGCAGAGTTATGATCTTGGGGCAATCGACGTGATCAATAAGCCCTTCATGACCCAATTCCTGCGATGCAGGGTCAACAGCGTGATCGAGCTGTACGAGCATCGGCATCAGCTGGAAAAGATCGTAGACAAGCAGGTGGCACGGCTTAGTGAACTGATGAAGTCCATGATAGAGGTTTTGGCATCAGTCATTGAATTCCGTGATCTGGAATCCGGGGAACATGTAAAACGGGTTTCTTACCTGACCGGCGTACTGATGAAGGAGGTCAGCGATACCTACGAGGAATACCGGATGCCGGATGCTGAGATTGATAAAATCGCCTCATCCGCATGTCTTCACGATATTGGAAAGATTTCTATCCCGGATCAGATTTTAAATAAGCCGGGCAGGCTGACGGCGGAAGAATTTGATATTATGAAACAGCATACCACCAAAGGCTGTGAGATTCTGCGTAAGATTCCGGATATTATGGATGCGGGAGTATACAGCTATGCTTATGATATTTGCCGGCATCATCACGAAAAATGGGATGGAAGAGGGTATCCGGATGGAATCTGCGGAGATGAGATTTCTATCTGGGCGCAGGTGACGGCGTTGGTGGACGTATATGACGCCCTGACCTCAGACCGGGTATACAAAAAGAAATTTGACAGGGAGACGGCGTTATCCATGATTTACAACGGCGAATGCGGAGCCTTTAACCCTAAGATACTAAAAGTGTTTGAATCTGCCTTAAATAAGGCGGAAAAGGACACAGGGCATAAAAGATAATTGAAATAAGGATTGAATTGTATGCAGATTGTAGTGATCATTAGTGTTTTTGCGGTAATTTTAGTCCTGATGACTGGCGTTTTCCTTTGGTATTATCGCTTATCGCAAAAGAAAATCCGGGAATTGGAGGCGGCGCGGCGTGAAGCGGCGGCTGCCGGCAGATTCCAAAACGATTTTCTTTCCAGCATGAGCTATGATGTCCGCACGCCTATGAATGCAATTATCGGCATGACGGAGATTGCCCTCAAGAATACGGAAGACACCATCCGGGTGGAAGAATGCCTGCATAAGATTAAACTTTTTAGTAAGCGCCTGCTTGAGTTGATTAATGAGATACCTGATGTAAGTATTTTGTCCGAAGATATGGAGCTTACGCCTTGGAATATTCTGGCGGAGGATGATGCCAAACAGTTTTGCGACAGTGCGGATGACAATCAGGAAGAGCCGGGAGCCCGTGCGGAGTGGACCGCAGACAGTGCGGAAGCGGTGAGTGGCTCCTTGGACGGGAGGAAAATCCTTCTTGCGGAGGATATTGAGATTAACTGGGAAGTGGCGGATGCAGCCCTCGGGGAGTTTGGGCTGGAACTGGAATGGGCAGAGAACGGAAAGGAATGCGTGGATATGTTTACAGCATCGGAGATTGGATATTATGACGCTGTCCTGATGGATCTTCGGATGCCCGTCATGAACGGTTATGAGGCCGCCAGAGAAATCCGCGGCATGAACCGCGAAGACCGCAATCTCCCGATTATCGCTATGACGGCGGACGTATTTTCCGGCGATGTGCAGAGGAGCAGGGAGAGCGGAATGAATGCGCACATTGCCAAGCCGATTGACGCGAAGGAATGTATCCGCACATTAATGGAATATATCAAGTAAGAGACGGAGACCTGTCAATGAGATACCCTGAATTTTTAAAAGAAAACGGAACCATTGGATTCGCTGCGCCCTCCTTTGGATGCAACATACAGCCATACCGGGCGGCTTTTGAAAACGCCCTGAAAAAATGGCGGGAGGATGGCTTTTCTACGGTGCTTGGATCGAACTGCCTTTTAGGAGACGGCATCGGAATCAGCAGTACGCCGCAGAACTGCGGTAAAGAGCTGGAAACCTGTTATCTGGATAATAAAAGCGACTGTCTGATTTCCTGCGGGGGCGGGGAACTGATGTGCGAGATTTTGGAATACGTGGATTTTAAAGCGATCAGGGAAGGGAAACCCAAGTGGTTTATGGGATACTCCGACAATACAAATATGACGTTCCTGCTGACAACGCTCTGCGATACCGCATCCATCTACGGTCCCTGCGCAGCCGCCTTTGGAATGGAGCCGAGACATCAATCCCTTTTGGATGCCATGGATGTGTTGATGGGCAGAAAGAGAATATTGACGAATTATGATAAATGGGAAAAGGAAGGGATTAAGGATGAAGAACATCCCTTACTGCCTTATCACTGTACGGAGGATTCCCAAATCCGCTGTTATCTTCCGCAGGGCGGAGCAAAAGGGACGGAAACAATCATGACGCTCTCCGAGGACTGTCAAATGGAGGGCAGGTTGATCGGCGGATGCATGGATTGTCTGGTAAATCTTTTAGGGACTCGGTTTGACCGGGTGAAGGATTTCGTTCAAAAATATAAAGAGGATGGATTTATCTGGTTCTTGGAAAGCTGTGATTTGAATGTGTTTGCCATCCGCAGGGCAATGTGGCAGATGGAGCATGCCGGCTGGTTTGAGCATGCGAAGGGATTTTTGATTGGAAGACCGCTTGTATACGGGCAGGAGATGATGGGGCTTGATCAGTACGAGGCAGTCCTTCCCACGGCACGGAAAAGGGGGATCCCTGTTATCATGGATGCGGATTTGGGGCATCTTCCGCCGGCAATGCCTTTGGTGACGGGGAGCTTTGCAAAAATACAATCGAAAAATGGCGGACTGGAAATCGAGATGATATTTAAATAAAAAGATTATTCGATGGAGTTTTACAAAAGCCTTGGAGAATGGCGGAAATTTGTGCGATGAATGAAGGTTGAATTGCTGTTTCATGTTCCTTATAATAAATTTATATCAAAATTTGGGAAAAGGAAGGGAATAATGATATGGAACAGCTTAATTTAACTACGACCAAAGATGCAGAAAAGGTTTACAAGATTTTAGGCGACCTGATTCACATGGAGAGAGAATTTCAGATCATGATAACGGTGCCTTCCATAAGCACTGGAGCAAAGCTGGAGCTTCCCACAGGAGAAGAGGAAACCAGGCTGTCCGGCCATGACCTGGAAAGAGATGTAACAGATATGATTCACGAGATTGGGGTTCCGGCGCATATTAAAGGGTATCAGTATCTCAGGGAAGCAATCATTATGTCCGTGGAGGACCCGGAGATGCTGGGTTCCATTACCAAGGTGCTTTACCCTACCATTGCAAGGAAATACCAGACCACCTCAAGCAGGGTGGAGCGCGCTATCAGGCACGCCATTGAGGTTGCGTGGAACCGCGGAAGGATGGAAACGCTGGACGCAATGTTCGGCTATACCATTAATACCGGCAAAGGCAAACCCACTAATTCGGAGTTTATTGCCTTGATTGCAGATAAGATACGCTTGCAGTATAGATAAAATGCGCAGATAAAATGCTGTAGATAAAATATAAATTCTTCTTTTAATGCAGGAAAGTATGTTGTATAATATATGGTAAATGACATAACAAATTGCTCTTTCCGGCTCTTGCAAAATTCATATCGGTAAGCTTTTGTAAGCCCCAAAGGCAGTTTCTAATATCGTTTACTGTAGTATAATATTACATTTTGGAGGGATATGATGAAAAATATTCTTTTTGTTGCATCAGAAGGAGTTCCATTTATTAAAACAGGCGGACTTGCGGATGTGGTTGGCTCACTTCCCAAGTGTATTGATAAGCAGTATTTTGATGTGAGGGTCATTCTTCCCAAATATACCTGCATGTCTCAGGAAATGAAGGATAAAATGAACTTTGTGACCTCGTTTTACATGGATTTTCACTGGAAAAATGAGTATGTGGGAGTCCTGAACGCCGAGGTGGACGGAGTTAAATATTATTTTATTGATAATGAGATGTTCTTTAACGGCTTTAAGCCTTACAGCGATAACGCTCTTTTTGAAATTGAGAAGTACGCATTTTTTTCCAAGGCGGCGCTTTCCATTCTGCCGGTGGTCGGTTTCAGACCGGATCTGATTCACTGTCATGACTGGCAGACCGGCTTAATCCCCGTTTATCTGAAAGAGCGTTTTCAGGGAAATGAGTTTTACCGCGGAATCAAGTCGGTAATGACTATCCATAACTTAAAGTTTCAGGGCAGATGGGGTGTCAAAGAGGTTCAGGACATTACGGGGCTTCCCTCTTACTTCTTTACTCCGGATAAGCTGGAATTGTTTAAGGATGCCAATCTGTTAAAGGGCGGACTGGTTTATGCGGATGCGATCACGACTGTAAGCCAGACCTACGCGGATGAGATTAAAACAGAGTTTTACGGGGAGCAGTTAGACGGGCTGATGCGCGCCCGCTCCAATGACCTGCGCGGAATTGTTAACGGAATCGATTATGACGAGTTTAATCCGGAGACGGATAAATACATTGAACATCATTACAATGCGGTGAATTTCCGCAAAGAAAAGATTAAGAACAAACGTGCACTGCAGGCGGAATTAGGCCTTGATCAGGATGACCGGAAGCTTATGATCGGCGTGGTATCCAGACTGACCGACCAAAAGGGATTTGACCTGATTGCCTATATGATGGACGAACTTTGTCAGGACAATATCCAGCTTGTGGTGCTGGGAACCGGCGAAGAACGTTACGAAAACATGTTCCGTCATTTTGACTGGAAGTACAATGACAAGGTTTCTGCCAATATTTATTATTCTGAGGCGCTGTCCCATAAGATTTATGCGGCAAGCGATGCGTTTTTGATGCCTTCCCTGTTTGAACCCTGCGGATTAAGCCAGCTTATGAGCCTTAGATACGGCACGGTGCCGATTGTAAGAGAAACCGGAGGACTGAAAGACACAGTTCAGGCATATAATGAATACGAAAGTACCGGAACCGGTTTTTCCTTTGTGAACTATAACGCCCATGAGATGCTTGCAACCATCCGCTACGCCGAAAAGATTTATTACGACAGGAAACGGGAGTGGAATAAGATTGTGGACCGCGCGATGGCGGCGGATTTTTCATGGCAGGTTTCAGCTTCGAAATATCAGGAAATGTATGACTGGCTGATCGGATAAAGGTTTGGAGCGTAACAGGAATGCCAACTAAAAAAAAGAGAGACGGTTTTATTATGCAGGCGGGGATTCTGGCTTTTGCCGGAATCATCGTCCGCATCATTGGTCTTCTGTATAACAAGCCTTTGGTTTCAATCATAGGAGATGAGGGGTTTGGATATTATGACAGCGCTTACGCCGCATACAGCATTATGCTGTTAATATCCTCCTACAGCATTCCCTCGGCAGTATCCAAGGTGATTGCCCAAAGGCTGGCAGTAAGAGAATATCGCAATGCACACAGAATTTTTCAATGTGCATTTATTTATGTGCTGGTAGTCGGTGGTATTGCCAGCTTATTTGTGTTTTTCGGAGCAGGCATCCTAGTCAAGATGGACAGCGCCGTCCTGCCGCTCAGGGTTTTGGCACCGACAATCTTTTTCAGCGGAATCTTAGGAGTGCTGCGGGGATATTTTCAGGCGCACCGGACCATGCTGCAGACCTCCATTTCCCAGATTCTGGAACAGCTTGTAAATGCGGGCATGAGCATTGCAATGGCGTGCGTGCTTGTCCAGATGGCGGCGGATCAGGATATGACCGCCAGAGCCTCCTATGGAGCGGCTGGAGGAACCATCGGAACAGGGGCGGGAGTCTTGGCGGCGCTCCTTTTTATGGTGGGAATCTATGCGCTGAACCGCAAAACCATCCAAAAAAGAATTGACAGGGACACCGGTCACACAGATGAGTCCTACAAGGATATTTTTAAGATGATTCTTATGGTGGTGACCCCCTTTATCTTAAGCACCGGAATTTACAATATAAACAATTTCCTTGACAAGACCATTTACCAGCAGATTATGATGGGGGTGCGCCATGTGGAGGAGGCGGCGGTTGCCACCGATTTAAGCGCGATGGCAAAAGGAACTAAGATTGCCAACATTCCCATTGCCCTTGCTTCAGCGATGGCGACTGCACTGATCCCCGGCATATCCAGCGACTTTGCCAAAGGGGATTTGAACAGTGTCCGTTATAAGGTGGCAAAATCCGTAAAAGTGACCATGCTGATTTCCATTCCATCTGCGGTGGGGCTTGGAGTTTTGGCAAAGCCGGTGATGATGGTGATTTTTCACCAGCCGGATACGCTGGAACTGGCATCGATTCTGTTGTCCTGTATGGCAGTCACGGTGGTGCTGTACGCCCTTTCCACACTGACGCAGGCAATTCTTCAGTCAGTGGGGAGAATGAAAGCCCCGATTATTAACGCCACTACTGCGGTGGTGATTCATGCGGTGCTGATGATTGTCATGGAATTGTTTTTAAATGAAAAATACAGCTTATACTACTATGTGTTTGTCACGGTCATCTACGCCCTGCTGTTGTGCGTGCTGAATCAGATTGTGGTTCACCGGGCGCTGAATTATACACAGGAGGTGGATAAGACATTTCTGCGCCCTGTCATTGCGTCGGCGCTGATGGGAGGAGCGGCATTCGGCGTCTATCAGGGGCTTTATTATCTGATTAAAATAAATATCATTGCGCTTGCATTTGCCGTTTTGATAGGCGCATCCGTGTATTTTATTCTGATCATACGGTGGAAGGCAGTATCGGAGGACGAACTAAAGAGCATGCCCAAAGGATACCTGCTGACTGCAATCGCCAAAAAGACAGGGATTATGCCCAAGGAACAAAAAGCAGTTCCACGCAAAAAGAAAAAGAAAAAACGCAAAAAGAAAAAGAAAAAAACGAAAGCCGTCCCAAAGAAATCCGACGAGGATTTTTGGCTGGATGAATAAAAAGCTGCCTTCTGGAAATAATAAGTTTGACTTGTAAAACAGTAAAATTTCAGGAGGTATTTTTTATGGCTAATTTGTCAGAACTTGATCTACAGAATCTGCGTCACCTGATAGGAGGGTATGACGTAACCCACTGCAAAATGAAGGAATATGCGTCCAGCACATCGGATTCGCAGGTAAAGCAGTTTTTTGAAAAAGGCGCCAGATCGGCAATGGAAAACAAAAACCAGTTAATGAAATTTTTGCAGTAGGAGATGGAGGAGAAAAAGATGCAGTTAAATGAAAAGACAATGGTAGCAGATACGTTGACAGGAATAAACGGAGAACTGGTGCGTTTTGGAGAGATGATCGCCCAGACCGAAAATTCGGAATTGAAGCAGACCTTAAAGCAGTTTCGGAATGCCTGCGAACAGTCGCAGGAAGAGCTGTACCAGATTGCCCGTGAGAAGTCCTATTATGTTCCGGCGGCAAAGGCGACCCAGCAGGAGATTGACCATGTGAAGGGACTGTTTACAGGAGGGACTTTGTAAGTCAGAAATTTAAGCAGGCAGAGAAGGAGGCTTAAGCAGGCAGAGAAGAAATCCTGCGGGAAATTCTTCCGCTCTTTAAAAGAGTTGGCGGTAGTGTTCAGGCACTCAGCCAACTCTTAATGCGTTAATCCTCAATCAGTGTAATCCCGGAAATATCGGAATCAATCGCCATAGAATAATTAGTGTAATAAACCACAAAGCCGGGTTTGCTTCCGCCGGGCTTTTTGACATTTTTCCGTTGAAGGTAGTCAACCTCCACCTTGTTTTGGTCATGAGCCTTGGAATAGTGGGCGGCAAGCCTTGCCGCCTCCTCAAAAGTCCTGTCGGGAAGTTCTTTGCCGTCGGTTTTGACAATCACATGAGAGCCGGGCATGCCTTTGGCGTGAAACCACCAATCCCCGCCCACGGCAAATTTAAAAGTAAGCTCGTCGTTTTGATAATTATTTTTGCCTACATAAATATGGAATCCGTCGCTGCTTAAATAATGAAACGGACTGCTGGTTATCTTCACCTTTTTCGCAGGTCCCCTCCGGCGGATATAACCGCTGGCAATCAGTTCCTCCCGAATCTGCGTAAGGTCTTCCTCTTTCAAGGCAATGTCAAGAGAGGTCTGAATGGATTCTAAATGGTCAATCTCTTCTTTTACTTCCAGCGTCAGCTTGGAGAGAGCTTCCCCGGTTCGTTTCAGCTTGCCGTATTTTTCAAAATATTTTTTGGCGTTTTCCGAAGGAGACAGAAGAGGGTCGAGGGGAATAGTGATCATTTCGCCGGTGTAATAATTGAGCGCCGCTGTCTCCTTAGAACCGGCAGGAACCTCATAGCCGTAGGTGTTTAAAAGTTCTCCGTAAATCCGGTATTTATCTTTTTTGTCCGTATCTTTCAACTGGCGGAGCTGAAGGTCGTATTTTTTAATATTCCGCTCTAATGCCGTCTGAACTACCCTGCGTAGATCCGACGATTTTTGACGGATACGGGTGTGGGTGTTTTTTTCTGCGTAATATTGTTCCAAAAGAGCGCTGATAGAGGAAATCTCCCTGCAGGCGGACTGCTGGAAGAGAGTGACGGGCAGAGCCGCATACTCGGTGGGTTCCCCGTTCTCGTAGATGATCACGGGAGCAAAGGAGCCTGCCTTTACCTGCTCCATTGCGGAGGAAAAGACCTCATAAAGCCGATTTAGCTGATTCTCTCCCTGTGGATCCTCGTTAAAAAGCGCGGTGGACAAATCGCCGTCTATCCCGGCACGGTGACAGAGCTCCTGCGCAAAAAAGGGAGAGATGCCCGTGTAAAAGCTGTAAAGAGCCTTGTAAACAGGAAGATTTCCGGCAGTCATGGTGTGCTCAAAAATTATCCGGTCTAAGGAAAGGGGATCCTTCTTTTCCCCGGAGAGCGGAATGAAATAAGGTCTGCCGGGGAGCACTTCACGGACGGAGCTGACCATGCCGGAAATGTGCTTAATACTGTCAATGATTATGTCCCTGTCGTCCAAAAAGATAATGTTGCTGTGCTTTCCCATCAACTCAATGACCAACCGTTTGCATTTTAAGTCTCCCATTTCATCCAGATGCTCAATGTGAAAATGAAGAATCCGTTCCAATCCGGGCTGGGTAATATCGGTAATTCTGCCGTTCTGTAAATGCTTGCGGAGCAGCATACAAAATCCCGGCGCCGTCATGGGGCTGGGTTTATTTGTGTCAGTCAGATAAACCAGAGGCAGGGAAGCGTTTGCGGACAAAAGAAGCTTCCGCGTACCGTTCTCCATGGTTTTTATGGTAAAAAGCAGTTCATCGCTCTCAGGCTGTGCGATTTTGGAAATCCGTCCCCCCATAAGGGTGTCTTTTAGCTCTTTTGCGACTGCCGCAATTGTAATTCCGTCAAATGCCATAACAATAACTCCTTTCAATCGTTATCATTATATAGCAATTTTTCCGTTCTCACAACAGAGAAAAGCTTTTCTGAAAAGTTTTTCTGAGAAGTTTTTTGGCGGCGCGGTTTATTCGCCTTGACGTTTGGAAATAGTTCGCCTATAATGAAAAGCAGGTATGTACAAAAGCGGGGGGATTGCCATGATTAAGAGCATGACAGGATTTGGCAGGTGTGAGATACAGGAGACGGGACGTAAAATTACGGTCGAGATGAAGTCGGTGAACCATCGGTATCTGGATGTAAACATTAAGATGCCCAAAAAGCTGAATTTTTTTGAAGCGGCAATCAGAAATGAGCTTAAAAATTACATTCAGCGCGGGAAGGTAGACCTTTTTATCACCTACGAGGATTATACGGAGTCGAACGTCTGTGTCAAGTACAACAAGGAGCTTGCGTCAGAGTACATGGAATACCTAAAGCAGATGGCGGAGGACTTTTCCTTGGACAATGACGTGAGGGTTTCCGTGCTTTCCAGATATCCGGAAGTGCTTACGATGGAAGAACAGACCATAGACGAAAAGCAGCTCTGGCAGCTTTTAGAGCGCGCGCTCAAGGAGGCGGCAGAGGGATTTGTTGAGACAAGAATTCGGGAGGGCGAACATTTAAAGGATGACCTGATTGCCAAGCTGGATGGAATGCTCACCCACGTAGATTTTATTTCGGAGCGGTCGCCTCAGATTATAGCCGAGTACCGTCAAAAGCTGAGGGAAAAGGTCTGCGATCTTTTGGAGGACACCAAGATGGATGAGAACCGGCTGTTGACGGAGGTTACCATTTTTGCGGACAGGGTCTGCGTAGACGAAGAGCTGGTACGGCTCCGCAGTCATATTGAAGCCACCAGACAGACGTTGATTCAAGGCGGAAGCATCGGACGGAAGCTTGATTTTATAGCACAGGAGATGAACCGGGAAGCAAACACGATTTTATCAAAATCAAGCGACCTTGAAGTTTCCAACCGCGGTATTGAGTTAAAGACAGAAATCGAAAAGGTTCGGGAGCAGATTCAAAATATTGAATAGAGGGATTTTGTGAATAAACTGATTCATATTGGATTTGGCAATATTGTCAATTCCGGCAAGATTATTGCTATCGTAAGCCCGGATTCGGCACCGGTAAAACGGCTGGTGCAGAGGGCGAGGGAAGCCGGAACCGCAATTGACGCCACACAGGGAAGAAGAACCAAAGCGGTGCTCGTTATGGAAAACAGCCAGTTAGTTCTCTCGGCGCTTCTGCCGGAGACCATTGCACAGCGGGCGCAGGCAGAAAGCAGAGATAATGAAGATGAAACGTAAAGGAATATTGATAGTGGTTTCCGGATTTTCCGGAGCCGGGAAGGGTACTCTTATGAAGCAGCTGGTGCATTCTTATGACAATTATGCGCTTTCTGTTTCTATGACAACCAGAGAGCCGAGACCCGGAGAGGAAGAGGGGAGGGAATATTTCTTTGTCAGCAGGGAAAAATTTGAGAGGACAATTGCCGAGGACGGGCTGATTGAGTACGCCAGCTATTGCGACAACTATTACGGAACACCCAGAGAATATGTTGAAAAACAGCTTGAAAAGGGGCGGGACGTGATTCTTGAAATTGAGATTCAAGGGGCATTAAAAGTAAAAGAAAAATTCCCGAACGCGCTGCTGCTTTTTGTGATGCCTCCCAGCATCGGCGAATTGAAAAAGCGCCTGATGGGCAGGGGCACCGAAAGCATGGAAGTGATTGGCAAAAGACTAAAGCGCGCATCGGAGGAGGCGGCGGGCATTGAGAAATATGAGTACATTGTGATCAATGACCGGCTTGAGGAGTGCGTTCCCCGAATGCATACGCTGATTCAGGCGGCACATGATGCTCCCATCAGAAATGAGGAGTTTATCAAAAATATGAGAAAGGAACTGGAAGCCTGCAGATAGGGCTTCTTAGAAAGGAGTTTATTTATGTTACATCCATCCTATTCTGATTTAATGAAGGTAGTCAACAGCGAGGTTGAGCCGGGGGAAGCTCCGGTAGTCAACAGCAGGTATTCTATTGTGATGGCGACCTCCAAAAGGGCAAGACAGATTATTGCAGGCGAGGAACCGCTGATCAATACCAAAAACGTCAGCAAGCCGCTGTCTGTCGCTGTTGAAGAGTTAAATCAAGGCAAAATCAAAATCTTATCCGATGAAGAATAATACATTTGTTCATCATACCTGAAGGTATCATAAGAGCCCCGTAGTCTGCTGCGGGGTGTTTGACTTTTTGACAAAATCCGCCTCACAGGGAGGCGGAGCGGAAAGGCATAAAATGAAGATTTTATTTATTTCATTGGGCTGTGACAAGAATCTTGTGGACTCGGAAGTAATGCTGGGCATGTTTGCGCAGAAGGGCTATGATTTTACGGACGATGAGCGGGAAGCGGAAGCGGTAGTGATCAATACATGCTGTTTTATCAATGATGCAAAGGAAGAGAGCATTAACACGATTCTTGAAATGGCGGAGCTCAAGAAATCCGGGCAGTTAAAAGCGCTGATCGTGGCAGGATGCCTTGCACAGCGCTATCATGCGGAAATACAAAAAGAAATCCCGGAGGTGGATGCGGTTATCGGGACGACAGCCCTTGATGCCGTTGTAAAGACTTTGGAGGATGTGATTGCCGGAAGCCCGGCAAATCATTTGGAAGACATTCACAGACCCGTGCATGGAAACCAAAAGCGCGTTGTTACCACAGGCGGTTATTACGCCTATTTAAAAATAGCGGAGGGCTGCGACAAACACTGCACATACTGCATTATTCCCAAGGTAAGAGGAAATTACCGAAGCGTTCCCATGGATGAGCTTGTAAAGGAAGCGCAGACATTGGCAGAGGGCGGTGTAAAGGAATTAATTCTGGCAGCTCAGGAGACCACGCTTTACGGAACTGACCTTTACGGCCAAAAGATGCTTCCCGAGCTGCTTAAGGCACTGTGCAGGATTGAAGAGCTTTCTTGGATTCGGATATTGTACTGCTATCCGGAAGAGATTACGGAGGAATTGATTCAGGTAATCAGGACGGAAAACAAGATATGCCATTATCTTGATATTCCCATACAAAGCGGAAGCGACAGGATTTTAAAGCGGATGGGCAGAAGGACGGACAGCCGTCAAATTGAGAACATGATCCGCCGTCTCAGACAGGAGATTCCGGATATTTGCATCCGTACCACATTGATTGCAGGATTTCCGGGCGAAAGCGATGAGGATCACGAGGCTACTATGGCTTTTGTGGATGAGATGGAATTTGACCGGCTCGGGGTATTCACCTATTCTCCGGAGGAGGACACGCCGGCGGCCAAGATGCCGGACCAGATACCGGAAGAGGTCAAAAATATGCGCCGGGATGAGATTATGGAGCTTCAGCAGGAAATCGCTTTTGAAACTGCGGAGCGGATGACCGGAAAAGTTTTAGAAGTGATGATTGAGGGCAGAATGCCGGAAGACGATGTGTATGTGGCAAGAACTTACCGGGATGCACCGGCGGTGGACGGTTACCTGTTTTTACATGCAGACAGGGAACTGTTAAGCGGCACCCTGTTAAAGGTTGTTGTTACCGGTTCCAATGAATATGATTTAATTGGAGAAATCATTGAAGAAGAGATATAAATGGAGGACAGAAAATGAATTTACCTAATAAATTGACTATGATGCGCGTGATCATGATTCCCTTTTTTATCGTATTTCTTTTAATACCAATCACGCCTTATGATAAGTGGATAGCTCTTGCTATCTTTATTATAGCAAGCCTGACGGATCTGTTGGATGGAAAGATTGCAAGAAAGTATAATCTGGTCACCAATTTTGGAAAGTTCATGGATCCGCTGGCGGATAAACTTCTGGTATGCGCCGCACTGATCTGTCTGATTGAGCTTGACAAGATTCCCGCGTGGATGGTGATTGTGATTATTGCAAGGGAATTTATCATCAGCGGCTTTCGGCTGGTGGCGTCAGACAACGGAGTCGTAATCGCCGCAAGCTACTGGGGCAAGTTTAAGACCACCTTTCAGATGATCGCAGTATGTCTTTTGATTGCCGATATATCTGCGATTAATATGCTCACGCAGATTGTCTTATGGATAGCAGTGATTCTCACGGTGGTTTCCCTGATCGATTATCTTGTAAAAAATAAAGACGTGATGAAGGACAATAAATAATATGAAAGCAAAACATGCTCTGGAGAGACAGGTGGTTTCCCTTTTAAAGGAAAGACACATGAAAATATCTTTTGCGGAATCCTGCACGGGGGGACTGTTATCCGGAAGACTGGTGAATGTGCCGGGCTCATCGGAGGTATATGAAGAAGGGTATGTGACCTATTCTAATGAAGCAAAGTATAGACTGTTAGGGGTTGACAGACAGACTCTTGGCAGTTACGGGGCGGTGAGCAAGCAGGTTGCCATGCAGATGGCGCAGGGGGCGGCAAAGCGCTCCGGGGCACAGGCGGCGGTAGGCATCACCGGAGTTGCAGGACCCGGCGGCGGAACGCCGAATAAGCCGGTAGGGCTTGTATATATCGGATGCTATATGGAAGGAAACATGACAGTGACGGAAAATTATTTTTCCGGAAGCAGAGGGGAAGTAAGAAAACAGGCAGTGGAAGCGGCGCTTGAACTGCTGGTGGAATGTCTTACCTGAGAGAAATAGGGAGGAAGCAGGCAGATGAACAAAAAATGGACTTCGGGAAAAATTATTGCAGTGGTTTTTGGAACAATCGGCGCCGGCATAGTGCTGATTGTTTCCGCCTATGCCAGTCTGCGCCCGTTAGCAAGAAACATCAGAATGCTGGATGGGCTTTTGTACGGCGCACAGGAGAATCGCGATGAGAATACAGACTTCTGGGCGGAAGCACCGGTTTATGACCCGGCAGACTCCGGATCGCCAGAGCCTGCGGATGAAGAGGATTTTGACAGCTTTAATCCTGATAAATATGATTATGACGATTTAGACCCGGATGAATATGATTTGCCTGATGAAGAAGACTGGCGGGCAGAGCCGGATTTGGATGAGGAATATTCTGCTCAATCCGGTGAGTATTATGAGTTCCACAATGCGATAAGCAAGGACTTATCTTATCAGATTCGGATAGAGGAATTTTCGGAGTTTGCAGAAGAAAATAAGGGCGCCTTGGCAGGCGGCAACTATCCCAAAGTAATCTGCGAAGACAAAAAGAAAGAGGAAAGGGTCAACAACATTATTTATGAGGAGATAGAGTCGGTTCTTGACCATCTTGAATATGTAGGGGGAGAACTGGATCAGGATATGCTGTTTATGTTTGACGTGGAAAGCTACGTGACTTACATGGATGAGGATACCTTAAGCGTTGCCTATGTGGAGTACGGTTATCTGGATGACGAATGGTTTGAAAGCTATGTGATTTCGGTGAATATTGACATGGAAAGCGGTATGGAGATGACCAACTCACAGATTTTAAGCATCAACGACGACTTTTCCATCGATTTCCGGGAGAGAACCGAAAAGCAGAACGGAAGCAACAATTCGCTGGATATTTACTCTGACCAGGAGATTACCCAGATGCTCAATGATGAGGATTCGCTGATTATTTTTTACACGCCCCTTGGCATGGAGGTAGGGTTTAATTATTTTTATGGGTGGGTGACGGTTACTTATCCGGATTATGCGAAGTTTGTGAATCCGTTGTAAATTTCTGTTTAACTTAATTGCTCTCTTTTTGGAATTGTATATCTATTAAAAATGAACTCATAAAAATATATTTTTGATGCAAAAAACATTCAAACTTTATAAAGATAAATCGGCATTTTATTAGGAGGATTTGTTACATGAAAGTAAGTCACTATTTATCTGGTGCAGTAAGACAATTTTCATATTGGTTTGTGCATGGAACATTAGGATACCCTATTCTTGAGGAAATTGACTATTTAAGCGAATTAGATGAAGACAGCAGTTGCATGGAGCAGGCATTTGCAATATTTATGAATAACCTTGAACTAGATGATGAAGGGAACGTCTTAAATTATAAATATTGTGAAAGAAGAGCCGCAGAATATATCCGAGAATATTTTGACCCCTCATATCACCCTGACAAGCCATTTGAGAATTGGGAAACGGAACTGTACGCGGTGAGTAGAGAAGCATATAATCAATAAATATGAATTTGTTTATCCAACCCTCTAAAAACGCAGTGTTTTTAAGGCATTTCGCCTGCTTTGTGTTACGACCTTATGTATTTTCCCTTGTTTTTGCCCTTACAAGCCGAAACAAGGGAAATTTTTTAATCTTCGCCGACTGCCTTATCCAGCAGTCTTGCGGAAGTACGCTTCGCTTTCCTTGTAGCCATCGGAGATTTCTTCTGTTCTCGGCAGGCTGCAAACCTCGTAGTAAGTACGGTCTTTTTCTTTTACCTCGGTATAGTAGTTGAGGTGGTAAAGCTCGTCGTACTGGAAGCAGTTTTTGTTCTGTGAAGAGTTTCTTTTTTGCACTTCGGACGGTGCAGAGGAAAGTTTTTCAATCCCGTATCTTCTCGTATCATTGTAGGTGTTTTAGTGCCGCAGATAGGACAACGTGCCCATTGTTTCTCACTCATTTCCGTTATCTCTTGTTTGAAACAATTTCTCATTCATCTTTCTTACATTGTGTTTGCCTATCACGAACTGCGTTATCCACATAATTACAAAAATTAAAACAAAAATTCCGAAATAGGTAAAAAATCCGACTATGCTATGCTCCATCCAATATGCAAAATAAGCGATTGGCAACATTATTACCGAAATGATTGAAAAGTAAATCCCTGTCTGCTTTACAATACTCCAATTATCCATTTCCCATATTGTTGAACTTGCCGCAAATCCTATACCTAACATTCCACAAAGGAATGTTTGTAAAATGACGGCATTGATTTCATTTCCCATAACTGATATAAGCTCGGGCACACAAGGAGAGTAATATCCATTTGCCCAACCAAGAGAAATCAAGATTGTAATTAAATAACCTATTGCAATTCCAATTGGAAATCCTAAAAGACTGCGCATAATAATCTTCTTTTTCATAACCTTCACCTCATATTCCTAATATTTTTTTTAGTTTTGAAACATACCGTCTCGATACATATGTTGTTATTCCGTTTGATAATTTAACACAAATTGTGCCGGTAAAGCTCAAGTCAAAGTTATTGACATTTTTCAGATTAATGATTTCTGAATTGGAGATACGGATAAATTGATGAGGTGGCAGCCTTTCCTCTATTTCATATAGCCGAAGGCGTAGCGTGTATTCGCCCTTATGGGTAACAGCAAAAACTTTTCCAGAGCTTGCATAAATCCGAATCAAATCCTCCAGTTCTATAATTTCAATTTTATTATCCTTGCTTCCTGAAATAATCTGTGGCGCCTGATGTGACAACTTGTTCAATATAACCTTAACATCTTCCGTCATAGAAGCAGTCAATATAATTACTTTAGGCTCAATATATGAGCTGTCTATCCTTACTTCGAGCTGCATTTAAAATTCCTCCTCTGTGTGATAATATTATATGAAAAGCTAATGCTGCTTTCAATAAGTTTCCAATAGTCGGCTGATTTTTAAGCATAAGTGGTCAAAAATATGGCAGCAGAGGCTTATCCCTGCGCCAGTTTGTTATGCGTATACAATTTTCTTTTCCATTAAACAGGCAGCTAAGCTATGGTGAAAAGATTTACTGTTTTGGTGGTGTTAGGTTGTGCTTGGGTTTTCAATAAATTTCGGTTTAATGTGGTAAAGGGAGTTTAGAAAACGGACGCTTGTATGGAGATTTATTTCTACGTCGCCACGCTCTCGCTCACTAAAAAGCACAGCAGTACTAGGTTCGAAAATACCTCACCAAGTACTGCTGCGCTTTTTAGTGAACGAGAGTGGGGCGACGCAGAAGTTATTCTTGATACGAGTGGTCGTTTTGATAATACGCCTAATCAAACTAAACCGAAATTTAATGATATTCCATTTACTAAAAAATTTCACATAGAATCCGCTTAAATTTTTCAAAAACAGTTGCGAAAAGTCTCTTCTTATGCTACGCTGATTTATGGTAAAGCTCTGCTGTTGTCAAACGGCAAATAAAATCTCTGTATTGCAAATCAGGCATTTTCTGCCAAACATTCAGAGTTAAATTAAAAAAGAAGGGAGAGGATGCCTTTGAGGGAGTTTTATTGGACACTAAATGGTGTAATATAAATTTAAAGAAGTAAATGATACAATTTCATTGACAAAACCGAACATTTGTTTTATAGTAATAAAGAACAAATGTTCTCACATTTACACTGCGAAGAGCGCAGTGAATGAAAAGGAGAAATTATTTATGGTAAAAGAAGAAAAACTGAAAGCACTGGATGCCGCACTTGGTCAAATTGAAAAGCAGTTCGGAAAGGGCGCTGTGATGAAGCTGGGAGATTCCTCCGCGCAGATGAACGTGGAGACAGTCCCTACAGGCTCTTTAAGCCTTGATATTGCGCTTGGGCTTGGAGGAATACCCAAAGGCAGAATTATAGAAATATATGGACCGGAGTCCAGTGGTAAGACTACTGTCACCTTACATATGATTGCCGAGGTTCAGAAGAGAGGCGGAATTGCCGGATTCATCGATGCAGAACATGCTTTAGACCCCGTTTACGCTAAGAATATTGGAGTGGATGTGGATAATCTTTATATTTCCCAGCCGGATAACGGCGAGCAGGCTTTGGAGATCACAGAGACCATGGTGCGTTCAGGTGCAATTGATATTGTTGTCGTGGACTCTGTTGCGGCGCTTGTTCCCAAGGCTGAGATTGATGGTGACATGGGAGATGCCCACGTGGGTCTGCAGGCAAGGCTGATGTCCCAGGCACTCCGGAAACTCACGGCAGTGATCAGTAAGTCAAACTGTACGGTAGTATTTATCAATCAGCTCCGTGAAAAGGTAGGAGTTATGTTTGGAAGTCCGGAGACAACCACCGGCGGACGTGCGCTGAAATTTTATTCATCAGTGAGACTTGATGTGAGAAGAATTGAGACGCTCAAGCAGAGCGGAGAGATGATTGGAAACAGAACCAGAGTAAAGGTAGTAAAGAACAAAATCGCGCCCCCCTTTAAAGAGGCGGAGTTTGACATTATCTTTGGGGAAGGAATATCGGTGGTAGGCGATGTCCTTGATTTGGCGGCTAATGTGAATATCGTAAACAAAAGTGGTGCGTGGTATGCCTACGAGGGTAATAAAATCGGACAGGGAAGAGAAAATACCAAGCAGTATCTGAAAGACAATCCGGCTGTGCTTGAAGAGATTGAGCAGAAGGTTCGCGCACATTACGGGCTTCAGGGCGGAGATGTGCCTGCTGCTGTAGAAGCGGATAATAATCCGAAAGCAGATTCCTAATAAGGAGAGGCTTAGAAATGAGCGGCGTTAGAATTGTGACGGGCATCTCGGAGATGTCAAAGTCAAGGGTCAAAATTGAGATTGACGGAGAATTTGCTTTTGTCTTGTACAAAGGCGAACTGTGCACTTATGGAATCAAAGAGGGAGAAGCGCTTTCTGACGAGCACTATGAGGCGCTAATGCAGGAGATTCTGCCAAGGCAGGCAAAGCTGCGCGCTATGAATCTTTTGAAAAGTCGTTCTTATACCCGTGCACAGCTGTTAAATAAACTGTTGGACGGGGGATACCCGGCAGAGCTTGCAAAGAGTGCCGTGGAATATACGGAGTCCTTTGGCTATGTGGACGATGAACAGTATGTCAGAGATTTCATCGAGTACAACAAGGAGAGAAAGACTCGTCAGAGAATGCTTACGGATTTGATGAACAAGGGAATATCCAAGCAGCTGTTTGAGCAGATCTTTGATGAGGAGGTAGGAGAGGACAGCGCCGCTCTTGAAAGAAAACAAATAAAAGAATGGGTCAGAAAGAAGAATTTTTCAGTGGATGAGGCATCTGCAAATGAGGCACGGAAGATGACGGCTTTCCTTTACCGAAAGGGTTTTTCATTTGATTCGATAAGAAGTGTACTTTCACTTGACATAACTTCTATTTGAGTTTAAAATTGAAGTGTTGTAAATTGCTTTTAGAATGTTTTTAACATGCATTCTATATAGATCAGAGTACAATGAAAACTAAATAAGGAGGTGCTCCTGTAAATGCAGCAAGTTTTGATCGCAGTAATCGCTACGCTGGTCGTGACGGCTCCTATTGCATGGTTTTTAGCTACGGCATACTACAAAAAGGTATCAGAAGCTAAGATTGGAAATGCGGAGGACAAGGCACGGGAGATTATCGATGAAGCGCTGAAAACTGCCGAGACTAAGAAGCGCGAATCCTTGCTCGAAGTGAAAGAAGAGTCCATTCGAACCAAGAACGAATTGGATAAGGAGATCAAGGAACGCCGTGCGGAAGCACAGCGGTATGAGCGCAGAGTCCAGCAGAAGGAAGAGAACATCGACAAAAAGGCTGATGCGATTGAAAAGAAGGAAGCGAGTTTGGCACGCAGAGAAGAAGAGCTGTCTAAGCTTCGCACCGAGATTTCAAAGCTGAACGAACAGAGATTACAGGAACTGGAACGAATCTCAGGCTTAACCTCCGAACAGGCAAAAGAATACTTATTAAAAATTGTTGAAGATGAAGTAAAACATGAAACGGCAGTGATGGTCAAGGAAATGGAGACCCGTGCCAAAGATGAAGCCGATAAAAAGGCAAAGGAATATGTGGTTACAGCTATACAGAAATGTGCGGCAGACCATGTTTCCGAGACTACGATTTCTGTAGTTCAACTTCCGAATGATGAAATGAAAGGACGGATTATCGGTCGTGAGGGCAGGAATATCAGAACCCTTGAAACCCTTACCGGAGTGGATTTAATCATTGATGACACACCGGAAGCCGTTATCCTATCAGGATTTGATCCAATCCGAAGGGAAGTAGCAAGGATTGCGCTTGAAAAGTTGATTGTAGATGGACGTATCCATCCGGCAAGAATTGAAGAAATGGTTGAAAAAGCGCAGAAGGAAGTTGAAGTAATGATTAAGGAGGAAGGTGAAGCGGCAACCCTTGAAGTGGGCGTACACGGCATTCACCCCGAACTTGTAAGATTGCTTGGTAAGATGAAATTCCGAACAAGCTATGGTCAGAATGCGCTTAAGCATTCCATAGAAGTGGCACAGCTTTCGGGTCTTTTAGCTGCCGAGCTTGGTCTTGATGTCAGAATGGCTAAGAGAGCAGGCTTGCTCCATGATATTGGCAAAGCAGTAGACCATGAGATGGAAGGTTCTCACATACAGCTAGGCGTTGAACTCTGCAGAAAGTACAAGGAATCACCTACGGTGATTAATGCAGTGGAGTCTCACCATGGTGATGTTGAGCCTCAGTCTTTGATTGCATGTATTGTACAGGCTTCTGATACAATTTCCGCAGCAAGACCGGGGGCAAGAAGAGAAACTCTTGAAACTTACACAAGCAGATTAACGCAGTTAGAAGAAATCACAAACAATTTTAAAGGTGTAGATAAATCTTTTGCAATTCAGGCAGGTAGAGAGATTCGTGTAATGGTAGTTCCGGAACAGATTTCTGATTCCGATATGGTTCTTTTGGCTCGAGATATTTCAAAGCAGATTGAAGCAGAATTGGAATATCCTGGACAGATCAAAGTAAATGTGATCAGAGAGTCACGCGTAATTGATTACGCAAAATAATTAGATAAAGTAATTAAAAGAAAGTATTGAGAGAATAAAAGGCTTAATACTTTCTTTTTATGTAGGAGGTTTCTTCAAAGAGAAGATAATTGTGAAGTGATTTTCTTGCATGGAAGGCATAAGGAAATTGGCTATTTTTAATAAAAAATCCTAAAATTAGTTAAAATATTTGTAAATGACACCGTAAAAAAGAACTTGTTACTGGAATGTGGATATAGTAAAATAATATGAGTGTTGGATTGTATACAATTATCCAACAATACCATTATTGAAGCGATACGAGAGAATTGAGGAGGAATATGCGTCATGAAAGCATATAAGGAAATGAGCAAAGAGGAACTGCTTGCGCTGAAAAAGGAATTGGACAGTCAATATGAGGAAGCAAAGGCAAAAGGCTTGAAACTGGATATGTCCAGAGGCAAGGCGGCATCCGCACAGTTAGATATGGAGATGGACTTCTTTGATGTGATCAATTCGAGTTCGGAGATAAAAACGCAGGCAGGAGTTGACTGTAGAAATTATGGCTTGATGGATGGAATACCGGAGGCAAAAAAACTGATGGCTGATATGATGGGCGTCTCGGAAGAGCAGGTGATTGTATGCGGCAATGCCAGTCTGAACATCATGTATGATACCGTGGCTCGTTCCATGATTTTTGGCGTAATGGGAAGCACTCCCTGGTGCAGGCTTGATAAAGTTAAGTTTCTTTGCCCCGTGCCGGGATATGACAGACATTTTGCAATCACTGAACATTTTGGAATTGAAATGATTAATATTCCCATGACGGAAGACGGACCGGATATGGATTTGGTGGAACAATATGTAAACAATGATCCTGCCGTAAAGGGAATCTGGTGTGTGCCGAAATATTCTAATCCGCAAGGCTATACCTACAGCAACGAGACAGTAAAGCGCTTTGCAGGACTGAAACCGGCGGCTTCGGACTTCCGCATTTTTTGGGATAATGCATATGCCATCCACTTTTTATATGAGGACAAAGATACTGTATTGTCAGAAATCCTTCAGGAATGTGAAAAGGCTGGGAACCCGGATATGGTATATGAGTTCTGCTCTACCTCCAAGGTGACGTTCCCGGGAGGCGGCATTTCAGCAATGGCCTCATCAAAGGCAAATCTGGATTTCATTAAGAAAGCGATGACTATTCAGACCATCGGTTTTGATAAGATTAATCAGCTTCGTCATGTGCGGTATTTTAAGGATATTAACGGAATGAAGGAGCACATGAAAAAACATGCGGCGATTGTACGCCCGAAGTTTGAGGCTGTGCTTGATGTTCTTGAAACGGAACTGGGCGGAACAGGGCTTGGCTCTTGGACAAAGCCGGTAGGCGGTTATTTCATTTCTTTTGAGACGATGGATGGATGCGCTAAGGCGGTTGTACAAAAATGTAAGGAGGCAGGAGTGGTTCTCACAGGGGCAGGTGCAACTTATCCTTACAAAAAAGACCCTAAGGACAGTAATATTCGTCTGGCGCCTACATTTCCCTCATCGGAGGAGCTTTCCATGGCAACAGACCTTTTTGTGCTGTGCGTAAAGCTTGTCAGCGTGGAGAAGCTTCTGGAAGAGAAGGCATAAGCATTCGAGAAGACACAGGCATAAACATAAAGAAAGCCGCGGTTAAAACGGCATGGAGGCGGAAATGGAAAAATTTGAAAGATTGGAGCGGTCTTTAGTTGCCCATGGAGCAATTATTGATTATTATCAGGATACTATGAAGGTACCCAATGGAAATATTGTTAAATGGGATTTTATCGACCATAAGGGTGCGGCAGCCGTGGTGCCGGTGGATGATAAGGGGCGGATCATTATGGTAAGCCAGTACCGCAACGCCCTTGACCGGGATACGCTGGAAATTCCGGCAGGCGGGCTTCAAAGCGTGGATGAGCCTACAAGAGATGCCGCCGCAAGGGAGCTTTCTGAGGAGACCGGCTATCATTCAGACCATTTGGAGCTGTTGATCAGTATCCGTACAACCGTTGCGTACTGTAATGAAAAGATTGATATTTATGTGGCGGATCATTTGACTCCGGGAAACCAGCATTTGGACGAGGATGAGTATGTAAATGTAAGGGCTTGCACTGTTGAGGAGCTTACAGAGATGATTTACAGCGGGCAGATTCAGGACTCCAAGACCGTTGCCGCTATCATGGCATATAAAGACAAATATTTGTAAAAAAAGAGCCATTCTCCGACAAGCAGAGAAAAGCACTTACAATATAAAGACATAAAAAGAAGACAGAGCAGGGAACAGAGGGAAAGACAGAATAGGACGGCAAAACAGAAGGGTAAGAAGTACAGACAGGCAGTGCATATGCACCGCCTGTTTTTCATATATTGAAAAAAACGAAAGCGTCAAGGTGAGATGAGCAGAGCGGAAAAGAATGGAGTGTACAGAAGATGGCTTTACCTTTTTTTGGGAAGTTTCCTGCTGGGAATCTTAATGATGAATATGGGAAATGAGATACTGCTGGGGGAGGCGGGGATTTTTAATAAGGCTTCCATAAACCGGCTGAAATTTATTGAAATCAATAATGGAAAGTTTTTTGTTTACGTGCTGCGCCAGAGATTGGGCGGATGCGCGGTAATGCTCATTCTATCGACTACGGCGCTTGGGCTGATTTCCGCCTATGGGGTGATTTTGTGGAAGGGAGCAATCACCGGGATGCTGGTGACGGCGGCGGTCATACGTTATGGAATCAAGGGGCTTCTGCTGATTTTGGGCGGGATGTTTCCTCATCAATGCCTGCTGATTCCGGGAAGCGTTATGCTGCTGGGATGGTGTCTCGAAAATTATTACTGGTTCCATAGATATGGGAAGGGAACGATTCCATATTTCCGAAGCCGAAGGCAGCAATTTTTTCATCAGGGAATTTTACTGTTGTGGATTTTGCTGGTCATGTTGATTGGATGTGTGCTGGAAAGTTATGTAAACCCAATTTTAGTTTCTGATATTATAAAAATTTTTTAAAAAAATTTTTTACAACATCTAGTATTAACATAATTTGGGATTTGCGATATGTTGTATTTTTGAGCAAAAATCGCTGAAATGTACGTAAAATAGGGAAAAAATACATTTGCTTTTCTTAAATTTCTTGCTTATAATGGAATTTGTACACTGTTTATGTAAACGAAAATTAAGCAGGAGACGCGGGGAAAAGTATGGAAACTGAGATTAATTCATTTATGATTTATTTACATAATATTAAGAAAACCTCCGAAAACACAGAGATGTCTTATCGCAGAGATTTGGTGAAGGTGAAGAATTATTTTCAGGAGCAGGGGATTGAAGATGTAAAAAAGATTACTTCAACCAATTTGAACTCCTATATTCTTTATCTGGAGAAGAATAAATTTTCCGCGGCGACAATCTCAAGGAATATTGCGTCTTTGAAAGCTTTTTATCATTATATGTGCAAAGAGGGAATGGTAGCCGAGGACGTGGCGGAGTCTCTTCACGCGCCGAAGATTGAAAAAAAGATTCCGGAAGTGCTTTCGACAGACGAGGTAGTGCGGCTTTTGGAACAGCCCTCCGGAACATCGCCCAAGGAAATCCGTGACAAAGCTATGCTGGAACTTTTGTATGCTACCGGAATCCGGGTGACGGAGCTGATTACCCTTAAGGTCAATGATGTGAATCTGCAGATGGGATATATTATGTGCCGGGACAATGGGAAGGAGAGGATCATTCCTTTTGGAAATGCGGCAAAGAGTGCGCTGCTGCGGTATCTGGAAGGCACTCGTCAGGCAATGATAGCGGATGCACAGTCGGAGTATCTGTTTACCAATTGCTCCGGACAGCCTATGAGCCGTCAGGGATTTTGGAAGCTGATTAAGTATTACGCCCGGAAAGCAGGAATCGTTTCGGACATTACGCCCCACACGCTCAGACATTCCTTTGCGGCCCACTTGGTAGAGAATGGAGCGGATTTGCGGAGCGTGCAGGAGATGCTGGGACATTCGGATATTTCCACCACGCAGATTTATATGAATATGAACCGAAATAAATTAAGAGAGGTGTACGCCAAAGCACACCCCAGACACTAAGCAGGTGTACGCCAAAGCACACCCCAGACACTAAGCAGGTGTACGCCAAAGCACACCCCAGACACTAAGCAGGTGTACGCCGAAACACACTTCCAGACGCTAAGAAGGTGTACGTCAAAGCACACCACGGACACTAAGAGAGTTGGCTTTACAGCCAGCTCTTTTAATATTCCGCTATGTCGTAAATCAGCTTTTCGGATGCCTCCCATCCCAGACAGGGGTCGGTGATGGATTTGCCGTAAATGCCTCCGCCCACCTTTTGGCATCCTTCTTCCAGATAACTCTCAATCATAACGCCCTTGACCAGTTTATGAATATCGGTGCTCAGCTTGCGGCTGTGCATGACTTCCTTTACAATCCGAATCTGCTGTTCAAATTCCTTGTTGGAATTACTGTGATTAGCGTCAATAATCGTTGCAGGATTTTTCAAATCCCTCTCTTCGTAAAGTTTAAGAAGCAAGTTCAAATCTTCGTAATGATAATTGGGAAGATTGCTTCCGTGCTTGTTGGTAGCACCGCGCAGAACCGTATGGGCAAGTTCGTTTCCGTTCGTTCTTACCTCATAGCCCCTGTAAATGAAAGAGTGGGGATGCTGGGAGGCGTAAACGGAATTTAACATTACAGTCAGATTGCCGCTGGTCGGGTTCTTCATGCCGGATGGAACATCAAAACCGCTGACAACAATCCGGTGCTGCTGGTCTTCAACGGAACGTGCGCCGATGGCAACATAGGACAAAAGATCTGACACATAACCCCAGTTTTCGGGGTACAGCATTTCGTCCGCCGCCGTGAGCCCGGATACCTCGATGGCGTGAATCTGCATTTTGCGCATGGCAATCAGCCCTGCCAGAAAATCAGGCTTTTTCTCAGGATCCGGCTGGTGAATAATTCCCTTGTATCCCTCGCCGGTAGTTCTTGGCTTATTGGTATAAATCCGGGGAATCAGAATCAGCTTATCCTTCACCTTTTCGTTGACTTTGGCAAGACGGGATACATATTCGCATACCGCGTCTTCATTGTCGGCAGAACAAGGACCGATAATAACCAAAAATTTATTGCTTTTCCCTGTGATCACATCGCGGATCTCCTGGTCTCTCTGTGCTTTCAGACGCGCCAGTTCCAAAGGAAAAGGAAACTGCTCCCGAATCTCATCGGGGGTGGGAAGTAATTTTATAAATTCAAATGACATAGTATTTCCTCCTGTGTGTAAGCCTTGTACATTATAATATAGAAAAATCGGAAGTGCAAGGGGTGAAATCGCGTAAGATAAAGTGTATCCAAATCATTTTCTTGTTTTATCGAAAAGTATGGTGGACTGTAGAAAAAACTAAGTTAAGGGTGATGAAAATGAAAAAGAATCAAAATCGGCAGCCTTAACTTGAAAATAAGTGACAAATATGTATTGAAATAACAAAAGAAAATAACTTGAGAATGGGCGTTGTTGAACTTTTCCTGCGTAAGGGACGGATGCTTGTATAAAGATTTGTTTCTACACTGCAACGTTTTCACGCTCAAAAAATGTAATATCATTAAGTTCCGGTTTAGTTTGATTAGGCGTATTATCAAAACGACCACTCGTATCAAG
>JAMPGL010000020.1 GCA_023663945.1 Lachnospiraceae bacterium | reverse complement strand
TGCCATAGGTATTATATGATGTGGTTCTACATAGGGTTTTCCATCTGACTTTCTGTAAAAAGTTATATGCTTTGGATCAATTTCACATTTATATCCTGAATTTTTTAGTGCAAGTTTAGCTATTTTAGGATTTCTTTCATAAGATTGTCTATGTATTTCTGTCTTCATAGGTCTTACTATTGCTGTTTCAAATGAATATTTAAAATCATCATCGATTAAATTCATTTGTTCCTTTAAATTTATATCTTCAGCCTCTTCGGGTATATATGTACCTTTGCTCTTTCTACATATTTCAAAGCCTCTTTTTATAAAAAATGGCACTGTATTTCTTTTTCCGCCTTTACCTTCAAGATTAGGAATTTCTCTTTCTGGATAAACTTCCCTATATGCCATTCTTCTTATATGCTTTGATGGATACAAATTACCCTCGAATAATAGATAGTATTTTGTATTCTTGTGATAATTTGGTTTCTCTTTATCGAATTTTTTAATTGCTGTTATTATATCCTCTCTTCCCACATCATCCCATATTGATTTGCTCATATAGTTTTCTCCATTTTACTTCATATTATTAAAAATGTTGAATAGCTACAGCTAACAAATGTAAGCAAATTATCTATTTCACCTACATCATTGCCCAATTCTGGTAGTATGCCCGTTTTAAAGTAGTACTACCAACTTAGCCGGTAGTCTTAACTCGGTTAAAATATTATCCTATCACATTTTCATAATCCTGCAATTCATGGTACATCCCTTCGACTATTACCATTCCTTGCTTTACTCGATACACCAATAAGTATCTATGTCTCCGAAAATGAACTTTATGGAATCCTAACTTTCTCAGACGTTCGCTGTTGCAATATCCCAAACTATCCGCTTGTTCTTCAAGTATCTTTATGGTATCATCGAAATCCTGCATTAAACTAATCACCACCTACGGATTCATAAGTACATTGTAAATATAATTCAAGAATCTATCATACTGTTGAAATGCCAAATCAGAAATTTCTACTTTATATTGCATACTTCTCCTTCATCTGCTGTGACACAACATCAGCTGGTGTTGTTACTCCCATATCACTCTTTTTCATAGATTCTGTAAGCTGTCTGGCAATAGCCTCCTCACTAAGATACTCCATAGACATATCACCCAAATCCTTAAAAATAAGATATTGAATATACTTTTGTACTTCCTTTAATTTATCTTCCGACATTGTTTCAAGCAAAGAAACCGTATATTCTAATGCACTCATAAGCACCTCCTAAAAAATTTTTTTATATTCTCTCTACTTTCCTCTTTAATTCAGATAAATCATGCTGTATCGTATCCCGCGCTGATTCATAATCCAGATTAGAATATTGATGTGTAAAAATATCTCTGATTCCACACCTAACTTTGCTACAATTTCCTCAAGCCTTGCCACTGCTTCTCCATTGTAGGAAACTTCACCACATTGGCTGCATTTATGGCATGGTACATGACGAACAATAATGAAACGCCCATCCAAATCCACCATATAGTTGCTGAAATCATCAACCATATTTCCTTTACAATAAAAAAATTTTTCATCTGTTTACTATCCATCCAATGCCATCGTTTTTCACACTATTTTCTTTAGCATACCACATTTTTTCAGCAAATACAAACAAGCGCAATCCCTGATAAATGTATATGCTAATGCGCCATCATACCATCTTAAATATATTTTTTATGAAAGCATCGACTCAAAATCCGGTGCTTTCGTAATTTTATCAAAGCACAGATTTACCTTTTGCCAAAAAATTATACTCACCCCATCACAATCCCATTTTTCGCATAATCCCCTCTGCGTCTACTCCCGGATGGGTCAAATACAGACGGCAGATTTTCTCCGCAAGTTTCCGGTCTATCCCGCGCTTATCTGCAATTCTGCCTACCGGGATTTTCTTATCAGTATCTTTTATCACCAGCTCAATTACGCTCTTCATATCGAGGGAATGCTTTCCTTTTTGGTCGAAACTCCTTAATGCTTTCTTTGCCTCTGCACTGCCGCGTGTTTTTTCCAGCTCAATTTTGGTCACATGGTAAGAACCATTCTCTTCTATTTCCATGACGGCAAGCGTAATCGGCAGTGTAAATCTTTTAGGACCGCAGCTCCCCGGATTCAGCAAAAGCTGTCTGCCGGCATACTTTTCCTCATAGATATGAGAATGCCCATAAATAATGACATCAAATGCATCCGTCTCTTTCGGTATCATCTTTTTATCATGAGTCATAAAGATTTTGACGCCGTATAGTTCTATTGTCAATATTTCCGGTAAAACACATGACTGCCTGTGGGAAGGAAAATTCTCATCCGAAACTGCCCAATCATCATTATTTCCCCTGACAGCATAAACGGGCGCTATCTGTTCTAACGCCTTTAGGATTTTTTCTTTGTCAAAGTCTCCGCCATGCAAAATCACTTCACAGTCCTGCAATGCATGAACCACCTCCGGACGCAGTAATCCGTGGGTATCTGAAATAATTCCTATTTTATGCATTCCATAATCCTCACAGACTTCCATCATTTTTAAAATATAGTTACACTAGATTGCGAATAATATCTTCTTTCAATCAGCAATTTTGATTATAACACTTTCCCTCTTAATTTACCACAAAAACACAGGCTTTCCAACTTGACCGAAAAATAATCCTTATATATAATTGTAATTACAATATATAAACATTTACAATAACATTACCATAAGGAGCTGTTCATGAACTTTAATTCCTTCAAATCCCCTGAAGACATCTATCAATGGATAGACCAGAATATTCAATACGGCTGGCTTGACATAAACAATAACAAGCATATCGGAGAAATGCAGAATTTCCGAAAATTATATCGAACTATGTCCATGAATGAAATTCTTGAACACAGGATTGGAACATGCATTGAGCAGGCTGCTCTCATGCATTTTTTACTTGATAAGATAAATATTCCCAGCAGAATGTTCTGCTGTAGAATTTATGAGCCTGATGATTATGGAAATTTAGAAGAGGATGAGCATATGCACTGCTTCGTCCTTTACTATGCCAATGAGAAGGTTTATCATATGGAACACCCGAACCCGGAAAAAAAGGGAATCTACGAATACCGCACGGAGCAGGAAGCGTTCCATGCAATCGTCAACTATTACATAGCCCTGCGGGGCGGCAAGGAAAGCCCCACCACCGAGTTTTTGTCGGTTCCGGCAGGGCTTTCTTTTAAAGCCTTTAATGCATATATAAACAGCCTGTCAGATGATTTCCTTTAAAGAAAGCACAAACAGCACGCAGGTTGCGATTACCAGCAGGGAAACCAAAATAATCCCAATATTGATTTTGGCTTTCCCGCTCCCCGTTTCTCCTTCCACCAGATGCGAACGGCGGAGTGCTGTGACAACCGGCTTATACAACAGCATCGTAAATGCCGCGTTTAAACCGCCCTTAATCAGATTAAAGGGCAAAAACGCCGGGATGAGAAGCTCCGCCACCGCTTCCCGCGGATACCCCATATAAATCGGCGTGACCAGATAATTCCAGAGCAGCATCACAATAACCATAAGTCCACAGCCGCTAAGAAGTCCTATCACCGCGCCGGAAAGATTATGTTTCTTTTTGTAGAAAAATGCAGCCGTACAGGCAAAGGAACAGCTGGAAATAATATTCATGATGCATCCGATAGGTCCCGTTCCGCTGACGGTAAACATTTCTACCACTGCAACAATCAGCGCGATCAAAAAGGAAACAAGGGGACCAAATATAAATCCCCCGATTGTAATCACAATGTCCTTCGGGTCATAACTTAAAAAAAGAACAATGGGAATGCGCCCCACGAGCATCACCACGTAAGTCACTGCACACAGCATGCCAATTGTTGTAAGTTTTTTTGTTTTGTTGTCCATAGCAAATCCTCCTTTAATTTGCACCGCCGCATTTTGCGCACGGCTTATTAAAAAATTAACACCCGAAAAGCATAAGAATGCCTTTCAGGTGTTAAAAGCTGTCCGAACAACAAATCTATTGTATGTCATATCTGCCGTACGTCATATCATTTAACACATCTTCTTCCATCCAGACTATACTGTCGGTTTTGGAATTTCACCAAATCCTGACTTGAACCAATGTCAAGTCCTGCGCTCCTGCGCTCGCGGACTATACCGCCGATCGGGAATTACACCCTGCCCTGAAGACATCTTTACTATTCAGTTGCCAAAATTATTGTAGCACACTCTCTTCTATCATGCAACGAGCTTTTGCAGACTCATCAATCCGTAGGTAACAGTTCAGCCTTGCAGTCCCGGACACGGGAAGATTTCCTGCGTCTGGGACTGCAAGGCTGAATAATTACATCCGTAACACCCATCATGCCGGACTGTTACGCCCCTTTCGCATGCTGCTGCTTTAACAGCTCAAAAAAGTCTTCCTCCGGCATTGGCTTCGCATAATAATACCCCTGCACTTGGTCGCAGCCGATATTCTGCAGCATGTCAATCTGTTCTCTGGTCTCGACGCCCTCCGCAAGAAGACCCAATTCCAGCTTGTCCGCCATCAGAACCACCTGCTCAAGAATCAGGCGTCCTTTGCTTGAGACAATCATGTTTTCCATGAACTTCTTATCAAGCTTTATCATGTCAAAAGGCGTTTCCAACAGAATATTCAAAGAGGAATACCCGCTTCCAAAGTCATCCATCAGAAGGGTAAAGCCCTCCTCCTTAAGTTCCAGCGCCTTTTTGCTGATCTGCTGGTCGCTTGCGGTCTCTGTAATCTCCAATTCCAGAAGCTTTTTGGTATTCCCGCATCTGTCAATCATGTCGGAAAGAACCTGAATGCACTGATTATCGCGCAGATGGATTCTGGATACATTGACGGAAATCGGACAAGAACGAATCCCCTCGTCCTCACACCTCTTAATGAACCGGCACGCTTCCTCCCATATGTAGTAATCAACCTTTTTGATAAAGCCGTTCTCTTCAACAATAGGGATAAACTGATTCGGATAAATCATTCCCCGCTCCGGATGTTTCCATCTGACCAGCGCCTCCGCCCCTATGATTTCATTCTTGGTAATGCTGTATTTGGGCTGCAGATACATAAGAAACTGCCGTTCATTGATGGCTGCCTGCATGTTTTCTTCAATAAACTTGCGGTTATAAAGCGACTCTTTAAACTGCTCGTTATAAAACAGAATATTGGTCAGTATATTGTTCTTGGCGGCTTTCCGCGCCATCGCTGAACGATCTTCCATCTGGCGCAGTTCCATGGATCTGTCGTTAACCATGTAAATGCCGTAAACAAATTGAAGCTTAACATTTTTAAAAGTGCGGATCTTCTCATCCAGCCGATGGATAAAGTCAACCAGCTCCTCTTCCTCATCGTATTCCGTCACCACCATAAAAACATCACTGCGCAGATTGACAAAATACTGCTGGTCATTACAGCATTCACTGAGCTGATGGATGATAAAGTCTAAAACCTGATCGCCAAACTTTTCACCGTATAAGTCATTGATAATCTTAAATTTGCGTATGTCAAACTGGATGAACCCGATATTTCTCTTAGAAGAAATGATCAGATTATTTACATTCCGCCGGAATCTGCGGCGTTTGCCGATTCCTTTTAAAACGCTGTTCATCTCATCCATCTGAGGAATATCTTCCAGCTCTATGTTATTTTGCGCCGCTTCCTTGAGGTAGTCCTCCAGCATCTCATCCAAAATCTTAATACTGACCGCTATTGCGCGAGGGCATTTTTGTAAAATTAATCCTTCTTTACGGATAATTGCCATCTCATCCGGCTTAGAAATGTCCTTTCCCAAAATATCGCGGCAGTAAATCATGCCGTTCATTTCCTCTGTGAAACGCCGTATAAATTCTTCCGTCTTCTTGTTTCCGTAAATTTCCAGTTCCTTATCCTGAGCGTCATAAAATCCCATTGCCATCCCCAGAACCAGTAAAGATGCGGTAATGCATCCGCAGGTTCCGCCCTGCCTCATTCCGCCTCCAAAGCATGTACTGATTTTAAAGGCTGTTTTCAGATCCAGCCCAAAATCCCCTGCATATGCGCCGAACAATGCCTGTGAGCAGTGATATTTCTGGTGTAAAAGCTTCTCTGCTTTTTCCGTATGTGTCATTTTGTAACCTCATTCCTTCCCCAACAATAATAAATGTTCTGCCATTTAATAACAAAAAAACATTTAATAGCTATATTTTAACAGAAAAACTAGTAATTGTGAAGTGCAGAATCGAATATTCAAAAGAAAGTAGTTGCAAAATACAGTAAAATTTCTTATCATATAGACTATATACTGAGAATATTGTTACCCCACACATCAAAAGGAGAAAGAGGTATCATATGGGCATGAAAAACAAAAAAGCCGTACTTATGAAAGCAGTTTCACAATTACAGGAGACCGATTATTCCAGAGAACCGGAGCTTGGCAATATTTACAGCCGGTTATCCACTGGGCGGAAGCAGTTTGCGGAAATCTTTGAAAAGAATATCAAAGCCGTAATGCAGATCAGTTCTCTTGACCTGACAATGCAGCATCAAACTGACAAAATCACAGAAATTTCCACCAATGTGGCAAGGGCGGCGGAATCTATCTTCGGATCATCTTCTGACCGTTCCGGAGCAGAATCTAACAGCCGTCATGAGGAATTGACCAATTCCATTATTGAAGTTTCATCGGCAACGGAAGAGATTTATCAAAAGATTGAATCCGGACAGGAGGCGCTGACCCATATTAAAGAGCTTTCCAGCCAGACAATTGAAGTTTCCCGTGAACTACAGGCCGATATGGATGAATTATCCCAGATTATCTCTCACCTAAGTGATGTGATTGCCGGTATCGATTCCATCTCCATGCAGACAAATCTTCTTGCGCTTAACGCTTCCATTGAAGCAGCCAGAGCCGGCACCGCCGGAAGGGGGTTTGCTGTTGTAGCTGGTGAAATCCGCTCTCTGGCAGAAGAAACGCAGCGGCTCACGAGCTCCATGAATGAATTTGTATCCAGCATTAGGCAGGCGGCTCAAAAGAGCGTTCAAAGCGCCGCTCACACCATTGACTCTCTGGACACTGTGACCGATAGGATCATTCAGGTGTGGCAGCTCAACGATGAGAGCCAGATGCATATATCAAGGGTTAACGACTCCATGAGCTCTATCGCTGCAGTCAGTGAAGAGATCAGCAGCTCCATGACCCAGATGGAAAATCAATTAAGGGACAGCACAGACTTTATGAATCAGGTCAGTCTGGATTTAAGAAAAGCCGTAGAGCCTGTTGTGGGAATTGAACATACATTGGACGAAACTGTAAAACAAATGGGAACCATGACAGAGGATGCCTTCTATCATTTGGAGAATGCGGAGTTTGCCCAATATGTCAACACTGCCATCTCTGCCCACCAGACTTGGCTTAGCAATTTAAAAAAGATGGTAGACTCCAAATCCTTAATTCCCTTACAGCTTGACTCTTCCAAATGTGGGTTTGGTCATTTTTATTACGCGCTGACGCCGCAGATTCCGGAGGTTCTTCCTATCTGGAACGCTCTCGGGGATAAACATAAACGTTTTCATTCTTACGGCGGTAAGGTTATGAACGCCCTAAAAGCCGAGGACTATTCCGAGGCAGTCCAGATATATTCGGAAGCTGAGGAATACTCCAAAGAACTGATTGCCGATTTAAAAAAGATTCTTCAGATTTCCCGTCAGGCATAGACACACAAAAGGACATCATTCCGATGTCCTTTTTACTTTGCCAGAAGGCAGATATTCTTTTAAGATCACACCCAAATTTTCCAGTTCAACTGGTTTGGAAATATAATCAGAGAATCCCAGCCGCTTATAATCCTCTCGTCCTCCCACGGCAGCGTTTGCCGTTAATGCAATGATTGGGATATTTTCAAACCGCTCCCCTCTTCGGGCTTTGATCTCCCTTAAAGTTTCCTCTCCATCCATCTCAGGCATCATATGATCCAATAATACCAAATCATACCGCTTCTCTTCCATCTTTTGAAGCGCTTCCATGCCGCTTTTCGCGTAATCCGACGGAATCTCAAACAGAGACAGCAGATTTTTGACTACAAAATAGTTGGTCTTGGTATCATCCACCACCAAAACACAGGTTCCCGGTGCTGTCCACCGCTCCCCCTGCACCTTCTCGACATCTGGCTCCGCAGAAACTGTCTGAGGGACATGGATATAAAATGTGGTTCCCTTTCCATATTCGCTCTCAACGGATATGGAACCGTTCATGCGCTTAATGAGGCTGTCGCAGATATTGAGCCCCAAACCGGTTCCCTCAATATCCTTATGGCTGCTCTCCTCAAATCTTCCAAAGCTTTCAAATAAGTGCTCCAGATTCTTCTTCTTGATTCCCATTCCCGTATCTGAAATTTCAAACCGGAGCTCCACGCAATTTTCCTCCTCCGCGGATTCCCCTTTCACCAGAAAGCGGATTTCACCCTCTGAGGTAAATTTGATGGCGTTATTTAAAATGTTGATGAGAATCTGCTTGAGACGGTCCTCATCACCATACAGATACTCTGGAAGCCCCGCTTCCTGTTCCACCACAAACCGTACCTTCTGAGAATCAATCTTCACAGCCATTAAATTAGATACATCGTCAATCAAATTTTTAAGGCTGTATGTTCCCTCGTGAATCTCAAATTTATCTGACTTGATTTTGGATAAGTCCAAAATATCATTGATCAGCGAGAGCAGCACCTTGCTTGCCCTGTCTATATTATCTGTGTATTCCCTTGCCTGAGCACTCATCTCTTCCCGGCTGAGCATCTGTGTCATCCCACAGATTACATTCATGGGCGTCCTTATCTCATGGGACACGTTTGCAAGAAACTGACCCTTGTAGGCGGCTGCCTCCTGAGCTTCCCTTGTCTTAATCTTCATCTGCTCCATATATTCTCTGCCCGACAGCACCAAAAAATAGAGATTGACTACGCCTAAAATATAGCAGAAAATATAGCACCCGTACAAAAACAGGGATGGAACCATCTCCATCAGAATATCCGGAAAAAAGATCATGAACGATATTTCCGCCAAGATGGATAACACTCCAAAAAACACAATATAATGCCGGTTAAGATACAAGGATACAACCAAGATTGTCACCAAGTAAACCAGCGCGGCAAAAGCAAGCGTATGGAGCACCACGCCCACATAGTAAGCGCTTATGATTACGCTGACAAAGGTAATCAGATTGACCAGACTCTCATTTCTGTTTGGCAGGAACGTACAGATTCCAATAAACAACAGAATAAAAACCGACCAGCAGAAGGTCTTTAAAAACTGTCCGTGGCTGCAGTAAAAGTATCCGTAAATAATATGTAAAAGAAGCATCACCGTATATTGAAGCAGGCAGATAAGCTGTGCTTTCCTGTATTGTACCATGTATATCCCCCTGCTTTCCTAACGTGAAGTCCCTTCAAAAAACAATGCGATAGTGCCCGGACCTGAATGTGCGCCGATGGTAGGTCCGATATGATTAATCAAAAATTCATGAATCCCAAAACGCTTCTCAATCTCATTTTTGACATACTCTGCATCTTCCAAGGCATCTCCGTGGCTGATAAAAATAATATCATTTTTGTCAAGGCATCCCTTTGTCTTTTCTTCCATGTAGTCCACCAATGAATTTAAGGATTTCTTTCTGCCCCTTACCTTGGAAATGGGAATCAGATGCCCCTCGTCGTCCACATGGAGAATCGGCTTGATTCCGGCAATGGTTCCCACGATTGCCGCGGTTTTGCTGACTCTTCCTCCGCGGTAAAGATGGTTTAAATCATCCACCGTAAACACATGGGTAAGGCAGGGAACCAGCTCATTTAAATACTGCGCTGTCTCTTCCATGGAGCTTCCCTGCATCTTTTTTTGAACTGCTTTGTGGACAAACAATCCTTCCCCCATGGAAGCACACTTGGAGTCCACGACCAAAATCTTACAATCCGCTCTCTCCTCCATCAGCTCCTGCGCCGCCAGCACAGCGTTGGAGCAGGAACCGCTGAGCCCGGAGGAAAATGAGAGATATAAAAGCTGGTTATTTTCTTCTAAAAATTCCATAAAATATTCTTTATACTGCTCCGGATTCACTTGGGAGGTTGTGGGCATCCTGCCCTCCTCCCTCATAAGCCGGTAAAATTCTTTCCAGTCAAGCTCCGCATCCTTTCCAAATGAATTTCCGTCCATCGTGTAATTAAAATAGACCAGTCCAAGCTGATGTTCCTTGATATATTCCGCAGGCAGATCTGCGGTGGTATTGGTTATAATTTTAAATGATTCCATAGTACCCTCCTAATAAACGATTCTGTACTATTTTATCACTCTTTTTTTTAAATTACAATCAGCTATTCTTTGGCTTCTGGAAGTCGTTTTCGCAGGAGCCTCTTGGACAACTGCTTCAAATTTAAGGGAAACAGCGGATAAATATAGCTTTTTCCGGAAACCGTTTTATTGGCGGCAATCGCCGCAAAAAGCAAAATGATTGCCCCGATATAGCCCCATATGCCGAAAATTGCAGTGAGGATCAAATTGATGATACGCATGAACTTAATAGCATATCCAAGCTCATAGCTTGCCTGCGTGTAATTGGCAATTGCCACAAAAGCCATATACAGCATAACCTCGGAGTTAAACCAGCCGCTGTTTACCGAAAACTCTCCCAAAACAAGCGCCGCCATAACGCTGAGCGGAGTACTCAGCATGTTTGGGGTATTGACCGCCGCCAGCCGGAGCCCGTCCAGCGCCAGCTCCAAAATTAAAAACTGCCAGATCAGCGGAATGTTCGTCTCATCCTGAAGCGCAATAAATTCAAACCCGGCAGGTATCCACTGGGGATTCTGCATCAGCAGTAAAAAGGTGGGCGTCACCAGATAGGTCAATATGGCGATAAGGAACCGGGACAGACGAAGGTACGTTCCGGTAATCGGCGGAAAATAATAGTCATCCGCCTCCTCCACCACGTCAAAGATGGATGTTGGTGTAATCATGGCGGAAGGGGAATTATCCACCAGAATTACAATATCTCCCTCCAAAATCTGCGCGGACGCGGTATCCGGACGCTCCGTAAATTTAAATTTGGGAAACGGGTTATACCATTTTTTCTGATAAAGGCATTCCGCCAGACTCTCCTGATTCATGGTAAGGGCGTCCACCTTAATCTGTCCGATACGCTCCTTGATCTGATTTAAAAAGGCATGATCCACCCGGTTATCCATATAGCACAGGACAATATCCGTCTTCGAGCTTTTGCCCGCCTGCATCATTTCCATGCGCAGCTCCGTGCTCCGGATTCTCCTTCTGATCAGCGCAGTGTTAAAGACGATCGTCTCCACAAACCCGTCTTTGGAGCCTCGAAGCACTTTATCTTTTTCCGGTTCCTCCACCCCTCTTGACGGGTAGGTTCTGGAATCAATCAAAAGGCATCTGTCATAGCCGTCGATAAACAGGGCAAACACGCCGGACATAACGAAATACACAATCTTTTCCCAGCTGTCCTGTAAATCCACCTCCACATAAGGCAGGCTCGTCTTCGACATTTCATGGACATCCACAGGCATTTCTTCCTCCGTAATGTCCATAAAGTATTGAAGCATCTTCTGCATCAGTTCATCCTTGCAGAAACCGTCAATAAAATACATGCAGGCATCCCGCCCGCCAATCTTGATTACCCGGTACACAATATCAAAATTTGTGTCCACGGAAAGTCTTTTGTTAAAATAATTCATATTTTCCGAAAGTGATGTACTCATTTTTTCAGAGGTCATAAAAAAAGCTCCTTCCACTCACAATGCATCTATTAGCATTATGCAGCAAAAAGAGCTTTTTTATACAAAGATACCGCGGAGCTACTGTTTTCCGGTACTTCCAAATCCGCCCCGGTCGGCACCCTCCAGGGAGCTTACTTCCTCAAAATTTATCTGAGGCTGGTTTTCAACAATCCGAAACTGGCAAATTCGGTCATTGCAGGAAATATGCGTGTCCCGCACTGCATAGACCGGCATATGCCACTGGTCATTATCCCCGCAGTAGGAGCCGTCCACAACTCCCTGATGGTTTGTCTGGATAATGCCGAAATTCTTGAAGGTGGAGCTTCTTGGAACGATATGCGCTTCATATCCCTTTGGCAGTTCCATCGCCACGCCCAGCGGAATCAGTATATATTCTCCCGCTTTCAAGTCCACATCCTTTGCGGCGCGCAGGTCAATCCAGTCGGATTTTCCTTCAATATAGGTCAGTTTCTCAATCTTGTCTGTAAAGTATTTAATCTTAATTGTTTCCATTTTCTCATCCCCTATGCATAGTCACCGCAGTGCAGAACCGGAACGGAAGGATCCGTCTGCTTTAACGTTTCTTTCACATCAATCACGCGCTGGTTGCTGCTTCCCTTCCAGAGAAGACGGTTATCCTTTTTGTCAATCTGAAATTCCCCGTCCACAACCACATCCACATACTGCATGATTGCATAGTGCATGATCGTTTCCCAGCTGTCGCCGGTGTAGAGCCAGATTGTTTTATCTGGATATTTTTCTTTAATTTCCGCCATCAGGTTTCTCACATCCAGCCGGTTTGCCGCGTGAAGCGGGTCGCCTCCCGAAAAGGTGATTCCTGATATATAGGATTTGTCAAGCTGCTCAAAAATCTCCCGTTTTGCCCCCTCGTCAAAGGGAAGTCCGCCCGCCGGATCCCATGTGACCGGATTTTGACATTCTTTGCAGCAGTGAGAGCATCCTGCCACCCACAGCACTACGCGAAGCCCGTCCCCATTGAGCATATCATCCTTGGTAATATTGTGGTATCTCATTGCTTACATGCTCTTCCTTTCTGCAATTTCTGCCATTTTTGCCTCGTTCAGCCTAGTGTCGCCGTGAACTCTCGAATAAGACAAATACCCGTTCATACGCTCAATCTTTGTCAGATTCTTGCTTCCGCACACCGGACATACATCCATTTCCAATTCCTGATGACCGCAGTCGTCACAATATGCCAGGGAAAGATTGACTCCCTCATAGAATCCCATATCCATCGCCCTGCGGATCAGGGTCTTGATAGCGTCTATGTTATAGTCGATAGGATATTTTACATATTGAATCTTTCCGCCGTTGGACAGCTCCCAGAAACGATACTCTAAATCCTGCTTCTGAATAGGCGTAATGTCCTCCGTAACATGACAGTGGAAGCTGTTGGACACATATTCCCTGTCAGAAACTCCCTCAATAATTCCGTATTTTGCGCGGAACTGCTTTACCTGAAGACCGCACAGGCTCTCCGCCGGAGTTCCGTAAATGGCGTACAGATTTCCGTCTTCTTCCTTATACTCGTTAATCTTTTGGTTGATATGCTCAAGCACTTCCAGCGCAAATTGTCCATCCTCAACTAACGATTTGCCGTTGTATAATTCCTGAAGCTCATTAAACGCCGTAATTCCAAAGCTTGCGGTAGCTGACTTTAAAATAGGCTTAATCTTATCGGAAAGCTTCAAGTGTCCTCCCAAGAAACCGCCCTCACAGTATGCTAACGGGTTGGTGGAAGCACGCATTTCTCCTAAATATGCATAAGTCCGGATATGAAGCTGGCGGATCAGATTCAGGTAATAATCCAAAACCTCATAAAAATCTCTGCTCTCCTGCTTTGATTTGGCAAGAATCATAGGCAGATGCAGGGAAACCGCACCGATATTGAAACGTCCCACAAACACAGGAACATCATTGTCATCCGCCGGATGCATGCCGCCCCTCTCGTACCAGGGTGAGAGAAACGCCCGGCATCCCATGGGCGAAATCACCTTGCCGTACTGCTTGTACATGCTTGCAATATATCCCTTTCCGGTAAGGGAAAGCCAGTCCGGATACATGGTCTTGGCGGAACATTTGACGCCCGCCTCAAACACATCCTCAAGCTCCTTGCCGGGTCCGTGAAGGTTTTCATCATACAAAAAGACAATCTTCGGGAAAAGAACCGGCTTCTTGCACTCCTTCTTTCCCTGTCCCTTTCTCCGCACATTGAGCAGTGAAATGGTGGCAAGCTTTGCGAACCTGCCTCTGCCGATTCCTGCGGTTACGGTGATAAAGGGATAATCCCCGCGGCTGGACGCCACCGTATTAAATTTGTATTCCCAGCCCTGAAAGCCCTGCTCAAATTCCCGTTTGACATCGGCGTACGCCTCCGCATGTGCGCTTTCCTCATCGATTCCCAGCCTTGCATATTTCTGCAGGCTCTTCTGATAAGTCTTCTCCGCATAAGGCTCTAAGATCTTATCCACCTCCGGCACGGTAAACCCACCGTACTGCTGGCTTGCCGCGCTTAAGACAATGTCGCCGATTACGTCAAACGCCACGTCTAAGGTTTTCGGCTCGTTATACCAGATGTTTCCCATCTCAAAACCGCCGGTAAGCACGCTTGCCACGTCAAAAAGACAACAGTTCATGGTGTCGCGCCTTGCAGACATGTCGTGCACATAAATATAACCGTCACGGCACGCCTGAATCTCTTCCGTTGTCATGAAAAATTTTTGATACAGTTCCTTGTTAAACTGGTTAAAGATCAGGCTTCTCTTTGTGGAGACAAGCGCACTGTCCGTATTGGCGTTCTCCTTGTCCCCCACATACATAATGGACTGACTCTTTTTGTATACGTCGTCCATCATGCGCACAAAGTCCTGTTTATAATTTCGATAATCACGATAGCTCTTGGCTACAATGGGCTTTACATCTTCCAACGCGCTCTCAACAATATTATGCATGATTGGAATGGGAATCCGATCCTCTTCCAGCTCGTTTACCTTGTCCACTACATATTGGCAAATGTGCTTTTTTTCTTCCTCCGTAAACTTGGTCAGCGCCCTGTATGCGCTTTTGCCTACGGCATCAATGACCTTCTGCACGTTAAACGCTTCCAGACTGCCATCCTTCTTGATAACCTTTACTTCCTTTTCCGGCTTAAACAAATCCCCGTAAACCGTATAGCTCTCCTTATCACTGCTCATTACTGCTTCCTCCATTCGTCCCCCTGACAGAGCGTATAATACAAAATCTTGTATGATTTCCAATCCAAGCTCAAGATGTTGTGTATTATTAAGTATAGTCAAACTATCCGCTCCTGTCAACTTTATATTTGGAAGAAAAAGTAACAAAATATACGCCGTGAATTTGGTAGAATTATATCATGCCTGACTCCGAAACTGCCCTGACCGCCTCCTCAATCTGCTCCACGGGCATGGTAAGGGCAAAACGCACATGTCCCTTTCCGAGGCTTCCAAAACTGCTTCCGGGCGTGCACAAAACCCCTGATTTTTCTAAAAGCTCCATGACAAACGCCACGTCGTCCGTATAACCCTCCGGAATCCTGCCCCAGGCAAACATGCTTCCCTGACTGTCCGGAATATTCCAGCCGATGCTCCTAAGCCCTCCGCACAGCGCGTCTCTTCTCTTTTGATATTCCGCACAGCGTCTCTTTACGCCGTCATCCGGACCGTTCAGCGCCGCCACCGCTCCATACTGAACCGGAAGGAAGGTGCCGTAGTCAATCTGAGAGCGCAGCTTTTTAAAGCTTTGCACCAGATATTCGTTTCCAACCAGAAATCCGGCTCTTGCACCGGTGTAATTATAACTCTTGGACAGAGAATAAAATTCAATACAATTTTCTTTTGCCCCCGGAAACTGAAGAATAGACTTTCCAATCCGTCCGTCATAAATAATATCGGAATAGGCATTATCGTGAAGAATGATAATCTGGTGCTCTTTAGTCCAGGGAATCAGTTTCTCATAAAAGCTGTCCGGCGCAATGCTGCACACCGGATTTAAGGGATAAGAGACAATCATAAACTTTGTCTTCTTTAAAAGTTCTTCATCCATCCGGTCGAGGTCTGGCAGATAATTATTTTCTTCCACTAGGTCATAGGTGCGCACATCCGCCGATGCAAGCGACGGTCCGATGGAAAAGATCGGGTATCCCGGATTGGGAACCAGCACCACATCGCCGGGATTGCAGAGACAGAGGCCAATATGGGCGATTCCCTCCTGAGAACCATACACATCGGTAACCTCATTTTCGGTCAGAACCACATGATAACGTTTTTCAAACCGGCGGATTACTGCCTCCGTAAGCTCCGGAATCATTTTCAGCGCATACTTGTAGTTGTCGGAATTTTGCGCCGCCCTGACCACCGCCTCCATAATATGCGGATCCGTCGGGAAATCCGGCGTTCCCACGGACAGGTTATAAACCTTCTTTCCCTTCTTCTCTACCTCTTCCTTCTTTTCATTTAATACCTGAAAAATACCTTCTTCATAATCCTTCATTCTGTCTGCTATGTTTAATTTCATTTTCCTGCTTTCTCCTCATAGTTTGAAATAATTTTATTTAAAAAAGACGTATATCCCGCTTTGACCTCTTCCGGTCCTAAAATACTGATGCGTTCGCCAAGCCCCGTGACCCAGCCGTAAAACTGTCCGCTGACTGCCGCCTGAATCCTTGCGCTTATAAATCCGTCCTCCAGCCTTCTAATGTCCGTCTCCCGCCCAAAGCGGTCCAAAATAATCCCTACCATGGACTCCGGAAACTTAAGCACAACGGTTTCCATTTCGCCTCCGAACATTCCAAAGGTGCGGTTGGTATATTCGGCAATGTCAAACTCCTTAAATGCTTCCACCCCTTTTCGGGTTTCCTCAGATATTTCCGTGATACGGCTCATCTTGTCCACACGGAAGTGTTTAATCTTCTCCTCCTCGTCATCGTAGGCAATGAGATAATAATTTTCATCCTGCCAGGTCAGCGCCCAAGGGCTTATCCGGTATTTTCTCCCCGACCGTCTGGGCTGCAGCTCCTTCCTAATGTTCCATTCCAGATAAGTAAAGGTGACCGGCGCGTTATTCTGAATCGCATGGTGAATCCGGTCCACATTGTAATAAATGCTTTCATTCTCCGTCTTAACCCTGCCCGCCACAAACACCTGCCTTTGAAGCTGCTTTCTGTCATAGGGGCCCGCCAGCCTTTCAATCTTGGCAATCAATTCCCGGGACTTTTTCTGCGTGATAAAGCGGGATGAGGACACGGCATCTACCAGAAGCTTTAATTCCGGCAGTTCAAACTCCCGGCTTGCAAGATAATATCCGCCGCCCTTTCTTGCCTTTAAATTGACAATGTCGCAGCCAATCTGCACCAGACATTCAATGTCGTCGTAAATACTTTTCCGCTCCGCAGAAATACCGTAGGCGGCAAGCTCTGTAATCAGCTCCTGAGCAGACAGGCAATGATTTTCATCCGTCTTCTCCTGAAAAATTTTCAGCAGGTACAAAAGCTTTAATTTTTGGTTTGCGGACTTTGCCATGAAAGAATCTCCTCCACTTCCCATAAATTTTGAATCTCGTAGTCAATCTTTAATCCGCGGGTCTCTCTCTGCCCTTCCGGATTATACCAGCAGCAGGCTATCCCCGCATCATTTCCGCCCTGCATGTCGCTGGTCAGGGAATCCCCCACAATCAGCGCATCCTCCTTCCGAAAATCCGGAATCTGTTTAAAACAGCCTTCAAAAAAACGCACATCCGGCTTTTCATAGTTCATCTCTTCAGAGATAAAGATGCCGTCCATCACTTGGTCAAACCCGGAAAGCCTTAATTTATTTCTCTGGGTGGAGGATACTCCATTGGTGACAACATACTGCTTCACCTTTCCCTTAAGCTTCCTGCAGAGCGCAAGGCTGTCGTCCCTGTAGTAATAAACACTTCCAAGCGCCTTCTGGTACATCGGCGCAATATCGGCGGATGTCACCGTTTCAATGTGCAGCTGTTCAAACAGCGCATCAAATCTTCCGGTCAGAAGCTCCTTTTTGGTCACCTCACCCCGTTCCAGCCTTTTCCAGTAGGAGTCATTGATGGAAGCATAAAGCCGTACAATCTCATCATTGATATTAAGATGGAGATTCTGAAAGCAAAACCGGAGCGCATAATCCTGTGATTTTTCAAAGTCTAAAAGCGTCTGATCCACATCCCACAAAATTGTATGAAACATCATTTGATGTTCCATCTGATCTCTCATATAATCTCTCATATTATGTCTCTCCATGCGTACATCTCTCCCCGCATCTGCTGTATTTGATGTACCTGCCTGCGAAAGAAAAAGCGCAAAGAACCCCTTTGCGCCTCCGCCCATTATAGTAAACGACATAACAAATGTCTCTTTCCGCTTCCTGCAAAATCCATACATGTAAGCTTTTGCAAGAGCGAAAAGGACATTTCTAATGCCGTTAACTATAGCCAAATGACCTGTCATGCATGTCATCCATTATCCTGTGCCGTCACTTTCTCGTTATTGCGCTTTCTCATCTTAATACCAATAAAAACAGCAATTCCCGCCAGTATCACGATGACTGCCATTACCAGTAAATAAGATAAAAAGGAATTAATGAATAAAATCAAATTAGCCATTTCTCACACCGACCTTTCTGTTTATTCCCGCGAGCAACGAGTCAAGTGGTCTGCTTAGAACCAGCTAAGGCTGGTTTAGACATTTGACGACTGCCGCGAGGGTCAATGCCCCGTTGCTTACAACGGGGTTATTGACTTAATAATAATAGCATTACACTTTTTGTAAGTCAATACCGTGCCAGTGCCCGGTTTGTAAAAATACCTGCGCCATCTCCTCCGCTTCCCGGATAATTTTCCCATCATACCCCATAATTCCCAGCAGTTTTATGGCGTTGCGGGTGGAGGCACGTCCGTCAAGCAGCTTGTAGCTGAAGAAAATGTCGTTATCCTCAATCTGCTCCGCAAAATGATAGTTCTGATATGTCCCCTCCAATAAATGGGTCAGTTCAATATCATGCGTCGCCGCGAAGCAGATACAGTTCTGCCCTGCCATGCTTCTTAAAATTTCGGTGGACGCCGCAATACGCTCCACCGTATTGGTTCCCCTAAGCACCTCATCCACAAAGCAGAGCACCGGAACCTCATTCCCGTCATTTAGTAAATCGAGAATCCGCTTTAGGGCTTTAATCTCCACCATGTAATAACTGCTTCCGCCCTGCACGTCGTCCCGAAGCGTCATAGAGGAGCATACGCGGAACATGCCTGTTTTACAGCTTTTAGCCGGACAGGTATGAATAGTCTGCGCCAAGATGGCGCTTATCGCCATAGTCTTTAAAAAGGTGGATTTGCCGGAAGCATTTGAGCCGGTAATTAAAACACTGCCCGCCGCAGCGACACTGTTTGCCACCGGATCCCTAAGCAGCGGATGGTACATGTCCTGAACTTCAATCTCCCTTTTGTCGGTAAACTCCGGAACGCAATAAGGGTGCGCCTCCCTGTACTCTCCTATTGCGATCATTGCCTCTATTTTGCCAAGGATGGTAAGCATTCCGTCAATTTCTGCTATGTGCTTCCTCACCTCCGAAAGCATCTGATTAAACTTGATCAGATCCAAATGAAATCCCATGCGCAGAAAATCCATCAGCATATCCAGCGGATTTCCTCCGGTTCCGGTCATCCGCGCCCCGGACATCACAATATAGGAGCCCGATTTAAACAGCCTCATAGCATTCCGATAAGCCCGCAAACGGGAAAGCTCCTCACTGATTACGGGCACCGGCTGATTTTTCAGCTCGTCCACCGCATCTAACAGCCGAAAAACATATGCAAAACTGGTAATGTAAGGGTCAATTTCCTTCTGCGTCTTAAAGTAAGTGACATTATTATAGATTAAAATACATACCATCACTACCAGCCCGATAGGAACATTTACCAAAAGGACTCCAATGGAGAGCAAAAAAAGCGCCAGCGAAAGGTAGTGGGGAATATTGCTCCTATTCCCAAGGTTGTCCAGATAATCCAGATAATCATAAATAGAAAATTTCCCGCATCTTCCAAGCTTGGAAAATGCAAACTGAAAGCAGACACGCTGGTCAGCGTTTGTGCGGAAATATTCAATGATCCGCTCCCTCTCTTCCAGTTCTTCTAAGTCCATGCTTGGCTTTCGCAGCAGATAATACAGATATTCCTCTCCCGCCGCGGACCAGGTATAATTCATGTTTTTAAAAAGCTCATCCATGTTCAGATCGTTCCATGTAATATCATCCACACAGAAGCCATCCGAATGCTTCTCGAAATAATGAGAAATATTTTCAAACTGTCCCGCCTTGTATTCCTTTTCGGGAAGGGTTCCATACTCCTCGTAAAGCCTTTGGATAAAGTGCTTTTCGTCTCTTTTATGATCCGCATATCCCTTTAACATTAAAAGGGCAAGGATGAAAACCAGTGCCGCTGCAAAAACCAGATATTCCATAATATAATAACTCCTGTCAGACAGCCTCCCGAAGGAGGCTGCCATCGTCTATTCAATGATAAAATGTCCGATGCTGTTATTCAGCTCATCCGCAATCTCATTTAAGTGCTTTGCATTTTCGGAAATATTTCCCATAATCGCACCCACTTCCGCGGCAGACGCCGAAGTCTCCTGAGTGCTTGCCGCATTTTCTTCCGCGATGGCGGTCAGATCCTGTACAATATCCACCACCTTAATCCGGGACTCGTTCAATTCCCTTGTCTTTCCGGAAATTGTGCGGACGCTTTCAATGGACTTGTCAATTCCGTCCTTCACATCCTTAAAGGCGCTTTCCGTATTTTTGACATACTCATTCTGCTTGGCGATAACCGCCTTAACCTCTTCCATGGTCTCGACCGTTCTCTCGGAATCCGTGATAAGAAGATTAATGATCTCCGCAATCTGTCTTGCCGATTCGTTGGACTGTTCCGAAAGCTTTTGAATCTGAGACGCTACCACGGCAAAGCCTCTTCCTGCATCTCCCGCTCTTGCCGCCTCAATGGAAGCGTTCAGGGACAGCAGATTCGTCTCTTCCGCAATATCAGTGATCATGTCTGTCGCTTCTTTAATCTTTAATGCAGAGACATTGGTCGTGTTCGTCTGCTCATAAATTTCTTCAATTGCCTCTTTGGTCTTTTGATTAATCTTATTTAATTCGGCAAGGATGCCCATTGCCTTTTCCCCTGCGCTGCGCATGGCGCGGGCATTGTCGCGGAGGCTTTCCACTTCCGCATTGGTCTCCTCGATCATGCTTCCCATAACGATGACATTTTCGGTTGCGGACTGGGTCTCCTGCGCCTGCGAGGTCGCTCCCTGTGCAATTTCGGATATTGCAAGCTCCACCTGCTCTACAGCCTGAGCAGTTTCCGAGGCACTGTTGTTCATTGCGCCGGAAGCATCGTGAAGCTGCATGCTCTGATTGAAAATCTCCTTCAGTGCGCCGGTCAGCTCGTTCCGGAGCACTCCAATAGAGCGTCCCATAATTCCCGTCTCGTCATTTCTCTTATTTATAATCTCCTGCACGCCTTCTTTATCGGTAAAATCCAGCTCTGCAAGCTTTGCAACCATGTCCGTAGTCTTTTTGATGGGCTTCACGATCAAAATTGCAAATGCAAGCACGGCGCCTCCGCAGATAAGCAGCGTAACAAATCCTCCCATGATGCATCGAACCACCATGGAATTTAGGCTTGCCAGCGCCTCATCCTCATCCGCCGTTATCACGATGATATAGTCCAGATTCTGTCCCACATAGAAAGATGCGTACTTGGTCACGCCCTTAAAAAGATACTGGATCACGCGGGTCTGCGGTCTGTTCCCTGAACCGATTTCCGTAAGCAATTGTTTCACCGCATCATTTTCCACCGGCTGTCCAATCTTATCGGCTGTTGGGTGATAGAGCATGGTTCCATCATTCGATACCACATAAGCGTAGCTGGAACTCATGCCGGAAATGCTGATGTCTCCCACAAGCCTCTGCAGCTCCTCCGCCGTAAGCGTCACTTCCGTGCCCTCGTATTGAATCTCACTCTCCACAATCGCTCCTGCAATCTGCGCAATATCATTCATGTAGTTTTGAGTCATCTTTGTAACATTTGACCGGATTGCCGGTACACTGATCCAAAGCATGATTGATATGGTGATGAGAATGGCGGCAACCACCAGAAACACAATTCTGGTTTTTAATGAGTTCCAAAACGCCGGCTGTCTGTTTGATTTTTGTTGTTTTTCCATTAAGATTTCCCCCCTGAGTAAATTTTTTATGCTAATCTTTTGATAATCTTATTTGCCTTGCGGTAAACGTCCTCTGGATTTTCGCTTGTAAAATATTCCCCCTTTTCGTAGAGAATCCTGCCCCCTATCATGGTCATAATCACATTCTGCTTACTCCCGCTGTACACAAGGTTCTTGGCAATGTGATTTAAAGGCTGCATATTAGGCTGATTTAAATCAATCAAGATCATGTCCGCCAATTTTCCGGCAGCCAATGTATCCGCCTCCGTAAGCCCCATGGCATGTGCGCCGTTTACGGTTGCCATCTTTAACACAGCAAGCCCATCCACTGCCGCCGCATCCTTTTCCCTCAATTTGGCAAGCCCCGTGACCAGAAACATTTCCCGGAACATATCCAGACAGTTGTTGCTTGCCGGTCCGTCTGTTCCGATTGCCACCGGAATGCCCTCTTTCAGATAATCCGAGATGGGGGCGATTCCGCTTGCCAGCTTTGCATTGGATGCGGGATTGGTCACCGCATACATCCCTCTCTTTTTCATGATGGCAAGATCGGAGGGCGTCATGTGTACACAGTGATAGCCTCCGCCTCCAAAGTCAAACATCCCTAAGGAATCCAAAAATTCCAGAGGCGACATTCCGTACCGTTCCCGGCATCCCGCTACTTCCCCTTCGGTCTCCGCCAAATGGGTAAACACCGGCGCTTTATACTTATGCGCCAATTCTGCAACGGACTCAAGCAGCTCCTTTGAGCAGGTGTATTCTGCATGAAAGCCAAGCTGATAGGAATGAAGCGGACTTATGTGGTTCAGCTTTTGATACATCTGCTCCATAAGCTCCACGGACTGGCTGAAATTATTGACCGCGCCGACCTGAACGCACCGCATTCCCATCTCGTTAAAGGCATCCGCAATGGTCTCCGGCGTCAGGTACATATCAAATGCCGCCGTGATTCCTCCCGACAGATATTCCAGAATTGCAAGCTTTGACAGCTCATAAATATCTTCCCCGCTCATTTTGGCTTCAATGGGAAATACCCGGTTATTTAACCACTCGTCAAGCGGCAGGTCATCCGCAAAAGAACGCAGAAGCGTCATCCCCGAATGGGTATGGGCGTTTTTAAATCCCGGCAGTAACAGGTTCTGCTTACAGTCAATCTCCCGTTCCCAGCGTATGCCTGTAAGGGAAAGCTCCTTTGCAGTCTGAGCCTTGTCCTGCACCTCTCCCACATAGACGATTCTGTCCTCCTCAACCCAGACTTCCCCAAGAAAAATATCTGAGTTCTCCTCCATGGTCAAAATCCTTGCGTTATAAAATCTGAAATTCAACTATCTGCTTCCTCCCTCTTTTAAGTTTTCCGGTCCAAAGCTTTCCGGCAGAAGCTGTGAAAGGCTGTAAATCCGATACTCCTGCTCGCTTTTGGCGGTGATGACCAAAAATTCATCCGGATCTGAAAATTCCCGCATTACCTGCCTGCACACGCCGCAGGGAAACGCAAACTGCGTGGTGACGTTCTCCTCCTTAGGACCTCCCACAACGGCGGCTGCCAAAAGCTTCCGGCTGCCTTCACTGACCGCCTTGCTGATTGCACAGCGTTCCGCACAGATGGTGGGTGTATAGGATGCATTTTCAATATTGCATCCGGTATAAATGCGGAGCTCCCTGGTCAGCACCGCCGCGCCCACCGCATAGCCGGAATAAGGGACATACGCCTTTTTTCTGGCTTCCTTGGCGGAGCGGATCAGTTCTGCCACAGGAATGTCCTGCGTATTTACTGCCTGTTCCATTTCTGCCTCCCTGTATTTTGACTTTAAAATGCACAAATTGATTCTGTTACCAGCTTTTTAAATAAAGGTGCCGCCTTGTCTGCCGCCGCCTGCACCTCCTCGTGGGTTAAAGGCTGATCCGTCATTCCTGCCGCAAGATTTGCCACGCAGGAAATTCCGCAGATTTTCATTCCCATATGATTTGCGGTAATCGCTTCAATTACTGTGCTCATGCCCACCGCATCGGCTCCTAAGGTGCGCAGCATCTGGATTTCGGCAGGCGATTCAAAGGAAGGACCGGTAAGCTGAACGTAAATTCCCTCTTTCAGCGGAATATCATTTGCCTTTGCCGCATCTCTGATTGCATTTTGAAGCTCCTCGTCATAAACCTTGCTCATATCCGGAAAACGGCACCCCAGCTCTTCAATATTCGCCCCGATTAACGGGTTGGGCGCAAAACAGGAAATATGGTCTTTGATCAGCATAAAGCTTCCTGCTCCAAAATCCGGATTGATTCCGCCGGAAGCGTTGGTCAAAAACAAGATTTCCGCTCCCATCATCTTCATAAGTCTGGTGGGAAGAACTACATCCGTAACCGGATACCCCTCATAATAGTGAACCCTTCCCTTCATGCATACTACCGGCACATCCTTCACATAGCCGAAAATAAACTTCCCTGCATGTCCCGGGACGGTAGACACCGGGAAATTCTTAATCTCACTGTATGCAATCTCTCCGCGCACGTCCATGGTATCCGCATAATTTCCCAGTCCGGATCCCAAAACCAAAGCCACCTTCGGCACAAAGGGAATCCTGTCCTTAATGCTGTCATAACATTCCAATACTTTCTGATAAACGGTATTCACATCAAAACCCCCATTTCTCTTTCTGTAAATTTGTAATGTCGTTTACTTTAATCATCATAACATAAAACCTTCCTGCCCGCAACGAAACAAAATATTTTATCGCCAAAAAGTAAACCATTCCGTCCTGCGGTTCCGGACGGACAGCAAAATTCCCGTGTCATGCAAACCGGAACATGACACGGGAAACATCCTATCCATCTTTCCATCAAATAATAATGCATACCATTCCGCCGTTGGAATCGTTGACAATCTTCTGCATGGTCTCCTGAAGCTTCAATTGGCTTTCCTCTCCGATCAGGGTAAGCTTTCCGGTAATTCCGTCATTGACAAGCTGTTCCACCGACTTGCCAAAAATATTGGTATCCCAGATCCCGTCTTCACTCTGGCTGGAATCGGAAATGAACCGGATCAAATCCTGTGCCTGTTCCTCCGAACCCACGATGGGGGAGATTTCCGTCTCTATATTGGCGCGTATCATATGAATGCTGGGGCTCTCCGCCCGAATCTTTACGCCGAATTTATTTCCATGCTTGATGACCTCCGGCTTATCTAAGCGGATCTCGCTCCGCTCCGGCGTCACCACTCCGTATCCTTTTTGTCTTACTGAATCAACTGCATGAAGAACCTTTACATACTCCTTCTTCATTGCCGCCATTTCCTTAAGCACGGAAAGCAGGTGGTATTCGTTGTCAATCGTTTCGCCTACCATATCGCTCAGCATCTCATAGTAACAGGTGTCATCCACTTCCAGCCAGATCCGGATTCCGCCGTCAGACATGTTGATGCTGTCCGTTTTGCACTTTTTAATATAAGGTCCCTCAATGACGATGGGATGATTCTTCACGTCACGGATACAATTGTACTGCTTCATGATTTCCTTTACCCGGTCAATGATATCCACCTTCATCTTGTGGCTGGCAGGAAGCATCTCCACCCACTTCGGCATATAAAATTCAATCATGGTAAGCGGAAATTCATAAAGGATATTTTCAAGGATATGATTAATATCCTCTTTTTTTAATTGTTCACAGTTGACGGGCATTACCGCTACCTGATATTTCTCTTCCAGATCCGATGCAAGCCCTAAAGCCTCATCGCTGTAGGGTCTTGAGGTATTCATAAGAACAATAAACGGTTTCTTTAACTGCTTTAGTTCCTTTATGGTGCGTTCCTCCGCAGGAATATAATTTTCGCGGGGGATTTCTCCAAAGCTGCCGTCACAGGTGATCACAATCCCTATGGTAGAATGGTCGCGGATTACCTTCCGTGTCCCGATTTCCGCCGCATGAGTAAAGGGTATCTCCTCCGAAGACCAAGGCGTTTTCACCATTCTCTCCGTATCGTTTTCCATATGTCCGCCGGCGCCATCCACCATATAGCCCACACAGTCAATCAGCCGGACTCTTGCCTCAATTCCCTCTCCTAAGGCAAGCTTTGCCGCCTCCTTGGGAATAAACTTAGGCTCCGTGGTGGTAATGGTCTTTCCACCCGCGCTCTGGGGCAGCTCATCCACCACACGTTCCTTTTCGTAGGAATCCGACATATTGGGAAGCACCATCAAATCCATAAAACGTTTGATAAACGTGGACTTTCCGGTGCGCACCGGTCCCACGACGCCTATGTAGATCTCTCCCCCGCATCTTTCTCTTATATCTCTGTACAGGTCATATTCTTTTCTGTTATTAATGTCCATACAAGTCCTCCATCCATACTTAGTTAAATGTATGTATGCAGGAATTTGTTTATGACTTGAACTTACCTTACAGGCTCCTCTCCCTTTCGGCGCGCATATAGGCAAACCATGCTTCCTCACATCTGTCAAAAGTGCCGTCCTCTTGGAATAATGGTTCGTACTCCTGCCAGATTTCCCGCAAGATTTCCTGATAAGGCTTCCAATCGCTTTCCATCATTTCCTGCGTATATTGCTGTGTGCAGCGTCCATCCGGCGCACTTTTCAAAAAGCGTCCTCCCTTGGGTCTTTGCTCTGTGCCAAGACTGCACCCCTCCGGCGTCAGTGCGGCGCATTCCCCCATGGCATCCACGCCGATAAACGTATGGCATTTGTGCCGCATCCGCAGATAAAATACCGGTCCGCGTGATGCCGCAAACCGGTCAATGGCATACAATTCCTTCCCCTCTGTCTTTTGGAGAAGACAAAGAACTGCCTCCTTAAATTTCTTGTCCGCCGGCTGTAAATTGAGAAAACCCTCCCGCAAAAGGGCGTTTTCCATGTCCTGCGGGGATAGGGAACAGCCTCTCTCACGGCAGCACCTTCCCTGACATTTCCGGCATTCCTCTCCCGGCATAAATCCGTCCATAGCACTCCCCCGATTCTTTCGTCCCTAAATGCAGTACAAGGTATACGCATTTGCTTTCAGCCACTGCTTTCCCGTTTTATAATCGGGACAAATCTTTTTTACCAGTTCCCAATACTCCTTGGAATGATCCATGTGGACCAAATGGCATACCTCATGGACAACCAGATAATCGATCACTTTCTCCGGAGCCATAATAATCCGCCAGTTAAAATTCAGATTTCCTCTTTCGCTGCAGCTTCCCCAACGGGTTCTCTGATCTTTTATCCTTACGTGCTTATATCCTGACCCCACCATAAAAGTATACTCTCTTACCTTCTTTTCCAGAAGTTCCTTAGCCTCTTTCCGATACCACTTTTCAAGCTCCGCGCGTTTCTGCTCATAATCGGTTCCATGAGGAACACGCATTATGATTTTGCTTGAAACGGGAGCGCCAATAATCTCAATGTTAAACCTTACCTCCTCCGTCAGAACCAGCGTCCGCATCGTTCCAAGATAAGGCAGCAAATCACCATTCACTAATTCAGGTTTTTCCTCAAAGACTTTCCCCTTTTTGATTTTGAGCCGTGCTCTTGTTCTTTCAATCCAATCCTGTTTGGAGTTGACAAAATCCTCTATCGTTTTGGCGTCCAAAAAGAACGGTGCCTTGACTACAAGCATTAGGTTTTCATCAAAGGAAAGGGAAATTGTTTTTCTTCTGCTTCTAAACAATTGATAATTCATCTCATCGGTTCTCCGCATTTCAATCCAAAGGAGCCTGTCGCGATATAATACCTTCCAAAAACGCGGCAATCCCCGTCAATACTGTTAATATCGCCAAACTGCTGCATCCCGTTATTAATCTTTTCCCAGCTTCCGCCGTCATCGAAGGAACGGAAAAAGCCGTAATTCCCTTCAATCTCTCCGCAGATATAAAGGGCTTTACCGCTGCTTAAGTAATCGGCCTCAGGGGCAGACAGTCCCAGCCCCGCCCGGTAAACAGCTTCCCCCTCCTTAGACAGCCTCCTTATTGACGGCTTCCAAGAGTCTTCCGGGACGGAATCCAAGTCGGAAGACTCCAAGGCGGAATCTTCCGAGGCGGAAGAATCCGAGGGAAAGATTATCTTATATAATCCAAAGCTTCCAAGGGCGGCATAAAATACCCCTTCCTTTCCCGCTTCTCCACGGATTTCCGTCTGGTTGGCGCAGTCAATCAGACCAAGGCAGAGTTCCTCAGGAAACACTGCACGGCAAATCTGCCGGAATGTCTTTCCTTTGTCGCTGCTTAAATATGCCTTAAGCCCGTCTCCAAATCCATAAAAGCGGGTTGGATTCTCTCGGTCTGCAAAGACTTTGATATGCTCCCGGGTATCCGATATTTCCGTTCCGGTTTCGTCATAAATTCTGGATTTTTCAAAGCTTTGTCCGCAGTCGCCGCTTACGATCAGCCCCTTTGCATAGAGGTCAACCCCTTCTGCAACGCCGTAGACAACCGCCTCTCCGTCGGCAGAGATTGCCGCCCAGCCGGAATTGACATTGGGGCACTCAATCTGCCGAAAGCGCTCATCCAGATAATCAGAAATCCCATAAGGAAGCGCAATCCGTTCAAAGCTCTGCCCGTAATCATGGGACAAAATCAATCCGCCTTTGGTCTTACCCTTCCAGTTTCCGCGGGGCGTCACCACAACTGTCTCCGGATGCCTGTCGGGAAAATCCGCATTGATGCAGGTGATATACCGGTTGCCATCCGCATCCGCAAAGGAATTTTCGCAGGGAGCCCCAAGCTTCTTAAAGGCAAATCCGCCAAGGTCTCCCACAATATCAAGCGCCGTCACCGGTCCAGCAGGCATTCCGTATACATTCAGATGAACCGTCTGCTCGATTCCATCACAGCAGTCCCGAAAACTGCGCTCTTTACTAGTAAAATCATGCCCGGCAAAAACTCCCGTTCCCGTGTTAAACCAGACCTCATCAGCACAGAACGGATTAATCTTAATATCGCTGAGCCAATGAATCAGGGAGTGCCCTCCGTTATATTCCGGTTTCATGTAAGGCGTCTTAAAGCCCATATTTCCGATGGAAAGGTCATACAGCGCCGCCTGCCAGCTCTGCCCGTAATCATAAGAAATAAAGACCATATCCCCCTCATCCCGGCAGATGGTGCTTGCCGCAAGCAGTCCCGGCATACTGGCACAGCTTGAAATTCCGCCGTAACCATAGTCGCGGATGCGTTCCTTCGGACAGCTGTGCAGTCCCTCTTCATCCGCTTCCCATTCCGGCGTAATATCCTCAAAACCATCAATACGCCCTTCCCGGTCAAAGCTGTACCTTAAAATCCTCCCTCCGGTCACATCACCGGAATCACAGCTGTATCCCGTCTGCACCACATAAGAAGTCTTGCCGGTATTTACCAGCGTACAATAAAAATATTTTCCGTCATAATCATAGCGGTGCGCCACGTAACCGCTCCATCTTGAACCCGGTATTTTTTTATTTGCGGGCATTGGCATTTCTTCAAAATGTTCTCCGCCGTCATAAGAAACATACAGGCTGTGTCCCCGCATCTCATCGGTTCCCGTGGTAACCCCGGCAGTTCCCGCAATCAGAGTCTTGCCGTCAGGGGAACACCAGACAAAGGTCATATACCGCTCGCCTCCCACAGCAAGAGTCTCCCAGGTAAGCCCCATATCTCTGGTTCGGATCAGCCCATCCTTCTGCGTTGCAAAATACAGAGTTTCTTCCTCCGCAGGGTCTTTTACAAGACGAAGCCCCGTCCCCCTGCCGTTCATATTTCCATGCACATAAAAGGGGATTTTCCGGTGCTGAAAGCTTTGTCCGTAGTCGTCAGAAACAGACAGCTTTCCCCAAGGCTTTCCTGCCTCGTCACTGCTGTTGTTTACTCCGCTGGCAATATAAAGCATTTCCGGCTTCTGCGGGTGAACTGCAAGGGCAATGGGAAAGGTTTCGCTCAAGTCGCACATACCGACTGACTCAGTCAAGGATTCCCACCTTTGACTATCATAGTTAAACTTATAGCTCCCTCCAATGTCCGTTCTGGCATATAAAAGCTTCTCCTCTTTCGGATGAAACAAAAAGCCGGTTACATATCCGCCGCCGGGAATTGGCAGATTTTCATAACGATATGCGGTTTCCTTCATTAGAAATCCTCCGTTTACTTAAGAACAACCTTGCGGAAATTCTTCTTTCCTCTCTTTACAACGATTCCCTCTCCGGCAAAAACATCCTTGCCAAAAGCCGCCCTCACATCTGTCACCTTATCGTTTCCAAGCGTTACGCCGCCCTGTTCGATGGCTCTCCTGCCCTCAGAACGGCTCGGCACAAGTCCCGCCTTACACAGCACTGTGATCATATCGATCACGCCATCCGTAAAGTCCTCCTCACTGATTTCGGTAGTGGGCATATCCGCCGCAACTCCCGCACTGAATAAGGCACGTGCGCTTTCCATGGAACGCTGCGCCTCCTCCTCTCCATGGACAAGCTTTGTCAGTTCAAATGCAAGTATTTCTTTTGCCTGATTTAACTGACTGCCCTCCCATTTATCCATCTCATCAATCTGCTCGATGGGCAGGAAGGTAAGCATCCGCAGGCATTTCAGAACGTCTGCATCCGATACGTTCCGCCAGTATTGATAAAATTCAAAGGGCGTGGTCTTATTCGGGTCAAGCCACACGGCGCCCTTCTGTGTCTTTCCCATCTTTTTTCCCTCAGAGTTGAGAAGCAGGGTGATGGTCATTGCATAGGCATCCTTCCCTAACTTTCTGCGGATTAGTTCTGTTCCGCCTAACATATTGCTCCACTGATCGTCGCCGCCAAACTGCATATTACAATTGTAACGCTGGAACAGCTCATAAAAATCATAGCTCTGCATCAGCATGTAGTTAAATTCAAGGAAGCTGAGCCCCTTTTCCATTCTCTGCCTGTAGCACTCTGCACGGAGCATATTGTTCACGGAAAAGTGAGGACCTATCTCCCTCAGAAACTCAATATAATTCAGGTCAAGAAGCCACTCCGCATTATTGACCATAAGAGCCTTTCCCTCTGAGAAATCAATAAACCGGCTCATCTGCTTTTTAAAGCATTCACAGTTGTGGTCGATGGTCTCCTTGGTCATCATGCTCCGCATATCCGTTCTTCCGGAAGGGTCGCCAATCATGCCTGTCCCCCCTCCAATCAGGGCAATCGGCTTATTTCCCGCCATCTGCAGGCGTTTCATCAGACACAGCGCCATAAAATGCCCTACATGCAGAGAATCCGCAGTGGGATCAAATCCAATATAAAAGGTTGCCTTTCCGTTGTTGATCAGTTCTTTAATCTCTTCTTCGTCCGTAAGCTGTGCCAGAAGCCCTCTGGCTTTCAATTCGTCAAAAATAGTCATCTCAATAATCCTTTCTGTCTATCATATTTTCCTAGATAGATTCAATTAATCTCTATCGTTCTTCTCTATAATAATTCAGTCCCAAAGACGCCGGCAGATTGATCCTGCCCGATTTGCGCATGGAACTGATGACCAGTACCAGCGCCGTCATCAAAAACGGAAGCATGTCATAAAAGGCAATCGGAAACGGGAAAATACTCTGCGGAATATAATATTTTAATACCCGGAGCGCCCCGAATACAAAGGAGCCCCAGATTGCCATGGAGGGCTGCCAGTTTGCAAAAATTACAAGCGCAACCGCAATCCAGCCAAGACCACCCACATTGTCGCTGATCCAGACGCCGCCGTTGATGATCATGGAACAATAGACGCCGCCGATTCCGCAGATTGCTCCGCCCAAAATAATGTTCACATACTTCACCTGCGTCACTTTGATTCCCGCCGCATCCGCAGCTCCCGGGTTCTCACCCACCGCCTTAAGCCCTAATCCGGCCTTGGTGTGATTCAGATAATAAGCCGTCACCAGCGCAATGCAGATCCCAAGGTAGACAAAGGGGCTGTAGGAGAACAAAAGCTCTCCTGCTATCGGCAGATCACTTAAGCCGGGAATGTGAATACCGCGCATGGCTGCCGTAATCTTTTCCGGAAGCTTTAAAGTTCCTTCCGGGCTCTTGCCAAGCACAAAGATTCCAATAAAATTAGCAAACCCAATCCCAAAGATCGTCAGCGTCAGTCCCGTCACATTTTGATTCGCCATAAGCGTAACCGTGAGAAACGCATAGATCAGCGCACTTAGGGCGCCGGATATGGCGGCAAATAAAAGCGCCAGAGCAAAATTGTCGGTATAATATCCTGCCATAAATCCGATACAGGCGCCAATGGACATCATTCCTTCCACGCCCAGATTCAAATGCCCCGTCTTTTCTGTAAGGATTTCGCCTACCGTTCCAAATAACAGCGGAGTCCCCGCGCCCACCGCCGCCACAAGAAATTTAATCAGCATGTCCATGTACAGCCTCCTTCCCGTTCTTATCCGTGCCCTTTTCTCTGGTTCTGAGCAAAATGCGGTATCTGACAAAGAACTCACAGCCTAAAATGAAGAACAAAATAATACCCTGCAAAACATCGGCGCAGTCCGTAGACAGACCAAAATTGGACTGTACCACACTGCTCCCCTTTTCCAGAACACTAAACAAGAAGGACACCAAAAGGATTGCAAAAGGATTGAGCTGTGCCAGCCAAGCAACAATAATTGCCGTAAATCCCACGCCCCCTGCAACCGAAGTGGTAAGGGTAATATCCGAACCTGTGGCTTGTATCATACCCGCCATCCCGCAGATGCCTCCGCTTAAAAACATGGTGCGGAGCACAATCTTTTTCACGTTCATGCCCGCATATCTTGCCGTATCCTGACTTTCCCCTACCACGCTGATCTCGTATCCCTGCTTGGCATATTTTAAATAGATAAAAATAACCACCACCAGAATCAGCGCAATCAGCCAGCCGAATTGGATTCCAAAGAGCTTGTCAAGAGATGCGTTTTTGTCGAATCTGGCAATCTTGGGGAACCCTTGGGAACCCGGATCCATCCACGGTCCGTCCCTCAAATAAGAAACAATGTGAAGCGCTATGTAATTGAGCATCAAAGTAAACAGCGTCTCATTGGTGTTATATTTCACTTTAAACACAGCGGGAATCAGTCCCCATAACCCTCCGCCGATAAATCCGGCTAAAAACATAATGAGAATCAGCAGGACATGGTTAAGTCCCGAGCAAAACAGGGCAAAATAGGTGGCGCATGTTGCTCCAAAAATAATCTGTCCCTCCGCTCCGATATTCCAAAATTTCATCTTGAAGGCAAGCGTCACTCCAAGCGATGTGATCAAAAGCGGTATCATCAGCTTAATCGTTCCCTGAAAAGCCATCACGCTTCTGCACGCGCCGGAAATAATTGTCTTATAGATCACCAGCGGATTCTGTCCCATACAGGCAATAAAGATTCCTCCGGCTATCAGAGAAAGTAAAACCGCCAAAAGACGCAGCAATATGATTTTTCCTGTCGGCAGTTCCGCACGCTTCACCACTCTCATAAGCGGTTCTTTCCGCAAATTATCTACGGTATTGCTCATAATAAACCTCCACGCATTTTCACAGGCTTTCCGCCCCGGCATTCCCTGACTGAACCTCTCCGGTCATCATCATGCCGATTTCCTCCTTGGTTGTCTTTGCCGCATCCACAATCCCGGTTATCTTTCCGTGACACAGCACCATAATGCGGTCCGACAATTCCAGAAGGACATCCAAATCCTCCCCGATATACATCACTGCAACCTTTTTCTTTTTTTGCTCATTTAACAGGTCGTAGACCGTATAAGAAGAATTGATGTCCAGCCCGCGGACCGGATAAGCCGTAATCAGCACGGACGGGGAAGACTCAATTTCCCTCCCTAGGAGAACCTTCTGCACGTTTCCGCCGCTTAAAAGCCTTACCGGCGTTTCCGTCCCCGGAGTGACGATTTCCAATTTGGTAACCAGCTGCTCCGCCAGCTCTCTTGCCGGACGCCTGTTGATAAAAGGGCTCTTTCCCTTTTGATAGCTCTTAAGAAGCATATTGTCCGTCATTCCCATGGAGGCAACAAGCCCCATCCCAAGCCGGTCCTCCGGGACAAAACTCATGCTGACGCCCTTTTCAATGATTTCTGAGGGTGTTTTGCCGAGGATATTTTCTTTGTGAAAGAGAATCGCGCCCTTCTCCGCGTGAATCAGCCCTGCAATCGCCTCGCACAGCTCTTTCTGCCCGCTTCCGGCTACGCCTGCAACTCCTAATATCTCTCCTTTGCGGATTTCAAAAGAAATATCGTCGATTGCCTTGCTGTTATCCGGTTTCCGGACAGTCAGATCCACCACCTTAAAAATCGTCTCCGGATCCGGAACCTTCGGACGCTCTATTTTCAGACTGACCGGTCTTCCCACCATAAGCTCCGTCAGTTTCTTTGCATCGCAGGAAGCAGTTTCAACGGTTTCGATGCTCCTTCCCTTGCGGAGGATTGTCACCCGGTCGCTGATGGAAAGAACCTCCTGAAGCTTGTGGGTGATAATAATGATTGCACAGCCCTTTTCCCGCATCCTTCTCAAAATAGCAAAAAGCCGTTCTGTCTCCTGAGGCGTCAATACGGCTGTGGGCTCGTCCAAAATCAGAATCTCCGCGCCTTTATACAGCACCTTTAAAATCTCTACCGTCTGCTTTTCGGACACGCTCATCTCACTGACATACTTTTCCGGCTCAATCTCCAGCCCGTAGGCTTCCCCGGTCTTACGGATCTTTTCGCTCATGTCCCGGCTTTTTTCTTTCCGCCCGGCTGTTCCAAGCACAATATTGTCCATCGCCCGAAACGCCTCCACAAGCTTAAAATGCTGATGAATCATTCCAATCCCCAGCTTCATGGCATCGGTGGGAGAGTTAATCTTCACTTCCCTGCCCTTAATAAATATCTGCCCGCTGTCCGGATGATAAATCCCCGAAAGCATATTCATCAATGTAGTTTTGCCGGAGCCGTTCTCCCCGAGCAGTGCCAGGATTTCCCCGTATTTTACATTGAGATTAATCTTATCGTTTGCAACAACCTGTCCGAATACTTTGGTTATTTCCCTGCATTCAATTGCATAAAGTTCCCTGTCCTGCTCCGCCATGCTTTCACTCCCATATAGTAATTACGGGCGGTCATCAAAGGCCGCCCGATATGATGCTTTTCTATTATTTAACTACTACGTTCTTGAAATACCAATTCATGCTTCCGGTAATATCGCCGTCGCTTAAGGTAGAACCTTCTGTTCCCACGGTACTTCCGTCATTGGTTTCGATGACACCGTCAAATACGTTAAAGCCCTCGTCTGCCATCTGCGCTCTTGCCGCATCAACAGCCTCCTTGGTTCCTTCCGCACAAAGATCGGAAAGCGGGGCAATATCCACAAGCCCTTCCTTCATGCCGCCAAAGTAATTTTCGCCTGTCCATGTTCCGTTAATAACGGATTCAACCGCATAGGTGTAATATACGGACCAGTCCCACATAACCGAAGTGAGAACGGCACCCGGAGCATCCTTGGACATATCCGAGTTGTATCCGACTCCCCATACCCCGTTCTGTTCTGCCACGGTCTGAGGGTTCGGAGTATCACAATGCTGTGCGATCACGTCACAGCCAAGGTCAACCAGTGCCTGCGCCGCCTGTGTCTCTCCCTCAGGGTCAAACCAGCTGTTGGTAACCTTAACATAAACTTCACAGTCAGGATTTACGGAATATGCACCCATTGCAAATGCATTGATTCCGCCGGTAACCTCTGAGTTGTCCTGTCCCATTGCAGCCACATAACCTAATTTATTGCTCTCCGTCTTAAGGCCTGCGGCAATCCCTGCAAGGTATCTTGCCTGATAAATTCTACCGAAATAGTTATTGAAGTTTACGCCATTTGATTTATAGCCTGTCCCGTGAGAAAAGATTATCTCCGGGAACTCCTCCGCCAATGCTTCGCAGGTGTCCATAAATCCCCAGCTTGTTGCAAAAATCACATTGCATCCCTCTTCAATACATTCACGGATTGCATTTTCAATTGCCGTGGCATCGGAATCGTTTACGTTGTTCTTGCGGACAATCTGGGAATCATCCAGACCGATATTCTTCTGCATTCCCTGAATGCCAAGGTCATGGGTGTAGGTATATCCGCTTCCTTCCGCCGGGTCTGTAATGTGAATTACGCCCACCTTAATGTCTTCCTTTGCGATTGCCGGCATAACGCCTGCCGATGCCTGCGCTTCTGACTCTCCTGCATCTCCGGCACTCTCTGCCGCATCTCCGGTGCTCTCTGATACCTCCGCATCTCCCTTTGTGTCCGCAGCAGGGGTACTGTTACTGCCGCACGCGCAGAGGGAAACCACCATTGCCGACACTGCCAAAAGGCTGATAAACTTTTTCATATTTTTCCTCCTATAAGCTGTGATGCAAAAAGGCAAAATTGTAACATTTTGCCTTTACGCATCATGAAATAATTACTTAACTACTTTATAACAATTTTTCCTAAAGTTCAACATTTATTTTTATTTATTCAGCCTATTTATTCAACATCAGCTTTATCATTGCCTGATTTAAGCCATCCACCGTCAGATGAAACATGGGAAAAATCGTCTTGATCGCTGTTTCCGCCTCTCTCCAGGGAGCGTGACCGATTGCCATCTTGGGATTGAGCCAGACGACTTTTTTGTAATGCCTCTTTAAAAGCAGAAGCCAGTCCCACCCGGATAAGCCTCCGTTGGGTCCCCGGTAATTTCCAGTGGTGGAATAAAGCTCCTCCGGTGCCATTGCCGCATCCCCGACCACAATCACCTTGTAATCGCTGTCCAGATTCCGAAACATCCATTCCGTGTCAATCCACTCTCCGTTTTCGCATTCCGGAGTCTTATACAGCTTCGAGTAAATGCAGTTGTGAAAATAATAGGTTTTGACGTCCTTGTAATGATTGGATTTGTGCACTGCCTGAAACAGCTCGTTGAGCAGAGTGCTGAACGGAATCATTGTTCCTCCGGAATCCATAAGGAGCAGGAGCTTTACCGCATTTTTCCGGGGTTTTCCCATGACAATCTGCAGACAGCCCCCGTTGTTGCAGGTCTTATCAATGGTTTCGTCAATATCCAGCTCCGTCTTGGGAATGTCCAGCCGGGTGGAAAACTGGCGCAGTTTCCGCAGTGCCAGCTGAAACTGGCGGTTGTCCAGCATTCTGTCGTCACGGAAATCCCGGTATTTTCTTGCGCCGATTACCTGAAACGCACTCTGATAGCCGGTCTGCCCGCCTACGCGGATTCCGCCCATATTTCCGCCCATATTTCCAAAGGAGGTTTTGCCCATGGAGCCAATCCAAAAGCTTCCGCCGTTGTGCTCGCTGTCTTGATCCCGCAGCCGTTCCTTAAACTTTGCCTCCACCTCGTCCTTGTCAAGGTCGTGAAACAGCCCGTCCTGCTCGTTCATGCGGAACCGGTCTTCCTCATCCACCATGTCGATCAATTCCGACTTGTCCAGCCATTTCATCATGTTCTTTGAGATTTCGTTTTCGGATGTGACTCCCTTAAAGACCTCCTCAAACGCCATATCAAATTTGTCAAAATCCGTCTCACTTTTCACAAGCGTCATTCTTGCAAGATAATAAAACTGTGTCAGGCTGCTCCCACACAATCCCTTATCCAGCGCCTCCTGAAGAGTCAGCCATTCGCTCAGCGTGATATTAAGTCCCTTTGCCTTACAGGTATAAAAAAATTTAGCAAACATAAGCGCCCTCTTATCATTAATTCAACTTCTGCCTTACGATTTCCATATCTTCGTCTTTCTTGACGATCACGCCCACAAAGGGAAGCTCCGCGCGGATGCGGTCCGCCGATATTCCGCCGATTTGAAGCGCGTTGATCCAGTCTATCAATTCGGAAGTGCTGGGCTTTTTGCGAATATCCCGAAGCGCGCGGATTCCATAAAATACATCCATTGCATTCTTGAGCAGATGCTCCTCCACATCAGGGTAATGCGTCCGCACAATCTCCTCCATCAGCGCCTCATCCGGAAAATCAATATAGTGAAAAATGCATCGGCGCAGAAAAGCATCCGGCAGTTCCTTTTCCGCGTTGGAGGTGATGATCACAATGGGACGCTGCTTTGCCTTTACTGTGCGCTTGGTCTCATGGATATAAAATTCCATCTGGTCAAGCTCCCACAAGAGATCATTGGGAAATTCCAGATCCGCCTTGTCAATCTCGTCAATTAAAAGGATCACCTGCTCATCACTCTCAAACGCCTCCCCTAACTTGCCCAGCTTGATGTAGTGGGCAATGTCGTCTACGCCCTCCTCCCCAAACTGTCCGTCATAAAGACGCTGTATGGTATCATACATGTAAAGCCCATCCTGCGCCTTGGTGGTAGACTTGATATTCCAGATAATCAGTTCCTTGTCAAGGGATCTTGCCACCGCCTGCGCCAGCATGGTTTTGCCGGTTCCCGGCTCCCCCTTGATCAGCAGCGGTTTTTGAAGCGCAATCGCCACGTTGACGCTTGCCATAAGCTGCTCCGATGCTACATACTCTTTGGTACTGGTAAATTCCTGTCTGTCCATAAAAACCCCATTTCCGCACCTGTCTTAACCGGTGCTTATAATTTTACTAAAAAACTCTGTTTTTCTTTTGCACGATAACTGTTTATCACCAATGAAAATTCTGTACATCCTTCATTTACCTGCACAACCTTGGTGATCACGCCTGTAGTGTCCGCAGGCAGAATGTTAATGCCGGAGCTGCCGTCGTAAAGCCCGTCCCTTACCTCCATAACCCCGCCGTAATATTCTCCTGCCTTGTCCCTGTAATCAAAAAAATAATCATAGCTTTCTTTCACAGAATTGGATGCATTTTCCATGGTAATCAACAATTTGTAATAAGTGACTCCCTGACCGGTCTTTCCCTGATAAGCATCTCCCAGTGCTTCTGCCTGCACGTCTATAATTTGCGGAACCGCCATAGACTGCACATCATAGGACAGCGAATCTCTTGAAGAGAAAAAATAGACTGCCCCTATCAGCATGACAAAACAGCAAAAAAAGGAAAAGTGAATCGTCATAATAATCTTAACTGCCTGTTTCACTGCCATCCCTCGCTTTCCCTGACCTCTTCTAACCATTCGGTGCTGTCTGTGTTATCGGAAATAACCAGATTTTTCTCATAACGCCGGGTCAGCATGGAAATCTTCTGCTCCGTCCTCCGCTCCTCCGCATAGAAGGTGATTTCTCTGGTTCCTTCCGGCACAAAGAAAAAGAAAAAAACACTTTCGTCATTGCCGTTCCCAATTCCGTAAGAGGAGGACATTTCTTCCTGCCTAAAACCCATCACGCCAAGGGCTGCAAGAATCGTCTCGTCACGGACGCAGCGCCTGAAAACCCTTTGTCCCTCTATGTCACAGCCGATAAACATATCCCTCAGCGCATATTGACTGGATATATATTTATCGCTCTCTACCTGCACCGGCAGGGCAATCAGCATCTCTCCCTCCGGCATTCCAAGCAGCTGTTTCTCAGTATCTCCGCCGAAAATAACCTGCGCATCCCATGCAAGAATCACCGTATTATTGTCATACACCGGAAAGCTGTCCCCTTCTGCCACAACGCGCTCATAGTCAAGCGTCCTGTTCCGGCGGTCCGCTCTATCCCGAAATTTCCCTGCGCCTAATATGCAGACGAAAACCACAATCAAAGCAAGCGCCAGAAAACTAAGATTAATCACTGTAAAGATGGGAAATGCTTTCTTTTCTCCCACATCCTTCTCCTTAATCCGCCTGCCGGGCTTGTTTTTCTGCTCCTGATAATTGTAAGCAGACTGATAAGATGACTGGTAAGTCGACTGATTAGCCGGCTGGTTGGGGATTCCGTATACCGGCTCTCCCTGATTCCCTGTTTGTTCCGGATTCTCCGTTCCATACGGTTCCTTGTTTCCGTCCGCATAATAATTCTCTGTATTTCCATATGGATTCTGCGGTTCTGGATTCTCTGTCCTGGGGGTGCCGCTGTTCAGCCAGTCTCCTGTGATGACCGGCTTGTTCCAAAAATCGTCATCATTGTTTCCCCAAAAGTCATTTGTCTTTTTGTCCGCCATTTTCCTTCCCCTTAACTATATGGTGCCTATGTGGCTGCCACATGGTCACCATGGAATTTCAATACTGTTCTGATAGAGCTGGCGCAGATCAATATTTTCCACCTTTTTATCCCGAAGCATGAGCTCCTTCACGGCATCCGACGCCGGCATTCCCTCAAATAAAATTCGATTGACCTGTTCAATGATCGGCATGCTGACCTGATATTTCTGTGAAAGGGCATAGCCCGCCTTTGCGGAATAAACACCCTCCACAACCATCTTAACCTCTTTCATTGCCTCCTCCATGGAAGCCCCCTGGCCGATCAAAATTCCTGCCCTGCGGTTTCTGGAATGCATGGAAGCGCAGGTAACGATTAAATCTCCAATCCCGGTCAGTCCGTAAAAGGTTTCAATTCTTCCGCCCATACTGATTCCAAGTCTGGCAATTTCTGCAATTCCTCTTGTGATCAGCGCCGCCTTGGTATTGTCCCCGTATCCCAAGCCATCCGCCATGCCTGCCGCCAGGGCAACCACATTTTTAAGCGCCGCGCCTAACTCAATCCCAAGCACATCAGAGCTGATATAAACCCGAAATACCGGGCTCATAAATAAATTCTGGAGATATTCCGCCGTTTCCCTGCTTTTGCATCCCACCACGATGGTGGTAGGAATCCCCTTCCCGACTTCCTCCGCGTGAGAAGGCCCGGAGAGCACTGCAATCTCCCCAGCGGGAATCTCCTCTTCGATAATCTCAGACAGGGTCATCAGCGTTTTTTCTTCGATGCCCTTCGCCACATTGACAATCCTCTGCCCCTTTTCCACATAGGGCGCCATCTTGGACGCCGTGCTTCTGGTAAAAGGCGAAGGAACCGCAAGCACCAGCACGTCTTTGCCCCGGACCGCCTCTTCCAGATTTGTGGTAAACTCCGTGTCCTCCGGAAGAATCACTCCGGGAAGCTTATCCTTCTGCTCGCGGCATTCTTTTAACATGCGGATCTCATCTTCCAGAATTGACCACACCGTAACCTGATGTTTATTATTGCCAAGCAGCCACGCCAGAGCCGTTCCCCAGCTTCCTGCCCCTATCACTCCAATCTTTGCCATCTGCTTCTCCTTTCTGCCGTTACTGCGTGCTTTTTTTGGTCAGATAAGTTTTTCGCTCTTCCCCCTTAAGAAGACGCTTGATGTTTTCCCGGTGTTTATAATAGGCAAGCGCCGTCAAAAGTGCAGTGATGATGTACATTTCGTTCAGCACCTGCTGAGAAGCGCCAAACAGCCCCATCTGTCCGGAAATCACCATCTGAATCATCAGCCCTGCATAAACCAGCAAAGAGCCGAGAGAGACATAATGGGTTGTGAAAAAGATTCCAAAAAAGACAATCACGCCCATAATAATAAAGTACGGATGAAAGGCAAGAATCAATCCTGCTGTCGCCGCAATTCCCTTTCCTCCTTTAAATTGAAGGTAAAAGGGGAAATTATGCCCTAAGATTGCGCCTGCGGCGGCATAGAGCTTCAACAGATAAATTTCGTCCGGATGGGTCTTGTCAAAGAGAACACTGCACAGCACAATGGCAAGAATACATTTGATAATGTCCCCTGCCAGCACAATAAGCCCTGCCTTTGTGCCCAGGACCCTCAGCGTGTTGGTGGTTCCCGCATTGCCGCTTCCATGCTCCCTGATGTCAATTCCGTGAAGCTTTCCGTAGATAAATGCCGTCTGAAACAGACCAAATGCATAGCCGATTACGATACAGATAACACGTTCCAAATCATTTTCCCTCTTTTCTTTCCCTGATAATAAATTTAAGCGGAGTTCCTTTAAATCCAAAAGCCTCCCTGATCTGGTTTTCAATATATCTTGTATAAGAAAAATGCATCAGTTCCTTATCGTTGACAAAGATGACAAACGTGGGGGGCTTTACCCCTACCTGAGTGATATAATACAGCCGCAGTCTCTTTCCCTTATCCGAAGGGGGCTGCTGCAGTGCCACCGCCTCACTCATAATCTCATTGAGAACGCCTGTGGAAATCCGCATGGATTGATTGGCGTGAACCACATCAATCAAGTCATACAGCTTGGGCAGCCTCTGCCCCGTCACTGCGGAAATATAGGTAATCTCTGCATAAGGCATATAAGATAAAATGTTCCGTATCCTTGCCGAATAACGGTTCACCGTCTTATTGTCCTTTTCGATGGCATCCCACTTATTGACGGCGATGATTACCGCCTTACCGCGCTCGTGGGCAATCCCGGCAATCTTCGCATCCTGTTCGGTCACTCCCTCAACGGCGTCAATCAGAAGAATCACCACATCGGCACGCTCCACCGCGCCTACCGTCCTTACGATCATATAACGCTCTAATTCTTCTTTCACTTTATTTTTACGGCGGAGCCCTGCCGTGTCAATAAAAATATAATCCTTCTTATTATGCCTGACCGGCGTATCCACGGCATCCCGGGTGGTTCCCGCAATATCCGATACGATCAGACGGTTCTCTCCGATTAATTTATTGATCAGGGAAGACTTTCCTGCATTGGGCTTTCCTACAATCGCTACCCTGACCGCCTCATCCTCCTCGTCCTGACCGCCCTCCTCTCCAAAATAAGAAATCACTTCGTCCAGAAGATCTCCGATTCCCAATCGGTTTGCCGCCGAAACCGGATGCGGATCTCCGATTCCCAGATTATAAAATTCGTAAGTGTCCGCCATATACTTTTCGTAATGATCCACCTTGTTAACTACCAAAAGAATAGGCTTATGAGAACGGCGCAGCATGTCCGCCACCTTAGAATCCGAATCCACCAGCCCTTGCCGGACATCCACCATAAACAAAATCACATCCGCCGTATCAATGGCAATCTGCGCCTGCTCCCGCATCTGGGATAAAATCACGTCTCTGCTGTCCGGCTCAATACCCCCGGTGTCAATCAAAGTAAACTGCTTATCCAGCCAAGAGACATCTGCATAAATCCGGTCTCTGGTGATTCCCGGCGTATCCTTCACAATTGAAATTCTCTGCCCTGCCAGCGCGTTAAATAATGTGGATTTCCCCACATTCGGTCTTCCAACCACCGCCACGATCGGCTTTCTTTTTGTACCCATAATCTCCTCACTTTTCTTCTCATACAGCTTTTACAAATCCAATACTGCTTCTGCAAATCCAATACTGCTATTGCAAATCCAATACTGCCTCTGCAAATCCAATACCGCTATTGCAAATCCAATACTGCTTCTACAAAATCATATCCGCTTGATTTTACAATATCTATTTTTACTTGTAAAGTCTTTTCCATCTCCTCCACGGTCACATCATCAAGAAATACCGGCTCTCCGCTCCTCAGCATATTCTCTGGAAGCAGAAGCCTCTCTCCTAATTCTTTATCCTTTAACTGCCCGATAATATCCCTGCCGGTAAGAAGCCCGGCAACGGTAATGCTCTCGCCAAAAAACTCGTTGACAATCTCATAAACCTGAATCCGCAATCCGGGAAGCGTTTCCATCAGCTGTTTTGCCATCTGGCAAATATAAGGATAAGCAAGCCTTCCGGTAGCCATGGAAAGACAGCTCTCCTTCTCCCTCCGTTTTCCATCTGCTTCCCGGCTCTTTAAATCCTGTAATGCATCCTGAAACTCATTCAGCAGAAGCCTTAACATCCCCACGCCGTTTTCAAGCTGTAAGTAGCCGTCATAAGTTTCCTCTTCCGGCAGTTCCAAGCCCGCCAGAAGATACCACTCATCACTGGCATGGACAAAATGGAGCCCGAACTGTTCCATGCATTCCCGCTGAATGCCGTGAATCAGGGCAAGCACCTCCTCCGCGTCCTCACTGTCAAAAGGCTCTAAGGGATAAAGCCCTTCCCGGTATTTGGACAGCCCTACCGGAACCACGGACACGCTCTCAAGAAGCGGCGCATACTCCATCAGTTTCCGAATGCTGTACTCTAATTCCCTGCCGTCGTTTATGCCTTTGCAGAGCACAATCTGTCCGTTCATGGAAATTCCCGCCTGATAAAGCCTGTCCACCTTTTGAAGCGCTTTTCCGGCAAAACGGTTGTTTAACATCTTGCAGCGCAGCTCCGGATTCATGGTCTGAAAAGAAATATTAATCGGCGATAAGCGATACTTAATGATTCTTTTTATATCGTGGTCTGACATGTTGGTAAGCGTCACGTAATTTCCCTGTAAAAAGGAAAGACGGGAATCATCATCCTTAAAATAAAGAGTCTCCCTCATCCCTTTAGGCATCTGGTCAATGAAGCAGAAAATACACTTATTGCGGCAGGACCGGTACTCATCTAAAAGCCCGTTTTCAAACACGATTCCAAGATCCTCGTCCTCCTCCTTATCCACTTCCATAAACCATTCTTCTCCGTCCGGCTTCTCGATAAGAATCTCAATGTAATCGTCTTCCACATAATATTGATAATCAAAAATATCTTCAATCTCATTGTCGTTAATGGAGAGTAGTTTATCCCCCGGCATTATTTCAAGCTCTTCGGCAATGCTCCCGGCAAGCACTTCTTTGATTATATGTCCTTTTTGCTTTTTATCCTTCATATCCTGCACCATTCTTTCCTAATCTATTTTACAAGAAATTTCTTGACGTGTCACTAACATAATGATATAAAATAAAATTGATGTTTTATCCGTTTACTTTAGGAAAATTTTGGAGGTTATCATGCCGAACATATCTAAGCTGGAAGCCGCTATTCCCGTTGCGCCTTTAAAACTGATTGTTTTAGAATCCGCCGCCAAGTTAGGAAACAGCGTCAATACTCATCTTGTTAATTTCAGAAGAGACATTCAAAACAACGTCAAAAACGATCCTGCCTTTGAAGGGTACGTTGCTGACAATTACCTTCTTGGCACTTCCTGTTACCGCTTTGGTTCCGGGGAGGGAAAGGCTGTAATTTCCGAGTCCGTCAGAGGAAAAGATTTGTTTATTCTGGTAGATGTATGCAACCATAGTATTTCTTATACTATGAACGGTTATACCAATTATAAATCTCCTGATGACCATTATCAGGATTTAAAACGCGTTATCGCCGCCGTTAACGGCAAGGCGCACCGGATCAACGTCATCATGCCCTTTTTATACGAGGGAAGACAGCACAAGAGAAATGGAAGGGAATCCCTCGACTGCGCCTACGCCATTGAGGAATTATATCATATGGGCGTAAGTAATTTTATCACTTTTGACGCTCATGACCCCAGAGTGCAGAACGCGGAACCGCTGTGCGGTTTTGACAACTTTACGCCGCCCTATCAGTTTATTCAGGCGCTTCTGCGCACCGATGACAGCCTGTTAATCGACAAAGAGCATTTGATCGTCATCAGCCCCGACGAAGGGGCATTAGACCGCGCCGTCTATTTTGCAAATGTACTGGGCGTGGATACGGGAATGTTCTACAAGCGCCGTGACTACTCCACTATCGTCAACGGCAAAAACCCTATCGTTGCACATGAATTTTTGGGAGATAATGTTGACGGCAAGGACGTAATCATTATTGACGATATGATCTCTTCCGGCGGAAGCATGCTTGATACCGCCAGACAATTAAAGGCAATGAATGCCAAGCATGTTTACATATGCTGTACCTTTGGTCTGTTTACAGACGGAATGGAACGCTTTGACGAAGCTTACGAGAAGTGCTATTTTGACAAGGTTGTGACCACCAACCTTACTTATCAGCGCGCGGAACTTAAGTCCCGTCCTTACTATGTGGAAGCTGACATGAGCAAATTCCTTGCTTCCATCATTGATTTTATGAACCACGACTCTTCCATGTCCGATGTGTATACGCCCACGGACAAGATTCATGAGTTTATTGCAAGGTATAATAATCGGGAGGATGTTTATCAGATGGAGGCGTGAGGGGTGTGTAAGTTTCAGTCATTTCACATCACCCCAAACTCCGCAACCGTTTTCCGGTACGCCTCCGCATTTCCAATATCATAGGATTCCCCATCCGGCACAAACGCCATCATGCCCTTTTCCTTACGCACATATTCTAATGCGCTGGTAAGTTCAATCTCTCCCTTGTCATTGGCAATGCCCTGGCTGATCGCATAGTCCAAGCGGTCATAGACATCCTTCGTAATCACATAAGCGCCGAACGCCGCATAGTAGTTTTCCGCCCGTTTCCTGCCCGCCACCGACAGATAATCCCTTGCCTCCTCGCAGGAAGGCTTCTCCGCAATGGCGGTGAGCCTTAACACCGTCTCCTCCTTATTTTCCCAGACACCGCTGAAAATCCCGTAATGCACCACCTCCGGCAGTTCCACGGAATGCACCGCCGTCATGGGCTGTCCAAACTGCTCATAGGCATTAAGGAGCTGTTTGGTGCACGGCACGCTCGTATTACTGTGATAAATCGTGTCCCCCAAAAGGAGCAGGACAGGCTCCCCCGCCGCAAAGCTCCGGGACTGGTACACCGCATGTCCGAACCCTTTCTGCTCATTTTGAAAAACAAACCGCAGCTTCCTGCTGATTCTCCGGATTTTATTCTCATAAGCCTTCATGTCTTTTGATAACTTACTGTAATGCTCCAAGGGCAGCGGCTTTAAAAAGAAGTCCTCATAATACTCCTTTTCATCCCTGTTCAAAATCAGGCATATCTCTTCTATTTCTATCTGGTCTAACTCTTCAAGCAGTACCAGAATGGCAGGCTTCACCAGCCCGTCCTTGTCCACTACGGGACAGAATTCCTTCTTGACGCCCCTCGTCTCCGGATATAAACGGGTTCCAAATCCCGCCACCGGAATTACCGCCCTGCGCACCACCGTATTGGGGCGGAGCGTTAACGTATAAGTCGTCATTCCCTTCTTATTCCGCAGATACTCCGCCAGCTCTCCCTGGGTCTTTTCATCTCTGGCAAGGAACTGTACCGTTCCGTCTCCCTGAGAGCCCACCCCCTTTGCGCCGTAGGTAAGGCTTTTTACCACCGGGTCATTCAGGATACTGTGCAGAACCGGTGCCGTCAGTTCCTCCGGACACATGGGCGCCACCTTCTCGTCAAAAAGCTCCTGCGCCTCCGTCATCAAGGCACCCAGCTTGGATGCATCTCCGCTTGAAAGATAAGAGACTGCCCTGCTGGTGATAATCCGGTTGTCCTTCCCTAACGCCTCGTGAAGCCGCTCCTCCATCTCATTGTGGGCAAAAGGATACCCCCTGTTTAAATCGCCCAAAATCTTTACCGTGTCCTTTCCAGCCATCAGATCAGAAAACACATAGTAAAGAGGCTTTTTCACCGTGATACGGTCCACATCCAGTTCGTTTCCGTCAAAAGTCATAAGAACCGGATTTACCCCGAACGCGCACGCCTGATCCAGCCGTCCGCACCGGGAGGGAGTCCGCTGTTCCCCCCAATAGGCAATGTTCATCAGCCCCAGCGTGTTCATATGTAAATCATAAAGCTGATTAAACGCCTTGGCTACCATCACGCAGATAGCCGCAGAGGAGGACAGCCCGCTTTTCATGGGAAGCGTCATGTCCGTAATTTCCAGATGCAGCCCTCCCACATGATACCATTCGCAGATATAGGAAGCCACGCCCGCCACGTAGGAAAAGAAACCGCCTTCCCTTGCCGCCGTGCGGAGCTTGTTCATGTCCATTTCGCTGGAAAAAGAAAAACCGTGGTATTCCGGCAGCGTGCTGGTGACGGAAAAGGCATCCGCCTTTTGTGCGGTTCCGTAAATCCCCTGCTCAATGCCGGTGACAATGGCATAGCCCGGGACAATGTCCGCGTTCATGCTCTTCTGGAGCCCCGCCCAGTCACTGTGCTCTCCGAAGAGACAGAGACGCCCGGGGACGAAGAGGTCTATTTTATCTTGGGGTGTGTTTGATTCTTTTGTCATAGTTGTGCCTTTCTCATACCATTTATTTTTGCTGTTTCAAACCACGCGGCAGTCGTCAAGGTCATGCCGCGTGACTGTGACTCGTTGCTCGCGGAAATAAAAAACTTCCAATATAAGATAATCACATATCTTATATCAGAAGTTCCTTAACCGTTATTTTACACTCTCTTTTCTAAAATATCCTGCCTAATGCTCTTTCCAGTATTTGGACACCAATTCCTCAGCCTGTCCGCTGTATTCCGGGAACCTGCTCCGGAGCTTGTCCACTGTGTTTTCTTTGGTATCGTGATATTCCTGTGCCATTTCAACCGTAAGCCTGACTTCCTGTTCTTTTATTTCTTTGTTAACCTCTTCTCGTACTTCTGCTGTTACTTCTTCTCTTACCTCTGCTGTTACTTCTTTTCTTACCTCTGCCGTTACTTCTTTTCTTACCTCTGCTGTTACTTCTTTTCTTACCTCTGCTGTTACTTCTTCTCTCACTTCTGCTGCCATTTCTTCTCTTAGTTCTACCCTTAGCTCTTCCGCCATGTCTTCTTTAATATCGTCGATCCAATCCCCAAGCGTCATATATCCAGCCTCCACTTCCGGCAGACTTTTTACCTTTGCCACATAGGAATCTATGGCTCTGGTTGCTTCGTCCACCGCATTTTTATTATTACTATTCTGAAAATATGTTAACATATTTTTAATCGCTCGGCTACCACCTTTTTGACCTTTTGTATTAAAATATATAAATTTTAATCCATCGTCATAGTTTAACTCTGGTACTTCCTCACATTTATTGTGAATTGTATACATCATGTAGTCCTCACCGAACAGATCATAATTCGTAATCGTAATAATATACAGATTGGGAACAGCAGAGAAATCCTTCAGCCCTCTCCTCACATATCTGCCGTCTATTTTGGCTTGGTAATAGCGGTTGTGTCTTGGCAGATTGAGCCTGTCTTTGAGATGCGGTTCAACGTTATAAACATTTGTGATGATTCCTTCATCCTCTTCCGTAATCTCCACGTCCAGCCGGATCCCCCTTAAGTCCGGCATTGCTGCCGGAATAATCTGCTGTGCCTGCACGCGGATTGTTTTCAGTTCCTTCCCAAGCAGTACGGACAGCAGCAGCCGGTAAAAGGGTCCGCTGACCTCCTGATTGGATGCAATTGCGTTTGACAGGAAATTGTCAATCAGACTAAGTTCCTGCAGTGTCTTTTTGGTATACCCCATACTCTCTCCTTCCGGCAGAGCATGACGGGTATATGCCGCAAAGCCTTGCCTGCGCCAGTATCTTCACCTCTGCCTGTGTTTAAATTTTCTTCCGTGAATTTCCGGCAGGATGCGCCATGGATTTCATTCAGACAGTTTTGAAGGCTTCTGAAAGAAATAGAAGATTCACATTGAATTGATAAATTTAATATAGCAGAGTGCGAGGTAATTAGCAAGTGTTTTCTGATATAAAATATGTAATTGTCAATGTGCGTGCTGTGTTTTGCGTTTTTTTCCGCATTTTATAATTATTTCATCCATACAATATAAAATATGTTTATCAGCTAATCCCGAGAATATAAATCTCTTGTATATACCTTATCTGTTATATCAGACAATTCTTTTTCCCTTCTATTGGAAATAATCAAATCGCATTTATCCTTGAATACCTGCAAGTCCTTTTCAACACAACTTCCAAAAAAAGTATTTTCTTTCATGGATGGTTCGTAAATAATTATCTCTACTCCCTTTGCTTTCAAGCGTTTCATAATCCCTTGTATGGAGGAATGCCTGAAATTATCAGAATTGGCTTTCATCGTCAAGCGGTAAACTCCCACTATGCATTCCTGCTGTCCTACAAGTCTTTTTTCAAAGTCAAGCCTCTTCAAAATTTGTTCCGCTATAAAATCTTTTCTGGTTCTGTTTGCATCCACAATTGCTCCAATAATATTATTTGGAACATGGTCATAATTCGCTAGAAGCTGCTTGGTATCCTTGGGCAGGCAGTATCCGCCATACCCAAATGAGGGATTGTTGTAATGATTGCCAATCCGTGGGTCAAGGCAGACCCCCTTGATAATCTGTTCCGTATTCAGCCCCCGCACCTCTGCGTAGGTATCCAGCTCATTAAAGTAAGCAACCCTAAGCGCCAGATAAGTATTTGCAAAAAGCTTTACTGCCTCGGCTTCTGTTGGCTCCATGAGCAAAATATCTATATTTTCCTTAACTGCTCCCTGCGCTAATAATCCGGCAAACTGCTCCGCCTTCCGCACAGTTTCCGGATCACTGCCGTGCGCACCTACTATAATTCTGGAAGGATAAAGATTGTCGTACAGAGCCCGTCCTTCCCTTAAAAATTCCGGCGAAAACAAAATGCGGCTACTTCCATATTTCTTCTGCACCATCTCCGTAAAGCCGACCGGAACCGTAGATTTGATTACTATGTATGAAGAAGAATTGTTCCACAACACTTCTTCGATAACAGACTCCACCGAAGAAGTGTCAAAATAATTCTTTTCGCTGTCATAATTGGTTGGCGTGGATATAATTACAAAGTCTGCATCTTTATATGCTGACACGCTATCCAAGGTTGCCTTTAAATTTAAGTCTTCTTTTGAAAGATATTCTTCCAATTCCGTATCTATAATAGGCGACCTGCGCTCATTAATCATCTCTACCTTTTCAGGTATAATGTCTACTACACATACTTCATTGTGCTGTGATAATAAGACAGCATTGGACAGCCCTACATAGCCAATTCCTGCGATTGCAATTTTCATTCTTCTGTCTCCTTTTACATTAGTTTTCCTCTAACTGGCTGTACTTTGCGTACAGCTCTTGATTCTTTGAATCATTTACCGGATAATAAGGCTCATCACCCGGCTTCAATTCGGAAGAATATTTTTTTGTAATAACCGTCTTTCCCGTATTTCCTTTGCCAAACTTTTCAGCAGGCGAATCTTAATATCTATTTTTGTCACATATTTTTTTACACAAATTATTCATGTATAGCAATATTATCTTCAGCTCGTTTTTAAACAACAAACAAGTCAATATGCAGACAACAAACAAATATATCAGCATATCACTTAGTCCGCCTTCTGTCAGTCCTAATGTGCTAAAACAAATAGTCATTACCACAATATACATCCACTCTTTTAATTTAGGAAAATATTTTTGAAAATCCAAACATGATATAATATACCAAATAATGTTGGATATTAATGTTGTAATTGCATATGTTATATTACTTTTCCAAAAAGCAAACCCTATTGTATCTAAAAACACCGCTATACACACCACAGCCAAGACCCGTTTAAAATAAAGATTTTGTTTTCCATGCGCTTTATACAAATTAATATATATACTATTAACAACAACGCTCCATATCTGAGAAGCAAACAATAAAACTAATACAGGTAATGATGCCTTGTATTCTCTTAAACATACTATTACAAATTTTTCAATCGGGAAGAAGCACGATACAAGCAATGATGATATAATTGTTAAATACTTTCTAACTTTAATAATCTCATCCGTATTCTCTCGATTAATGCAAAAATAGTTATATAAAGATATTTGGAATGGTTTTGTAAGATTAATCAAAATTTGTTCAATTGTAACTGCAAATGAGTAAAAAGCAAACTCGTTTGTTTTTGAGCCAAAATTAACAAACCAGCGGTCAATAGATGATAAAAGATTTACAATAATATTGCCACTTAGCAGTAAAAAACCGTTCTTTATTCCCGATACAATATATGTGACTATTTCTTTTATAGGAGATGATTTATATACTGCATATTTCTTTTCTAATATCATTGCAATAAGCACATCTGAAAGAACATATAACAAAATAAAGGTAAGGTAATTATCACTATGAAACCCAAATATTAAAATAATATTAGAAAGGAACCTCAATAATGACGTTTCAAAAACAATACGACTATATCTTTTAAATTCCCCTGTTGCCTGAAAAAGTATCTTATAATAGCTAATTAGATTAGTAAAAAAAATTGTCCCACATACAAACAAGGCTATTTTAGAGCCAATCACAACGGCAATTGTCATCATTATAATTTGTTCAACAATCAGAAATATCCGTATAGAAGTAGCTTCCTTTGACAGTTCACAGTTCCTTGAATCTGTATATTTGCTCCCACCATATTTTAATCCGACTGCATCAATTGTTCCCAAATGAAAGATTCCGATAAAATTATAATATAAATGATAACTTTTTATCTGTGCATACGAATCAATAGAAAGAAATTTGGGGAGTACAATGTTATTAACCATTCCTAAAATTAATCCTATTGTGTTTACAGTCAATATTCTTAATATTCCCGCTATTAATTTATTGTTTTTCATTCCATCCTCATTGTAGGTATTTTTCTTGTACGTATTCTGACTGCAATATGTGACTCAATCCAATATAAAATGAATATTTCTATAATTGTTTCAATAAATCCTATGGACAAAATACTAAAAAACTGATCTAAAATTACATGCATCACTAATGCAAAAAAAAGGAAAGAATATATTGGTATCATTCGGCTGTCACCGTGCTTTTTAATTCGAAGATATACTTCATTAAAAATAAAAGAAAATATAACTTGCATGATTACAATTCCTTGAATTCCAAAATCTTGATAATAATATCTAAATGCTGTGTATGTATTTGTAAGTTGATTTCCTACTTTCCGAAATTCCAACTGTGGAATAATTCTCGTAGAAAAGAAATCAAATTTATATAATAAATTGAATAAATCTTTAAATGTTTGGCTTCCAATAAGATTTCCTGTATTTCTTATGGGATTCTCCATATACGTATTAAAACCCAACAAGCCGCCTGAAAAATAAACGGAAAACATATCCCATAACGTATCATTTACTTGCGAAGTTCTTCCAATAATAACCCGTATAGAATAAAATGCTATAATTATAATAATCAAGAACAGCATTAGTTTGACCATTATTTTTATTGAAATTTTACTTTTCCAATCGCTCCTGCGTCTATCATTCAATAATACTATAATAATGGCTGCCAATGAAATTCTTAGAAACTGTTGTCTTCCTCCACTTAGAAAAGCCTGCATAATATATATTATTATAGAAAATAAATAAATCTCATTTCCTCGAATTTTGCCAGTCAGCATACTATTGTTCAGAAAAATATATAAATTAACATATGCCGCTGCATAATTAAATTTCATTATCCTCGAAATATAAAATTTAATATATTGCGATGTTTCTAATGATGCCGAATACATATTTTGTCTACGGACAATCTTCATTGATTCCAACAAACCCGCTCTCCCTATCCTCATAATTTCTCTGGCATATAAAATAACTACTATGATTTGTATTATAATTACAAGAAAAAGCACTGCTTTTGAAACATCAATAACTGCCATTTTTTGTTTTCTATTTTTGCTTCTCTGCATGTAAAATAATGCTTCCGTAAATTGAAATGAAACTAATCCCAAAAGAATTATTCCTACAGTATTCCAATTATATTTTACTTCCCATGACATTAACATTACTGCCACTGATACCAAATAGCAGACTTCTAAGATTACAGAGGGAGATAACAAATCATTTCCTGAAATATAATATGATATTAATATCAAGAAACTAATTCCAAGCATTAAAATTATTCCCTGCATTTTTTGTTTACCTCAATCCTTTGACTCATTATTTTTTCATTTTACTTCTTTCCACATCTATTTTTTAATTGGCTTATAAATAAGCAAATTTGTTTTACGCTAAAACAAATTGAAAGCATCCTATTCATTCCCATAACATTCATAATAAGCACTATTCTCCTCTTATAGCTCAATTCACTTTTTATAATAGTTTTTTTTATGGTATCCCATTCTATATGCTCTCTTGCTATAGCTAAATATTCTATAGATAGTTTGGTTCTGTCCATACAGAATCCTTTTGAGCATATACTTCCTATTACTTTAGAAGCAAAATAGGCATAATAGACTGGATATTTCCTATCAGAAAAACATACTTCATACGTTTTTAACACATCGTCAAGCATCTGTATCTTAGCTTTAAACATATTTTCGGAAAATTTAAGACTCGTACTCTGATTATCTCTGTTATAGTGATTATATAAATTATCACTGATAAATCCTATTTTCTTTATATAAGGAAGCATAGAAATATTGAATGCAATATCCTCACCCCCATTACTATATTTTTCATCAAAACAAAGTACATTCTGTTTAATAAAATCACTTCTGTACAATGCATCCCATATGTAAACATTTGCTTCACTGTTTAATATATACATGTAATCATTGCATAAACCTTCTTTATCATATGTAATATTCCGATATATCTGTACTTTCTTACAGCAACGATTTTTTTTATCCGTATTACATATTGTAAATCCAAACTTAACCAAATCAGCGCCTGTTTCTTCTATAGAGACTACTGCTCTTTCTATAAGTGTAGGTGAAATTTCGTCATCATGATCAACAAACAAAATATATTTTCCTCTTGCCTCAACAATTCCCTTGTTTCTGGCTGCACAAATCCCTTTGTTAGCTTGATTAAACATGACTATCCTTATTTCAGATGCAGCGTACTTTTTACATATTTCATAACTTCCGTCAGTTGCTCCATCAATGATAAGTAATAACTCAAAATTATCATAGGTCTGTGCCAAAATACTGCATATCATTTTTTCAACATACTTTACCGCATTATAAACTGGTACAATAATGCTAACCAATGGTTTCATTTTTTCTCCTTAAGATTTCAAATATACTTAATGCACGATTCACAACATCATCCATATCATAGTACTTGTACTCCGCCAATCTTCCCAAAAAGAAAACATTCCTTTCTTTTTCTGCCATTTTTCTGTATTTTTCTGCTAAAGACTTATTATACGCATCTGGAAATGGATAATACTTTTCTTCACCATCACAAGGATATTCCTTTAGAACAGTTGTGTACTTTGATATTTGTCCTGTGATTTTTTTAAACTCTGTAATTCTAGTATATGAATAATCATTAGGGAATCTCATAGAAGCCACTTCCTGATAACTATCTTTTTCATATGTCTCAAAAACCATATTTATACTTCTATATCTTAATTTTCCTAAACGACAATCAAAATAGTCATCCAGAGGACCCGTATAAATTAAATATTCATAATCGAACTCATTAATCACTTCTTTATAATCTACATTAAGCAGAATATGTATATTTTTATTTTTTACCATATTATTACACATTTCGGTATATCCATACTTAGGTTGAAACTGATATTTATCAGTAAAATACCTTGTATCTCGATTTATCCTAAAAGGTATTCTTGCTATTACGGAAGGATCCAATTCCGCTGGTGATACCCCCCATTGCTTTATAGTAAAATTCTTAAAAAATTTCTCATAAATATCTTTTCCAGCCTGACTCAAAACAACATCTTCACTATTTTTTATATTATCTATATTCATTCTTTTTTCTTCTATATATGCTTCAAATTCATCGGCTGATAAATTAAAATTATACAATTTATTTATTGATTCAATTCCTATAGGCATAGGAATCATCATTCCATCAACATATGACATAACTCTATGTTGGTATTCTCTCCATTCCGTAAACAAACTTAAATATTGATAAACATTTTCCAAGGAAGTATGAAATGTATGCGGTCCATACTTTTGAATTTGGATTCCTGAATGGTCATAGCAATCATAAACATTTCCGCCTATGTGACCTCTTCGTTCTATAAGAAGCACCTTTTCGTTAAATACTGTCGATATTCTTTCAGCCATTGTTAATCCTGCTAATCCTGCACCCACAACCACAAATTTATAACTCATAATACTCCTTTCTTTATACATTTTATCGTATTGTTAATATTCGCAATTATTATATATACTGTATTAGGCATATATTGAATTAATATCTTTTCAAATTGTATTTTTTTTCTTAATCTATATTCTTTTCTTTCCATATGCCATCCAGATTGACTTTCATACTCTTCAAACACACCTTTCATTGGGTGAATACATTTGTTATACCAAGGACGATTATACTCTCTTCCCGCATAGTGAAGGATACAGGGATTGCTTCTAGCATCAAATAACACCTTGTCATCATAAAATGTCTTTGTTTGATGTAATATACAATTTTGCTTATGGTTAAAACGAATATAATCTGGAAGCAGATTAAAATGTGGTGATATTTGTATCATTTTATTTTTGCAAACTGCATTTATTATACGTTGACTGCGAAAAATATATTTTCCCGTATGTCCATTAATATAATCTATATATTTTTTTTCAAGCTGATCTTCACGCCACAAATTTAAATTACATAACATTACACCAGTATTGATATATAGTTCATCTCTACCTATGCCGGCTTCAGCACGCTCTATAATTCCTATTGTATCTTTTACACCCGCTACATATTTATCTTTTATATCTACTTCCCACATTTCAGACAATGACCTCAAAATAATCGTATCACCGTCTATATAAATTGCTTTCTCAGCATTTATCATTGAAGCTAAAAATAAATTATTGTATACAGATAAATTAGAGTAAATTGTCTTTGGAATAATAAATCTTTCTTTTAAGTCAATCGCATCAACAACAGCGATCTCCTTATGAAACTTATGTACTAACTCAATTATACTTCCTTTACTTTCCTTCTTAATGCCATTTGCAATTAGCCATATTTTGATATTATTACTTTTATTATTATATAAGAGAGAATAAATGGAAATTGCCGTCAACTTTACAAACTTTTCATCGCATATATATATAACCTCTATTTTCTCTGTCATAATTTTTCTCCATCTTCTGATATATTTATATCTAAAACATTCATCAACTTCCTAGCACCATTCTCCCATGAGTGCCGTTCTAATGCGTTATCAGCCTTGATTGATTCATCTACTTCTACTGAATAATTATCATTTTGTATGTATTGCACGCTATCCCCAAGAACCTCTCTCATAACAGGTATGTCCATGACTAAAACTTTTGCCCCGACAGCTAACGCTTCTAATGGCGGCAAGCCAAAGCCTTCATATACACTTGGGAATATAAATGCCTTGCAATTCTCTAATAAAAATTTCATTTCCTCATCTTTGATATATCCTAACACCTTAATATTTTTAAATTTTTTTACATCTTTTGAATCTATATCCGAAATATTCATCTTTTTATTATGCCAGCCTGATACAACAAATAATTCATTCGGATTATGCTCAGCGGCTTTGATAATCCATTTAAAATTTTTATTCGGCATAATTTGATACAATGAAAAATAATACTCTCCTCTTGTCAATTCATACTTTTTTAGAGTTTCTGGATCACTTTTCATTTCTCTCATATGTTGCCATCCTTCATCCAAAACATAAATCTGGCTTCTTTTCTTTGGATAACATTCTTCTATTTCTTTCTTAGAAAAATTGCTAACTGTCAGCACCTTACTTCCGCGCGTTAACGCATTCCAATAGTGCAACCTACTCCATAAGACATATTTCCATCTAGTCCACTCGGGATGTTTGACAAATTTTACATCATGTATACATACAATATCAGGTTTTAACAATGGCGCAACATTTCCTAAATTGATACCTATAAGATCATTTTTTCTTAAATAGTGATAAAAAGAAATTTGCTCCCAAGCTATTCCTTTCAATTTGCCAAACATAACTACTCGTATGTTTTTTAGCTGAACTCCTTTTTTATAGCCACTTGGTGCCACAATAACTATGTCATTTTGTTCATAAAGTAATAGCTTGTCTAATTCTTTTAATAACTCTATTTCCATTCGCTGTACCCCTGTTAATCTTTGGGTAAGAAAACGCCCATTTATTGCATATTTCATCATCACATCTCCTCTATGTTCCAAGTGAATCTATGTTTTTACCTCCCAGCTATTTATAAACTCCATTCCTAAATTCACCCTTTTAGCTTTTCTGGCTAATGACTCCTTAAGAGAAATCCTTTAAATCGTCCAAACGCTTTCAAAGAACGTTCCAGATCATCTAAACTTTTAATTCCCATCCATATCCGATGCCCTATGTACCAAGGTCTTAAATAAAATTTTCTGCGTGCCATATTACAAAACTCCACCAATTCCTGAGCCGATATATCCCCGATATGCATACTGGTATTATGATTTCCATCTTCCTGCAAATAATCTGTATATTTTCCACTTAAATACCCCTGCGCAACAGCCCAATCATACGCTTCTGTCCCTGGATATGGCATTAATGGATAAAACTGCACCGTATCCAGCTTAAGTGTAAGAGCAACCTTCAAAGTCTCCTGCATGGTTTCTCTCGTTTCTCCTTTGTTTCCGACAATAAAACAGCCATGCACCTGCATTCCGGCTTTTCTTGCATTATCTACAAATGGCTTGTACTGCTCCACTTTCGTTCCTTTACGGATATTATTCAAAATCTGCTGGCTTCCGCTTTCAAATCCGGGCAAAAGCAATCTGCACCCTGCCTTTTTCATCATCACCATTGTTCCATAATCCAAAGTGACCCGTGAATTGCACATCCACCTTATTTTCTTATTAATCCCCTTGTCTATCAATAATTTACATACCTCTACTACACGCCCCGTATCAGCAGTAAATGTATCATCCTCAATAACAACTTCTTTTACATTCGGGAAATGGTCAACAATATATTGAAATTCTTCCACAACATTTTGAGGGCTTCTGAATCGGTATTTATGTCCATGCATCGTCTGTGGGTATAGGCAGAAGTTACAATAAAATGGACAGCCCCGTCCGGTAAAAATCTGGATTTCCGGGAAGGTTGCGATTGATATAAAATAGTCTTCAGCATCTAAATGTTTTTTGATAAACTCAGATGCAAAAGGTACATCATCCATATCCTCTATATAAGACATGTCCTCATTTTCCTTGATAGTCCCATCATTATCCCTATAAGTTATTCCTCTTACATTTCTCCAGTCTCTACCGTCACGTAAAGCACATGCAATTTCATGAACTGATATGTCATATTCCCTGCGCGTTACCGCATCAATATTTTTATTCAGGTTTAATGTTTCTTCAGGTCTTGTCGAAACATGTGTCCCTACCAAAACAACAATTGCATTTTTATACAACATTTTTAATTCCGCCGCAAATTCAACATCACTATAGATTGACGGTGTTGTTGTGTCTACAACAAACATGCCCGCGTCCGGCGCAACTTTCTTTATTTTATCGAGGCACACGGCTTTTCCCATTTGCTTTGCCGGTGCATCAATAAACTCAACCTTAAATCCGTCCCGCTCTACCCTTGCCGCAGCATATATGAGCCATAACGGATAATAAAAACATCCGCTTTTGGTAATTGCCGGGCTTCTCTGCTCCCTTGAAAATTTTCCGTATTCTTCTTTGAACGGCGGATTAATAAATACTACTTTCATCATGTACTCCTTCTCATCTATTGTTTTTCATTTTATGAAATAACACGGGATTATTCTTCCGAATGGTGTAAATAAGCTTTCCCATTATGTAAGTTCCCAATGTCCAATTGCATCTTATTGGCAATATGAAAACACGCATTTTTACAGACCTGCATTTTGCATATTTTATAGCTTCACGCACATCCTTATGATGAATCACACATGCAATCTGCTGATACTTCTTACGATTTGACATTTCTTCCGAATGAAAGATATTTTCTATGCATCCTGCAATTCTCTCAATAAATTCCCGGCATACATATTCTTTTGCCTTACCGCCCCATACCTCCATATTTTTAAAATGTACTTGAAATTCTTTGTATTCTTTTAAACGAATCGTGAAATAGTCATCCCGATATTTTTCGGTAGTCGAACCCACTCTTTCCCGCACATAGTAATACAGACATTCATCCGTAAAAGCAATGCTTTCGCAATTTTCTAAAAAAAGCCTGTTAAAGACTCTGTCCTCCGTATAAACATGCCCCTCCCTATATCGAAGCTTTTTCTCCTTAATCAGGCTCATCCGATATACTTTGTTCCAAACATTGGACATAATATCAGAGTCCCACATTTCCACGAGATGCTCTTTTATTTCATCCTTGGTTTTATAGCACGCTGTTGGATATGCATTTTTTTCTAAATATGCCTCCCCATCTGTTTCTGCTGACTGCATTTCCACTTTAAAATAAAATCCGCAAGTAACCATATCCACATTCTGACGCTCTATAATATCAACCAGCTTCTCATAAATAGTTGGCTCCAATTCATCATCACAATCAAGAAAAGTTACATACTTTCCAACTGCTATGTCCAGCCCTGCATTCCTTGTGCTGGCAGTTCCGCCGTTCCTTTTATGAATCACCTTAAATCTATCATTTTCTTCTACAATTTTATCCAATAAAGCACCAGAATCATCCGTTGAGCCATCATCAACAAAAATTACTTCATAATCATTTAATGTTTGTTTGGTTAAATACTCCGCACAATTTTGCAAATATTTCGCTCCATTATATACGGGAACAATTACCGACAACATAACTTGTTCTTCCACGTCTATATTCTCCATTTTTTACATTCATAAGATTTTGATATATTCTTTTCCTTAACAAAAAAACTCCCACCATAAGACAATTACATATCTTACAATGGAAGCTTTTCATAAACGCTATTAACTTTAACTGCAAATAATTCCTAATCCCCTATGGCAAGCGAAAGTTCTTTTTGGGAACAGCCCGTGACCCTGCGGATCATCTCGTGATCCATCCCTTCACGTATCATATTTCTGATAATGGAAGCGCGTTCTTCGCGTTTTCCTTCCTGTTTTCCTTTCCTCAATCCACGTTTCTCTCCCTCAGCTCTTCCTTCCCTTCTCTCATCTTCCGCCCATTCCTTTAATGCAGGACACATGC
>JAMPGL010000001.1:85576-157008 GCA_023663945.1 Lachnospiraceae bacterium | reverse complement strand
TAGGTTCGAAAATACCTCACCAAGTACTGGTGCTTTTTAATGGGCTCCTTAAGAAATAAATCTCCATACAAGCTGTCAGTGAACAACGTATCTTTACCAATTTGCACTTTTGCTATAGTCGAATGATTTACTGTTTTGATTGTGTTAGGCTGTGTCGGGTTTTCCAATAAATTGCCGTTAATCACCACGTAACGCATCACTGCCAGCATAGTGGACCATTCGACAATAGCGAAACGACTTGTTTGGCTTTGTGTTGTTTCACAGACAGCACGGAGAGGAAATAAGTTCTAAAGGAGCCAATTCGCGCTCGCACTATCTAGCCGTGGCGAGCGCCATAAATGGCGACGTAGAACTTATTTCCTCTCCATGCGTCCGTTCGAAATTCCCTGCAAACCAAACTAAACCAAAACTTACTTATCATGCGCCGACCTCGCAAACAGCAAAAACATCGGAAAAATCTCCAGCCTCCCGGTCAGCATGACAATGGACAGCACCACCTGCACCCAATCCGAATAAATACTGAAATTCTGCATAGGTCCCACCATGTTAAGCCCCGGTCCGATATTATTGAAGCAGGAGAGCACCGCCGTCAGGTTCGTAGTGAGGTCAAATCCGTCCAGAGAAATTATCAGCGTAAAGACACAAATTAAAATCAAATATGCCGCCGCATAGATTCTGGTGGAACTGAGGGTCTTTTTGTCCACCGGTTTTCCGTTCAGCCTCACCGTCACAATTTCCCTGGGGTTAATAATCTGTCTGATTTCCAAAATGAATGATTTTACCAAAATGATAACTCTGGATATTTTAAGTCCGCCTCCGGTGGAACCCGCGCAGGCACCGATAATCATAAGAAGCACCAGCACATGCTTGGAAAATTCCGGCCACCGGTCATAGTCCACTGTAGAAAATCCGGTCGTGGTAATAATACTTGACACTTGGAAAAAAGACTGCCGCAGCGCATTTCCAAAACCGCCTGCAATCTTTATGACATTAAATGCAATGGAAAGCGTCGCCGCTATCACCACTCCAAAGTAAACCTTCACCTCTTCCATCGTAAAAACATCTTTGACTCTTTTTAACAAAATCAAATGATATACGCTGAAATTCACGCCAAACAACAACATGAAAATTCCCAGCGTCACCTCAACAGCCAGACTGTCATAAGCCGCTATTCCGGCGCCGGTCACCGCAAAACCGCCGGTTCCCGCCGTGCCAAACGCAATACAAAAGCTGTCAAACAGGCTCATGCCGAGAATCTTCAAGATAATGATCAGCGCAATTGTCATAATTGCATAGATTCCATAAAGAATCATGGATGTGGTGCGCATCCTTGGCACCAGCTTTCCCGCCGTTGGTCCCGGAACCTCCGCCCGCACCAGATGCATGGAATTATCGTTCTCCATGGGCATCACCATAAGCACAAATACCAGAACTCCCATTCCGCCTATCCAGTGGGTAAAGCTCCGCCAGAACAAAACGCCGTGCCCCAGAGTCTCCGGATTTGAGAGTATGGAAGCTCCAGTAGTGGTAAATCCGGACACTATTTCAAAAAGTGCGTTAAAATAGCTCTTAAATCCTCCGCCCAGATAAAGCGGCACCGCCCCGATCAAACTGATTATAATCCACGCAACAGCTACAATAAAATAACCGTCCCTGCTGCTCATTCTCTCATCCGACTGCTTAACGAAACAGCAGACAAGCCCCAGCGCCCCCGCCGCCAATATGGTTATCAAAAACGCTCCCGCGTCCCCATCCCGATAAAGCAGGGAAACCAGCAGGGAAGGGATCATAAGCAGAACTTCGGTCACTATAATTTTTCCAAGTACACTGATAATCTTTCGCTTGTTCATCTTTCTTCCTGCCTCCGGTTAATCTTCAAAAATATCTTCCAGACGTGCAATCTGTCTTTTGATGGTTGCAACAAGCGCTATATCGCCCGGCTCCAGCACATCATCACCCCTGGGGATAATGGTTTTGCCATCCCGGATAATACACCCTAACAGAATATTTCTTTTCAGCTTTAATTCCTTAAGGGGAATGTGCAGGTTTTTGTCCTTTTCATCAATCTTAAACTCAATAAACTCAATCTTGCCATCCATCAGCCGGTAAAGAGACTCCACCGCATCATTGTCCTCCGCATTTAAAAGCGAACGGCTGTAGCCAAGAATCCGGTCCGCCGCAACATCCTCCCGGGAAATGGTGCTGATTCTCTTTTCGGAAGGGAGTACCTTAAGCCGTGATTTGGCGTTAATTCGGGAAATCACCTTATTAATCTGCTGGGATTCCGCATACAGGGAAGCAATCAGATTATATTCGTCATTTTCGGTTAGGGCAATGAAAGCGTCCGTATTGGCAATGTCCGACGCCGACATGGAATCAAAATAGGTAAGGGCATCATCACACATCACTGCCGCTCCCGGAATATCCGCCGAAATCTTTTCGGCAAGCTCTGTATTCTTCTCCACTACCGTCACTTTCGCGCCCTGCTTTAGGAGCACCGCTGTCAAATAATAAGAAATACGTCCGCCTCCCGCAATCAGCACCGACTGCAGCGGCTTAATCGGAAGCTTCAACTTCTTAAAGGATTTCCGAAATTCTTCTGCCGCGCCTGTGAGATAAAGAATATCGCCGCTTTTAAGAACCGTATCCCCTTTGGGTACAAAAACCTCTCCCTCGCGGGCCACTGCACAGATCAGCAGATCAATCCCCATTTGCTGGTTAATCTCTATCAGGCTTTTCTCTGCAAGAGGTGAATTGATTCCTACCGTCATTTCCACCAGCTCCGCCCTGCCTCCGGCAAAAACCTCCACACGGGTTGCCAGCGGAAATCTGAGAATCCGGTAAATCTCCATCGCCGTAGCCAGCTCCGGGTTAATGATCATGGAAAGCCCCAGCTTATCTTTATAAAAACGATTCTGCTTGGAATAATCCACATCCCTGATGCGGGCTATGGTGTGCCCTGCCCCCATCATATGCGCCGTCATACAGCTTAAAATATTTAATTCGTCGGAATTGGTCACCGCAATCAAAATATCGGCTTCCCCTGCGCCCGCCTCCTTTAAAGTAGCGTAAGAAGCGCCGTTTCCCTGCTGGCAGATCGCGTCCACCGAATTTCCCATACTGCTTACAACGCTCTCTTCCCTGTCAATGACCGTAACCTGATATCCGTCATGGGCAAGCTGCGTGGTCAGGTTTTTGCCGATCTCTCCTCCGCCCACGACAAGTATTTTCATATGATTATGTTGTCTCATACTTTCCTCATTTCTGCGCGCCATCTGCGCAAGTCCGCTTTACTGCCTGACTTTAATATGAACCTCCCGAAGCTGCTGCTCCGTCACCTCATTAGGCGCCCCGCACATCAAATCCTGCGCCGTACCGCTCATAGGAAAAGGAATAATCTCCCTGATATTTTCCTCATTACGCAGAAGCATGATCATACGGTCCACGCCCGGCGCCATTCCTGCATGAGGAGGCGCTCCAAACTGGAACGCATTGTAAAGCGCCCCAAACTTCTGCTTTAACACCTCTTCGTCATAACCCGCAATCTCAAAAGCTTTGACCATAATATCCAGATTATGGTTACGAACCGCACCGGACGACAATTCCACGCCGTTGCATACAATATCATACTGATATGCAAGGATTTCCAGCGGATCCTTGGTATTCAAAGCTTCCAGACCGCCCTGCGGCATGGAAAACGGATTATGGGTAAATCCAATCTTATGCGTCTCCTCATCCTTTTCAAACATCGGAAAATCGTTGACAAAGCAGAAACGGTAGGCGTTCTTTTCACAAATATCCAGACGCTTTCCAAGCTCGTTCCGAATCTGCCCGGCAAAAGACGCCGCCCGCTCTTCCTTATCTGCAATAAAGAAAATGGTGTCTTCCTTTTCCAGCCCTGCAAGCTCTCTCATTTCCGCCTTCAGCTCATCCGGGATAAATTTGTCAATCGGTCCCTTGTAGGATAAATCCTCCTGAACTTCCAGATAGCCAAGGCCGCCCATTCCAATCTCAGTAGCAAATTTCAGCATCTTTTCATGAAATCCCTTAGACTGGTGCCCGTGAATCTTGATTGCACGCACCGTCTTTTTCTGAAAAGGCTTAAAGGTGCATTTATTAAAAAACTCTGACAAATCAATAATTCGTAAGGGGTTGCGCAGATCCGGCTTGTCGGAGCCGAACTCCAGCATTGCCTGCTTATAGCTGATTACCGGATAAGGCGCCTTTGTCACCTCATACCCCTCCGGCGCAAACTTTTCAAATGTGGCAGTGAGAACCTCTTCTCCGGCACGGAAAACATCCTCCTGAGTGGCAAAGCTCATCTCAAAATCAAGCTGGTAAAATTCGCCGGGAGAGCGGTCCGCTCTTGCATCCTCATCACGGAAGCAGGGCGCAATCTGGAAATACTTATCCACGCCGGACACCATCAAAAGCTGCTTATACTGCTGGGGCGCCTGAGGCAGTGCATAGAATTTTCCTTTATAATGCCGGGAAGGAACGATATAGTCTCTTGCTCCCTCCGGGGAAGACGCGCACAGAATCGGCGTCTGAATCTCCATAAATCCCATTTCCGTCATCTTTTCCCTCAAAAATTTAATGACGTTGGAACGGAAAATCATGTTATCCATCACCTTGCGGTTGCGCAGATCCAAAAAGCGGTACTTCAGGCGGAGATCCTCTCTGATTTCTTTGGATGTCGCCACTTCAAAAGGAAGCTGACGGTATACCTTTCCCAAAATCTCCACGCTGTGGGCTTCCAGCTCAATGGTTCCCGTGGGAATCTTGGGGTTATAAGTCTCCTCATCTCTCTTTTCAATCTTTCCGCTGATGCTGACACAGTCCTCCTTGTTAATTCCCTTAAGAAGCGTTGTGTCCCGCATGACAATCTGAAGCTGGCCGTACATATCCCGCAGGTCAATAAAGGAAACGCCGCCGTGGTCGCGGATGTTCTCCACCCAGCCTGCCGCCTTAAGCTCCTTTCCGATATCCTCTTCGGTAATATGGTTTAATGTCCGTTCGCGATACAGTGTTGATAGTTCCATCTTTCTCCTCCATTTCTGCTATTTGTTTAACAGGGGAAACGCCGGAAATTTCTCTAAAAATCCCCGGAAATCCCCTTTTTATGAAAAAATATGACAAAAAAGTCCTGAACTGATCTTAAAATCAATTCAGGACGAATATGCCAAATGTAATCCTTAACAGGCTTCTCTTTAAGAATACGAATCTGGATAATCCGCGGTGCCACCTGACTTACTGCATAGAAGCAGTCACCTCATTTATTCAGTTCAGGCTGATAAAGCTGTTATTCATATGGATTCATTCTGCCGGCTTTCACCGCCCCGGCTCTCTGTAAGCGATAATCCACACTACTGCACTTCGTCTTCGCCAATTACGCTATAATCATAATGTAGATTATGCTTTTTGTCAAACTTTATTTCAACGCATGCGGCAGTACTTTATTCCAACAAATGCAACGGTGCTTTATCCCGGCAAATGCAACGGTGCTTCATTTTAGCGCATACAGCGACCGCGCCGTCTGAATCACCACTTCCACATAAATCCGCAGGCTTTCCGCAATCTCTTCCCAATCGTACTCCCAAGCCGGAAAAATCCCGTCCTGCCGTTCGGCGCGGCGGGCAGGCAGGGAAATTCCCGTATCCCACTTAAAGCTGAACGGAATGACTTTCATCTGAATCCTGTCAAGGGCATCGGCGATGGTGTCATTTACCATTGCCTTATCGTTATCCAACGCCCGCTTTTCTCCGCCATAGGAAATAATTCCTGCCAGCTTTCCATAAAGCTCCGAACGATAAGAACTACTGTTCCACCCATGCAGATAAGTAATCTGCTCCGTCTTTTCCAATAACATGCAGAGCTTGGCGGGAATCGGCGCATAGCGGGGAGACACAAAGAAGCACCAATCCGCCTGAGCAAGCATATCGTAAATGGCGTTAAACTCCTGATCCCGAATGCACCGCTTCCCTTCAAAGCACTCTCCGCATCCGATGCAGGGATTCAGCTCGTATCCCCGCAGATCCAAAATATCGCAAATTACCTGACTGTCTTCCAATATCTCCTTTATCTTTTTGCAAATAAGGTAAGAAGTACTCTGCTTTCTGCTTCCCATTACATTTGATGCCGATATGCATACTGCCCTTTTCCCTTTAATCTGCATGGTGTCGTCCTGCCTTTCCTAGTAGCCAAATCCTCTGTCTATTATCGTGCCGTCTAAGGCATTGATGGTAAACCAACTGCTGAACGCCGAATTATCATCATAAAACTCTTCTTCGCCGTATGTATTTCTGCGGGTTCCAAAAAAATCCCACACCGGAACCATAGTTCCCTCTTCAATGTTTCCTTTTTCCCGAATCCGCATATATCCCAGACGAACCTCGTCAATCTGAAAGTCCATCTGCATATCGCTGTCTCCCACCCAGTCCTGATACTTTTTCAGCATCATCTCATCAAAAATATTTTGAATTTCGGAAAAAGGAAGCAAAAACAAATATTCGTCCGATACTTTTTCCACCTCATAGGGATTTTCCCATTTAAAATCAGCTAATCCATCCTCGTTATAAACCATCGTCAGATTCTCATAAGGCCATACCTTCTCTTCGCCCTCTTCCAGAGACGTCCCCTGATTTCCTCCGGCATAAGTCACCGGGATTCCATCTAAGGTTCTGGTAAAATGAAACCCATAACCGAGTCTGCCTGTCTCCGTATTTCCAAATACATCTACCTGTCTGTAAGCGGCAAAATATCCTTCCGCCGCAGGCACAAAATCTGTAAATCCCATCTCCTCCACGCTCTGCTTTGCAGCTTCTCTTGCCTCGTCGATGGAAAAAGAAAGCGGAGGAGCCGCTTCGTCATCAGCTCCCAAAAAGGTGTGAAATTCTCCGAAATAACCAGTCTCCCCATCCTCACGGATTACCCGGAAGGTGTTCCAGTGCCAGTCCTTCCGGAACAGATTGTCAACGCATAACCAATAATTGCTTCCCTCCACTGCGGCATTCCCGGAAAGCACCCCTGACGCCTCGTTCCCTGTCTGATCCGTCCCATCGTCAACGGTTATGACTGCCGGAACCTCCACAAGCACCGGTTCCTCCAACGCCTTTTCCCGCATTTCCGTGAAATGAATAATTGCCTCGCCATAATCTCTGCCCAGCTCCGCCGTATAAAGCGCCTCTGCCTCCGGTCCTGCCGCCTGCGCCGACACGTAACCCTCTTCCAGCTGTGCAATCTTCCGGTCAATCTCCTCTCTGGTAAACCCGCCGGACTCCGCCATAGCGTCCATGTCCCTCTCCCAGAGTTTTTCCCCATTTAACAGGACACTGCTGACCGCCTCATAATCCGCCTGCCCGAAGGGACGCCCCTTTACCCGGTAATTCTTAAAGCCTTCCCCCTCCGGAACATAAACGTCTGCATCCACCTTCACATGAATGCCTCCGTCCGACAAATCCGCTTCATAATGTTCAGGCGCCTGCACCTGCCCGGCAATTCCCTCCCTCTCTCCTGCTACGGGCTCTGACGGCGTCTCCTGCTCCTGCTGCGTGCTTTCCCCGCCCTCTTCCTCTTCTTTCAGAGTGATAATCTCCTCTTCTGTCTCCACATCGCTTCCGCATCCTGCCGCAAATGCCCCCATAACTGCCAGCATTGCCAGACAATACCTGATTCTTTTTGCTTTCATAACAACCTCTTTCTGCACCTATTCAGTGCCTATATTAGTTGGAAATTCTTTCCACTTGGAAAGGATTTCCTTCGTGTATAGAAAGCATAGTACTTTCGCCTGTAAAAAGTATTCAACATCCTGTAAAAAGCGTTCTACAAAATGTAATTTATTTGCAAACAGCCTTTTCCCTATCCGGTTCATTTTCTCCCTCACTGTCCTCGTGAAAAATAACTGAAATCTGCGTTCCTTTTCCTACTTCGCTTTCAATCACAAGCTCCGCCCCATGCAGCGCCGCTATCTTACTGCAAAGCGCAAGCCCCAGCCCGCATCCGCCCTCTTTCCTGCTTCGGGCTTTATCTACCATATAAAAGGCTTCCGTGACGCGCGCAATCTCATCCGGCGGGATTCCGCACCCCTCATCCTCAACCACAATCCGGTTTCCCTCACCGATTAAATAAATCGTACCGCCTTCCCTGCTGGCTTTGGCACTGTTGTCAATCAGATTAATCAGCAGGCTCTCCAAAAGGTCGCGGTCAACCCTCCGGTTCTCCATGGTACATGCATATTCCAGCTTGATTCCCCTGTTTTGCAGAGGATGCTTTTCAATCTGCGCCGTCTGCTCAAAAAGCTCCTGCATAGAAACCTCTTCCATACAAATGCTGTCATTATCGTATAACCCCATGAGACTCATCAGCTTACTGCCAAGACGCCCTAAGCGGCTGCACTCCTCCTTAATGTGATGCAGTGCGCTCTGCCTTTGCTCCCCTTTTAGATTCACATGAAGAAGCGTGTCTGAATAACCGATGATGGAGGTCATAGGAGTTTTCAATTCGTGGGTCAGGCTCCCGAGAAGCAGTTTTCTGCGCTCCGACTCCTGCTCCAATTCCGTAACCTGATTCTCGATTCTGTCTGCCATCCCGTTAAACGCCCTTGCCACGCTTCCAATCTCGTCCCTTGTGCGCACTGCCGCACGGCGCTTCAAATTTCCACCGCTGATGTCAAGGGCTGCGCTTTGCAGTTCCCTGAGCGGTTTCAGAATCCGCCTTGTAATCAAAAAGACTAAAAGCACTGAGATGACCGCCGCGCAGAGATAAATGCCCAGACTATAGACCGCCTGCTGCCTAAGCCCCTCATAAAGCGGGGAGATATCCTGAATGAGCACCAGCTTGTACTCCTCCTTCCCCGGCATTGCAATTCTCTTTCCGGCAATCAGATAATAGCTCCCGGCACGCCTAAGTATAATGCTGTGCGCCTCCTCTCCCGTCCACCTCTCATCCTCCGGCTTCGCCAGATCATAAGGCGTCCGGTTATAAATCACCTGATCATCCCGAATCAGGATATACTGGTCTCCTTCCAGTCTCCTCATCACAAAATCCACATAAGAATTCATCGTGACCTCATTGTAGCCTGCCCGGATTCCCTCCTCCAATTCCTTCCCAAGCGAAAAGGCGGTAAACTTCAACTGCTGTTCATAACTCTCAATGGTCTTTTCCTGATTATATTGTTTTTCGTAATAAATCACTGCCAGCCCGGAAGCAACCGTAGCCCCCAGCATAACCAGCACTGTCACCAAAGACAACTTTTTCCACAGCTTCATTTACGAAAGATCCTCCAGCCGATACCCTGTTTTGGAAATTGTCCGAATCACATCATGAAAATCAAGCTTTTTCCGGAGCTGTCCGATATGGACATCCACCGTTCTGGTCTCCCCCATATAATCACAGCCCCAAATCTGATTTAGAAGCTCCTCTCTGGAAAAGGCTACGTTCCTGCTGCTTGCAAGAGTTACCAGAAGTTCATACTCCAAAGGCTTAAGCGCCACCTTTTCGCCCGCCTTGGTGACACTGTGCTCTTTTAAATCAATCACCACATCCCGGATCTGTATCTTCTGCCTGCTCCGTCCCGTCCTCTTAAGAACCTTTTCAATCCGCACCAGAAGCTCAAGCACCTCAAAAGGCTTTACAATGTAATCCTCCGCCCCCGCCTTAAGCCCGTGCACCTTCGAGACCACATCATCCTTGGCGGTGAGATAAATAACCGGAATCTTTCCCCTCTGCAAATCCTCCATCAGGGCGAATCCATCCTTGCCCGGGAGCATCACATCCACCAGCGCAAGCGCAATCTCGTTCTCCCCACAATCCTTCAAATAAGCCTCCGCCAAAAGCCCGTCCCGGATGGCTTCCGTCTCGTACCCTGCCGCCTCCAAATTCATGCAGATCAATTCCGAAATCGATGCATCGTCCTCAATTACCAAAATTTTTGTCTTCACCCTCGTGCCCCCTGCTTTTGTACATACAAACTGAAAATATTTTATCATATCACACACAGAAAAAAAGCAACGAAATGTAAACAAATGTTGCTATTCGCAGTCGCCGAGAATCTATGAACCACTTTTCAAGCTTGCTTGATAAAAGTGGTTTATGGATTCTTGGACGGCTGGAAGCAGGAACTTCACCACATACGCAGGTCCAGGCTGCTTTTGACTGGACTTGCGTATGCGGGGAAGGACTGCGAATAGCAACTTAAAGGCATGAATAATCTGACGGTCAATATCTTTATCTTTAATAAAGACTTAATCCGTCAGATTATGAATGTTGCATGGCCGGAAAGCAGGAACTTAATTTGAAGTAAATGATTCAAAATCTATATAATCCACATAGACATTTTGAACATCTAATTCAAGCTCTTCCGATGCTAGTGATTTTATTCCACTCTGCATTTCAGAATTTGGATTTTTTTCTTGACAGACAATCATGATATATGCGTTAGTGATTTCACCCTCTAAATCACCTAAAAACACGTACGCTTCGACAATATTCTTTTTATCATAATCGCGTAAAACCTTTTTCAGCTCTAACTCTTTAATACGTTTTTGGTCTTGGAAAAGAGGGTAATTATCCGCGTAAGCATTATCCTTATATTCATTTTCTGTACCGTGCAATGCACTAAGCCCCAAAACGGCACAGACAATAACAGTCAAAAAAACACTTGCCGCAATGACTGCTCTTTTTGAATGCTTTTTGTGTTTCATGATGGCATCCAGCCTTTCTTTTAAAATTTTTTTATCTTCAAACATAGTTATCGAAAGAGGCATCTTTCTTATTGAATCAGCGGCAACTGCAATCAAAGTATCGCCGTACTGTTGCATTTCGCTATTATCAAATCTTTTTATGACGGATTCATCACACGCTAATTCGCATGCTTTATTCATCTCCCGGCGTACAAGATAAACAATTGGATTAAACCAATGTACCGCTCCAACCAAAATTAACAGCCACTTGACAAAAATGTCATATCTTTTCTTATGCGTAATTTCATGCATCAGAATATTCCGAAGCTTCATATCCTCATATTTTCTATCAGGCAAGATAACCGCAGGCAGGAAAAATCCAATTAAAATCGGTGTTTCTATCACTGGATTTTTGTACAACCGCAGAGTGCTTTTTCTTTCTAACAAGGTATTTAACAGTTCTACTTCCTGCCGTTCAGCGCTTATATTATGTATGTTGAGCTTTCGGACATAAAGCGCATAGCATATAATATGAAAACCAAGAACCAAAACCATTCCTAATTGCCAGAAAGCAGATAAAAGAACTGCTGTACTTGAAAAACATGTAACCTGCCGAGCAGTCTGTCCGTTCTTACTTTGTGATACAAATCCAAGATTTACAGGTTTTTCAGATGCCAAATCAGAAATCTGCTGTGCAATATCATACATGGACTTCATTGAAATTTTGAAATCATTCGACACAGGAATTTCAATAATTTTTGATACAGGCAGCATCAAAGCTATCACCACCGAAAACCACATATAATATTGAAATGACTTAGGGAGCCTGTCCTTTATTATCGGCTTTAAAGTAAATAAAAAAAGCGATACCATACTGCCGGTAAATGTCATCGAAAGAATGAGCTTAATTATCTCCGCAGAATATTCTTCAACAACCATCATTTATTTTCATCCTCCATTCGGAAATACATCTTTAGTTCATCAATATCCTCTTCTGTGAGTTCCCCGCTTTGACAGAGCGCCGCAACAAAATTCTTTATACTTCCATCATAAAGTTTATCTATCAGGCTCTTTTTCTTAGGTATCATATAATCTTCTTTTGTAATATTCGGTATGTAGTAATGAATCTCTTTCTCCTGAATTGAAACCGCTCCCTTTTTTTGCAGTCGTCTTAACAGCGTTGCAATTGTGGACTTCTCCCAACCCATCTTATCACTCAGCTCTGTACGAATATCGCTAAACGATACTGCCCTCTTCTCCCTCCAAAGTATTGCCATTACCTCAAGTTCCGCATCCGAAATCTTAAAACTTGCTGCACTCATTATTATCTTCCTCTCTAATCGTGTTACATTTGTAACATGATTAAATTATACATTCCTTTGTCTGTTCTGTCAATAAATATATAATTTCTAATCTGTTTAGTTGAGATGAGAAATATACTGTCAGGCTGTATCAGCCTGTCAAAGTCAAAAATTGGGTACAAAATGAACCCCCAGAGAGCGGCGACTCTCTGGGGGTTCTGTTTCTAATTGGGTTAGCTGTCTATGGATCTCCGTCCGCAAGTATAGGAGCGACAGCAACTCTATTTTATTTTCATTCTCATCTCCTGATTACTCCTCATGTCAACGACACCTTTTTGAGATATACGGTCTCCATCCGGCGAGCAAGCCCTTCCTGACCAGCCAAGCGGACAGACTCCACTGTAGATGCCTGCATTTGCCGGAGGGTGTCGGGATTGTTTCGGAAGTTTTGGATGATTTCGTGAAATTCCTCTGCCGTACGGAAAGGCAGACCATTGACTCCCTCCTGCACCTGACCGGGATTCTCCTCGTCTACGATATGAAGAACAGGCAAGCCCATAGCCATAGCTTCCAGCATGGAGATTGAGTTAACCTCCGAGCGGGAGGCAGTGGCAAAAAGGTCACAACAGGCGTATACCTCCCTCACCTGATCATGGGGAACACTGCCGGTGAAGATTACACTATCCGCGATGCCCAGATTCTCCGACTGTTTCCGCAGGGTTTCTCCCATAGGTCCGTCTCCAATGACCACAAGTTTACTATAGCTGTCTGACCGGTGATGCGCCGCGAACACGTCCAGCAGAACGCCAATACTCTTTTCCTGTCCCAGCCGTCCACAGAAACAGAGAACCAGATCTTCCGGGCGAAGCCCATACTGTGCCCGGAGAGACTGCACCCGATGAGGATCCGCCTGTCCTCTGGAAAAGTACTCCAATTCCACGGCATTTGGCACCACATTGACATGGCGTTTGACGCCGCAATTTTCCAGAAAACCCTGCACTCTGGCAGAGGGACCGATTACCTCATCAGCAATCCCCCCATAGTAGCCAATGTACTCTCTCATTGCTTTTCGGGCGATAGGAACCAATGTGTGGGGAACAATATAATGGAGATATTGTTCCCACATGGTATGCAGGGTGTAAAACAGGGGAATTTTCATACGCCGGGCAGTCTCCACCCCCGACCAGCCTACGCCAAACTCAGTGTGGATGTGGACAACATCAAAATCGAAACTGTCCAACAGCCGGTTCCTCTCCCTGCTGTGGGAGGATGCCGCTCCATAGTCATAGAGATGTTTCAGGGTGGCGGAAGGACAGTGGAGAATGCCATCGTGTATGTAATGGCCTCTGGCTGAGGTATCGGCAGTCACCACAAGGACGGTGTGCCCGATAGCCTCTAACCCCTCTTTCAATGTTTTTACATGGGTAGCCACCCCATTGATCTGGGGCAGGTAGGTATCGGTAAACAGTGCAATTTGCATAGCAGGCTCTCCTTTTCTTTTGTTAGTTTGAAGTAAATTTCATGCTGGGAAATGTTTGCTCCATCCGCTCATCTGGAAAACATTGATCTACTGTTTCCCAGAAAGGACCCTTAGCCGGAATGCCCTCTATCCGCCGACTCCAGCGGAACACGGAAATCCCGGAAACAGCAATATTGAACATAAGCAACACGGTAAGAACCCAAACGGCCGCTTTCCCGGGCTTCCTTGGAAGCTTCAAAATCCATCGGGTCATCCGGGGATAAATATTCTTAATCCACAATACGCCCAAAATGCCCCAAAAGACAACGTACAGCAGGCAAATGCGACCATTGATATTGAAAGGGGCATGACTGTAATCCCACGACCTAGAACCCAATACCATCTCCTGCACCCAGGAGCAGAGATACTCCAGTGAACTTCCGATGATCATGCCGCCGAGAAAGGACAGCCAGATTCCCCTGTTCCGAAAGCGGTAAAGAGCCAAAGTCAGCACCACCGCTCCCACGCCGTAGAGCAGATTGAATGGTCCATACACCAGCCCTGTCCGGTTCATCAGAATACCCCGGGATGCCAGCACAAAGAGCGTTTCAATGACCACACCTAAGAAACTGGCCACAAAGCAAAGGATAAACAGCTTATAATAATTAAGCCCCTTGGCAAAGTGGTCAGTGCTTTCCTCCGCAATATCAATAGCTGCATTGGCTGGCGGGGCAAAAATGCTATGTTTTCGATCCGACTTCCGCAGATCGGTCCAGCGGGCACGCAGTTCATCGCCCATGTCATAGGTCAGAGAAGAGGCTTTCCACAGAGTTTCACCAGCATGGGTCAGCTTTTCCGCCCTGCGCCTGACCTCTTCCGTCATAACATCTGTGCGCTCCATATTTAGGAGTTGCGGATAATATTCCTGCATTCGACCGTTCAGGACTTCCACGTCTTCCAAAAGGACTGCGCTGCGTACAGACAATTCCTGCATCTTCTCGTCAAGTTCCAAATCAGATATTACACTCATTCCCGTATTCTCCAAGATCATTCATATTTTCTCTTTGCACAAACGCTGAAACGTTGCTCCATAACGACCCAAAAGTTTTCCCTAAAACGCGTTATTTGAATGCAAGCCCATTCTTTTGCGAAGCCTTCAGCAGTATAACAGATATTGCCGCAACGATTAGTTCATAAATGCCGAACGTCAGCCAGACACTGTCCGCCCCTAGGACGGCGGGAAGCAACAAAATCACAGCAACGCTCACCACAAGGCTGCGGAGTATATTGAGGACAATCGCATACCCGGAGCGTTTCGTGGAGTACAGATAGGAGGAAATCATGGCATTAACGGCCATCGGGACAAATCCCCATGCATAGAGAGGCATGGCTTTTACCACATAATCAAGCACATCAGGCTCAGCACCAAACAATACGCAGATTGGGCGGCCGAACAAAATGATCAGTCCGATGACCGCAATACTGCCAACAATATTAATAATCATGCCACTGCGAAAATAATATTTCAAATTTTTTTCCGCTTGTGCCCCATAGCTCTGCCCGAACAAGGGCTGCAAGCCCTCGCTTGTGCCAAAAAACACTGCAAGGGTGAAAGAGGCAACATAGGAAATGACAGCAAAGGCATTGATACCGACATCACCTATTTGCGCAGCCAGCACAAGGTTCATGCAGAACGTCATCACGGGTGTCGCAAGCTGGGCGATCCCTTCCGGCAGACCCCTCACCACAATCTTTTTAAACAGCTTCCACTCCGGCTTTGGAATGCGGATGCGCAGCTGCCCGGCCTTGCGGAAGAAGTGCACGGAGGCAATGAGCAGGGCGACCACTTGAGAAATGCCCGTAGCCAAGGCGGCTCCCGCTGTCCCCATCGCCAGCGGAAAGATAAACAGCCAATCCAGAAAAATATTGCATAGGGTAGAAATGACAACCGCAACGGTAACAAGCCCCGGAGAACCGTCATTCCGGCAGAAACCCTGCAAATTCTGGGACATAGCGGATGGGATGGTGAACAGGGAATACCAGAACAAATAGTCCGCTGCCAGCTTGAGGAAGGTGTCGCCTGCGCCTAACAGGACGCAGATCGGCCTTGCGAAAAAAACGCCGATTACCGTAAAGAACGCGCCAATGAAAAGAGTGAGGAGCATCGAGTGCATAAAAGCGGTGTTAGCGCCCTTCTCATCGCCCCGCCCCAGACGAACGGCAGTGATAGTCACGCCGCCAATGGTTGCCAGCATAAGCAGCGCGCCCACCACCATCACAATAGGATATACGATGTTGACAGCCCCTAATGCGTTTGATCCGATTCCCTGCCCCACAAAAATACCGTCCACCACAGAAAACAGGAAAAAACATACATTGGAAAGCATAGCGGGAAATACATACTTACAGACATTTTTTGCTTGATGAGATAACATAGTAATATCCTCCAGTCATTCTTATTACATGAAAATTATCGGGCAGAAGCCGTTTATAATCAAATGTTGTCCCGTTTCGCGAGTCAGTTTATTGATTAAAGCAATCAGATAATTGAATCTTCATTTCTGTCTCTTTTCAAAATACTGCTTGGCAAGCATAGCAAGCGGCGGCACCATTTCAGAAATCTCAGCGTTTGTCGTATTCATACACAGTTCATACGCCCGTTTGTCTCCCCAGCGATGACCCGAGAGAACATCATGGCTTGCTGAGCGGGCTTTATCAATCATTTTCATACGTCGCTCCATCTCATACTCACACATTTTTTCATCGCTTGCGGCTCTCTGCCTGCAACGCTCCAGTTTCGATTCCTTACCTGCATATACAAAAATACGATAGGGATGCATCCTGCTCAGAACAATGTCAGCGTTTCCTCCTACCATGACAGCATCTTCTTTTTCCGCCAGCAGACGGATGATCTTGTGCTGCTCCACCATAATCGCCGCCGTCTGATTCTGTGCATACACATGCACCGTAAGGCTGTGCCTAAAGGTATAAGGGTAATTTACGGTAAACCCACGATCCAGAACCTTCTCAATATAATGCTCATCCATCTTCAGGTTTTCTGCAATTTTGCTGATAATCTCTTTGTCGTAATAAGCAAAGCCCAGTTCATCCGCCAGCCGTTTTCCCAGTTCCCTGCCACCGCTTCCAAACTCGCGGCTTATCGTTACAATTTTCATAAATAAGCACCTCCTTTTCCACGATAAAAATATAGTATCTGTTTTCGGACTCTTATATAATAGTCCGAAAACAGATACTTGTCAATGGATTCATAAATTCTGATGTGCGTAAGTTTCGTGAAATCAATGCGCTTGACTTTTTATTTGCAGGCTTGGGCACTAAAGGCTGAAATCAGAAAGAAATTAAATATCATAAAAAGGGCAGAATATGAAACAAATATTCATCCGTGGTTTAGGGCAGAAATCATCTTCCGTATTGTCAACTGCTTTTCTGCTCTTTTCCGTCATTTTCGTTGCTTATATAAAAATATACGATTTTTCCATCTTTTCCACCCGAATTTCACACCAGTTATACTTCATACCAATCTCATCAGCTTACAATTTTCAATTCCGGCCTCCCAAAACCGCTCAAGAGGAAGCCCTCTAATCTGGCATACAATGCTGGAGTTCATTGCGCCATGTCCGACAATAAGTACATCTTTGTTTTCCTTTAATGCAGGCGTAATCATATCCTTTATAAAAGAACCTGTTCTGGCAAATAATTCTTCAAAGCTTTCACCGCCCTGCGCCGGGACATACTGCGCAGGATTCTGAAAAAAGACATTCACCGGGCAGTCCGGTATCTGAAATGAGTTCTCAATTCCCTCATAAATTCCAAACGACATTTCCTTCAGCCTGTCGTCATAAATAATAGGAATGTTTCTGTTCTGCAATACGATTTCTGCCGTTTCCTTTGCGCGCAGTAACGGAGAGCAATAGCAAATATCAAAATTTACATTCTGATACTCTTTGCCCGCTTCCTCCGCCATTTTTCTGCCCTCGTCATTTAAGGGAATATCTGTCCTCCCCTGCAATTTGCGGAGCACATTCCAGTCCGTTTTGCCGTGTCTCATAATATAAAGCATATCAATCACCTACAATTTAATCTGTTCTTATTTTCTGCGCTCATATAGTTATGGGACAGACTCCGACAGCACAGGGCTATGTCACACCGCTTATCCGCGATGCCTGCTTTGCCTAAATCTATATAACCCGTCACTTTCTCATGAACGACGAATAGATTAGGAAGGCAGAAGTCCCCGTGCGATAAAACCATTTTCCATCCTCTATACAATAAACGTCCCATCTGCTTCCGGAATCCCTTCCTCATCAGACAGGTATCTCTCCACTGCGCTCAAAAGATAAATACCTTGTCCCTTGAAAGGACAGCTGTCCTGCATCCCCCTCCGCCAGCATTCCGTATTCCGAACCGCTGACAGACAGCTCCATTCTATCTCCGCTGTCAACCTGAAATGTCACATAATAACTTGTGGAAGAAGTCGTCGTGTATCCATGCGCTCCGGTCATATCTCCGGCATTGGCTTGACTATGATGCGAAATATCCATTCTTTTGGATACAACTTTCGCCGTTACCGTCAGGCGCGGAGAATGATTGTTTTTATTCCAAGTGCTTATCCCTCCCACCAAAGTCACAATAAAACCTCCGGCAACAAGCGCAAATATTAAGAAAAAAAATATTGAAAATATCATGTCCATAGCCATACCCCTTCCACTCTGTCATTTATAAACGACTCTTTGAATTGCTCATTCCAACTCTTAAAAATCTTTACAACAGCACAAAAATATTTTACCATAAAAAATAGAATATGGGGAACCAATTCGGTCAATTCAAAATATTTTGAAGATTTGGGATATGAGAAATTATTCATCAGCCCTCCTGATGCTGGCGAATCAGATTATGAAGTGCTGTATGCAAGAGCAGAAAAAGTAATTCAATCCATTGCTTTTGAACAATATGAAGATATCGTGTTTACAGCCAAAAGCATAGGAACGGTAATTGCATGCCGGCTTAAGGAAGCGTATAAAATTCCTGCATCCTTGATCCTTTTTACTCCCCTAAATGACACGCTTCCTTACATTAACCGCCAAAATAATGTTCTTCTGGCTTGCATGGGCGAAGACGATAGGCATCTTGATTTCAAAAAATTAAGAGAATTATGCGAACAGGAAAATATAAAATGCTGTATCGAGCCAAATGTAGGGCATCGTATGGAAGTAAAAGGCGATATAAAAAGATTTGTTTTGTGTGGAGGTAATGTTATGTTTGATAAAGCGTTAATTATGGCAAAAGGAATGAACAACAGATTCCCGGCTGGAAATTCACCCTATGAAATTATGACAAGGCTCCTCGAGGAATGCGGTGAGGCTGCCTCTATCATATCTAGGGCATATTGCTGAAATGACTAAGGCTGTTTACTATTAATATTAACAACGTAAATACAGGAATCAGTGAAAGAATAAATATTTTTCTACTTTTTGTTCTTCTGTTACAGACAAGTGCAATAATTCCAAAAATACTGCCTACAAAAGCTCCTTCCATAAGGGAAGTAAGAAATACCAAATAATTATATGGCTCAGCATTTTCAAAAAAGGCTGCTATTACAAATACAACAGGAAAAACACATGCCATAATGCTTAAAATAAAAACAGATTCTTCTTTCATAGTAATTCCTCACCGCCTGCACCCAGCGTTCCTTCTATTTTCAATCCTTCTACGCTCCCACTCCATCCTTATCCATAAATATTCTTGAACCGGTGGCGCCGGTTTGTCCTTTATATTTTACAAAATCCTTATTGACAAAATCCCATATCCTCAATATAATTATTTGTAAAAGAGATGGGTTTTCACCGTACAGTTTTTACTCAAGCGGGCTGCTCGTTTCTTTTTTTATCGCCAACAAATCATATAAATACTTTTTGCCATCCGCATCATGACGTATCAGCATCCGAGCAAAAAAGATATTGTACCGGCAAACCTCTCCGCTCTTATCATCATACACTGGCAAAGCAAACCTCACATCATATCGATACCATCCATACTTTGCATCCTTTTCATGCTTCTTTTTGGTATTCTCTGAATATTCCCCATTCGTGGCAATCTGTATCAACTCAGGAATCCCCTGCGCCGCATTTGCCTTGGCTTTTGCAACGGCTCCTTTAAGAGCAAGCCTGCTCTCCGATCCAGCATATTCATCCGGGAAACTGCTGGAAATGAATATCTTCTCTGATGTTTCCGCGGTCTCGTAAAATTCCCCGACATACTCTTTAAGATATTCCTCTACGTCCTTCCAATCTTCCCTCTTTTTGCCCTTAAACCGGATATCATTGATTAAGACAATTTTTTCCCCATTAAGACCGACAATGACATTTACATTCCTGTCCATAGTATTTTTCTCTTTTTGAATATGTAAATTTCCATATTCCTCAAAGTTATTTTCCTGTTCTTCGATAAAAATTTTCATTCTCTTCTGTAATCTCTAATTATAATACATTCTCACCTTTTATTTGTAAAGCAATAAATAATATATACACTAATTCACTATTAAGGATTGCAACCTTTTTCCACTTCAAATCATACCAGAAAAAGGCTATTCCACCTCAATGGAAACCCACAGGAATTATCGAAATCCCACTACAACAGAAAACCACTACTTTCCATATTTGTATCTATAGCAGATCATCTGTTATTACTTCGGGGTTTGCAAACTCATCTATGCATTTATCCGGTCTTAGTATTCTAAAGACCTCCTATTTCCAATCCGCCCATACAGCCTAATAGCTCCCCTGCAAAATATTTTCCTCAATATACCAAGCCACTCCGTCCTCATCATTGCTTTTGGTTATAAAGTCCGCCGCGTCAAGAACCGCATCAATTGCATTGGCGACGGCAACTCCCACACCGCAATTCTTTATTGACTCTATATCGTCATTATCATCTCCAAAATATACTGCTTCATCCTGTCCGGTTTCTACCGCCTCCAACATAGTTTTTATTCCGTTCCATTTGGTAGATGCTCTACTCATAATCTGTATCAGCGTCCCTTCTGCTACCGACATGTACGTATCTGCGGTTAAGGCTTCTCTGACTTCCCGGTTAATATTGTTTTCTTTACTTCTCAATAATATTTTATAGATGATGCTTTGGGTCGGCGGAACCGGAAACTGATCAGACACAATTGCATTCCACTCAGGAATCGGGGCATTGGCAAAAATACCGTCTCCCGTTTCCATTGACAAAACCAAATTCGGTATCTGAATTACTCTTTTCAAAATACTTTCTGCACTGTCCAGTGCAATTCCATTTTCAATCCTTCCATGAGGCAAAATAATTCTTGCGCCGTTTAATGTTGTTATTGCATCAAAACCAATCTGTTCATGGTAGGATAACACAGCCCTCTCCGGGCGTGCGGTTGCCGCCATAAGATAAATTCCTTTATCATGACATTTCTTTAGTATTCTGCATGTGTAGTCCGACACCGTTTTGTCGGTGTGAAGCAAAGTTCGGTCTAAATCCATTATAATTGCTTTCATACAAAGCTCCTCTTTTAACTGCAAAGTTTAAGTATCCTTCTACGCTCCTTCTCCATCTTTATCCATAAATATTCTTGAACCGGTGGCTCCGGTTTGTCCCTGATATTTCCCATGATACGGATTAAGCGCCGGATTATCCATTTTGGCAAACACAAGCTGTCCGATTCTGCGTCCCGATTTAAGCTCTATGGCACATCGGTTTGCATTGTATAATTCCAACGTTATTTCACCTTTAAATCCCGGGTCTACCCAGCCCGCATTCTGGATAAATAAGCCCATGCGTCCAAGGGAGCTCCGCCCTTCCACAAATGCAGTCAGATTGTCCGGAAGTTCAAAATACTCCATAGTGGTTGCAAGTACAAACTGTCCCGGTAAAATCAGGTATGTATCTGTCTGGATTGACTTGTATTTGATCAAATGATCCAAAGTTATAATTCCCGAAGGTGTATCTTCAACGATGCTGAACGTATTTCCCAGCCGAATATCTACGCTTGCAGGCTGTATCTGCTCACGTTCTATCGGCGTTATCGTCAACAATTTATCATCAAGCATCTTTGTAATCGTGCGGTCTGACAGTATCATGTTCTTATGTCCCCCCTAAATAAAGTTTCTTTAGTAAACTGCTCCTCTTTAATATTCTGAAATTTCAATCATGAATTGTTCTATTAATTTGTAAACACTGGTGAACGGGTTCATAGCCTTGATGTCCGCAAAAATACTTTTGCCTTCCGTGATATACTGCTTTTCTAATGCCCTTGCGTTATCAATGGCTTTTTCTATATTGCCGTTTTGAACTATTTCACGTGTTTTTCCTTTATGTCCTTTTGAATAAACATCATGCAAGTGAAATGACAGACGTCTGTAAATTTCTTTCTTTGATATTTTTTCTTCAACATCTTCAAAATGCATAAGCAGCCATGTTTCAAATAAAAAATTTGAAATCAATAACTCGTATCCGGCAGCAGCTAACACTACCGCCTGAATATCCGGCGGAGCATCACAATCAAATGCCAAATATTTGCCATAAGTATTAAATTTTTGATTATGCCTTTCATCAGCCATAAATTCATTTGCACAGTTTAATACCGTCTGCGCATTTCCATTTGCAGTTTCCAAGATAACTTCTACGTCAGTATACTTATTTTTTCTGATAATTTCTGCAAAGTAATCAAAATAATATTTCTCAGTTTTTCCTTCACAAAATATAATGATATGTCCTATATTAGTCTTTCTTGTCTCAGAAAGACGCTGCGGAGACAATTGTGTTCTACCCATTCAGTTCACCGCCCATAATTTCATCATAATTAAAAATAGGAATTGCCCCATACTTCCCCTGAAGGTAATCTTTGTTAAAAGTTGCATCTTCTCGTACTTTCAAATCCGAAAGGGCATATAAACTGGATTCTCCATATTCATTTTTGTCGATAAACACCACCTCATCGCGCCGAAACTGATTATTATTTAGTAATGAAATATCATGAGTAGTAAAAATCAACTGTGCTCTTTCATTTTGGCTGGAACAAAAAATATCTACAATTAATTTAGTCAACAGTGGGTGCAGTCTTGCAGACATTTCATCCACAATAAACACGCCTCCATTAGAAATCATCTCAATAATATTTTGAATATAAGCCAAAAAGCGAAGCGTGCCAGTAGACTCTTGGCGCAAATCAAAAAATTTTTCTCCAACTATATTTCCAGAGTCATCATAAATATCATGTACGGTTCGGACAACCTTTTCTTCTGTCTTTTTGCCGGAATTTTCATTGAAAACTGTTTCTGTCTGCACATCAAGCCGCTTAATCCCTACATCTATCAAGCGAAGATAATTTTCTACCTTTTTCCTATATGTTTTATTGCCGACTAATTTTTGAGAAAGTCCAACCATTCCTGCCAAACCCTTTACAGTCGATTCAAAAAGGATTTCCGTAAACACATTGTATTCCTTATTAAAAAAAGAAATAAAATCATCAAGAACAATTCTTTTGGCTTCCTCGTCAAGAAAGTACTCAAGTACAGCGATATATAACCTCTCAGCAGGCAATTTTTTATAAGCCCCCAATATCTTTTGATATTTACTTCCAAATGAAAGTTCTGTGCCTTCCCGTTCAAAAACTTTTTTATCATCAATAAATAACCATTCGTTTAAAACCTCTTCCGAAGTACACTCAAAGCCATACTGTATCTGTCTGCCATTATACAGAAATATAATGTCAAACTCTGAAGCATTATTTATATCATCTGATAAACTAAAAGGCTCCAATTTCGTTCCTGTTTTGTTGGCTTCAAAATTCTCATTCTCCTTCTGGCTGAGAAATTGAGAAAATATATACTGTTCAAAAAAGAACATTGCCGAGATAAAGTTAGACTTCCCTGATGCATTCGCGCCATATAAAGCGGTTGTTTTTAACAGACCAAGCTTATCATTAACACGTATCACGTGGGCAGGGTGCTGCACATATGCGGTTGCTCTCATATCGAGTATGGATTCATTTTTAAATGAGGTGTAGTTCTTTACTTTGAACATTAGCAACATTCGTCTTTCCTCCAAAATAAAGCATTTCTACTACCATAATATATCCATTAAATTCAAAAAGTCAACATTATTATCGATTTTTTCGTAATTATGGCTTTTTTGTCAGATTTTTTCATGCTAATATTTTGCATTTAACGAAGTTTTCTATGTTTTCGTCATTTCCCCTCCCACACAAAAAGGAGCCTTTCGGCTCCCTTTCTGCTCATCCATTACATTGCTTCGTGGAAGGTTCTGGAAATAACGTCCGCCTGCTGTTCCGGCGTAAGCTTAATAAAGTTCACCGCATAGCCGGACACGCGGATGGTAAGCTGGGGATATTTCTCCGGGTTCTTCTGCGCATCTAAAAGCGTATCCCGGTTCAAAACATTGACATTCAAATGATGCCCTCCCTTTGTCGCATATCCATCCAAAAGATTAACTAAGTTATCAACCTGTGCCGTGTTTGTCATGATGCATTCTCCTTTCTTCTCTCTGTATCCTTCAAGCAGATTATATTTGTTTTTGATTTATGTATATTCTAATGTCTCTAAACAAATAATTCCGTAACACTGGTTACGATTTTTAAATTTTTTCATCAAATTTTGCCTTTCCGTAAGCATACAGGAAACCAAAATCTAACCCCTAATCATACAATAGCTCCACTGCTTCCCTATCCAGCACCACAATCTTCTTTTTGGAAACCTCAATCAGCCCGTCCGCCTGCATCCGCATCAGCTCTCTGGATAAGGAAGGCCGTGCCACGCCCAAAAAGTCTGCAAGCTGTTCCCGGTTCATCATAAGCTCCACCTGCCCCGCCTCGTCCATGGAGTCAATCAGCCAGATAGCAATTCTTTCCCGAAGGGAAGAGGTACTGACAATATGCAGCTTTCTTGTAATCTTAAAGTTATTTTCCGACATTATTTCCAGCATGTTCTGCGTCAGTTGTTTATGATGGTCACATGCATTGGAACAAAAATGATAAAAGAAATCCCAAGGCACTTCCAGCACCGTCGCATCCTTAGACACCGCCGCATCATACCAGTAATGCCGTCTGTCCCCAAACAAAAAGATTTCTCCAAATACATTGCCTTCTTCCACCAGATAAAGCACGTCCCGCTTGCCGGAAGTAAAATCCTTGCAAATCTGCACCTGCCCTTCCAACAGTAAAAACAGCTTGGTCGGAAGCCCTTCCTGCTCAAAAATATAGCTCCCCTGAGGATACTTTTTTATCTGCGACTTGGAGCATTTCAGTATCCGCTCTAACTCCTTTTCCGTAATGGAATGAAACAGCTTCGATGCTTCCAGTTCCTTCATATTTCCCGACTTCCTTTCCTGTCAGCCTGCCCTCTGCAAGTTCTCAATGCATTGAGAGCATGGCTTAAATTGCCCTTTTTCAACCTCTATCAACGTAGAATCCAATAAATAAACCCAGCCCCGCTTAAATTCGCCGTCCGTAAAGAGCTCCGTCTCCACCCAATTTTTACCATCGGTGGAAAGAAATTGAATAATCCGCGTATCCTCTCCTGTGACAATCCGACATTCCGATGCCCTGTCCATCTGGTCATAGACAAGAATTCCGCCCGTCAATTTATAAGGGCGCTCCCAGCGCCATCCTGCAAACGGTTCCGTCCAATCTTTAAAAAAGTAATCATATTTCTCCTTTTCCTGAAGAACTAACAGATCCGTATCGGCATCCAGTTTCCAACGGTCATTCACCTGACGGATTTCCAATATGCCAAGTACCCTGCTGCCGTAAATCTCTCCATTGCCATGCAGATACGCCTCCCCTAAGTCTATACTGTCACGGTCAATGATACATCCAATCCTGCCGATTTCCCGAATCTCCCCACTGTCATATCTGTAAAAAGCGGTGACATAATCGTCACTTGATCCCGCCGCCCGAACCGCCAGCTCGTATTTTCCGTCTTCCTTGTCAATGTCAACCAGTCCAATGGACTCTCGGACTATATTTTCGTCCACAGTAAGCTGAAACTTCTTCCCGCCTATCGTCACAGTGATTTTTGACGAGATATTTTCCACGGCGGATTTTTCCTCCTGATAATAAATTTCCTCTTCCTGACCGTCCCCATCCAAATCAACTGTTTTTCTCTGCCCGCTTGGAACTTCCACCAGATAACGATTAACCCTGCCGGGAATCTGCAGTTCCTCCGTCCACTTTTCGATTGCCTCCCGGTCTTCCACCGCTCTTTGGGTCTTTAAAGGAACCTTTAAGAAAATAGGTCCATATGCATGAGAAGCAAGCTCATCCTGACTAAAAAGAAAAACCAGAGTATCACCGTCCACATAAAACTGAGGGTCAAATACAACCTTATGCACAATATCTTCTTTATAATTATCAATAAGATGCTCTCTATCCACTTGCTCAATCAGGTATTGTGCAAGGGCAATGCACTGATTTTCTTCTCCGTCAAGGAAATAGTCAATGGAAAGCCTCTCTCCGGTACTGTTGTCAAATACGATTCCCGAATTGGTTGTGCTTCCATGACTTGGACCGTAGCATTGAAATTCATCTTTTAAAAGACTGACCGCTCCCTCGCTCTCAAATACATCATATTTCACTGAGTAAATGCAGGGCACGCCCCAGCCGTCCTGACTAATCAACCGCTCTAGACAGTCACTGTCCGCATCTAAAGCCAGCTCCTCCATCTTCTGCATAAACGCGTCAAACTCTTCCGCCTGCCATTCTTTAATTTTCTCCGCCGCCTGTTCTCCTTGACATGTTATCGAAGGCATTGAAAACTCATAGTTCAACAGCAAAGACTCCTGATAAAAGGAATCCATCCGGGAGCCCTCCTCCTTAAGCCCTTCCACGATTACTTTGTCTTCGGCATTGCTTTCCTTGCGAATTTCCGTAACCTCCTCATTGTCACTGACAAATCCGTCTCCGCGTATCCATGCTTTTCCGTCATTGATCGTTTCCCGGTCTATCCAAAAGCCTGTCCTGCCAACCTCTTTTAATTCTTTGTCATAATATCCAAAAAAGACCGTTTCCGGATTTACATCCTTATCCCCCGTCCGGACTGCCAGCTCATACTCACCATCTTCCTTGTCAAGATCCACTAAGGCGATTGCTCTCCTTTCCGCCTTTTCCTCCAATGGAAAATCAATCTTTTTTCCATTGACTGTAATGGTTAATTCATGATTATCCTTATCCGGCTCCTTGCGGAGAGGATAAAACAGAACCTCTTCCCCTCCGTCGCCGTCCAAATCCGCCCGAACAGTTTCTCCCTCCGCAATTTCAATCAGGTATCCATTTTGACCTCCCGGTTTGTCCAGCTTTCTAATGCGCTCTTTGGCTGATGACTTATCAATGATCTCCTCTTCAAGGCGGTCTAACTTATGGAAAGGAACTTCCAGAAAAATATCTCCTGCCGCATAGACTGCAATATCATATGTATCAAAGAACACCACCAACGTATCTCTCTTCACATAGCATTCCGGTTGATACAAAATCTTATATACCAGCCTGTCACTATAATATTCGTTCCATGCCAGCTCATGAAGCTGTTCCTTCAAGTACTGTGCCAGATAAATGCGCTTCTCTTCTCCTTCTCCAATCAGCCTATTTAAAATCTGCTGTGATGCAACCCTCTCCCCCGTGTCACTGTCAAAAATGACAGAACTGTCATCTAGTATTTCATGGGCGGCGTTCGTGTAAAGCTGATATTCCCTTTTCAAAAAGCTAATCAGCCCATCGCTCTCAAAAACAGAATATTCCACATGATAATATCCGGCGCCCCACCAAATCTGCTTTTCCTCCTCCGGATTGGACTTGATTTCCCAAAACTTGTCGTCCTCCACCGAAGCCTGCTCTTCCACCGCCTGCCAGAAGAGCGCAAGCTCCTCCTTCTGCCACTTCTTAATCTCTTCCGCCGCCTGCTCACTGACATGCTCTGCTTCAGGCATCTCAAAGATATATTCCAGAATTTCAAATTCCTGCCCCATGGAATCCAGCACGACGCCTTCTTCCCTGATTTCGTCCAAGTCCACGAATTTCTCCTTTTGACCTGTTTGGTCATCAGCATTTTCCCACCCGCAGACACATAATGACAGCAGACATAAACCCAAAAAACATGTATACCTTTTCATCCCACGTCTCATGCTCATCCCACCGCTTCCCCTTTTTAAGCCTTTTCAATGTCGTCAAGAATAGAACACTCTGCTGGTTATTGGTCTTTTAGGAATCCCTTTTGTTTTTTCCTGATTGCCATTATCATTTCACGATTCTTCATCCTGCTTTGTTCCAATTCCTGTTCGTCTATCTTTTGAAGCGGTTCGGGAACAATAAGCCGCATTGGTCTGTCCTCATAAAATAAGTCGTTAAGATAACCTTCTTCTCTCATCATAAATCACCCTTTCATTCATAAAACAATCCTGCCTCATTACAATGTTTCAGAAAAGAGAGCGCTATATCATAATGCTCCTTTACCGTAAGATTCTTAGTTGCTTTTGCAGCAAATTCCTTAAACAAGGCAAATGCCTTATGGAAATCATATTGCCTATCTTTATACAGATAATGAATAGTTCCCTGATTTGATACTACGGAAATAACAGCCACCGTGGAATAAACAAGGAAAAAACGTATATCTTCCAGCGAGAATGTCTGTGACGATGGATGGTTGTGCAGGATAACCACCGATACGCTGTCTGCTGATGTAAGTATGTGGTTTGACAACGTATCCGATGTTATTTGCACGCTATGCTCCGTCCCATAACTAATTCCATATTCATCTAACGGCATATCTGCACCAATATCGCAAGTAATTGCCACTTCATTGCTGTCATTAAATTCTTTGGATAACGACAACACATCCCTTGCCAACTGCCGCATAACCATATTCTGCTTTTCTGAAAAGTTTTTATACCGGATATACGGTACTTTCTCTATTGCAATATCCGTGATATAAATCTTTTCCGTTCTTTTCTTAGCTTGATTTAATCCTTTATCGTTTTCCATAAAATGCTTTCACCCATTTTCTTTTATTATATATCCTTAACCCTCACCGGTACAGCGCCGCCACCGTTTTTGCTTCCTCCAGCCTTTTATCAAACTGCGGATAAAAATCCTCATTTATCTCATATTGGTTTACATAAAACTGGTTCAGCAGGTACAAATTCAACTTTTTAATAATCTCCTGATTCTCCATACCCTCCACAGCTTTCACCTGTTCCTGCACAAAACCGTGCCACTTTTCAATATAATTTTCGTAAATGTTAATCACCGGAATCCCCAGCCATTTCCAAAGCTTCACCTTGGTCTTATTGGGATAAGAGCACTCGTGTACCTGCAAAAAATATTTAAATCCCTGTTCCTGGTAAATCCGTCCCATGGGAAACATCCGGCAGAACCCCGGTCTATGGTCGTGAATGGAGCACCGCCCTTCTCCGCTTAAAAAAACACAGCCCTCCTCCGGGCGCATCCTTAAATGGGGCTGAATCAGTCCATCCACCACCCGCAGATTAATATACTCCGCCATAAGCCACTCAAAGCCGGTCTGTAACGCCTGCTCTAATTGATAAATATCATAAGGGTCTAACAGGATGGTATCCCCTGCCGTCCGGCAGCATTCCGAGCATCCCGCACAGTCATTGCATCCGATTCTCACCATATCGCCGGATGTGTATAGCTTACCGTCTGATATTTCATTTAAATCAATTTCACGCTTCATTCTGTTTTCCTTCCGCAAAGGCGCACTTCGTGCTCCCCCAGAACTTTCAAAATGGCGTTCCGACAGGCTTAACTTCCACAAAGACGCACTTCGTGCTCTCCGCTGTTTCACAGCTCCCTTTGCTCATAAGATAATTTTATCACATTTGACCTTGACAATCTATCCCCATAGTGATATTCTTAAATTCCTTTCGCTTTTCCATAAGCGATACAACTTCATACTTACCTGCGGTAGCTTTCCGGCAAAATCCGGAGGCAGCAGACCGGCTTGGCAAGTTATAAACTATTATAATACTACCAGGAGGACGCAGACATGATTAAAGTCGAACATGTTCGCAAGACCTACAAGGTCTCTAAACGAAACGCCGGATTTGGTCCGGCGCTAAAAGCTCTATTCCACAAGGAATATGAGTACATTCACGCTCTTGACGACGTTTCCTTTACCATTTCCGAGGGAGAAATGGTGGGCTACATTGGTCCGAACGGCGCCGGAAAGAGCTCTACCATCAAGATTCTAAGCGGTATTCTCACCCCGGAGGAGGGGACTTGTCAGATTGACGGCCTCACCCCATGGAAAGACCGTATCCGGCACGTCCAAAATATCGGCGTGGTCTTTGGTCAACGGACTCAGTTATGGTGGGATGTGCCGGTTCTTGATTCCTTTGAATTATTAAAAGAAATCTATCGAATCAATCCAGACACTTACAAACGAAACCTTGAGATGCTCTCCGAGCTCTTAAACCTTTCGGAGCTTTTAAAAACCCCGGTGCGCCAGCTTTCCTTGGGGCAGAGGATGCGGTGTGAAATTGCCGCCTCCCTTTTACATAACCCCAAAATCTTATTCTTAGACGAGCCTACCATCGGGTTGGATGCAGTGTCAAAACTGGCTGTCAGGGACTTTATCCTGCAATTGAACAAAGAAAAAAACACCACTGTCATTCTGACAACACATGACATGCAGGACATCGAAGCGTTGACTAATAGAGTCATATTAATCGGCAGGGGAAAAGTCCTGCTGGACGGCACAATTGACGACATCCGCGGGAACTTTGACAGCACGGAAGAGGCGCTGGCGGACTTTTACCGCAGCCACCGGATTTAGGAGGTGTGCTATGGGTAAATATTTTGCTTTTTTCAGGCTCCGCTTTTCCATGGATCTGCAATACCGTGCCGCCGCCTTGGCGGGAGTCGTCACTCAATTTGCCTGGGGCACAATGGAAATCTTAATGTTCCGCGCTTTTTACCGGACAAATTCCTCCGCCTTTCCTATGAGCTTTCACGCCACTGCCTCCTACGTGTGGATGCAGCAGGCGTTTTTGGCATTGTTTTTGGCGTGGATGATGGAAAATGAAATATTTAATTCCATTATGGACGGCAATATCGCTTACGAGCTCTGCCGTCCCATCAATGTCTACCGCATGTGGTTTGCCAGAAGTCTGGCAAACCGTATGGCTAAGGCTCTGCTCCGCTGTCTGCCCATCTTACTGGTCGCTTTGTTCCTGCCCGCACCTTATGGGCTGATGCTTCCGGTAAGTCCGGCCGCTTTCGGGCTGTTCCTTTTGACGCTGTTTCTCGGCACCGGAGTGACCGCCGCCTTTTGCATGTTGATTTACATGGTATCTTTTTTTACCATTTCCCCTATGGGAATCCGCTTAGTTGCCGCATCCGCCGTGGAATTTTTATCGGGCGCCGTGATTCCTCTGCCCTTTTTTCCCGATGGGCTGAGGCGTTTTCTGGAACTGCTGCCTTTTGCTTCCATGCAAAATGTTCCTCTTCGGATTTACAGCGGGGATCTTGCCGGGGCTTCCATGCATCAGGCGGTGCTTCTGCAAATTTTCTGGCTGATTGCACTGACTCTTTTCGGGGAATTTTTAAACTTATTGGCTATGAAACGAATTACGGTACAAGGAGGTTGATACCATGAAGTTATACGGAAAATATTTTATGATTCACCTCAAAAGCATTATGGAATACAAGACCTCTTTTCTCATGACCTGTCTGGGACAGTTTTGGGTGTCTTTTAACGTGTTTTTGGGGATTTATTTCATGTTTCAGCGGTTTCATGAAATAGAAGGATTTACCTATAATGAAGTTTTACTCTGCTTTAGCATTACGCTGATGGAATTTGCCCTTGCGGAGGCTTTTGCCAGAGGCTTTGACCAGTTTGCCTCCATGATCAAAAAAGGGGAGTTTGACCGTATCATGGTCCGTCCCCGGAACGAAATCATCCAAGTTTTGGGAAGCCACATCGAATTTAGCAGGATTGGACGTGTTTTACAGGCTGTTATCATGTTTGTCTGGGGATTTTCCGCGAGTGATGTGACTTGGACGCTTTCTAAGATTTTGACGGTTATTTTAATGCTCCTTGGCGGAACGGTAGTTTTCAGCGGTGTCTTTCTGATCTATGCCTCCATCTGCTTTTATACCGTGGAAGGGCTGGAATTTATGAATATCTTTACCGACGGTGCCAGAGAATACGGCAAATACCCTGTCTGCATTTACGGCAGACAGGTTCTGCTCTTTTGTACCTTTGTAGTGCCTTACGCGCTGATACAGTACTATCCTCTTCTGTATCTCCTTGACCGGGGCAAAAGCTGGTATGCCCTCCTTCCCGCTCTAGCATGCCTGTTTATCCTTCCCTGCCTGCTGTTGTGGAAAATCGGAGTAAGGCACTATGCGTCCTGTGGCTCCTAGAGGAGCCTTCGGGTTCCTAGTAGGTGCCTTCGGCTCCTAGAGGAACTTTCAGCTCCTAGAAGGATCCTTCGGTTTCTAGCAGGAGCCGAGCGGATTCCTAACAGATTCCTAGAGATTCTTTCAAGGAATCTCAAAAAATCCCGCCGTGCATCCCGGTACTTTTATAATTCCGTCTGCTGTTTCTACCTTACCGCCCAGCGTGTAGAGAGCTTTTCCTAATTTGAAGTCACAGGCAAAGCTCTCTTCCCTGTCGGAAGGATTGAGCACGACCAGAATCTTTTCTTCCCCGCTGCTCCGCAAATAAGCAAAGGGATAAGCATATTCTTCGGCATAAAGAAAACGGATTTCCCCCTTACTCTGCAATGCCTTGTGAGACTGCCGTATTTTAATCAGTTTCCGTATCTCCTGATAAAGAGAATTTTCTTCATTCATCTGCTTTTGCACCGTGGGGCGGTCAGCACTTTCATCCTGACGGACGTAAAGCTTTTCCTTGGAAGCCGTGCTAAACCCGGCATTCACACCCTCGTCCCACTGCATCGGCGTACGGGAGCCGGTTCTGTCATAACCGCCCTCCACCGAAACCAAATCTTCCACATAGCGCATTCCAATCTCGTCCCCATAGTAGATAAAAGGAGCTCCCGGCATGGAAAGAAGAAACGCAAAGGCAATCTTCATCTCCTTCTGGTCGAGCGTCTTCGCCAGTCTTCCCATATCATGATTTCCGGATGGGATACAGATTAAGCCCTTTTTCTCCGACTTCTCATAATTTTCAAGATACTTTGCCACGAACTGGGAAATATCGCCCTTTCCGCTTCTGGCAAAATAAGGATTTTCGCACCGGAACAGGTCGTTATAGTGAGACGGGCCAAAGTGCAGGAGAAAATCCATATGGAACCCGCCCTGCAAGGATTTATCCGGCTCTCCCCACTCGGACACCATTGCAGCCTCCGGAAATTCCTCATCCAAAAAACTGCGCACCTTTTTCCACAATGCAATGGTTCCCTTGCCGTCCTCGTCATTTTTGACCAGAGAACCCGCCATATCCACCCGGAATCCGTCACAGCCCATGGTAAGCCAGAAGCGCATAATATCTTTTAACGCCTCGAGAGTCGCCGCAGGTCCCGGCGCATCCACCGCCTGCTGCCACGGTCTGTCAATCCGATAAAAACCATAATTTAAAGAGGGCTGATTGGAAAAGAAATTCACGGCACAGGAGCCGTCCCTGTCCGAAATTCCCCGGAGGCTTCCCATTCCCTTCGGCTCTTCCCAAATGCTGTCCGTCCACACATACCGGTCTGTAAATTCATTGGGCTGTGCTTTCATGGATTCTTTAAACCAGGGATGCTCCACCGAAGTGTGCCCAGGAACCAAATCCAGCAGAATATGCATTCCCCTCCTATGCACCTCTTCAAAAAGCTCTCTGGCATCCTCATTGGTGCCGTATCTGGGAGCTATGCTGTAATAATCCGCCACATCATATCCCGCATCTCCAAAGGGCGAAGCAAAACAGGGATTAATCCAAAGCGCATTGCACCCCAGCTCCTTAATATAATCCAGTCTGGATATGATTCCCTGTAGATCCCCGATTCCATCTCCGTTAGAATCCTGAAAGGACTGCGGATAAATTTCATAAAAAATTGCGTCGTCAAGCCACTTTGCCATTGCCATTTCCTCCCTGCGTTTTGTCTATAGTATATCAAAAAAGACTGACCTGTGAAACTGAACCGATTCTCCTGCCGGGCTTTCTGCTTCTAAGGTCTCTCTGGAAGCCATACCCTCATCTGTCCCAGCCCCCGGTTTCCCCATGTGTAATAAGGAACTGCCGTGATTATGCACCGCTCCCGTTTCTGCTTCTCATAAGTGTAAAGTGATTGATTTTGAACCGTTCTATAACCCTCCGCTCTTAACTTTATGGTTCCGTTAAGCAGCTCCGGTTCAAACTCTCCTATTTCCACCTTTCCCTCTTCTGCATAGGAGAGAGAAAGCACGTCTCCCTCATTATCAATCCCTTCCACGCAATATACCAGCGGTCCCCTCTGCAATGCAGCGTATCCGCTGTCACTGGAAACCTTGGCAGAAGCATAAATTCTTTTTACACGGTCGTCAAAAACAACCTCAATCACATCTCCTGCCTTGATTCCTTCCAGATACCGGTATCCTCTCGCATAATTTCCCGCCTGCTCACTGCCATTCACCAAAATCCGGAAGCTGTCCCTGCTCCAGTCCGGCTCCCGCACTGCCACCGTACCGTTTCCAGCCAGAACCCGATACACCGCCTTCATTTCATAGGGATACTTTGTCTCACAGTCCAGCACAAAACCGTTTTTCAAAGATGCCTTTCCTTCCATAAACAGATGGATAAAGGCTGTAGTCTCATTTTCCCCGTAAGCATATCTGCCGATGGAGGCAATGCACCGCGCCACATTGGGCGGACAGCAGGCACAGGTATACCAGCCGGGTCTCTGAGGAAGCGCGTGTTTGTGAGTCGCTGCCTCGCCGGAAATTCCCGGAATCACCTCCAGCGGATTCACATAAAAGAACCGCCTGCCGTCAAGCTGCATCCCTGCCAGCACCGTATTGTAAAACGCCCGCTCCATCACGTCGCTATAGACAGAATCCACTTCCATCTCCAGCATTCTGGACGCAAAAAACATTAACCCGATGGACGCGCAGGTCTCCGCATACGCTGTGTCATTGGGAAGATGATAATCAACGGTAAATGCTTCTCCAAGCGCGGTAGATCCAATTCCGCCTGTCACATACATCCGGCGTTCCCGGATACTTTCAAACAATCTTTTACATGCCGCGCGAAGCTCCTCATCCCCTGTCTCCGATGCAAGGTCAGCCATTCCGGTATAAAGATATACCGCCCGGACACTGTGCCCCGTGGCATCGCTCTGCTCCCGCACCGGCTTTCCGGACTGCTGATAATCGTAATCCGACGCATCGTTTCCCCAGACCTTCCAATCCCGGCTCTCCACTTCCCTTTTATAAAACTCCCGGTCAACGCCCCGCACGTCAATAAAATGCTTTGCCAGTTCCAGACACTTCTCATCGTTTGCCGCGCGGTACATCCGAAGCAGAGCCAGCTCTACCTCCGGATGGCCCGGATAGCCTTCCTTTCCTTCCACCACAAATTTTTGATAAATATGCTCCGCATTCTTAAGCATTACCTTAAGAAGCCTGTCCTTTCCTGTCGTCTCAAAATAAGCGGCGGCAGCCTCCATCATGTGCCCGGCACAATAAAGCTCATGCCCTTCCAAAAGATTCGTCCAGCGCTTTTCCCTGTCTTTAATGGTAAAATATGTATTTAGGTATCCATCCGTATCCTGCGCCGCTGCAATCTTTTCAATCAGCACGTCCGCCTTTTGCTCCAAATCCTTATCTGGAAAAACCGCCAGCGAATAAGCCGCCGCCTCAAGCCACTTGGCGGCGTCGCTGTCCTGAAAAACCATCCCGTAAAATCCGTCCCCCACATCTTCTCCCCGGACTGCTTTTGCCGCATTTTCAAAATTGGAAACTACATGGCTCTTTTCCACTCCCTCCACCTGATCGTGCAGAACCGCATACTGGTAAGGAATCACTACATCCTTTATGAGCTTTTGATAGTCATAAATAAAGCCTTTTCTGCTCTCGAAGCCTTTGACGTCTATCTGCCTTTGTATTTTCATATTGGATTCCTTTCTTTCCAAAGTCTTTTCTTGCTTTTCAAGCTTCAATACTCATAAGCACCAAATCGCCTTCACCATTTTTCGTGATATAATTATATCTCAATTTTTATACATGGTAAAGAATTTTAAATGGGGTTTTCCTACAGCCCAAATCTGCAAAGCTTAACTGTTGCGGATGCTCTCCTCCGTTATCCCCACAAACGGAATCTCTATCTTCACTGCTCCGCCAATCATAGAGTCCCGCCACTTTTCATACTCCTCTAAATCCATCAGCTTTTCGCTATTCCCAACTGTTACTTGATACAAAATTCCATCTTTGTCCGCATCAAGCTCATCCGGAAAAGGCACGCCGTCATAGTCCGTTTCATAGTATGCCTTATTCCATGCGTCCACCTCCGCTGTGCAGAGATAGGTGTCCGTATTCTTATCATACTGATAAAAAGTATAAGGCCAAAAATCTTCTATCTCACCAGCCATCCCATGATTGTGGGACAGCTCCACTTCCACAACGCCGTTATCATAAAAGGTCTGTGAAGGATATTCCCAAAGCTCCGCCTTGACAGTGCCGGAAACGCTGTCAAAACCGTATATGATTCCCGACATTCCCGCCGTGTATGTAGTTGTCCATTGGATAATCAGTTCTTCCTTTCCATCCTGATCGATATCATATATGGCAAATTTATTCCATGAAAGATCTGTTATTCCATCATACCCCAGCTCTGTTCCGTCAGGGAGAGTATAAGTCGTATAAAGTTTCTCAAGCACGGCATTATATGCCGCCTTTTCCGGGTCTGTCTGTGATGCAGTGTCAATGCCCTCCTCTGCTTTTTGCGCTCCAACTGCCTTTGCCGCATCCTCCTTTTCTACAGCCGAATCCTCTTTTACGATTTTCTCTCTGGAATCCTCATTTGTTTCATCTGTACCCTCTTTTTCTCCGGCATTGTCATCATAATCCGATTCTTCTATCTCTTCAACTACTATGGGAGGTATCAAATCTTCTTTCTCTCCGCTCTTTCCACATCCTGATGTCCCGATAACCAATATCCCCAATAACAATATCAAATATTTGTTCTTCATCTTCGACTCCCTTTACATGGTATCCAGCTCAGCAAACAGCTTCAGATTTTCTTTTTCATACTCATTCAGCATCTCTTCCCTGAAATCCTCCGGTGCAACGGCAGGCGTGTACCAGATACATCCCATAAAATAATTGTACAGATCCGGTTCTTTAAAAATATATCCGTGCCGGGCGTAAATTTCGTTTTTCGCCAGATGAATCACTACCGGAGGAGCGGAGGCAAGCTCCTCTTTCGTCAAATAACGGGTAGACGACTCGTAAAGCGGTATGATATGATTGGAAACATCTCTCACCTCACGCACATTTTCCCAGTAGTCGATTATTTCCGGATAATATGCGCTCTTCTGGTAATATCCCCCTCTTTCGTCCAAAAACTCCATCAGCTCCTCTTCGGATAAATCTTCCGCATAATAAGTGCTGTAACTTTCCTGATAAACAGCAATCCCCTTACAAAGCTGTTCCATGCTCTCCGTATAATCCCACAAAAATTCTGACAGATTCCGGTTATACCAGAACTCCTGCTCCCCATCCTTCTGGCTGTAAACCCGCGCTTTTCTGAAAGGCGTTCCTTCCGAATTAAGGTATTCCAGAATAAGGAGAATATCCGTCTTTCCATCCTCGTTATAATCTTTAAACGCCACGGACAAAACCTCCCGAAACTGCGTAAAGCCCGGCAGAATATTGTCCTCTTCCGTCCCCGGAAATTCATAAACCGTCTTTCCATCTGCCGGGGAAAGCAGCATAAAACGCACATCTCCAAAGGTTGTCGTGCCGTAATCCGGATTTTCCGACGGATAGCTCAAAGGCTCAAAAGGCGCAAAAACCACCTTTCCAAACCCATAAAGCTCTGTTTCAAAGGACTGTCCGGCAATCTGCCCTTCCGCTTCCGCCAGTGCCTTTCCCGATTCCACTTGTTTTGCATCCTGTTCAAGCAATTCCAGCATTTCCTTTTTCCCTAGGGCATTCTCCATACAAATCCTGCTGTTGCCATCCACGATTCCCATATCATTCAGCTTTTTCTGATAATCCGCTTCACTTATTTCTTCTCCTTGGCAGTAATAATCCCGCGCACCCGTCCAATTTCCCTCATCATCATAGATTGCATTATAAGTAAAATGCAAATCAGGCACACTGTCATCCGCAAGGGTCTTGTCGGCATTCATCTGATAATAATACCAGCCGTATCCGCCCTCGTCGCCTCCTCCGTTCCATCTGGCAAACTGAGCGAGCACGCCTTTTTGCTCAAAGTAAGTCATTTCCACCGTAATCATAGCATCCATGATGCAAAAAGCGCTGTCCTCCTTCACCGTGTAAACAGAATAAGCATCATACCTCCGGTCGCAGACCGCCAGCTCCGGAATATCATCATTATCTAAATAAATCAAGGAAAAGACAGTCCCCTCCTCTTCCATTTCCGAAACGATCTGCTGATAAACCCCTATATAAGAATTTTTATTAGAATCCAACTTGGAATCCAAATTGGAACCCGTATCGGAGTCTGCATTGGCATCTGCCGGATTCTCAGACCCATGAAGCGGCATTTCCGTTCCGCTCTCCGTCTTTTCCATGGAAGAGTCCGGCACCGCCTCCTCCACCACAATCAATTGTTCTTTTTCCTCTGCACCGCATGCCGACAAAAATAATAACATTACGCCTGCGATTCCCGCCACAATTCTTCTTTTCATTTTCTCCTCCTAAACCTGCGCTTTAATGCTCCGGATAATCCGGATACGGACCGGTCACCGCGCCGATTTCCTTAATCTCCGCATTATAAAATACCTCCAGCCAGACGTCCGTCTCCGTCTGCACCGTCCACATATCCGCATAACGCTTCTCAATACTCTTCACCTTACAATCCTTTACCAGCGGAGTCTGTTCCAGATACCAGATGATAATCTCCTCGTCCGTCATTTTATCCATCTGGTCTGGATAAACATTCCAAAACACCGGTGAATACCAGGCACTCCTTCCCGTTGTGATATACATGGAAGAAATCATTTTGTCATAGTCGCTGAGATTATACGCCGTGTCCGCGCCAAACGCCCGACTGTAAAATACTCTGGAATGTATCACATCCTCCCGGGTCATGCCAAAGAAAACATCGCCCAAGTTGGTTACCTCAAAACATGCCGTATCCACCTTCTGCCCTGTCCACTGATATAACTCCAAAAGCGCCTGCTTTGCCATAGCAAGCAGAGTGTAGGGAGAATACTGGAAAATATCCTCTTCGTCCACGATTGCCGGAAGCATATAAATACTATCCTCATCTTCCACATAAGTCAAATCTAATTGTTCAAATACCGCATCCGGCGACAAATTCTCTTCCACGTATCTTATCATATGAAGCCGGCGTTCCTCATCATAACGGTAATAAGTGGTGGAGTATTGACCGTCCCCGTCTCTGGTGCTCTCGATGATGAACCGCTCCTCCTCGTCAACTTCCACGTTGCACAGCACCGTGCTGAACTCGTACTGTTTAAGATCCGGATTCCACAGCATACAATAATACGGCTCATTGGCATTGGTAATCCAGCCCTCAAAGCATAAATCATTCCACCCGTCAAAATTCAGGTCAGCCGTGAGAAGTCCCCCGTTTCTTCTCGTCGATTCCACGGCTATCGCCTCCTGCTCCACAGGCGTATTCCAATGAGCCCGGCTTATCTCCTCCGTCCGGATACTGTCCACATACTTCTCCGGGCTGTCAGGATCCACCAGATTAATTGCATCGATGATATAAAACCCGTATTCGGATGTATGCCCTTCGCTCCAAAGCTCATATTCCTTCTCCCCGATGACAACCGGAGTAATTTCCCGATAAAATTCTACCTCCTGCGCCTTATCACCGCCGTTTTCTCTTGACGCCTGATTTTCCATTTCCGTCAAATTGTCCTTGTAACCCTCCGATCCGGCAGGGGCATTCTTTTCATCTGCATTCTTTTCGGCTGTATTCGATTCATCCGCATTTGCTTTATCCGCATTTGTTTCATCTGCATTTGCTTTATCAGTATTTGTTTCTGCGTCCGCTGCCGCCCGCTCTCCATCTTCCGCGTAAAGATTTTCACTTTCCTGCGCCCTGCTTTTGCCCGTAAAAGTGACCACCGACAAGAGCGCTGCAAGCACCACCACAAGAATCTGCATTCCCCTCTTCCTGCCGGGCGTATTTACAATCATTCCCAGCCGTTCCTTCATCTGACGGGCATTTCCCGACATGGTGGTGGAAATCCGCCATCCATTGATGGCAGACTTCCCTGCGCTCAGTTCCAGCAAAATTTTTCCGTAATTAAGCCGGACCTTATCGCCAAGCATTTTCAATGCCTTTTCGTCACAAGCCATTTCCCCATCCTGACGGGACAAATCTGCCGCCAGCCACACCAGCGGATTAAACCAGTGCACGCAAAGACACAATACCCGTACGAACGCCCACCAGTGATCGCGCTGCATATAATGAGTATTTTCATGACAAAGCACAAAACGGAATGTTTGTTCCTCCTTAAGGGTGTCTTCCGTCACATAGACAGCCGGAGCAAACACGCCGAATAAACATGGAGTTTGAATCATCTCTGTTTTATATACCGGTATTGCAGAGAGAACCGGAAGATTTTCCGTCTCAATCCGCTCCCTGCCGGACTTAAGCCGTCTGCTATAGTCCACATTTACAAGCAAAAAGATACTTCCGCATATCCCGGCGCCCAATATCCAAATTAGGCGGAGTATCATGCTGATATCTATCTCATTCCCATTCGTGAACTTTTCGCTCACGATTGTGAAAATCCTTTTCCCGTACTCTGCAAATAATTCTACTGCTTCCCCGTCGCTTTCCCACATGGTATCCCAATTTACGGCTTGATGTTCCATGCTTTTACTTTGCTCTATGCTTTTACCTTGCCCTATGCTTTGATCTTCTGCATCCCAATTTGCGGTTTCTATCCCCTGTTCGTCCGCATCCTTCTCAATAATGAGTGCCTCCGGCGCGTTTGATGCCGCGCCAAATCCTGCCATAGTGCCATCCGCTCCGCCGTTCTGCTCATAGATGATTTGTCCGCTCTCGTTTACAGCTCTTTCCCATGTCAATTCCGGAAGCAGATTTAAAATACTGACACGCGTTCCTGAAATCGAAAAAGGGCACAACAGCCGTAGTGCAATGATCAGCCATAGCCCATACCGCAGGCAGGGTGAAATCTTTTTCTTAAAAAGAAATCTGACCAGCAATACCAGCAAAATAAGTGCGCTGGAAGACACTATCCATTCAATGCTCATCTCTCTCCTCCGCCTGATCCAAAATTTTTCTGAGCTCCCGAATCTCCTCAGCAGTCAGCTTCTGCTTCCCAACAAAACTGTTTAACAGCATACTCACACTGCCCTGATATACTCTATTTAGGAAGCTTTCCGTTTCCTTCTTGACTGCCTCTTCCCTGTGGACTAAAGGACTGTAAGTTTTCATCTTTCCGCTGTCATCACAGGCAATCAGCCCCTTTTCCGTCATTCTCCGAAGCATCGTCAAAGTGGTGCTCCTGTTCCAGCCCCTTCTTGCATCCATATCCGCCACAATCCGGCTTCCCACCTTGGGGGAATCCGCCCACAAACTTTCCAGCACATGCCATTCCGCTTCACTTAATTCTCTCATAAATAATCCGGTTCCTTCCTTCATCCAAACTGTCTACATTGTAAACACCATACCCATTTTAACACTGACTGTTTACAATGTAAACACCTTTCTGCAAGACCGGAATTATCAAACATGATAATCCGGCCAAATCAGCCCTGACAGATAAAATTTAGATTTTCCGCCGTCAGCATAGCAAATGACAACCGCCTGCTCTTTCCCTCCGTCCCCCTCTTCCCAGACAATGCTCTCCGACTCAGCGACAATCTCCGAATGCGTCACACTGACCAGATAAGTGTCCTCATTATAGACATAAATCCGCCCGTCATAATAAATGCCGTTATTTTTTTCAGCCTCCTCCGGCAGAAAAACTTCTGCATAACGAATCGTATATTTTTTTCCGTCAGTGCTGTCCGCCACTTCCTTTTCCCAGATAAAATCTTCACGATAAGTTCCCCAAATATCATCACGTTCCGCGTATTCCTCTTGAGAATAAATATAATTGGAAAGAATCTCCTCCTCTCCGTTCTCATAGCGGGCAATCTTTACCAACACGCCTCCCTCTGCCTCGTCATGCTTAAACCGTTTGACCATCTCGAAATCCATTTCATTTTTCCACTGATAAGTAACTTCAAGACCATAATTTTGTATAAACCAATGATGGATCTGCAGCTGCCTTTTCTCGTAATCCACGTATGCGTCATAGTCAGGCTCCGAATCCAGCTTCACAAATTCTCTTTTGGACGGGCTGAAAATATAATGAGAAACGATTGTATTATGCTGGGCATGATACAATACTACCGATAAATCTGAATAACCGTCTGCGTTAAAATCCTCAAACACAAAGGGAAAAGGCTCTCTTCTCGAAAGTTTTATACTAATTTTTTCCGAGTCCGCCTGTTGTGGTTCCTGCTTTCCACAGCTCAGCAGTCCGCCCACTGTGCTTCCTATTAGCAACACTCCCAAAAGCAGGTGCCTTTTCCATTTAAAAGTTTTTGAGAGTCGGCTTTTCATAGTTACGCTCCTTTTCTCCTCTGCCAAATACTGTTTAAACGCAAAAACAGTGCAGAACAATTTGTACTTATCTTGTTCCACACTGCTATTATACCTTTACGATGCATCATAATTGCATCATTTTTGCATCATAGTTGCATCATTTGATTTAAATACATAAAAAAACGTTACTTTTCACACAGTAGCCAACTCTTGACCTGCTTATTAGATGAAAATTTAAAAAGAAATTGTCACAAAAGAAAGAATATGATAGAATAACGAAGAGGAACAATCGTGTTGCAGGGTGGTAGCCTCCCTAAACTTGAAAAAGAGGGGAGGTGGTGCATATGAGTACATACGAAATATTAACGCTGTTAATTCTTTTCGGAACGTTTCTTGTTGCACTGCTTACCTACATAGATAGGAATAATAAGCGAAAATAAATAAGCCTACCTTGTTACTTGACGGGTACAGGTAGGCTTATATATAGTCATCTGGAGGTCAACCACTTTGTGGTCGGTTGTTTCCTCTTTTTACATTCACACTATATCATGTTTTCGCTTTTGTTTCAAGTGCAAATTTCCGTTAATGCAAACCGTTAAGGAGGTCTTTGATGTTAAGGAGCTTATAAATGCAATTAACAAGATTTAAAAAAGGAGCATCCTATGATTAATCCAAACACTTTAAAACAGCTCAATGAACTTTGTGAGATATACAAACAAAGATGGAGCAGAGAAGTTGATTACACAGTTCTTCCACGCTCTATCAGCCAAGAGAAATTACTCATAATATTAAAGCGTATCGTTGACACTGGAGAAAGTATCCTTGTTGGATACAATAAAATTTGTTTGAACAATAATAAAAAGGACACTTTCCAGTAATTCCTTACTGAAAAATGTCCTATACATATCATTGATATTCGTGTTGCATACTTGTTGCATACCGTTTGAAATCCAGCACATCTGACAACTTTCCACAACCTCTGTACCCTTGTAAAATGGGTTTTTCTTGGATCTTGCGTAACCGTAAAATTATCTCTTTGAGAACTACAAACCGCATAAAACAAGGCTTTTCAAACTATTTGTGTACTACAAGTGTGTTACGACAAAACATTTTTACCTACTTTTGAACACTCATAAACACTTTCTTTTCCTCTGTTCAAACATGGCTTCTATCTGCTTTTTTCGCTCTTCATATTCTGCCTGTATCTCTACCCTGCGTAAAGCGATATATTCCACTGTAGAAGTAAAACCATGCTCATTAAATTTGCTCATGCTGTTTCTATATGCCCCGGCTTCCACAATATCAAATTTTTCTAATAACTCACGTCTTGCCCTGCCTGTCCGCAGCTTTCGCAAGCCCTTTTCCTTAATCTGCCTTATCCTATCTAAAGATATGCCCTGTTCTCTGGCTACTGCCGCCATAGTCTGATTGTTTATAAAAATCTCTTTTATTATTAGGTTCTCTCTTTCGGTTGTGAAACGTGCTACAATGCTCCATAATTCGCTATTAGAGTGTTCAACATATATTTTATCTATTGTTTCATCTTCAAGACTATAATCGGCTTGTACGGTATCGGCAAGTGTCAGACTGTTATCATCTGTTAATGGGGTGTCTAAACTGGCTACCCCCTGCATCTGTATTTTTAATTCCGTCAGCAATCCTACAGATATACGCATTTTGTCAGCTATTTCATTATCCGTTGGAACTCTGCCTAAGTCCTGCTCTAATTCCTGTACGATTTTCTTGTAACGTGCTATCTTCTGTCTTGTATGGCTCGGTATTCGCACAGCAGAGCCGCATTTTTCAATATAGCGTTGTACTGCTTGCCTTATCCAGTATTCGCATAGGTCATAAATCGCACATTTTTAGATGTTTCATAATGCTGTATCGCTTCCACCAGTCCGAAGTAGGCTTCCTGCAATAAGTCCTCCATAGGCTCATAGGCTGTATATCAAAAATAATGGTATCTCCTGCCTTCGCTTTCTTATACAGCTTATTCCATTCTGGTCTATCCTGCTTTGTTCCTGTATATACTTCTTGTATTATCACAGCTTTATCATAACTGCTCTTGATGTTTCTTATCTGCCTATCAATGCTCTGTTGCTTTGTACTTATCCTGCAATATCCATACATACACATAAGCAATCCTCTCTTTCAGTATCATTTCTATCGTTCGTCTGTTTTGATACTTTCATTTTCATCTTATTATTGTTGTTGTCAATAACTTTTGATATATTTTAAAATAACATTATTTTTAATACCACCCTACATAATCTCATTGACAAATAGTACTATATATGATACTATATATAAAAGAAAGGAGATACTCACAGTGCCAAATGTAAAAAAACTAATTGAAAAAATGAAGCAGCAGCCAAACGGAATGCGACCAGAAGAAATAGACAAGGTTTTAGCAGCATACGGTTATGTTCCGGCAAGGCAAAAAGGAAGTCATAAGCATTATCTGAATAAAGAAACGGGCGATTTGATAACAATAAAACAAGAAAATCCATTAAAAAAAGCTTATGTCGTAGATGTTCTGAATAGGATAGGGGAATAATCCCCTTATCCCAGAATGATGTAGAAAGCAGAAAGGAGCATGAAAGCATGGAAGTAAAAGATTATATGAAATTGCCTTATACACGATTGGTACAGGAAATGAATGACGAAAGCGGACATTATTTTTACGGCAGGATTTTAGAACTTGACGGATGCCAAAGTACCAGTGATACGCTTGAAGGGCTATATGAAAGCCTTAATGAAGCAATGGAGGGATACATTGAAATAAAAATAGAAAATAATCTCTCTATTCCTATTCCAGAAACATCAAACAATTACAGCGGAAAATTTGTTGTAAGGCTTCCAAAATCCCTACATCAAAGATTAGCTATTGAAGCAGAAAAAGAGGGCGTGAGCCTTAATCAGTTAGCATTATACAAGTTGGCACTTTAATAAATACACATATAAGGCGGGGTTTTAATGCCCTGCCTTATACACATATTTCCTCAAATATTACCGTTAATGCAAACCGTTAGGAAAGTAATAGACTGCTGCCCTCTGTGGTTCTACAGGCTTGAAATAATTGTCCGGGTTTCCTCCTGCCTCTATCAATTCCTGCCGACATTGTTCTATTCTCTGTAAAAGTTCCTCCCGGCTTTCCCCAGTTATCGCCATTACATCATCTAAAGAAAAATACTCACGCTCATTAAATGCAGATGCTGTCCTTGTCATAAAACCGCCCCTTTCGCCTTATCGCTCTGAAAACCATTGTATTTACTGGATTTTCAGCATTTTAACACTGTCTTACGCAAGACACAACACAGAAAAGTGCATAGTTGGGGCTACTATGGGGCTATAATGGGGCTGCATGGTAAATTTTTCTACATTTTTTGAAAATTTTTGAACACTTTGAAAATAAAGAAAACCCCCGAAAACAAGCGGGTTTCCGCTGGAATTTCGAGGGTTCTGCACTCTTTTTGAAGTCTGTATAAGATTATCTCTTCGAGAACTGAGGCGCTCTTCTTGCAGCCTTGAGACCATATTTCTTTCTCTCTTTCATACGAGGGTCTCTCGTTAAGTATCCCGCTTTCTTGAGGATTGGTCTGTAATCTGCATCTACCTGAAGCAGCGCTCTTGCAATTCCATGTCTGATTGCGCCTGCCTGACCTGTATAGCCGCCGCCGCGAACATTTACAAGCACATCATACTTATCAAGGGTATCTGTTGCTGCAAGGGGCTGACGCACAATAACTTTCAGAGTCTCTAAACCAAAATAATCGTCAATCGTTCTTTTGTTGATTTTAATATCTCCTTTGCCGGGCATTAAATATACTCTGGCAATTGATTTTTTTCTTCTGCCGGTTCCGTAAAATCTTGCTGACTTAGCCATTTTCTTCTTCTCCTTTCAGTCCCTTAAAATGTTAATGCTTCGGGCTTCTGAGCCGCATGCTTATGATCAGGACCAGCATATACATGAAGCTTTGTATACATCTGTCTTCCTAAAGGTCCCTTGGGAAGCATGCCCTTAACAGCAAGCTCTACTACTCTCTCAGGCTTTTTCGCCATCATCTCACGAAGAGTCGTCTCTTTCATGCCGCCTACATATTCAGAATGACGGTAATAAATCTTCTGATCGAGCTTCCTTCCTGTTACTTTAACCTTGTCTGCATTGACTACGATTACATAGTCGCCTGTATCCATATGCGGAGTAAATATCGGCTTATTCTTGCCTCTTAAAACTTTAGCTACTTCTGAAGCCAAACGTCCCAATGTCATATTTGCAGCGTCAACCACATACCACTTTCTATCGATGGTAGCAGGACTAGCCATAAATGTTTTCATTCCATTCACCATGCCTTTCCTAATCTTCAATTTGCACCTTTTTATCTTCCATATTCCGCCGGATGTCCGGGCCGCCGGTTCTCTCGATATGCAAAGGTATCTATCATAATGCCCTGTCAGGGAATAACGGTTCTCCTAAAGTTCCTGCTTAAAAGCACCGTTAGACAAAGCATTACCAAACATCGTCACATTGAATAATTATATTATACGCTTCCAAGCGTGTCAACCATATTTTGCATAGAATTTGAAAATTAAATTTAAAATTAAACCTGAAAATTGAATTTTCAGATTCTTGGCAGTTCAGCCCTGCGGTCCCGGTTTCGGGAAAGTTTCCAATGCGTTTTCTTTAATATCGGTTTCTAATCCTTCCCACTTATAATCAATCAGTGTAAGCCCGCACGCCGGTGCCGTAGGGCCTGCCGCCGCCCTGTCCTTTGCCTCCAAAATATCTCTCATCTTTTCCGGTTCAAAGCTTCCCCGTCCCGCCTCCATCAAAGTCCCTGCGATAATCCTTACCATATTATATAGAAATCCGTTTCCGCATACCCGTATCACAATCTCACAATCCTGTTTTTCCACAGAAAGAGTATAAATAGTCCGCACGGTCGTTTCCGTCACGGCTCCTGCCGAGCAAAAACTTTTAAAATCATGTTCTCCCACAAGATAATCAGCCGCTTTTTGCATTTTATCCACGTCAAGATGCACGTATGTGAAGTGTGAATATCTCCTTTTCGTTGGAATGGGAAATTCGCAGTTTAAAATCCGATATTCGTAGGTCTTTTGGCTGTTACAGTGTCTTGGATGAAAATCTCCTGCAACTTCCATGGATTTCTGAATCTTAATATCCTCCGGAAGACGCTGGTTCAGCGCATAGGACAACTTTTCCGCCGGTATTTTTGTGTCCGTGTCAAACACTGCCGCGTTGCAGAGAGCATGTACGCCGGAGTCGGTTCTGCTGGCTCCGATTACCTGAATTTCCTCACCCAAAAGTTCTCCCAATGCTTTATTTAGTTCTCCTTCGATTGTAGGCACGCCGGGCTGAAACTGCCATCCGTGATAATCAGTTCCGTCATATGCCGCTATCAGCATCACTCTTTTCAATTGATTCTCTGTCCTTTACTACAATATTCTTCCGCATACAATGCAAAGCGCCAAATAACAGACCACGATCCCGTATGCAATTCCATCTCTTTTTCGATAGGTAAGCGGTTTCATTTTCGTGCGGTGCTCGCCTCCCCGGTAGCACCTTGCCTCCATTGCCATCGCCAGGTCATTTGCCCTCCGAAAGGCGGAAATGAACAGCGGAACTAAGAGCGGAACCAGACTTTTTGCCTTTTTAATCAGATTCCCGCTCTCAAAATCGGCTCCTCTTGCAATCTGAGCTTTCATAATCTTATCTGTCTCTTCCAGCAGAATCGGAATAAAGCGGAGGGCTATCGACATCATCATTGCAATCTCATGTACCGGAACCTTAATCACCTTAAGCGGTCCAAGGAGTTTTTCAATGGCATCGGTCAGATTGTTCGGCGTGGTAGTCAGCGTCATCACGGAAGAGCCCATAATCAAAAATACCAGCCTCACAGCCATAAAGGAGGCAAGCCTCACTCCTTCTTTTGTGATTGTAAACTTCCAAATCGTTACCAGCACATGTTCGCCGGGCGTCAAAAACAAATTGAAGAATACCGCAATAAGGAGCAGGAACACGATAGCCTTCATGCCTCTTACCATAAATTTAAAGGGGACTCTGGAAAGCTTTATGACTAACAGCAGAAACAAACCTGCAATCGCATATCCAATCCAGTTATCTACAAGAAAAAGCGAAATAATAAAGCAGAGTGTTGTAACCAGCTTTACCCTAGGGTCCAGCCTGTGTATCACCGAATCCGTCTGATAATATTGTCCCAAAGTAATATCTCTCAGCATCTTTTCACCTCTATCGCCCCAGTGCCTTCAAAATAGCAGTCTTAGCTTCCGTTATCGTGGTAATGTCCGTATCTACGGGAAGCCCCTTCTCTTTCAGTGCCTGCATTATATAGGTAACGGAAGGCGCCGCAAGCCCTACGCTCTCCAATTCTTTATAATGCCGGAAAACCGACTTAGGCGTATCATCGTACATAATCTGTCCCTTATTCATCACTATAATTCTGTCCACATACTTTGCCACATCTTCCATGCTGTGGGATACCAGAATTACCGTGATTTTGGTCTCTTCTCTCAGCTTTGCCACCTGACCCAAAATTTCGTCCCTGCCCTTTGGGTCAAGTCCGGCGGTCGGCTCATCCAAAATCAAAACCTCCGGTTTCATTGCAAGAACTCCGGCAATCGCCGCCCTTCTCTTTTGCCCGCCTGAAAGGTCAAAGGGCGACTGGTAAAAATATTCGTCCTCCAGCCCCACCTGCTTTAGAGCGGCATAGGCGCGCAGCTCCGTCTCCTTTTTGCCAAGCCCCAGATTCTTAGGGCCAAAGCACACGTCCGTGAACACGTCAATCTCAAACAATTGATGCTCCGGATACTGAAACACCAGCCCCACCTTACTGCGGAGCTCCTTTTTATCAAAATCATTGTCATGAATATCTTTTCCATTATAATAAATATTTCCGTCCGTAGGCGCCAGCAGTCCGTTTAGATGCTGCACCAGCGTAGACTTTCCGGAACCGGTATGCCCTATCAGCCCGATAAACTGTCCCTCCGGTATGACCAGACTAATATCTTTCAGCGCCGCAAACTCCATTGCCGTTCCGGCTTCATAAACATGACTTACATGATCTAAAATAATCGACATTTCTGCTCACCTCTTTTACAGTTTCAGGGCGCTTACCAGCTCCTGTATGGTCAAAATCCCATCCCCAATATCCAATCCCGCTTTTTTCAGCTCATGCGCAAGCAGCGTGACCTGCGGAACGTCCAGCCTAAGCCCTTTCAGCCTCTCTACCTGACTGAAAATTTCCCTGGGCGTTCCCTCCATTGCAATGCTTCCCTTGTCCATCACAAAAACCTTATCTGCATGAATAATCTCTTCCATATAATGGGTAATCAGAATTACCGTGATTCCTTCTACATCATTCAACGCCCGCACCGCGCGGATTACCTCTTTCCGCCCGTTTGGATCCAGCATTGCCGTGGGCTCGTCCAGCACAATGCATTTAGGATGCATGGCAATCACGCCGGCAATTGATACTCTCTGCTTTTGCCCTCCGGAAAGCTTATTGGGGGAATGCTTGCGAAATTCGTACATCCCTACTGCTTTCAGGCTCTCTTCCACCCGCTCCCAGATTTCCTTGGCAGGCACACCCAAATTTTCCGGTCCGAATCCCACATCCTCCTCCACCACCTGACCGATAATCTGATTATCCGGATTTTGAAAGACCATGCCGGCCTCCTGCCTGATGTCCCATAACTTCTCCTCGTCCGACGTATCCATCCCATCCACCCAGACAGTTCCTTCCGTCGGATATAAAATGGCATTTAGGTGCTTGGCAAGCGTGGATTTTCCGGAACCGTTGTGCCCTAAAATGGCAATAAAATCCCCTTTCTTTATATCAAGGCTGACCTCGTCAACCGCCCGGGTGATGCCCTCAACGTTTCCTTCCTCGTCCCGCCGTATATATTCAAAAACCAGATCCTTCGTCTCAATGATTCCCATAACATGCCTCCCTGCCAGACGGCAATTCTCTCAACCCATTATTCTACAGGATATTCTTTCCATTTGCAATAGATTGTGTTTTGCCAAAACATATAATATAATAGACGCAAAAGAAAAACAAGCGACTGCGGAGCAGGCATTTGTTTTTCTTGCGTCTGTTAGCGCACAAACGTCCGATGAAATCGGACAGGAAGCGCGTAAGCGCGGGTTTGTGCGCTTTTGCAGCATAACATGCTTACAGCCTGCAAACTTTCGTGACTATAAGCGCGCGGGTTTGTGCGCTTTTGCAGCGTAACATGCTTACAGCCTGCAAACTTTCGTGACTATAAGCGCGCGGGTTTGTGCGCTTTTGCAACGTAACATGCTCATAACTTGCAGGCTTGCATGCCTAAAAGCGCATGACAAAAAAGGAGTATCTCACATGGACAAAGACAAATGGTTAAAGCCTCTGCTTTTTTTAGTTATCTTTATACTTCTCTGTTCCGTAATCGGGAGACTTCTCTCCCGTGGAGAAACCCTTGCCGACTACGCGGAACAAAATCCGGAGCTTGCATATGCTTCTCCGTCAAAAACAGAAGCGCCGACGCCTTCTCCAAACGTATCTCCAACGCCTTCTCCGGAGCCTGCCCCCAGCCCTACTGCTTCTCCATTGCCGGAAGAGGAACTGGCTTTCGTTCCTTTGGATACGGAATCCGCAGACAGCACACACTATCAGGATGGTTTCTTTTTTCAGCCTTTGTCTGACGCGGTAACAGCCAGAATAACTGGAATCTCTTATCCGGTAACCGAAAGCATTGCCCCAGCGCTCTCCATTCATGCCGTCAATGTGATTGCCGATGCCGATACGCCTGCCGTATCCTATGATGATCTGTGCTATATGAATGTATTATACTATGATTTTCAGGGGCAAGTTCAAATTGGAGAACTAATTTGCAATAAAGGAATTGCACAGGATTTAGTTGAAATCTTCTACGAGCTATACCAAAATGAATACCAGATTGAAAAAATCCGGCTGGTTGACGAGTATAACGGTGATGACACCGCATCCATGGAGGACAACAACACTTCCTGCTTTAATTACCGTGTTGTGGACGGCACGAGCAGTCTGTCCAAACATGCGTTAGGGTGCGCAATCGATGTCAATCCTTTTTATAATCCATATGTGGTATTCAATAAAGATGGGAGCGGTGAGACTTACATTTCCCCCAAAGGAAGCGAGACATACGCGGACCGTTCGCTGAACTTCCCCTATAAGATTGATGAAGATGATTTGTGCTATAAGCTCTTTAAAGCCCATGGATTTACATGGGGCGGAGATTGGAATTCCAGCAAGGATTATCAGCATTTTCAGAAAGTAGTAAAGAACTGACATTACTTTGCCAGTTCTTTTTTCTCTACTGCATTCTCATCTCTGTTTACTTCCATAATCGGGTGAATCTTTCCCCACTCAATGTCTTTGAACTCTTCCTCCAAAATCAGCCTGACCAGCCGGTTCCGGACTAATCTTTTGCGGTACTGCATCACGGCAATGCATGCCGCCGCGCAGATAACCGCCATTACGACCACGGACAGGATTCTAATGCTGTCCGCGGACCACATCAGATAAAGCATGTTAGAGGCAGACAGGGCAAAGGCAAGGATTGCAAAGACAATCACATAAAATCCGTTTCCGCCATCCTCTGCCTTGGCATAAAGGTAATAATATCGCTCCTGACTGGTCACCTTTTCCCGAAGCTCCTCTCTCACCGCATCGACTAACGCTTCTTCATTGCCGGAAAAGGCGGTGTCCCTTCGTTTTAAAAATCTTCTGTCGATACCGCCAAGCTTTCCCTCAAAACCGCCTTTGCCAATCTCACTGAGCCGCTGTGACGCTTTCGGCTTTAATTTTCCCAGAATAAAAGCAATTCCGTTGATGATTCCTGCAAACAAATCAATGACAGCCGTAAATAGATTGACTATTGCCTTCAAAAATCCTTTTACTGCCTCGTAAATGTTATCCATCTTCCCTCTCCGTCTCTGACTGTCTATACTTCAAAGATACTCATATTGCTTTCCATCTGGGCAGCAATCTCTTTCAGCTTACCGGCGTTCTCTGCAATGTCATGGATAATCTCACTGACCTGATTAACAGATGCCGCAGATTCCTGCGTGCTTGCCGCATTCTCCTGGGCAACTGCCGTAAGGTTCTGCACGGTATCCGTAACGCTCACTCTTGCCTCATTCAGCCTTGTAGTCTTCTCGGCAACTCTTTCGATTGCCTCAATGGACTGTTCCACCTGTCCCAATACCTGATGAACCTGTTTGTCCGTCTTCCGCACATTTTCATCCTGCAGCTCCATGGTCTGCTTCACTTCTTCCATGGATTCCACTGCCTTTTCGGAATCATTGAGAAGCAGGTTGATAATCTCCTCTATCTGTCTTGCGGAATCATTGGACTGCTCAGCAAGCTTCTGTATCTGCGCCGCCACAACTGCAAAGCCTTTGCCCTGCTCACCCGCTCTTGCCGCCTCGATAGATGCATTTAAGGACAGCAGATTTGTCTCCTCAGCAATATCGGTAATGAGGGCTGTCGCCTCCCTGATTTTCTGTGCAGATGTGTTCGTGGTATTCGTCTGCGCATAAATTATATCAATCGATTCTTTGGTCTTCTGGTTAATCTTCTGCAAATCCTGAAGGGTATGTGTCGCCTTTTCGCCAAGATCCTTGATATTCTTTGCATTATCATTCATTGCATCAATCTCATTGACCGTTTCTTCTATCATATTGCCCATGACAATAATATTCTCTGTGGCGCTCTGGGTCTCTTCCGCCTGATTGCCCGCTCCCTGCGCAATCTCATCCACCGCACGCTCTACCTGCCTGATATGGTCAAAACCCATATTGGTCTTGTCGTTCAGATATATGGATGCACTATTCAACTCTTCACTCTGCCTCTTGATACTGCTGATAACCTCTATCTGCTTTGTCTTTAATTGTAAAATTGACTGTCCAAGCTGACCAATTTCATCCTTACGGTCTAAGATTCTCGGATCAATCTCCACATTCAATTTACCTTCCGCAACGTTCTCTAAGGCATCCTCTCCTCTCTGCAATGCCTTTATAATCCTTCGTACCACAACAAAAAGCAAAACGGCACATGCTACAAACAGAACGATAACAATTCCCGCTATCAGTGTGATAATTGCCAGAATCTGTCCCTCTGCCTCCGCTTCCGGAATCCCGGCAAATACCATTCCGATAACGCTTCCATTTTCATACAAAGGAACATAATAGCCAAAGTACGGCTGTCCTGCCACATCCACATTGGTTGCAAAATGCTCCTGTCCTCCCACCAGAACCTTTTGAATCACTGCATCTCCCGCCTTGGTTCCCACCACGCGGTTCCCCTGACCGTCCACAACAGACGTCATATAGCGGGTATCCCCATAAAAAATGGTAATATCTGTGTCGGATGCATTTCTGACATTGTCGCCTATCTCTGTCGCCGCACTGATGTTAAACTCTCCCTTATATAAGGTATCTCCGTCCAGCCGGTACTCTCCTTGGTCTGCATAGCTCAAAGTGTCCCTGACGGAAATCGCCGTGCTTCGCAGCCCATTCTCAATCGTTCCGGTTACCACCTTGCCGATCTTGATATTGCCAACCAAGATAACTGCCAGCCCTAATCCTAAAAGCGGTATTAATGCAACCATCAAAATTTTCGTTTGTACTTTCATTTTCACAACCCCTTGTATTGTTATTTTTGTTAAAATTATGGATTTTGATAAGTATGAATTTTGATAAGTATGAATTTTAATAAATACTGCTGATATAATTATATCACTTTTTCGCCGATTGTCTATACCGAATACAGAAACTGACGCATTTAATATCTGCCTTTAACATCCGCCAAATACAAGTTCTACCCTACAAAAAAATATTTTTTAAGACAGACCTTCTTATAAGAAAGTCTCTTCACGATTATATGCTCTTTGCAGAAATTTTTCTAAAAAAATACCCGTGAAAATTCACATTCACGGGTATCTCCATTAAACTAATTCAAGAACAACCTGCATAGCTCCGTCGCCTTTACGCTGTCCAATCTTAATGATTCTGGTGTAGCCGCCGTTGCGGTTTGCATACTTCGGTCCGTACTCATCAAACAGCTTTGCAACCAAATCTATCTGCTTGGTTCCTCTCTTTCTTCCTGCCGCTTTCGTAGGAACTTCCGTTACCGGATAAAGAACCTTCAGTATCTGATGTCTTGCGTGAAGTCTGGAAGGCAGATCCTTTTTGATTTGTTTCTCAACGGTCTCGTACTTGGTAACTCTCTTGCCGTCAATTACCTCTTTTACTCTCTTTCCGTCCTTGTCCTTTAAGGGAACCTTTGCGGAAACCGTAACGGTCTCGTAGTTATCTCTTTCCTTGACAGCAAGTGCAATCAAGCCGTCTGCAATCTTCATAACTTCCTTAGCTCTTGCCTGTGTGGTAATGATTCTTCCCTTATAAATCAGGCTTGTCACCTGACTTCTGAGTAATGCTTTTCTCTGGCTTGATGTTCTTCCCAGTTTTCTGTATTTTGCCATTTATGGCTCCTTTCCAAGGGATTCTTTCCGGAATAATCCGTAAAAGTATTCCTTTCTCAGTGGGTCTTAACCCGTCATGGTACATCCGGCAACGCTCTTTGGTCTTACTTACCGAACGCAGTTACATTTTGTTCCTTTCAGGAACTTTCACCATTTATGAGAACACGCCGCGCGCTCTTCGGTCTTACCGCGCCATGCTTCATGAACTAACGAAATTGGATTTAAGCCTCCTCGCTGGGATTAAGCTGTAATCCTAACTCTTTTAATTTTGCCAAAACCTCTTCCAAAGACTTGCGTCCCAAATTACGAACCTTCATCATGTCCTCGGAAGTCTTGTTTGTTAATTCTTCAACGGTATTGATACCGGCTCTCTTTAAACAATTATAGGAACGAACTGACAACTCTAACTCGTCAATGCTCATCTCCAATACTTTTTCCTTTTCATCCTCTTCCTTTTCTACCATAACTTCCGCTGTCTTAGCATTTTCGGACAAATCGATGAAAAGGCTTAAATGTTCGCTGAGTACTTTTGCAGCCAGACTGACCGCCTCGTCAGGCACCAGGGTTCCGTTGGTATAAACGTCCAGCGACAGCTTATCAAAGTCTGTAATCTGACCTACACGCGTATTTTCAACGGTCACATTGACTCTCTCAACGGGTGTATAAATGGAATCAACCGCAATAACCCCGATAGGCAGATCCTCACTCTTATTCTTGTCGGCGCTCACATAGCCCCTGCCTTTTGTGATGGTCAGCTCCATATAAAGCTTGGTATTTTTACCGCTTAAAGTTGCAATCGTAATCTCCGGATTTAAGATTTCAATATCCTGATCGCACTGAATATCTGATGCCTTTACGACCCCTTCTCCCTCATACTCAATGTATGCCGTCTTGGGTTCATTTGTATCGCTGTTGTTCCGGATAGCAAGGTTTTTGATATTCATGATAATCTCAGTTACATCCTCTTTTACTCCTTCGATGGAACTGAACTCATGAAGCACGCCTTCTATCTTGACCTGGCTCACAGCGGCGCCGGGCAGAGAAGAAAGCATAATTCTTCTAAGCGAATTACCAAGCGTAATACCGTAACCTCTTTCCAAAGGTTCTACGACAAATCTGCCATATTTCTTATCCTCAGAGATTTCTGCCACCTCAATATTAGGTCTCTCAAAATCAAACACCGCAAATACCCTCCTTTACGAACAATTGACTTACCCCACGGTTTATTTGGAGTACAACTCGACGATAAGCATCTCATTAACAGGAACGTCAATCATTTCTCTGGTAGGAAGGTTCTTAACAGTTCCCTTCATAGCCTCCTGATCCACTTCCAGCCATTCAGGAACCAGTCTTCCTCCGGTTACTTCCAAAATGTCTTTGTATCTCTGTAAAGACTTTGATTTTTCCCTGATTTCGATAACATCCCCTGCCTTAATCAGATAGGAAGGAATATTCACTGACTTTCCGTTCACCAGAACATGCTTATGCCCTACTACCTGTCTTGCTTCTCTTCTGGTTCTCGCAAATCCCATTCTGAAAATCACGCTGTCAAGTCTTCTCTCAAGGAGAACCATCAGATTTTCACCGGTCATGCCTTTCATTCTGTCAGCCTTGTTGTAGTAGTTTCTGAAAGGCTTCTCAAGCACGCCGTAGATAAATTTCGCTTTTTGTTTCTCTCTGAGCTGCAGACCGTACTCACTTACCTTCTTGCCTGCTCTTGCATTTGTTCTGTTTGATTTCTTGTCATATCCTAAGTACGCAGGCTCAAGACCGAGCGCTCTGCATCTTTTTAAAACCGGAACTCTGTTTACTGCCATTTTTTAATTTCCTCCTGAAAATATTGTTTACAGCGCCATAGGCTCTGCCCTAACGCCTTCTTCCAACCAACTTAACTGCTAACTTAGAAAGAACAGCTCTGCTGTTCTTTAACACGAGACATAGTTTTCTCAGGCGGTGTTCTGCCGCCTTAGAAAATCTTCTCGTGCTGCTATACTCTGCGGCGCTTAGGCGGACGGCATCCGTTATGAGGAACAGGCGTCACGTCTCTGATGCTGGTAACCTCAAGTCCGCATGCGGAAAGCGCACGAATCGCCGCTTCACGCCCTGAACCGGGTCCCTTAACCATAACGTCAACTGTTTTTAATCCATGTACCAGCGCTGCTTTGGTGGCTGTCTCTGCTGCCATCTGAGCCGCATAGGGAGTAGATTTCCTTGAACCTCTAAATCCAAGACCGCCGGCGCTTGCCCAGCTTAAGGCATTTCCTTCATTGTCTGTCAATGTAACAATTGTATTGTTAAATGAAGACTGGATATGTGCCTGTCCATGTTCAACGTTTTTCTTGACACGTTTTTTGGTCACTTTTTTTGTAACTTTTTTTGCTGCCATTTAAACTAACCTACTTTCTTTAAAATAAATAGTTTTTGAGTAACATTGTTATTTCTTCTTGTTTGCAACAGTCCTCTTAGGACCTTTTCTGGTTCTTGCGTTGGTCTTTGTCCTCTGTCCACGTACGGGGAGACCTTTTCTGTGACGGATGCCCCTGTAGCATCCAATCTCCTGAAGCCTCTTGATATTCATGGCAACTTCTCTACGCAAATCGCCTTCTACCGTGTAATCAGCGTCAATCACTTCGCTGATTCTCTTAACCTCTTCATCGGTTAACTCTCTTACTCGAGTGTCCGGATTAACCTTTGCCTTCTCCAGAATCTTGTTAGAGCTTACTCTTCCGATTCCGTAAACATAGGTCAAACCAATTTCAACACGTTTTTCTCTCGGTAAGTCAACACCTGCAATACGAGCCATTTACATTTCCTCCATTTTCTTTGCGCATAGGATATGCGCTAATACTAATTGATTGGGGCGCTTCTGCCCAACCGGACGTTTCCGATCTTACGCAACTTATCTGCCTAATCTGCTCACCGGCACAGTCACGAATCAAGAAGTAATCACTAAGGCTCCGTCGTACAATTATATAGAAATCAGTTCGGCTTATCCGCCGGACTGCAGCCGCTTTCATACTAATTGGACAAGAACCCTCCTGCTGATGCCCAGCCGTCACCGGCATCCCAGTGGATTATCCTTGTCTTTGTTTGTGCTTCGGATTCTCGCAGATAACTCTGATACGTCCTTTTCTCTTGATGATTTTGCATTTCTCGCAAATCGGTTTTACTGATGATCTAACCTTCATGTTAAACCTCCTTTCAAAAAAGACCGTTTTACATTATAACATGGTATATCTACAAATGCAAGAAAATATGAATTAAAATTGATACATTAATTTTAATTCTAAAATAAATTCTGCTATTTGTCTCTCCAGATGATTCTGCCCTTGCTCAGGTCATAGGGTGATAATTCCAAAGTCACTTTGTCACCGGGCAGAATACGGATAAAATTCTGTCTCAGCTTTCCGCTGATATGCGCCAATACCCTATGTCCATTTTCCAATTCCACCTGAAACATGGTATTGGGAAGCTTCTCCACTACCGTTCCTTCAATTTCGATTACGTCAGCCTTCGACATTCGTTACCTCCTTATTTGCTCTCATTCTGATGGCATGTTTTATTTCTTCATTATATAGAGTCTCTTTCTCTAAAAGCTTATGCATTAAAACCGGGTCTGAATCCCTTTTTACAACCTGCACATGCTTTTTCTTTTTTTTCTTCGGGTTCTCCAATGTTCTTATTCTGCCGTCCGCCAAATCCACCGTGGTCTCATCCTCTCCGACAATAAGATACATCCTCCCTTTATCGTGTCCTGCTTTTGAAACGGCAAACATTCCAATCATATAAGTACCTGCCTTTCTGCGCTATTCCATTCCGGGAAGCAGCGTCAGAATCTCCGGTTCCCTGCGGGTGATCAGCACGGTGTTTTCGTAATGCGCCGAAAGAGACCCGTCTCTGGTGACTACCGTCCAGTCATCGTCAAGCCATTCCACCTGCCATCCGCCCATATTGATCATCGGCTCAATGGCAAGCGTCATGCCGGCTTTCAGCTTGATTCCCCTGCGCCACTGCTTGAAATTGGGAATCTGCGGTTCCTCGTGGAGGCTTGTGCCGATGCCGTGCCCTACCAGATCCCGCACCACGCCGTAGCCGAAGCGGCTGCAATAGCTGTCTATGGCATTGGATATGTCATAAAGATGACAGCCCTCTCTTGCATATTTAATCCCTTCAAAAAAGCTTTGTCTGGTCACCCGGATTAGCCGCTCAGCCTCCGGGCTGATTCTGCCTACCGCATGGGTTCTTGCCGCATCCGAATGATAGCCTTTATAAATAAGTCCTGCATCCAGGCTGACAATGTCTCCCTCCTTAAGGATACGCTTTTCGGAAGGGATTCCATGCACCACCTCGTCGTTTACGGAGACGCAGATGGAAGCAGGATACCCGTTATAATTCAAAAAATTTGGTACGCAGCCACAGCTCCGTATGAGCCTTTCTCCCAGCCTGTCAATGTCCAGAGTAGACATGCCGGGCTCTATGGCTTCTCCCAGTCTGGCGTGAACTTCTGCAAGAATCTTACAGGATTCACGCATCAAATTAATTTCCCGTTCCGATTTAATTGTTACTGCCATTGACGAACCAGCCTTTCAAATATCATCTCAATCCAGAATTGCCGTAATTGCGGCAAATACTTCCTTCATATCCACTGTTCCGTCCACCGTGCGCAGAATCCCTTTTGCCTGATAAAAATCAATCAAGGGCTGGGTCTGCTTGTGATAAACATCAAGGCGGTTCTTTACGGTCTCAGGCTTGTCGTCATCGCGGAGCACCAGTTCCTTCCCGCAGGTATCGCAGATTCCTTCCTGCTTAGGCGGAATATGTTCTACATGATAAGTTGCGCCGCAGGAAAGGCAGGCGCGTCTTCCGCCCATTCTCCGGATAATATTCTCGTCCGGCACATCCACATTGATGGCATAATCGATTTTGTCTCCAATCTCATCAAGCGCACGGTCCAAAACCTCTGCCTGAGGGATGGTCCGCGGAAATCCATCCAGAACGTAACCGTTCCTGCAGTCCTCCTGCGCTACCCGGTCAAGAAGGATCTTTACCGTGAGCTCATCGGGAACCAGAAGCCCCTGATCCATATACTTTTTGGCTTCCATTCCAAGCTCTGTGCCGTTTTTGATATTTGCCCTGAATATATCGCCGGTAGAGACATGGGGAACCGCATACTTTTCCGCGATCATCTTTGCCTGCGTTCCCTTGCCCGCTCCGGGAGCTCCTAACATAATAATCTTCATCGCCATACCTCTTTCTTTCAGCATGTTCTGTCTATCCAGAACGCAAGATAGAGGCAAAGGAAAACCCGGCAGAACCTATGCTGGTCTGATGCCCTTGTTTCCTTTAACCTCTAATTGTATTTAAGTCATTTAATCATTCAAAAAACCTTTATAATTACGCACCAGCATCTGCGACTCAATCTGCTTCATTGTCTCTAACACAACGCTGACGATGATGATCAGACTGGTTCCGCCAAAGGAAACCGAAGCCCCAAACACTCCATTGAACACAAAGGGAATCACGCAGATAATCGTAAGCCCTACTGCTCCAATAAAGATGATATAATTTAAGATTTTTGTCAGATACTCGCAAGTAGGTTTGCCCGGTCTGATTCCGGGGATAAATCCGCCCTGCTTCTTCATGTTTTCCGAAATCTCCATCGGATTAAAGGTAATGGATGTATAGAAGTAGGCAAAGAACACTACAAGTACAATATACACCACAAGTCCGATAGAATATACCGGCTCATTGGGATTACACCAATTGTTAGAGCTCAGTCCCCTTAGAACGTGCGCCCAGAAACCGGTTCCCTGATACCCGAAGAATTGACAGAGTATCACAGGAAGCTGCATCAGCGAAGAAGCAAAGATAATCGGGATAACGCCTGCCGTATTTACCTTCAGGGGAAGGGATGAGGTTTGTCCGCCCACCATCTTTCTGCCCTGTACCTTCTTAGCATACTGAACAGGAATTTTGCGGGTTCCGTCATTTAAAATGACTACCATCGCCACCATCGCTACCATGATAGCGATAATGATCAGTGCCGCTACCGCTCCCACTGCAATTGCTTTGCCGAATACGAACTGTTCAAACAGCTTTGATATATCCTGCGGAATCCTTGAAATAATGTTGATGACCAGCACAATGGAGATACCGTTTCCAACGCCGTTTTCCGTAATCCGCTCTCCTACCCACATCAGGAATGCACTTCCGGCTGTAAGTGCGGCAATAATCGTGAATACACTTAAAATGTTCTTTTCTTTTAACAGATTTCCATTCCAAAATGCCACTGCCATAGCCGTTGATTCGATCAGCGCAAGCGCTACCGTCACATAACGGGTGATGGAAGCAATCTTCTTCCGCCCGTCCTCGCCTTCCTTCTGCATCTCTTCCAGCTTAGGGATTGCAATCGTGAGGAGCTGCATGATAATGGAGGATGTGATATAAGGCGTGATGTTCAGCGCCAAAATTGACATTCTCTCAAAGGAGCCTCCGGTAAAAGCGTTAAAGAAGCTAAACTCATCACCGATATTTTGACTCAGCCATTCCTGAAACTGGTCAATTCTCACACCCGGCACGGGGAGCTGTGACCCAAGACGAATCACAACCAGCATGCCAAATGTAAATAACAATTTATTTCTGATCTCTTTGATCTTTAATGCATTTTTTAAGGTTGTAAACATATTACATCACCTCTGCAGTTCCACCAGCAGCTTCAATTTTTTCTTTTGCGGATGCACTGAAAGCATTTGCCTTTACTGTAAGCTTCTTGGTAATTTCTCCGTTTCCGAGGATCTTAACGCCGTCTTTCGGATTTTTGACAACGCCGCTTTCGATCAATGCATCTACATCTACTAAAGCGCCGTCTTCAAATCTGTCATTCAGCACGCTTATATTAATGCCCACAATCTCCTTTGAGCTGGGGCATGTAAAGCCTCTCTTGGGAATCCTGCGGTATAAAGGCATCTGACCGCCTTCAAAACCAGGTCTGGGTGCTCCGGAACGAGCTTTCTGACCCTTATGTCCCTTACCGGCTGTCTTACCATTTCCTGAACCGTGTCCACGACCTCTTCTAAAATTATCATTATGCTTGGACCCTTTGGCAGGTCTTAAATTTGATAATTCCAAACTCATTGTTGACACCTCCTTATCTTTTAAACTTCCTCAACTTTGATTAAATGTCTGATCTGCTGAATCTGACCTCTGGTTGCCGCATTGTCCGGCAGCGTGATGGACTTGTTCAGCTTTCTAAGTCCCATGGATTTCACAGTAGCTTTATGCTTGGGAACTGCACCGATAGGAGATTTCACCAATGTAATCTTTAACATTTTCTGTTCTGCCATCTTACCATTCCCTCCTATGCCATAACTTCTTCCACAGATTTACCGCGGTTTCTTGCAACTTCCTCAGGCGTCTTCAGACTGCGGAGACCCTCAATGGTCGCAAGGACTACATTCTGTTTATTGTTAGATCCCAATGACTTGGTACGAATGTTTTTGATTCCTGCAAGCTCACAGACAATACGTGCCGGACCGCCTGCAATAATACCTGTACCTTCGGGAGCCTTCTTTAAAAGAACATTTGCTGAGCCGAATTTTCCGATAAAGTCATGTGTAATGGAATTATTTTCATCCATGGCAATCTTAACGATATGCTTCATGGCATCTTCTTTTCCTTTACGGATAGCTTCAGGAATTTCAACAGCTTTGCCGAGGCCCGCACCTACATGACCGTTGCCGTCGCCTACCACTACAAGAGCCGTAAAACGCATGTTGCGTCCACCCTTTACCGTCTTGGTTACTCTCTTGATGGCAACTACTTTTTCTGTTAATTCCATGCCGCTGACATCGATGATTGTATGTCTCATGTGTGTTTCTCCCTTCCTAGAATTTCAAGCCAGCTTCTCTGGCTGCATCAGCTAACGCCGCGATCTTACCATGGTATATAAAGCCGCCTCTGTCAAAGACAACGGTATCAATACCTTTTTCGATTGCTCTCTTTGCAATCACTGTTCCAAGATATGCTGCTGCATCAACGTTATTGGTCTTTTTAAGCTCAGCTCTCACTTCTTTCTCAACGGTGGAAGCCGCAACTAAAGTATTTCCAACTGTATCGTCAATAATTTGAGCATACATATGATTATTGCTTCTGAATACTGCAAGACGAGGTCTTTCAGCTGTACCGCTAAAACGGTTACGTATTTTCTTGTGCTTTTTAACACGAACTTTTTGTCTTGACTCTTTACTAACCATCTCTACACTCTCCTTATCTATTTCTTACCAGTCTTACCAACTTTACGCCTGATTGTTTCATCAGCATACTTGATTCCTTTGCCCTTGTAAGGCTCCGGTCTTCTCTTGTCTCTGATTTCGGCTGCGAATTGGCCAACTTTTTCTTTGTCAATACCCTTTACAATGATGATATTCTGACCTTCCAAAACGGTCTCAATACCTTCCGGATCCGTCATCTCAACCGGGTGAGAATATCCTAAGGATAAGGTTAACTTATTGCCGGATTTGGCTGCTCTGTAACCAACACCGTTTACTTCCAGTTTCTTCTCAAAGCCGTCTGTAACGCCCTTTACCATGTTTGCGATCAGTGATCTGGTAAGACCGTGCAGGGACTTCATTTTCTTTAAATCATTGGGTCTTGTGACAACAACCTCAGCGCCCTCAACCTTGATTTCCATTTCTGCCGGAAGCACTCTTTCCAGTGTTCCTTTAGGACCTTTTACAGTCACTTTATTATTTTCTGCAATATCCACAGTAACGCCTGCGGGGATTGCGATTGGCATTCTTCCTATACGTGACATGCCCGTACCTCCTATTATATTTGATTGATAGCCAGATTTCTGCTTCTTACCATACGTAAGCCAGAACCTCGCCGCCTACCTGCAGCTCTCTTGCCTTCTTGTCGGTGATAACGCCCTGATTGGTGGAAATGATTGCAATGCCAAGTCCGCCAAGCACCTTAGGCAGATCTTCCTTACCGGCATATATACGAAGACCGGGTTTGGAAATTCTCTTTAAACCGCTGATGATCTTTTCGTTTCTGTCTGCGCCGTACTTAAGTGCAATACGGATCGTCTTAAAACTGCCTTCATCGATCAGATCATATTTCTTAATATATCCTTCTTCTACCAGTATGTCGGCTATAGCCAGTTTCATCTTAGAAGCAGGAATGTCTACTGTATCATGTTTTGCAGTATTTGCATTACGGATTCTTGTAAGCATATCTGCAATAGGATCACTCATTGTCATTTTACTTCCTCCTATATTATTCGATGCGATAACCTTTACCAGCTTGCTTTTCTGACGCCGGGAATCTGTCCCTTATAAGCTAATTCACGGAAACAAATTCTACAGATCCCGTATTTTCTAAGGACAGAATGCGGGCGTCCGCATACTTTGCAACGGGTATATTCTCTGGTAGAAAATTTCGGTTTACGCTGCTGTTTGATCTTCATTGATGTTTTAGCCATGAATTTACCTCCTCCTATTTTGCAAATGGCATATTGAATAATCTTAACAATTCACGCGCTTCTTCATCGGTCTTTGCTGTTGTAACAAAGATTACGTCCATACCTCTTACTTTATCCACCTTATCGTACTCGATTTCGGGGAAAATAAGCTGTTCCTTGATACCCAGTGAATAATTTCCTCTTCCGTCAAATGCGTTGGGATTTACTCCTCTAAAATCACGCACACGGGGCAGTGCAAGGTTTACAAGGCGATCCAAAAAATCATACATCTTTTCACCTCGAAGGGTAACCTTGCATCCGATTGACATGCCTTCCCTGATTTTGAAGTTTGCCACGGACTTCTTTGCTTTGGTAATTACGGCTTTCTGACCCGAGATTATTTCCAAATCTTTTACGGCGGACTCCAGCACTTTGGCATTTTCTTTTGCTTCGCCTACGCCCATGTTGATAACAATCTTGTCAAGCTTCGGTACTTCCATAACGTTTTTATATCCGAACTTTTTGATCATAGCATCTACGATCTCGTCATTATACATCGTTTTAAGTCTGCTCACGCTTCCAGTTCTCCTTTCCTAGAATTAATCAATCACATCACCTGTTGATTTTGCAAAACGTACTTTCTTGTCGCCTTCCATCTTAAAGCCGACCCTTGTGGGCTGGCCCTTGTGGACATACATTACGTTTGAAATGTCAATAGGCGCTTCCTTTTGAATAATCCCGCCATTCTGGTTCGCTGCCGAAGGTTTTGTATGCTTGGTAACCATGCCCGCGCCTTCCACAATAACCCTGTGTTTCTTAGCGTCAACAGAAATTACCTTACCTTCTGTTCCTTTATCTTTACCGGCAATTACCTTAACGGTGTCGCCCTTTTTAATCTTTAAAGTTGCCATGCTAAGCACCTCCTATAATACTTCGGGAGCTAAGGAAACAATTTTCATAAACTGTTTCTCACGAAGCTCTCTTGCTACCGGTCCAAAAATACGTGTTCCTCTGGGAGTCTTATCATCTTTAATGATAACAGCAGCATTTTCATCAAATTTAATATAAGAACCATCCTTACGGCGCGCTCCCTTGGCGGTGCGGACAACCACAGCCTTTACGATATCGCCTTTTTTTACAACGCCGCCTGGTGTTGCATCTTTGACCGTAGCAATAATCACATCGCCGATATTTGCATATCTTCTTGTGGAGCCACCCATAACTCTGATGCAAAGGATTTCTTTTGCACCTGTATTATCAGCAACTTTCAATCTGCTTTCCTGTTGAATCATGCCAATTCTCCTTCCAATATAATCTCATCAATCTTTAGGCTTATAAATTCATATTTATATAATAATCTGAAAAAATATGATTTATTTTGCCCGCTCTACGATTTCAACAAGTCTCCATCTCTTATCCTTGGACAAAGGTCTTGTCTCCATAACCTTAACGGTATCGCCAATATGACACTCGTTGTTCTCATCATGAGCTTTCAGCTTGTAAGTTCTCTTAACGACCTTCTTATAAAGAGGATGCTTAACATGATTTTCAATTGCAACAACGATTGTTTTATCCATCTTGTCACTGGTCACTTTACCGATACGTGTTTTTCTCAAATTTCTTTCCACGATATTTGTCTCCTTTCTTTGACATTCCTGCAACGCTGTTTAATCCTTTGAAGGAATTTATGCTTCTTTTTGCTTCTGAGTAATCACAGTCTGAATTCTTGCAATGTTCTTTCTTACTTCTTTGATTCTTGCGGTATTATCCAGCTGGTTTGTTGCATTCTGGAATCTCAAATTGAAAAGCTCTTTCTTTGCTGCCACTAAATCATCTGCCAGCGCCGCGGCTGATTTTGCTCTTAATTCTTCTACATACTTGTTAGTTTTCATTTGATGCACCACCTTCCAAGTCTGCCTTAGAAACGATCTTGCACTTGCAAGGAAGCTTGTAAGTTGCAAGACGCAAAGCTTCTTTTGCGATTTCTTCGGAAACTCCTGCGATTTCAAACATTACACGTCCGGGCTTCACTACTGCTACCCAGTACTCCAGAGTTCCTTTACCGGAACCCATACGTGTTTCTGCGGGTTTTGCTGTTACCGGTTTGTCAGGGAAAATCTTAATCCAGACTTTACCGCCACGCTTAATGTAACGGGTCATTGCGATACGGGCTGCTTCAATCTGGTTTGATTTGATCCAACAAGGCTCTAATGCAACAATACCGTAATCACCGTAAGTAATTGTGTTGCCGCGGGTTGCCTTTCCTCTCATGGTGCCGCGGAACTGTTTACGACGTTTAACTCTCTTAGGCATTAACATTATTTATCGCTCCCTTCCTGCACTGTCTTTTCTTCGTTCTTCTTTGTAGGAAGTACTTCACCCTTATAAATCCATACCTTAACGCCCACCTTACCGTAGGTCGTGTCAGCCTCCGCAAAACCATACTCTATGTCTGCACGCAATGTCTGAAGGGGAATAGTACCTTCGCTGTAAAATTCTGTACGAGCCATATCAGCGCCGCCCAAACGTCCCGATACGGAAGTCTTGATGCCCTGCGCTCCTGCTTTCATGGTTCTGCCCATGCAGGACTTCATGGCACGCCTAAAGGAAACACGGTTCTCAAGCTGCTGCGCAATGTTTTCTGCAACAAGCTGTGCATCCTTATCCGGTCTCTTAATCTCCTTGATGTCAACCAAAACCTTCTTTCCGGTCATCTTGGAAAGCTCTTTCTTGGTCACTTCAATCTCAGCTCCGCCCTTGCCGATTACCACGCCGGGCTTTGCCGTGTAAATAACAACCTTAACTCTGTCGGAAGCTCTCTCGATTTCAATCTTAGAAACTCCGGCGCTGTATAATTTCTTTTTCAGAAATTTTCTGATATTGTAATCTTCTACAAGGAATTCAGAAAACTCTTCTTCTGCGTACCACTTAGAATCCCAATCCTTAATAATTCCGACTCTCAAGCCGTGAGGATTAACTTTCTGTCCCATAAATCACTTTGCTCCTTTCCTATCTTTCATCCAGTATAACGGTAATGTGACTCGTTCTCTTTTCGATTCTGTAAGCTCTTCCCTGTGCACGAGGTCTTACTCTCTTCATTGTAGGTCCTTTGTCCGCATAACATTCTGCAATGTAAAGGTGCTCCGGATTCGGATACTTTGTGGGATCCTGGCTGTACAAATATTCAGCATTTGCACGCGCAGATTCCAGTAATTTCTTGATGACGCTGGAAGCGTATCTGGGATTGTACTCTAAAATTCCCAGAGCGGTTTCCACATCTTTGCCTCTGATGGCATCTAATACGAAACATGCTTTCTGAACCGACACTCTTGCGTAAGATAACTTAGCGGAAGGTCTGGTATCTTTCTGCGCATTTCTTTCTCTTTTAATTTGGGATCTATGTCCTTTTGCCATGATGAAACCTCCTATCTTACTTTACTTTCGACTTTTTCTCGTCTTTGCCGTGTCCTCTATAAGTTCTGGTTGCAACAAACTCACCCAGCTTATGTCCTACCATGTCTTCCGTCACATATACCGGCACATGCTTTCTTCCGTCATGCACTGCAAATGTGTGTCCCACAAAAGAGGGGAAGATTGTAGAACGGCGGGACCAGGTCTTGATAACCTGCTTCTGTCCTGCTGCATTCATCGCATCTACTTTTTTAAGCAGACTTGCATCTGCAAAAGGTCCTTTTTTCAGTGATCTAGCCATTTTCTTCTCTCCTCCTTAATTATTTGATGGCCCTGCCGTCTCTTCTTCTTACGATCAGCTTGTTAGAAGCTTTGTTCTTCTTGCGGGTCTTAAGTCCAAGAGCGGGCTTGCCCCAAGGTGTTGACGGTCCGGGACGTCCGATGCCGGTCTTGCCTTCACCGCCGCCGTGAGGATGGTCGTTGGGGTTCATAACGGAACCGCGGACAGTGGGACGAATGCCCATGTGACGCTTACGCCCTGCCTTGCCAATCTTGATCAGGTTGTGGTCAACGTTTCCAACAACACCGATGGTTGCCCTGCAAACGATGGGCACCATTCTCATTTCTCCTGAAGGGAGACGAAGGGTTGCATACTTTCCTTCCTTCGCCATAAGCTGTGCACTGTTTCCAGCGGAACGTACCAGCTGGCCGCCCTTTCCGGGATATAACTCAATGTTGTGTACCTGTGTACCAACAGGGATTGCTGATAAGGGCAGGCAGTTTCCTACTCTCACTTCGGCTTCCGGTCCGTTCATGACCTTCATGCCGTCCGTAAGCCCTTCCGGTGCAATGATATAGGACTTCTCACCGTCTGCATAGCAGATCAACGCAATGTTTGCTGTTCTGTTGGGATCATACTCGATTCCGATTACGGTAGCGGGCACGCCCTCTTTGTTTCTCTTAAAATCTACCAGTCTGTATTTTCTCTTTTCACCGCCTCCGCGATGTCTTACTGTAATCTTACCCTGATTGTTACGGCCGGAATGCTTCTTTAAGGAAGTCACAAGCGATTTCTCAGGTTTTTTCTTGGTAATCTCTGAAAAATCAGAACCGGTCATATTTCTTCTGGAAGGTGTGTATGGGTTATATTTCTTGATTCCCATGTTTATTTCTCCTTTCAAGCTTCATTTAATATCGCACTTTTCCTGTGCATAGTCTGTTTTATTCCTGCACTCAATGAGTCAGGCGCTGTACTTGCAGCGAGGTTATTGGCTTAAAGACCCGCAAAAATCTCAATATCCTTGCTGTCCTCGGTAAGCCATACGATCGCCTTTTTGGTCTTTGCCGTCCTGCCGACCGTCATGCCGCGCCTCTTTTTCTTTCCGGCAAGGTTCATGGTGTTGACCTTTTTCACCTTTGCGCCGTCGAACATCTTCTCAACTGCTTCCTTGATCATCGTCTTATTTGCTTCGGGATGAACTAAAAATGTGTACTTCTTGTCGCTCATTCCCGCCATGCTCTTTTCGGTGATAACCGGTTTCAGGATTACGTCATAATATTGAATTGCTGCCATTATGCATACACCTCCTCGATCTTGGCTGCTGCATCCTTGGTAAGAACCAGCGTGTCGCCCTTAAGGATGTCATAGACATTGATTGTTCCGACCAATGCCGTCTTTATGGTGGGGATGTTTCTCGCGGACATAACCACCTTTTCATCATTGTCACCAAGTACAACCAGTGCCTTGCTGACCTTTAAGTTGTCCATAACCGCTTTGAATTTCTTGGTCTTAATCTCGTCAAGCTTAAGCTCATCTACAACAATCAGCTTGCCATCCTGCACTCTGCTTGTAAGCGCGGACTTAAGAGCCGCTCTCTTTTCTTTCTTGTTGAGCTTAAACGAATAATCTCTCGGTACGGGAGCGAAAACAACGCCGCCTCCCTTCCACTGAGGAGCTCTGATTGAACCCTGTCTTGCATGACCGGTTCCCTTTTGTCTCCAGGGCTTCCTTCCGCCGCCGGAAACCTCAGAACGTGTCTTTGCTTTCTGCGTTCCCTGACGCCTATTTGCAAGATGCTGCACAACTGCCATGTGTACCAGATGTTCATTCACCGTAACACCAAATACCGCATCGCTTAATTCAATTGTGCCGACTTCCTTGCCTTCCATATTAAAAACAGATACGTTTGCCATCTGAATGGTCCTCCTTTCATCTCATCGGCTTACGCCATAGTCTTAACTGACTCTTTGATTGTAACCAGCGCTTTCTTTGGTCCGGGTACTGCGCCCTTAACAAGAAGCAGGTTCTTTTCAGCATCAACTCTAACAACTTCCAGGTTCTGTACCGTCACCTTAACGCATCCCATGTGTCCGGGCATTCCTTTTCCTTTGAACACACGGCTGGGCGAGGAGCAGGCACCGTTTGAACCCTGATGACGATGGAATTTGGAGCCGTGAGTCATGGGACCTCTGTGCTGTCCGTGTCTCTTGATGGCACCCTGGAAGCCTTTTCCTTTGGAGATTGCAGAAGCGTCAATCCTGTCGCCTGCCGCAAAAACATCCGCCTTGATCTCACTTCCAAGCGTGTATTCCTCTGCGCCTTCCAGCTTAAATTCTCTGACAAATCTCTTGCAGGAAACCCCTGCCTTGTCAAAGTGTCCCTTCATAGCCTTGTTTACGCCATGCCTGTGAATAATTTCTTTCTTTCCGCTCTTGTCTTTGTTGGTGATTCTTTCTTTCTTGTCAACAAAGCCAACCTGTACTGCACTGTAACCGTCGTTCTCCACGGTCTTAATCTGTGTTACCACACAAGGACCTGCCAGAAGCACGGTTACGGGAATCAGTGTTCCGTCTTCGCTAAAAATCTGTGTCATTCCGACTTTGGTAGCTAAAATAGCTTTCTTCATTTCTTTACCTCCATTTGTTTCTACAGCGGGCCCCTATCGGGCCATTCTAGTGTAGGGGTTAAATTGTTTGGAAGAATTATTTATTCTTCATTTTAATATCAATGTACACACCGGCAGGCATTTCCAGTCTCTGCAGAGCATCGACGGTCTTGGGTGTAGGTGTGATAATATCGATCAGTCTCTTATGAGTTCTCTGCTCAAACTGCTCTCTGGAATCTTTGTATTTGTGAACCGCCCTTAAGATGGTAATAACTTCCTTCTTGGTGGGAAGGGGCACCGGTCCGCTTACCTGTGATCCATTCTTCTTGACTGTTTCGATAATTTTTTTGGCAGATGCATCCACTAACTGATGATCATAAGCCTTGAGTGTGATTCTCATTACTTGACTTGCCATAAAAAAAGCCGCCTCCTTTTCGCACTTTTGATTAATAAGTACGACAAGCGGTGACTGTACACTCTTCCGTGTGTGTCCTGTTCTTTTAAATAAAAACTGCGTCATTACGCATCTTTTAAAAATAAAAACATTCTTAACACACGTGTTTCTGTATTCACAGACGTTGTTTGTACAGTGACTTGCCGTCAGGTTCTTAGGTACGGTGAATACCGTTCCTCTTGACATTCGCTCCACGGAAAACCTGCAGTGCCTCTCGGCAAAGCAGCAACCTCACGCTTCATCGCTATCATGCCACAGCAATTGATAGTATACATGATGTTTTCAAAACATGCAAGTGATTTTTAAAAAATTTTACAAAAGTTGCGAGGAAGGCGGGGTGGGGATTAAGTTCCGGTTTAGTTTGATTAGGCGTATTATTAAAACGACCACTCGTATCAAGAATAACTTCTACGTCGCCCCACTCTCGTTCACTAAAAAGCG
>JAMPGL010000001.1:29500-85476 GCA_023663945.1 Lachnospiraceae bacterium | reverse complement strand
AGGATTGGATTGCCGATGAGAGGAATGCCGGAATAAGGGAGGGCGAGCGAAGAGGTGAAAAAAGGGGCATCAAAAAGGGTGAAGCGCGATTTGCCAGCCTGACATCAATATTATTAGCGTCTTGCAGGCTGGACGATTTGAGCAAGGCTGTGTCAGATGAATCCTATCGAAACTCTTTGTATCAGGAATTTGCACTTTGATATTTGACTAAATTAGTCAAGGGGTATTTCACAGCTCTGCCAAGAATATACCTGATTAGACTTGTAAACCTGTCCCCGAAAAGGTATGATAACCTTATCAAACTTGAGGCGGAAAGAATATGAGCAGAATAATTGGAATTGATCTTGGAACGACTAACTCGCTGGCGGCATATTGGAAAGATGGTGAAAGCCGTTTGATTCCCAATGCATTTGGAGAGTATCTGACGCCAAGCGTGGTCAGTGTAGATGAGGACGGAACGATTTATGTAGGAAAGACGGCGAAGGAGAGGCTTTCTTCGCACCCGGAGCAGACTGCAAGCCTTTTCAAGCGGTTTATGGGAACTTCCCGGAAGTATACTCTGGGAAAAAGAACCTATCAGCCGGAAGAATTGTCTGCCCTGGTGCTTAAAAAGCTGAAGGAGGATGCAGAAAGCTTTTTGGGAGAGCCGGTGGAGGAGGCAGTTATCAGTGTGCCCGCGTATTTTAATGATATGGCGCGGAATGCCACCAAGCGTGCGGGGATACTGGCAGGCTTTAAGGTGGAGCGTATCATTAATGAGCCCTCGGCGGCAGCACTTGCCTGTCAGAATTTAAGACAGGAAGAGGATGCTGTGGTCATGGTATTTGATTTTGGCGGAGGCACGCTGGATGTGTCTTTGGTGGAATGCTTTGACAATGTGATTGAGATTACGGCGGTAAGCGGAGACAATCAGTTAGGCGGGCAGGATTTTGATGATGCAGTGGGAACTTATTTTATCAAAAAATGCGGTCTGGATCCGGAGAAGCTAGAGCGGGGAACAAGGGCGTTGATTCGAAGCTGTGCGGAGAAGTGCAAGAGAGAGTTGACGGAAAATAAAACGGCGCAAATGGTGGTAAACTGTGACCAGATTAGTCAAAAACTTGAAATCAGCAGAAAAGACATAGTTGTCATCGGCGCGGAATTATTTGAAAGGATGAGCAAACCGGTTAAGCGTGTGCTGATGGATGGAAAGGTGGCTTCGGCGGAGATTGACCAGATTGTTTTGGTGGGCGGTTCCTGCAAAATGCCGGTGGTGCAGCAGTATTTGAAGCATTTATTAAATCGGGCAGATATTGAGACGCTGCATCCGGATTACATGATTGCGTTAGGGGCAGGCATTTGCGCAGGCATTAAAGAACGGAATGAGGAGATCAGCGATCTGGTATTGACCGATGTATGTCCTTTTTCATTAGGGACAGGGATTCATAATGAGAATGAGCCGGACAGGAAATTAATGTCCTTTATCATTCCCAGAAATAGTTCGCTTCCCACCAGCAGGGAGGAAACTTATGTGACGGTGGAAGATAACCAGACTATGATTCGATTTGGAATTTATCAGGGAGAGTCCATGTATGTGGATGAAAACATTAAGCTGGGGGAATTAAACATCCGCATCCCGCCAAGACCTAAGGGCAGGATTCGATGTAATGTCCGTTTTACTTACGACATTAATGGGGTGTTGGAGGTAAATGTTTCCGTTCCGCAGATTAATGTAAATCGTCAATTGGTGATTGTAAACGAGGAGCTGGGAATGACGGCAAAGCAGGTGGAGGAGAAGCTTAATGAGTATCAGAAGCTAAAGATTAATCCGGCGGAGCAGGAAGAAAATAAATATGTGCTTGCATGGGGAGAACGCCTCTTTATGCAGAGCGGAGGGGAATATAGAGAAGAACTTTCAAAGAAAATGCAGTATTTTCATTATATTATGCACAATGATCCATATCAGATACCCAAGGTACGCAAATATCTGACCGTTTATCTGGCGTTTGTGGAAAGGCTTACCGACAGGTATGTGGACTGGGACGAGGCAGGCGCAGCGGATGGAAGCTGGTATGACGAGCAGGATGAGGAGAATAAGGAGATTGACAACCTGTTTAAGCAGTGGGATGAAGAGGACAGGACGGAAAAATGAATGCGTTCAAAATTTTAGGAATCGAACCGACTCAGGACACAAAGGCAATTAAAAAAGCTTATGCGGCGTTGGTCAAAAAATATCATCCGGAAGAGGACATTCAAAAGTGGCAGGAAATTCATAAGGCATATCAAAGTGCGCTTTCATGGGCGAAAGGGCAAAGCCGGAAAACGGTGGTCATTTCGGAAATACCGGTTCCGACCGATTCCGTGCAGGCTCCGGAACAGGTGGAAGAGGCGGCAGAGGCAGTAGAGACAGCAGAGGAAGCAGAGGCGGCAGAGTTAAACGAGCTGTTTGACAGTCTGGAAGAGCTGTCGGCTGAGTCAAAGGCGGAAAAACTTGAACAGGAGAGGAAGGTGCTGGAAAGGGCAGTCGGGGAGCTGGAACAGATTGGACGGCGGTGGAAGCTTAGGTATGAGAGCTTCAAGGAATTGTTTTTTAAGGATGAGTACCAGCAGGTAATCTGGCAGGATGACTTTTTATCCAGCTGGAGCAAGATTCTGGAGCGGAGGGCAATCGATAAGAAGCTTTATCAACTGATGAAGGAGCAATTGGAAAGGATTATCCTATATCGGAAAAGTAATGGCACTGCCGCAAAAAAGATTGCTCTTATTGAGCTGACCCGGTTTACCTCAATAAGGATTGAAGCCGCGTATGACAGATATAAGACAAAGAGAAAGCAGGCAAGGGCAATTGCAATTTTTGGAACTTTGATTCTGTTGGAATTGAGCTCGTTTGCCATCTATAAGGTGAAGGAGTGGAGAGAAGGAAAATCAAAACAGGCGCAGGAAACACAGGTTTTGCCGGAAGTACCATATATACCAAGCGATGAGGTGAAAAAGCAGTGGTTCAGTGAAATTAATTTGGAGAATATGACGGAGTCGGATTTGCTTCTGGCGGAGGCAAATTTAAATGAGCTTGCAAAATTTCTGATGCGTGCGGATGAGGAGATTTTGTCATATGTGCTTCCTTATACACAGACCTTGGAACCGGGAGTGCTGGTGCTGGGCGGGGAGTTTGAGATTAAGAAGGCGCTGCAAGGGCAGGGAAGCGCAGAAGAAATAATTGACAGCGGAGACAGTTACGAGATGGTTCATCTGTCGCTGCCCTTTACCAATCAGATTTGGGTTGGTGAGAAAAGAATCGAGCTGCCTAAGAAAACTGCTTCATTTGCAGTCCGCACGGATGGAGATGCAGACAGCGTCCTGCTCTGGATTGATACTAAAGAGATGGGATTTGAAGAGGGGTGTGAGATATACTGCTTTGACGGAGAAGACTATCAAAAGGTTGGAGAAATCTGGAGCAAGGCTGAAATATGGGCGGAACGGCGCTGGTATGATGTTTTGACCTACCGCGTATTTTGGATTCACGTGTCGAGATTGGAAGAAAAGGAATTTCCGGTGATATTGATTCCGGCGGGTAATGAGTCAGGCGGCATGCTTAAAACCAGCTAAGGCTGGTTTAGACATTTGACGCCGATACAATATTTTTTCTATAAAAGAGGGATTTCTGCGGGCTGTGCATGCGCGCAGGCAGGAAAGAATGGAGGAGTTATGAGTATATTGGACGGACAAAGATTGGTGATGGGAACTTGCTATTATCCGGAGCATTGGCCGGAAAATCTCTGGAAAGAGGATTTGCGCCGTATGCTGGATACAGGGATTGAAGTGATCCGAATTGCAGAGTTTGCCTGGAATAAGGTGGAACCGGCGGAAGGGGAATTTACTTACGAATTTTTTGACCGCTTTTTGGATTTGGCAGAAGAGGCGGGCATGAAGGTGATTTTTTGTACGCCTACCGCCACGCCGCCCGCATGGCTGACAAAGAAATATCCGGAGGTTCTGAACGCAGATATAAAGGGAAACCGATATTACCATGGGATGCGGAGGCATTACAATTACAATTCGCCTATTTACAGGAAGTTCTGTGCCAGAATAACTGAAAAATTTGCGTCTCACTATGCAGGAAGGAAATGCATTATCGGCTGGCAGATTGACAATGAGCTGAATTGTGAGATGGATTCCTTCTATTCGGAAAGTGATACCGCGGCGTTTAGGGAATTTTTGAAAAAGAAATATGGCACGCTTGATGCCTTGAACGAGGCTTGGGGAACGGTGTTTTGGAATCAGACTTATACCGATTGGGAAGAAGTTTTTGTACCCAGATATACCTGCCAAAATTCCGTCAATCCGCATCAGGTGCTGGATTATATCAGGCTGATTTCCGCCAGCGCAAGGAGCTTTGCAAAAATGCAGAGCGATATTATCAGAAGCCATTGCAAGCCGGGAGATTTTATCACCACAAACGGACTTTTCGGCCATTTGGATAATCACGAAATGACCCGGGAGAGTCTGGATTTTTATACCTATGATTCCTACCCGGATTTTGGCTATTGCCTTGATATGTATGATGCAGATCCCAAAGCCCTTAGAGACCGGAAGTGGAGCAGAAATCTTTCGGAGACCCGCGCGATTTCTCCGATTTTTGGAATTATGGAACAGCAGTCAGGCGCCTGCGGATGGAACACCAGACTGGAAGCGCCCACGCCCCGTCCCGGACAGATTACGCTGTGGACAATGCAGTCAATCGCACATGGCGCAGATTTTATCAGTTATTTCCGCTGGCGTACCTGCACTATGGGAACAGAAATGTACTGGCATGGGATTTTGGACTATTCAGGGAGAGAAAACCGCAGGATCAGGGAAATCAAGCAGATTCATAAGCAGATGGAGGCAATGGGAGAGATTGCGGGAGCCGTTTACGAGGCGCAGGTTGGCGTGCTGAAGGATTACGATAATATTTGGGATGTGGAGATTGATAACTGGCATCAGAGGGTTGACTCTGTAAGTCAAAAGGCTCTTTTTGAAGCCGCGCAGAGAAGCCACACCCCGATGGACTATGTGTATTTGACTGATTGGTTTACGGCGGAAGATTTAAAGAAATATAAGGTATTGTTTTATCCTCATGCGACCATCATAGACGAGAAGAGAACAAAGCTTCTCTCCGATTATGTGGCGGAAGGAGGAGTCTTGGTAGTGGGATGCCGCAGCGGATACAAGGATGTAACCGGAAAATGCGTGATGGAGAAGCTTCCGGGGCTTCTTGCACCATTAACCGGCGCAGATATACCGGAGTATTCCCTGATTGCGCCGGATGCAGGAAGCGTCACGGTGGATTGGGAAGGAACTGTTTTTGAGGCTTCGGTATTTACCGACCTTTTAGAGCCGGCAGGAGAACAGGCGGAGTCCAAAGCGGTTTATACTTCGGATTATTATGCAGGAACCTGTGCGCTGGTATGCAGCCATCATGGAAAAGGTCAGGCGTGGTATTACGGAAGCGCATGGAATGAACAGTCGGCGGATGTGTTTTTGCGCAAGCTTGGAGTCTCGTCGCCCTATGCGGACTTGGCGGAAGTGCCGGAAGAATGTGAGATTGCAGTCCGCCGGAAGGGAGAAGACAGGTATTTGTTTGTGCTCAACTACAGCAAGGAACCGGCGGAGATTCTTTTTCATAAGGAATGCATTGACTTGTATACGAAGGAGATGGTAAATGGCAGGAAGACGCTGGAAGGGTACGGGACGATTGTGGTAAAGATTTAAGTATCAGTTCAGCCTTGCAGTTCCGGTTGAGGGAAAGCAGGCAGATAAAGACGGAAAGTTTATTGACGTTTTTATTGTAAGGATAAAATGAAAAGCGTATAATGTGAAAAGTAGTATATTCCTAAAGGTAAGGAGATGATTCCTATGACAATGACAAAGGTAGAAATTGATGTGCCCGAGGAAATTGTACCATATACAGTGTTGGAGGACAAAGAGGCACAAACAACAAGAAATGCTATGTTGGTCTATCCTTATATCAAAAGTGGTGTTATGTCTCATGGGAAGGCGGCAGAAATGCTGGGGCTTCATAAGATTGATTTGATTGCATTGTATGGTAAATTAGGGCTGCCGTACTTTGATGAAACAGAGGAAGAATTTGAAGAGGATTTGGCGGTATTGAAGAAATTAAGAGGTGCGACAGTATGATAGTTGTTTCGGATACCACACCGATTATTTCTCTCATAAAAGCAGGACAGTTGGAATTGCTTCAGAAATTATTTGATGTCGTGTATATTCCGCAGGCAGTGTATTTGGAATTGACAGAGAATGAAACATTTTCTGAGGAAATACGAATAGTACAGGAATGTGAATTTCTTTATGTGAAAGAAGTAGACAATGAGAAATCAGTTACCATTTTGCGAAATTTTACTGGATTAGATGCCGGAGAGAGTGAAGCAATTATTTTGGCAGATGAAAAGTGTTCGGATGTTTTGCTGATGGACGAGCATAAGGGCAGGCAGGTTGCAAAAAGGCTGGGAATAACAATAACTGGTACAATTGGGATTTTAACACAAGCGTTTGATGAGGAGATGCTGACAAGAGAAGATGTGGAAAAGTGTATTGAGTTGTTGAAAGAAAGCGGGGTACGGATAGGTGAGAAGTTGTATCAGAGGCTGAGAGAACATATTAAGTGATTAAATGATTATTGGCAAACCTGCCTGACAATTTTCTTGACAAATACACATGGTTATTATACAATATCTATTGTTGCAGGTGCAGCAAATGTGCGCTTAGCTCAGCTGGATAGAGCGTTTGGCTACGGACCAAAAGGTCGGGGGTTCGAATCCTCTAGCGCACGGTGGTTGAAGAAGCTGAAATTCCTTGAGTTTCAAGGATTTCAGCTTCTTTTCGTAAGAAGGATCGACTCCGTTTTTATTGTTTTAGAGTCGGCCCTACTCCATCAATACCCATTCTTCTCCGTATCCGTCGGGTAATATTTCTTTTTCATAAAAGCAGATTTTCCCCCGCATGTAGGCAGCGGCATAATAGTCCGACAAGTAATAATAGTCCGCCACGGGACAGCGGAGCAGGTCGGTAACATTCTTTTTGGTTTCCGGAGTCCAAGGGTATGCCTTCTTTTCTAATTTCAGACCGGATTCTTCTACGGCTGCCTGTAACATTTCGTCCGGGTGGTCATCAGCGGCAGTAATTGACCAGTCGGCAGTCCTTCCATAAGGATCTTCGTCCCCGGGAAAGCTGGCACCGTCCTGCCACCATTGTTCATCAAAAGGGCTTCACAAATGGTAAACGGCAGGGTAATCCGTATTCGAGGCGTCATATCCGGTAAAGGGAACCAGCATAGGAGAGAAAGCTTCTTCATCAATTTTCAGGCTTTGCTCAAGGCTTTTATAACTTCCACACCCTTCACAGCCGGTGTAATTCTTATCGGATACATACACATAGGATATGCCGTTTTTGTAGTCATTTACATAGTTGATAAGGGGAAAATCCCAGTGAAAACTATAGTGCTCATCACAATCTACGACCACTTGCTCTTTCCGATAACCTATGTGGACTCTGTGCCCGCCTTTCCAAGAACCATTTCCATAGTTGGAAAGGGAAAGAAGCTCTGTTCCATCCGGCGCTAAAAGTTCAGAGTAATAGAAATCGGTGTTTTTGGCGAGTATCGCATATTCCCCGTCCGGCTTTTGAAAAAGGATATAAAGAGCGCCGGAACTGTCGAAAGAATGACACATTTCAACATAAGCAAAGATTTCCGGCTTTCCATTTCCGGTCAGGTCGTAGAAGGATACATTTTTCAGTTCATAAGGCAGGTCTGCGCGCTCCAGTTTTACTTCTGCCCCGTTTTGCAGGTCATCGGCAAGAGACAGCAGCGCCTTTTCGAGGGCGGAGCAATATTCGACTTTTTCCGGATAAGCTGGGTAATAATCGGATATTGTACATTCGTTATTATAATAATCACGATAAAGAGGTTTCTCATAAGTATCAAAATCCGTGGCTGTACATATCTTCGTATTGTTATTCCAATTTACTTCATAAGTGAGCTTATCCGCCCGGTCTGTCTGGCGGTTAAGGGTTAGTTCCTCCGCATCATAGGTGTATGTGACATGATAGGATGGCAGAGTAAACACCTGAGATCCTATTGCGGTATAAGTGCAGTCATCAAAATAAGCGGTGACAGTGTTTTCGTCTATGCGTGTCCAGATGCCTTTGTCCACATTTCGATTTCCGTAGTGAACTACCTGTCCGTCAGGAGTAAAGCAGGTTTTATAAATGGATGTCCATCGTTCAATTTCTGTATAGACATCGCCCCGATGATTTTTCCATGTGCCTGTGATGGGATCGGGGATCTCTTCTGAAATTTCCAGATTTTCCTCGGATAATTCCTGTTCGGGTCTAGGAGATTCTGTGGGGGAGAGGCTGGTAATATCCGCCGGAAGTCCGCTTGTTTCATTTTGTAAAGCGGCAGTCTGAGAGCCGGAATCCTGAGAGTCCTGTCCGCTCCCGCTGCATGCCGTGAGCAGATAGAGAGTAATTGTTGTAAGCATTATCAGAATTTTATAGTATTTTTTCATTTCAAGCTCCTTGTTATCGCACGAGATTTTCCCAACTGCATAAAATATAGTCTGTTGTATAGTTACGGAGTCATTGTAACAAAAACTTGCATCATAGTTGCATCAAACTTGTATCATAATTGCATCAAAGTTGCATCAAAGTTGCATCAAATTTAATAGCAAAGTACAACCGCAGGTCTCAGTTCAGGGTAGATTTTGGATAGGTTTTCCTGTATAATATGAAAAGGCAGTTGTAAGTGAGTGCCTGTTGATAGAATGCACAAGAAGTTACAGACAGGAAAGGAGACAAGCAGAGGATGAAAGCATTTATCAAGGAGTTCAAGGAGTTTATTTCCAGAGGCAACGTTATGGATATGGCGGTAGGCGTGATCATCGGCGGGGCGTTCACTGCGATAGTGACTTCATTGGTCAATGATATTATGATGCCGATTTTATCTCTGATTACGGGAGGATTTGATTTTACGGCGCTTTGTGTGGCGCTTGGAGAAGGGGAGGACGCAGCCACATTAAATTATGGCGCGTTTATTGCGGCAGTGATTAATTTCCTGCTGATTGCAATTGTAATTTTTCTATTGATTAAGATGATCAATAAGATTTCCAAGAAGAAGACAGAGGAGTCAGCGTCGGCTGCCACTACCCAAATCTGCCCTTTTTGCAAGGAGGAGATTTCGATAGAAGCCAGCAGGTGTCCGCACTGTACCTCGGAGCTTCAAGAATAGGCATCAAGGCACATGACACATGTGTCATGTACTGAAAGAGGAATGATATGGAACAAGGCAGTCAAAAAAAGATAGCGGCAATCAATGATCTGACCGGATATGGAAGATGCGCACTTACCGTTTCCATCCCGGTTATTTCTCATATGAAGATTCAGTGTTGTCCCGTGCCAACCTCAATTTTGTCGAATCACACAGGGTATGAGGAATATTTTTTTGATGATTACACAGACAGGCTTTCGGACTATCTGGATATGTGGAAGAGGCTGGGACTTTCCTTTGAAGGGATTATGTCCGGTTTTTTGGGGTCTGTCCGGCAGATTGAAATGGTGGAGCGCTTTATTGATGAATTTCAAAATGGGGACACGATTGTTGTTATCGACCCGGTGATGGGCGATCACGGAAAAATTGCAGGAACTTACACGGAAGAGATGTGCAGGGAGATGAGAAGGCTGGTTTCCCGCGCAAAGATTATCACTCCCAATTTAACGGAGGCGTGCAGGCTCACAGACACCCCTTATCGGGAAAGCGGATGGACCAAAAGGGAGCTGTCCGTCATGGCGGAAAGCCTAAACGAGATGGGACCGAACCAGATTGTCATCACGGGAATCCCTCAAGGGGAGCTGATTGCCAACTTTGTATATGAGAAGGGGCAGGAGGCGCACTTTATCAAAACTTTCCGGGTGGGGGACGAGCGGTGTGGAACCGGCGACTTATTTGCGGCAATTATTGCGGCGGATGGAGTGAATGGGGTTCCCTTTCAGCTTTCCGTCAAAAAGGCTTCCCGGTTTGTTAAAAAGAGTATGCAGAAATCTGTGGAGATGCAGATTCCCCGCAAGAACGGGGTCTGTTTTGAGGAGATTCTGCACACGCTGAAGGTATAGATTAGAAATGGCGGCGTATGGACAGCGAAGTGGGCATGTGTGCTTATGGAAAGCGCCGCAACATAGGAAAAGGCAGGTGGATGTAACCTATGAAACGGTTTATAAACGGTGCATTTAAAATTATTTTCAGCCGGATGCTGATTATTTTTCTAATGCTGATTATGCAGGTTTTGGTTTTGCTGGCAAGCTTTGTATGGCTGGGAAATTATTTTCATTATCTTTGGGAGGGAATGAGCCTGTTAGGGGCTGTCCTGATTATTTACATCGTCAACAGGGACGAGCCTCCGGAGTTTAAAATCAGCTGGATTATTCCTATCTGTATCCTGCCGGTCTTAGGAGCTTTGATTTATGTGTTTGTGATTTCCAATGCCGGCGGAATCGGGCTGAAAGCCAAAATGTATGTCAGGACTAAGGAAACGGAAGAACTTATGAAAACTTCCGAGGAGACCGCGCAGGCGCTTAAGGAATGCCCGGAATCCTATCAGAGGTTTTCTCAGTACATGGATCAGTGTGCCGGGTATCCCGTGTATCATAATTCCAAGGCGGTTTATTATCCCTTAGGAGAGGATAAATTTCAGGATCTCTTGGAGGAACTGAAAAAGGCGCAGCACTTTATTTTCTTGGAATACTTTATCGTGGAACGGGGAATTATGTGGAATGCGGTTTTGGAGATTTTAAAGCAAAAGGCAGAGGAGGGCGTGGAAGTCCGGGTAATGTATGACGGAATGTGCTCAATTGTGCTTTTGCCCTACAGCTATCCCAAGCAGCTTCAGGAATACGGGATTAAGGCAAAGATGTTTGCTCCGATTATTCCATTTCTTTCCACCAGCCAGAATAACAGAGATCACAGAAAAATCGTGGTGATTGACGGCAAGGTGGCGTTTACCGGAGGAGTCAATCTGGCAGATGAATATATTAATCAAAAGGTGGTTTACGGACATTGGAAGGATGTTGCGGTTAAAGTAACCGGCGATGCTGTCAGAAGCTTTACCATCATGTTTCTTCAAATGTGGAACGTCTCAGAAAAGGGAAAGGAAGACTATGACAAGTATCTGCAGGGGATAGAATACGAACAGCCTTTGTATCATGACGGCTTTGTCATTCCTTATGGCGGAACGCCCACCAGAAAAGAAGAAGTGACCAAGATGGTCTATCAGTCGATGGTCAATCAGGCGGTTCGGTATGTCCATATTATGACGCCGTACTTTATTGTGGACAGGGAATTTTTGGCTGCCATGTGCTATGCGGCGGAGCGCGGAGTGGAGGTTGCCATGATCCTTCCGCATATTCCCGATAAGCGGATTGTCTATTATATAGCCAGAACCTTTTATCCTTCGCTTCTGCGGGCGGGAATTAAGGTCTATGAATACACGCCGGGCTTTATCCACGCCAAGGCGTTTGTCTCCGATGACGTCAGCGCCGCGGTGGGAACAGTAAATCTGGACTATCGGAGCTTTTATCATCATTTTGAGTGCGGGGTAAGTTTTTACGATAATCAAGTGGTAGGAAAGGTTGAGAATGATTTTCAGGAGACCTTGAAAAAGTGTCAGGAGGTTACCAAGGAGTATTATAAGAAGATTCCTCTGATTCAAAAATTCTTAGGAAGAGTATTTAAGCTGTTTGCGCCGATGATGTAAGGAATCCACAACGAAAGTAAGCGGGGAAGTCTGAAAGAGGAATAAGAGGTGGAAGTCTGAAAGGGAATAAAAGGTGCGGTGCACTGGAAGAAGGATAAGCAGATGGAAAAGAAAAAGAAGCGGGTTTTTGATATTATTCAAATAGGAAACCGGGATGACTTGGTCAGCAGAGGATTCGACATTTTTATTGCGGCGGTAATCTTGACTAATATTGCAGTTCTCTTCTTGGAGACCTTTTCCCAGATGGAGCGGTACGGTACGGCGCTAAAGGTTTTGGAAGCGGTTACCATAGGGATTTTTTGCGTCGAATATCTGCTGAGAATCTGGACGGCGGAATATTTATATCCGGGAAAAAGCAGAATGCAGGCGGTTTGGAAGTTTTTGACTTCCTTTGACGGGATTGTGGATTTGCTTACAATCCTGCCGTTTTTCTTCTTATCCGGATTTATCGCGTTCCGAATGCTGAGGGTTGTCCGCATTTTTCATTTGTTCCGGATTAATACCTATTATGACTCTTTTCACGTGATTACTTCCGTCCTCTATGAAAAGAAGAATCAGATTATCTCCTCTGTTTTTATTATTCTGGTGCTGATGATGGCGTCTTCGCTGTGTATGTACAGCGCGGAGCACGAGGCGCAGCCGGAGGCGTTTAACAATGCCTTTTCCGGCATGTGGTGGAGCATTTCAACGATTCTCACGGTGGGTTACGGGGACATTTATCCGGTTACAGCCGTGGGAAGAGGAATGGCAATCATCATTGCCTTTTTGGGAGTGGGAGTTGTTGCAATCCCTACAGGAATTATTTCAGCGGGTTTTGTGGAGCAGTATACCAGAATCCAAAACCGTGGACGGGTTAAGAGCCGTGGACAGGGGATTATCAGTAAAGAGATCGGAGCAGTCAGTCCGTTTGCAGGAAAACCGGTCAGCAAAATAGAAAGCGATAACGGAATTGATGTGATTGCTTTTGTGAGGAATGGAGCGGTGGTGCTGCCTTCAGACGATAATAGGATTAAAGAAGGGGATATATTGCTTTATCAGTTTGTGAAGGAACAAACGTAAATAATTATAACAAACAGTTAAAATGACCCCAAAGCCAAACCTTCGGGGTCATTTTGTGTCTTCTAAGTAAAACTGACTCTATCCCATAGTCACTACAACATCGTAGCTTTCTTTTCCTTTTACATAAGGAATCACGCATCCGTCAACAGGCGCGCCGTCAACGGTAAGGCTCTTAATGCCCTTTTCCACCTTGTCCGGATTGACTACTTTAATATTGTAGGTTCCTTCCCGGAACTTTCTGGTGATTTCAAAATCGCCGAAGTTCTTGGGAACGCAGGGATTAACGCTCAATCCCTTGTGGGTAGGATATACGCCCAGAATGTACTGGGAGATATTTACAAAGGTCCATGCGGCAGTGCCGGTCAGCCAGCTGTTCTTAGCTTCTCCCGGGATATAAGCATCTGCGCCTGCAACCATCTGTGAATATACATAAGGTTCCGTTCTGTGGATTTCACTGATGTCTTCCACGTAAGCGGGGCAGGTCTTCTGGTAAACCTCAAAGGCACGGTCGCCGCGTCCGATTACGGTCTCGGCAATAGAAATCCAAGGATTGTTGTGACAGAAGATGCCTGCATTTTCCTTGTATCCGGGCGGGTAGGAGGAGATTTCGCCAAGCTCTAAGTGGTATCTGGTATAAGCAGGCTGGAGAATCATAACGCCGTACTTGGTATCCAGTCTTTTCTTTACGGAATCAAGAGCCTTCTTGGCATGTCCCTCTTCAACGCCGATTCCTGCAAGCACGCAGAAGCCTTGCGGTTCAATATAAATCTGTCCCTCTTCGCATTCTTTGGAACCAACTTTGTTGCTGTAAGCGTCATAAGCGCGGACAAACCATTCGCCGTCCCAGCCATCCTTTAACACAGCCGCATTCATTAATTTGACCTCTTCGCGTGCTCTGTCTGCTTCCGCCTGGTCGCCCATCAGTTCGCATAACTGAGCGTATTCTTCGCCGTATTTAACGAACATTCCGCCGATAAATACAGACTCGGCAACCGGACCCTCACTGGGACCAAAGGTTTGGAAGGACTCGCCGGGATGCTCGGAGAAGCAGTTCAGGTTCAGACAGTCATTCCAGTCTGCGCGTCCAATCAGAGGAAGCTGGTGAGGTCCTTTGTGGTTTACAATATAATCAAAGGAACGTTTCAGATGATCCATAAGGGGCGTTGCCACGGATACATCATTATCAAAAGGAACCATTTCCGTCAAAATAGAGGTATCGCCGGTCTCTCTCACATAAGCGCTGGTTCCGGCAATCAGCCACAGGGGATCGTCGTTAAAGCCGCTTCCGATGTCGGAGTTCCCCTTTTTGGTGAGGGGCTGGTACTGGTGATATGCGCTTCCGTCCTGGAACTGAGTGGAAGCAATGTCAATGATTCGCTCCCTTGCACGGTCAGGAATCAGATGCACAAAGCCTAACAGATCCTGGCAGGAATCGCGGAAGCCCATGCCCCGTCCGATGCCGGATTCATAATAGGAAGCGGAACGCGACATATTAAAGGTTACCATGCACTGGTACTGATTCCAGATATTTACCATCCGGTCAACCTTGTCGTTCGAGGACTTGATGGTATATTTCGCAAGAAGGTTCTTCCAGTACTCATTCAGTTCTGCAAACGCCTTTTCCACATCGGCGTCGGTCTTGTACTTGTCAAGCATTGCGTAAGCGGGCTTCTTGTTGATAATTCCATAGGATTCCCACTTTTCCGCTTCCGGATTTTCGATGTATCCCAGAACAAAGACAAAGGACTTGGTTTCGCCGGGAGAAAGGGTTACTTTCAAATGATGGGAGGCAATGGGAGACCAGCCGTGCGCCACGGAATTGGTGCACGCGCCGTTTTCAACGGCTTCCGGGTTGTCTGCTCCTCTGTATGCGCCGAGAAAAGCGTCCCTGCTGGTGTCAAATCCGTCAACCTTGGAGTTCACGGAATAGACAGCGTAGTGGTTGCGGCGCTCTCTGTATTCTGTCTTATGGAAAATAGTGGAATCAACCACTTCTACCTCGCCGGTGCTGTAGTTGCGCTGGAAGTTCCGGCTGTCATCGTCCGCATTCCAGAGACACCATTCCACATAAGAGAAAACCGAAATCTCTTTGGTCTCGGAGGAGCCGTTGGTAAGCTTTAACTGGCTGATCTCGCAGGTGTCATCCATGGGAACAAATGTAAGTACGGAGGCTTTAACGCCGTTTTTGGAAGAAGTAAAACGGCTGTAGCCGATGCCGTGACGGCATTCATAAGAATCCAATTCGGTCTTGGAGGGCTGCCAGCCGGGGTTCCATATGGAATCACCGTCTTTAATATAGAAGTATTTGCCGTTTACGTCACCGGGCACGTCATTGTAACGATAACGGGTCAGGCGGAGCAGTTTTGCATCCTTATAAAACGTGTAACCGCCGCAGGTGTTGGAAATCAGGCTGAAAAAGTCCTTACAGCCTAGATAATTAATCCAGGGAAGCGGGGTCTTGGGGGTGGTGATTACGTACTCGCGGTTCGCATCATCAAAGTAACCAAATTTCATAGTACCTTCTCCTTTTAAATTATAATTATTATGAAACATATCGGGTTCAGAAAACGTTTAAGTTCTCTATGTAATCAAAATTATACACAATACAACCCTATAGCGCAATAAGAAAATTGTGCAAATTTTCATAAGGCTGTAACAGGGCGGAGACAAAAAGTATTGCAAAAGGTGTAAAAATAGGATAAACTTATTTCCATAATTGTAAAAACATTTCATGTTAGGAAGAATAGATAAATGAAGAGAAAGTTTTTTGGCGTAATGCTTTCGGCACTGACAGTGGCTGTTTCTCTGGCAGGCTGTGGCGGAAATGCTGATGCACCGGCGGAAGATTTATCTGCGCAGGCATCGCAGGCAGGAACTGACAATGTTACATATGCGGGAGATTTGGAAATCATGCACTACTCCACGTCGGAGGAATCCGAATTAAACGGCGGATCAGACGGATTCCGTACCGTTCTTACACAGTGGGATGAGGCGCATCCGGAAATTAATCTGACGCAGAATATTCTTGCAAATGCCGAGTACAAAACACAGATTGCTACTTTGGCAGTTGCGGACGATCTGCCGGATGTATTCCTTCTTCAGGGAATGAATACGATTGACTGGGCGAGTCAAGGACTCGTTTATGACTTGACCGATGATATTCATTCTTCTCCCTATGCGGCGGACTACAACGAGGCATACTTTACCCCGTTTACGGTTGACGACAGGATTTATGGATACCCGGTTTTGACCGGCGGAACCTGTACTGTAGTCATTTACGATAAAGCAATGTGGAAGGATGCCGGTTATGATACATTCCCATCCACATGGGAGGAAGTCGAGAAGGCGGCGGAATACTTTAATGCACAGGGAATCACGACAGTTGCGTTTGGCAATGGCGGTAAATGGCAGGCAAATTCCTGCTTCTTATCTACAATAGGCAACAGGTATACCGGCCCGGACTGGTTTATCAGTCTGGTTTCCAAGAAGGGAGCGGCTTTTACGGATCCCGAATTTGTAAACGCGCTTGAGGAAACACGGTATTTATTCTGCGATACAGATATTTTTAACGTAGATTTTAATATCGTGACCAATGAGGAAGCCCGCGAATATTACATTTCCGGAGATGCGGCGGCATTTATCGGCGGCAATTGGGATGAATCCTATATATGGGGCACTTTAAGGGAAAGCGATCAGGAGAAATTTGATAATATAGGATTTGCCGTTCTGCCCCAGCCGGCAGATGCTTCACAGGCTCCAAACTCACAGAATATTGGTCTCGGCTATGCGGTGGCAGTCAACGCAAAGCTGGCTGACAATCCGGAAAAGCTTGCGGCGGCAATCGACCTTGCAGAATACATTACGGGACCTGCATTTGCAGGTTATGTTGCCGGAAATTATGCGCTTGGCGGGCTTACCAAGGTTCCCGATGTGGATCTCAGCTCCTTTGACCAGATTACGCAGGACTTTTATAATTGGTCTTATGTTGATACGGAAGCGTGTGAAATTTATGATTCCTATATTACCAATGCAGTATGGGATGTTTTGAATACGGATTTACAGACTATGCTGAATGGCGATATGACGCCGGAAGACGTAGCGGCGAATGCGCAGAAAGCATACGAAGAGAATTATTAATTGAATTAGTTTTTAATTATGTTGTGATCTGCCGTTCTGCCCTTTTCTGCAGAACGGCTTTTATAAAAGGAAGTGTAAAGAATGCTTAATTCAATCAAGCCCAAAAAGAGTACGATTATCTTATATCTTTTTCTGCCGGTGGCGATATTTGTGTTTACCGTGTTTGTTCCGCTCATCACGGTTTTGGTATACAGTTTTTTTGAGTGGAAAGGCGGCCCGGTAAAGACATTTACCGGAATCGACAATTATATCCGGCTTTTTCAGGATGAAACTTTTTGGAAATCTTTTGGGCACAATCTTTATTTGATTGTTGTCTGCGTTATCGGACAAGTTGGAATTGCATTTATTCTGGTTATGATGATCAATTCCAAACGTGTCAGGCTGAAGGGCATTCACAGAACTTTTGGATTTTTCCCCAGCACCATTTCGGCAGTGTGCATCGGTTTGATCTGGAACATGATTTATCATTATCAATACGGGATTGTCAACTGGTTCTTGAGGGCTGTCGGGCATCCGGAATGGTGTAAGGTATGGCTGAATGAGTCCAGCCTTGTCATGTTTTTGGTATCCGTTCCCCTTATTTGGCAGTATATCGGTTATTACATGGTCATTATCCTTTCGGCAATTGCTTCTATTAATGAAGAAATCTTTGACAGTGCGGATATTGACGGGGCAAGCGGAATCCAAAAGGCGTTTTACATAACGCTTCCGCTGATCAAGAACACCATGCTGGTCTGCGTTACCCTCTGTGTGGCGGGAAATATGAAAGCTTTTGACAACATTTTTGTCATGACCGGAGGCGGTCCCGGCACGGATTCCATGGTTATGGCTTTGTACGGCTACCAGATTTCCATCAATCAGGGGAACATGGGATATGGAAGCTGTATTTCGGTGGGCGTTTTTGTGTTATCCCTGCTGATAATAGGCGGTTCACAGATGGCTATCAAGCACTTTACCAAGGAAATGGAGGCGGAGCAATGAAGAGAGTTGTTGGCTTTTTGATGAATGCCGTGCTGCTGTTGTTTTCGCTGACCTGCATTTTTCCGATTATATGGATGCTGTATTCGTCTTTAAAAGAAAAACGGGTGTTCAATGCAGATATTATCGGACTGCCCAAGGAACCGACGCTGGTCAACTATACACGCATTTTATCCAATCCGGACTATCATTTAAGCGAGTCCATGTTAAATTCTGTCAGAACCACGGCGTTATCCATTATTCTTATTATGGTGTTTAGTTTCGTGGCTGGATACATTCTTGCAAGGGTTTCCTTCAAGTTTAACCGTGTGCTGTACGCGATGTTTTTGATGGGCATGCTGATTCCCATCCATTCACTGCTGGTTCCTGTTTATGTGGTGTTCCGTCAGTGCGGAATATCCAACCAGTGGTTTACGCTGATATTTCCCTATGTATCTTTCGGGCTTCCCATGGGAATCTTCTTGATGGAAGGATATGTGAAAGGGATTCCCGCGTCAATCGAGGAGGCGGCGGCAATCGACGGGAGCAGCTTTTCTTATACCTTATGGAATATTATCCTGCCCATCTGTAAACCGGTGCTGATTACGATTGCAATCATTCAGGTATTCAGCTGTTGGAATGAATTTTCTTTTGCGCTGGTTCTGATCAAGGACGCAGGGCTTCAGACGGTGCCTCTTGCGCTGACGCAGTTTAAAGGGCAGTTTGCCTCCGATTATCCGAAGCAGATGGCGGCTATGCTGATTACCATGTCGCCGGTTGTCGTATTGTACTTTGCGTTCAGCAAACAGATTATCAAGGGGATGATTACCGGCGCCGTAAAAGGATGACAAAATTCCTGATAAAGGAAAACGTTTAAGTTTATCTCGGAATGGTGGAGAGAAAATTACAATTTTATTGTAGATTATTACAGAAATTTTGATTAAAAATCTAGTGATGTTTACTAAAATTGTCAATGTTGCATAAATAAAAACCGAAAAAGATTGAAAAAGTAACAAAAATGATATATACTTAAAAAACAGAAAACGTTTAAGTTTTTGAATGATATATGCTACATATGTTATACGCACCTATTGCTCGTCGGCATCAGGCTTGGGTGAACTGATAAGTCAAATACCCCGCAGCAAGCTGACGGGGCATCAAACTTGTAACGCAGCAAGCTGCGGGGTATTAGACCCTCGCGGCAGTCGTCAAGGTCATGCAAGCATGACTTTGACTCGTTGCTCGCGGGAATAAAGGATACGCAGACTTGATGGTGGGGAGTTCGCAAAGATGGTATCGCTGAAGGATATTGCTAGAGTTTGTGATGTGTCCATAGCTACAGTCAGTAAAGCATTAAACGGACACAAGGATATAGGTGAAGAGACCAAAGTTTATATCAGGCAGGTTGCAAAGCAGATGGGATATGCGCCCAATTCAGCGGCGAAGACATTAAAGACCAACCGCACATACAATATCGGAGTGCTGTTTTCCGATGAGAGCCGGAGCGGGCTCACGCATGATTACTTTGCACATGTTCTTGACAGCTTTAAGAACGCGGCGGAGGAAAGAGGTTATGATATTACTTTTATCAACAGCTGCCGGAGCCGGAGCAAAAGGATGTCATATTTAGAACATGCCAGATACCGCAGATTTGACGGCGTGGTGATTGCCTGTGTTGACTTTGAAGACCCGGAGGTCGGTGAGCTGGTGAGAAGCGATATTCCAATCGTGACCATCGATCATTTGTATAACAACAGAAGCACTATCATTTCAGATAATGTAAAGGGAATGCAGGATCTTGTCACCTATATTTACCAGATGGGGCACCGCAGGATTGCATATATACACGGCGCTGATTCCGCCGTTACCCAAAGCCGTTTGTCTTCTTTTTATAAGACATGCGAAGAATTAAAACTGAATATACCGACCACATATATTCGCGAAGCATCTTACCGCGATGTACAGGAGGCGTACCGGCAGACTGGTTATCTCCTTGACCTGAGGGTTCCGCCTACCTGTATTATTTATCCCGATGATTTTGCCTGCTTTGGCGGAATCGCGGCTATCCATGCCAGAGGGCTTAAGATACCCGGAGATATTTCCGTGGCTGGTTACGACGGCATTGGAATTGCCAAGAATTATGAGCCAAGGCTTACGACGGTGGTACAGGATACCAAGCGTCTTGGCAGTGAGGCGGCAGATAAGCTGATTAATCTGATTGAGCATCCCAAAACGACCATAGCGGAACAGATTGTTGTTGCCGGGGAGGTGTTTCAGGGAAACTCCGTAAAGCAGATACAAGCCGGATAGGAATTTAGGGAGGAATTGATAGGTTCACCGGCGGTTTAAAGCGGCTTGCCGTTAAATGATTGAACTTTTGCATGTGGAAGGGAATGCATGCTTAAGCAGTAAAAAATAAAAGGAGAAGTAGCGTATGAAGAGTTTTCTTGAGAACACGTGGAAACACAGGGCGCATGTGGTCATGGCACTGCCGGTATTTTTGATTTTGTTTTTTATCATGTACGTACCGATGGCAGGTCTTGTAATGGCGTTCAAGAACTTTGATTTTTCAAAGGGGATTTGGGGAAGCCCATGGTGCGGTATTGACAATTTTAAATTCCTGCTTGCATCAAAGGATACATTTGTCAATATGACCAAAAACACAATTATGTATTATGTAATTTTTACCGGATTAGGAACTTTCTTAAATGTGGTTCTGGCAATTGCCATCGACCAGTTCTTATTTAAGAATGTTGCAAAGGTAATGCAGACCATTATGATCATTCCTGTATTTATTTCCTATGCGGCTGTTCAGTTTATCGTATATGCATTTATCAGTACCGATACCGGTATTTTAAATCATACTTTCGGCGTAACGACCAGGTTTTATTCTACGGCGTCCATGTGGCCGGCGATTCTGACTATCGTTAAGATTTGGAACAGTGTAGGCTATGGTTCCGTCCTTTATATGTCAGTTTTGGCAGGCATTGATACGGAGCTTTACGAGGCGGCGCAGATTGACGGCGCCAACAAGTGGAAACAAATCTGGCACATTACCCTGCCGTCCCTGATTCCGATGATCACCGTTATGCTGCTCCTTTCCGTAGGCGGTATTATGAGGTCTGATACCGGTTTGTTCTATCAGGTTACCAGAAACAGCGGAGTGCTTTATTCAACCACGCAGGTTATTGATTCTTACGTGCTGAATGCAATCTTCAAGAATTCGAACTTCGGATTTACGGCTGCGACGAGTTTCTTCCAGTCTATTGTGGGTCTTATTATGATGTTGATTGCTAATTTCTCGGTTCGCAAGGTTGCACCCGAAAACGCGTTGTTCTAAGGAGAGGAGACCAAGAGATGAGTAAAAGAAAAGGTAATACTGCTGATTTAATGCCATCTAAGCATGAAAAGAAGGGATTGGGTCAATATATACTCGGCTTTTTCCTCCTGCTGTACACGCTGTTCTGTGCACTGCCTATTTTACTGGTGTTTATTGCGGCGTTTTCCGATGAGAAGTCCATTACGCAGAACGGCTTCAGTTTCTGGCCGGAGAAATGGTCCATGGCAGGCGTCAACTCCGTGCTGCGGTATGGTTCACAGCTTTTGACTTCCTACGGCATCACGATTTTTATCACAGTAGGAGGAACTGCTTTAGGGCTTTTGGTTATGAGCATGTTCGCATATTCCATCAGCCGGAAGGAATTTAGGTTATCGAAGTTTTTATCCATATACCTGTTGATCCCGATGCTGTTTAACGGCGGTACGCTTTCAGGATATATCATTTTTACATCTTATTACAACCTGAAAGACAGCCTGTGGCTTTTAATCCTGCCTCTGTGCGTGTCTACCATGAATGTAATTATCCTGAGGACTTACATAGTAAACAGTATTCCGGCAGAGCTTATGGAAGCGGCTAAGATTGACGGCGCCGGTGAGTACCGCACTTTCTTCCAGATTACGCTTCCGCTGCTGAAGCCCTCTCTTGCGGCCGTAGGCTTCATGATGGCTACCGCATATTGGAATGACTGGCAGAATGCACTGCTTTATATCACCACCGATAAGAAAAAACCGTTGCAGCTTTTGCTTGTAAATATCCAGAAGAGTATTGAATTTTTGCTGAACAACTCAAACGTTCCGGCATCCGTAAGAGCGGCTATGGGAGGAAACATTCCTCAGTATTCATCCACAATGGCAACCGTGCTGGTAGTTATCGGACCGATCATGGTAGTGTATCCGTTCTTCCAGAAGTACTTTGTCAAAGGTCTTACGGTTGGTTCCGTAAAAGGTTAATTTCGGTTTCAATCCGATGCAATAGTGCGGAGGATTAGAAATAAATAAAAACTAGGGAGGATTTTTTAAAATGAAAATCAAAAAAGTTTTATCCGTAGCCCTGGCAACAGCAATGGTAGCAACCATGCTGACAGGCTGCGGCGGCGGCTCTAACGATGCTGCCAATGATGCTCCGGCAACCAGTGATGCAGCGCCTGCGGCAGACACATCAACTGATGATGCGGCACCTGCAGCAGACACAGCAACTGATGATGCAGCTCCGGCAGCATCCGGTGACGCAGTTACCATCAATGTTACAAGAGCATGTTTCAACCTTGCTACTCCTGACTCTGCTCAGGTTCAGAAGGTAGAGGATGCTATCAACGAGTACATCAAGGACAAGATCAATGTTCAGATCAAACTGACAGACATCGGTTCCGGTGAGTACACGGACAAGGCTAACCTTGCTTTGGCAAACAATGAGATCAACCTGCTGTGGACAGCTTCATGGGAGAGCACAATCGGAACTAACGACCTCGTTCCCAACAACGCTGTTTATGACATTACAGATCTTCTTCCCGGCACGCCTCTTTATGAGTCTATGGATGCTGGACAGTGGGAAGCTACTAAGTATAACGGCAAGAACTATTATATCCCCGTATACAAGGACAATGTAGAAGGTTACGACATCATGGCTCGTAAGGAGCTGGTTGACGCTCACGGCTGGGATCTTTCTACCGTTAAGACTCTTGCTGATATTGAGCCTATGCTGGCTGACTGCAAGGCTGACGGTCTTAAGTACCCTTACCTTACACAGAAGACAGCTATGTTCTACAGATGGTATATCGACAAATTTGATTTCTTCACCGCTGATGCTACAGCTAACTGGGTTGCAGTTGACAGAGCTAGCGACAGTGTTGTTGACGTAGTTCTCACCGATGAATACAAAGAGTTCTGTACATTGATGGCTAGATGGGCTGAGGCTGGTTACATCTCAGAAGATGATGTTACAAAGACCACAACTGATACCACAACTCAGACACAGGATTGGGGATTCTCATGGTGGACAGACATCCCGGTTAACGATGAAGCTAATGCTCGTTATGGCCAGGAAGTAGTTATGACACCCGCTACTAACAGATGGGCACACTCCACATCAGCTCTTGGTTCCTGCTACTGCGTAACCGCAAACAGCACACCTGAGCAGGCACAGGCTTGTATCGATTTTATGGGTCTTCTTTACACAGATAGCAAACTTGCTGACCTTTATACATTCGGTATCGAAGGTGAAGACTACACATATGATGCAAACGGCCAGGTAACACAGTCAAGTGAGAAGTACAACCACTCTATGTGGGAGTCCGCTTCCGCTACAATCGTAACTCCTCTTGATAATGAGCCTGCAAACAAGGCAGAGCTTTACAAGGACTTCAACGGTGGCGCTAACACCTCTTGCGCAGCTGGTTTCCGTTTCAACAAAGAGCCCGTTGCAGCACAGTTCAGCGCATGCCAGAACGTATTTGAGCAGTATGGTTTCCCTCTTGAGAACGGCGGATTTGCTGAGGCAGATGTAGAAGCTACTCTTGAAGCATATCAGGCAGCTCTTGACGAAGCTGGATACCAGGATTTACTTGCTGAGTTCCAGTCACAGTATGATGCTTGGAAGGCTAGCAAATAATCTAACTTAAGATGATGCTTGAAAGACTCCCTGCGGATTTCCGCGGGGAGTTTTTTTGATGGGTTTGCCGACAGCAAAAAAGGTGTTATAATTGAAATGATGAATGAGTCAGAAGTGACACGGAGGTATCCATAGATTATGTCGGAAATCAATCAAACATCCGGTCAGAAGGTTTTTGCCTGTCTGGGGGACAGCATTACCAGCGAGCAGGTGACAGGCATCGGAACGCGCATCTGCCGGAAGCTGAACATGAAGCTTTTGGGGAATTTTGCCTGCGGATGGGCATCCGGTTCCGATTGGCATAAGGGGGAAGAAACCCTGACAGTTGTGTCCTTGGAGGAACCGCCGAATAGTTTTGCACCAGAAAATGTGTTGTCCAACCAAGTGCGCCGTCTGCTGTATCATATAGAAGAGACCGGCGTCAGTCCGGATGTGGTTTATATTGCAATTTCTGCCAATGACGGGGCGGTTGACTGGTGCATAGACGGCAGTCCGGTTCCTGTATTTGACGATACGGAAGCGGTGTTTGAACAAAAATATCAGGAGCTTACCAGAAGAAGCCTGTCAAGCGCACTGCGCTGGGCGGTGGAGACGATCCGGCAGAAATGCCCCGAGGCGGAAATCTTTGCGGCATCGCCTTTGCAGGCATATTCTCCCGACAGGGAGCAGGGTTCCTTTTCGGAGCAGGCGCTTCTTTTAAAAAGGGAGATTATCCGAAAGACCTGTGATTTCTGCCGGATTCATTTTGTGGATTCCTATTATGAAAGCGGTTTTACAAGGGAAGTTGCAAGGCTCCACGGAGAAGTTCATCCGGATGAGGAATGGGCGGAGAAAATCGCAGAGTATGCCGCAGGAGAAATAATGGCGGAAGAGACAGATTTATAAAAGGAAGTGAGCGTATGCCGGGGATTTTGTACGATGCAACCAGGATTAAGGTGTGTCAGGCGTTTTATGAAATATGTGATTATGCGGAGCTTAGCAGAGCATGGGCGGACGAACTCTGGAAGGATATTATGCTGCGTCCGCAGATTTATGAGGAATTGGTTTATTATATCGAGCATCATACCTTTTTAAATAAGGTAAAGATACTTGACTACTCGCTGTGCGATCTGTATGTATGGCAGATGAGCCGTTATAATTTAATCCGGGACACAGGCAAAAATTCAAAGACCTGTAATAAAGAAAAAATGGCAATGCAGGCATTTCGCACGTTGATTGATTTTATGGAAAATCCGGAAAAGGGAAGGAAGCGGTTTGAGAGCGGTCAGGGAATGGACCGGCTTTAACGGGAAGAGAAATGACAAAAAAAGATTTTATCACAAAACTGCGCCGTGCCTTGGCTGGAAAGCTTGACGGGGCAAAGATTACGGAGCACGCCTCCTATTATGAGGAATATATTGAGATTCAAGTCCGAAAAGGAAAAGAAGAATGGCAGGTGACGGAGGAATTAGGAGAGCCTTCCCTGCTTGCAAAAAGTATTTTGAATGCGGAAAAAGATGGAAGCTCCCGTTTTAATGAAATCAAATTGTTTGCCTTAGCGACTCATGTGAAAGGCATATGCATGAATCTGGCTCAGGGGATTAGGAAGAAAGCCGGAGACTGGTTTGAGAATCTTCGGTAGCAGCATGATATAAAAATAAGCTCTGTAGAAAATTTGTTTTCTACAGAGCTTATTTTTATATCATGTGAAAAAGCCTGTCGTAAGACAGGCTTTTTCTGGGGAGTATAAATAATTAATATAAGGGTTATAAACGGGAATTTGAAGGGGTTTCCCGCTTACAAGTATATTATAGTCCCTTTTTCCTATTTGCGCAACAACAAATAGTGCAAAAGTACTACTAAAAATCAAGGGCAATCTTTGTGCAAATTGAATAAAAAATAAGTACTAAAGTACCATAACAGAAAAAGTATAAGGTTTCTGAAAAAGGAGAATACTACTTCCGTAACCTATAGTAAACGACATAACTAATTGCTCATTCCGGCTCTTGCAAAAGCCATATGTGCAAGCTTTTACAAGACCGAAATGGCAATTATTAATGTCGTTAACTATAAATAATCAGGAGGGAACAAAAATGTCTAAGAACGATTATAACCAGAACAATCAGAACAGCCAGAACAGCCAGAGTCAGGAAAACAAGTCTGGTCAGAACTGCCAGAACAGTCAGAAGAACAGTTCTTCTAACAGTTCTAACAACAATAACAAAAAGAATAATGAATTCTAACTGTTTTTGGAAAAAAGGCGTCCGGAGAGGGCGCTTTTTTTCATTGCAGGGCATGTCAAAATAGATTAGACTTTGCATTTTGATTATGTTATACTGAATGTAGTGAAGTTAACCATTGAACATAATCGGGAGGTGACAGGATGCCAAGTGGTGCAGATATTATTAGAGATTCTATAAATGAATTTTCAAGGCTCCAAAATTGGATGATAGCAATAAAAGACACAAATCCAGAGACTTATAATTCCATGCTTGACCGTTACAATGAATTAAAAGTTATTTTAAATTCATTGGGGGTCAATCTTACAAGGTTAGACAAGATTAATGAATAAATATAGTAAACGACATAACTAAATGGTAAGGGGAACAGGGCGCAAGTCTATTATATATAGCTTACGTCCTGTTTTGTATGAGAAGGTGAGAAAACAAAGCTTCTATTATTGTACAAAAGAGGCGGATTGTGCTATAATACCGGAAAAGAAAAACAAGGAAGAGATACCGATGAACAGATATGAATTAATCGCGCCCTGTCACTTTGGATTGGAGGCAGTGCTGAAACGGGAGATAATTGACTTAGGATATGATGTGGCTTCAGTGGAAGACGGGCGTATCACGTTTATCGGTGATGAGGAGGCAGTGTGCCGTGCCAATATTTTTTTGCGAACAGCAGAAAGAATCCTGATTAAGACAGGAAGCTTTCGGGCGGAGACCTTTGAGGAGCTCTTTCAGGGGACGAGAAATATCCCTTGGGAGAATTTTATCCCACAAAACGGGAAATTTTGGGTGACCAAGGCGGCAAGCGTTAAAAGCAGGCTTTTCAGCCCTTCGGATATACAGTCTATTATGAAAAAGGCGATGGTGGAGAGGCTTAAGGAGGTTTATCATAAGGAATGGTTTGCAGAGGATGGGGAATCCTTTCCCATCCGGGTGTTTTTGATGAAGGATCAGGTTACTGTGGCGTTAGATACCACGGGAGAGTCTCTTCATAAGAGAGGATACCGCAAATTAACCGCTAAGGCGCCCATTGCTGAAAATCTGGCGGCGGCGCTGTTAATGCTTACTCCATGGAAAAAGGACCGTATTCTGGTAGACCCTTTCTGCGGGAGCGGAACCTTTGCCATTGAAGCGGCAATGATGGCGGCAAATATGGCGCCGGGGTTAAACAGGAACTTCACGGCGGAAAGCTGGGAACATTTGATACCGATTAAGCAATGGCATGACAGCTTTGACGAGGCAAGAGAGCTGATATCTTTTGTGATTGACACGGATATTCAGGGCTATGACATAGATGATGCGATGGTAAGCATTGCCAGAGAAAACGCCAAGCTTGCCGGAGTGGAAAGTCTGATCCATTTCCAGAGAAGAGGGGTTGACCAACTTAGTCATAGCAAGAAATATGGATTTATTGTGACAAATCCGCCTTACGGAGAGAGGCTTGAGGAGAAGAAAAATCTGCCTGCGCTGTATCAGACGCTCGGTGAACGGTATAAGGCGTTAGATTCCTGGTCTTTGTATCTGATCACGTCCTATGAGCAGGCGGAGAGTGCGCTGGGGTTAAAGGCGGCAAAGAACAGAAAGATTTATAATGGAATGATGAAAACTTATTTTTATCAATTTCCCGGTCCCAAACCACCCGGGAGAGGGCAGGAGAGGTTATAGAGATGCATAGTATTATGAAAGGAATGGCATGGTTTTACGGGCTCTTGTGCATTGCGTCCATGGGGACGATCCTTCATTTGTCGGCAAATAAGGCAATTACCATCTCGGAGATTGTGCAGGATGAGGTGCAGAAGAATCCGGTGGAGTATGTTGAGCCGGAGAAGCTTAGCGAAACCGAAGAGCATGTTTTAAAATTTGAGCAAGGCAAGTCAGATACCAGCTATTTAAGGATTCCCCTGCCGGAAAGCTGTAGTGCGGAAGATATTGTAATAGAAAATCATTATATGGACAAGGAACTCTGCATTGTGGTGAACGGGTCAGAGGAGGGTTTTTATACCCAAAATGCCATCTCAGGAAATCGTGAGATGGTGGGGCAGGGGACGTACGAGATTACACAGGAGGGGGTTAGGCTGATTTTTCAGCTGACCGGAATATTTGAATGCCGCACGATTTTGGAAAACAATGATTTATACATTAATTTTTTGAGTCCCAGAGAAATCTATGACAGGATTGTGGTCATTGACCCGGCATACGGCGGTGAAAATACGGGCTTGTCAGCGGAAGGGCTGTTGGAAAAGGATATTAACTTAGGGGTGGCGCAGAAGTTAAAGGAAAAGCTTGACCAGACCGATATTAAAGCATATTATACCAGAATGGATGATGTGGGACCGTCGGAGGACGCCCGGGTAGAGCTTGCCAATGAGACCAGAGCCGATATGTATATAAGGATTCAGGTAGATGCGAAGGAAGACAGTGCCCTTTACGGAACGACTACAATATATAATGGGGATTATTTTATCCCCGGTTTTGGAAGCGTGGAGCTGGCGGACGCCTTGGAGAGGGAGGTTGTCACCAGCATCAAAGGAAAAGCGCTGGGGCTGAGTGAAGCCGAGCCGCAGGATTATGCGCTGAGAAACGTCACGGTGCCTGCGGCGGCTGTCAAATCCGGATGCATCACCAACAAGCAGGAAGCAATTCTCCTCGGCAGGGAGGAATATTGGGATAAGATTGCGGAAGGCATTTATCAGGCGATTATGAAGACTTACGAAGAGGATTTATAGGGATATAAGCGGAAAATTTACGAAGAGAACTTATAGGAATATAAGCGGAGAAAGCACAGAGGTGGTAACAATGCAGAAAATTATATTTGCAACCGGAAATGCCGGAAAGATGCGGGAAATCCGGATGATTCTTTCCGGGCTTGCAATAAGCGGAGAGCCGGTGGAAATTTTGTCCATGAAGGAAGCCGGGATAGAAACGGATATTGTGGAGGACGGAAGCAGTTTTGCGGAGAATGCGCAGATTAAGGCAAAGGCAGTGGCGGAGCGCGCGCCGGGAGCTATTGTGCTGGCGGATGATTCGGGGCTGGAAATCGATTATTTAAATAAGGAGCCGGGAATTTATTCTGCAAGATACTTGGGGGAGGACACTCCTTATTCCGTCAAAAATCAAAATCTGATCGACCGGCTTGCGGGAGTGCCTGATGAAAAGCGGACAGCCCGCTTTGTCTGTGCTATCGCCTGTGTTCTGCCGGACGGGAGGGTTCTTCACAGTGAAGCGGTTATAGAGGGCAGGATTGGCTATGAGGAAAAGGGGCAGAATGGGTTTGGGTATGACCCTATTTTTCAAGTGCCTGAGTACGGGAAAAGCACTGCTGAGCTGACGGAGGAGGAGAAGAACCGCATTAGTCACAGGGGAAAAGCACTGCGGGCAATGAGGGAGCTGCTTGAAAAGATATAAGGCTGGCAACATTAGAAATTTACTGCAATATTGCAGAGAAATAATTAAAATCATTGAGAAGCAATTAAGGAAGAAACGGATGCAGAGAGGACAGATGAAAGTATTAATTGTCAGCGATACGCATCGCAGAAATGATAATTACATAAGGGTGCTTGAAAGGGTAGTGCCGGTGGATATGGTAGTGCACTGCGGAGATATTGAGGGGAGCGAATATCTGATTGCGGAAGCGGCAGGATGCCCGGTGCAGATGGTAGTGGGAAATAATGACTTTTTTTCAGATCTTCCAAGGGAAAAGGAATTTCTTATCGGACAGTACAAAGTCTGGCTGACCCACGGGCATAATTATTATGTTTCCATGAGCAGTGAAACTCTAAAGCGGGAGGCAAGGGCGAAAGGCGTCGATATTGTGATGTTTGGACACACCCATAAACCGGTGATAGATATTGAGTCGGACTTGATTGCGGTGAATCCCGGAAGCCTCACCTATCCAAGGCAGGAAGGACGGCGTCCGTCTTATATTATTATGGACATTGACCGAAAGGGAGAGGCGCATTTTACCATTAATTATCTGTAAAGAAAAAGCGCAGTAAGCATTGCTTACCGCGCTGAATTTTTGCAAAAATTTAAATGAGCTGACGGGGACATTAACAGGGGTTCGAGTCCCCGAACTTACGCTGTGAAAAAATAAAGTGAGCCACCGGGGACTCGAACCCCGGACAACTTGATTAAAAGTCAAGTGCTCTACCACCTGAGCTAGTGGCCCATAAATAAGAAGCTGGGCTAGCTGGATTCGAACCAGCGAATGCAGGAGTCAAAGTCCTGTGCCTTACCGCTTGGCGATAGCCCATTAATCCAAACTGCGTCCCATGTTTGTAATACAGGGTGGATAGAGGGACTCGAACCCTCGGCCTCCAGAGCCACAATCTGGCGCGCTAGCCAACTGCGCCATACCCACCATAACAGGATAGAAAGCACCTTTCCCGCTTTCTGTCCTGAGCGTGCTCGAAGGGATTCGAACCCCCGACCCACGGCTTAGAAGGCCGTTGCTCTATCCAGCTGAGCTATGGACACACACTGCATGTAACATGCAAAAGCGGGTGATGGGAATCGAACCCACGTGTCCAGCTTGGAAGGCTGGTGTTCTACCATTGAACTACACCCGCAAATAAAATAATGAGATGCCTGCGTTAGTCGGGGTGACAGGATTCGAACCTGCGACCTCCTGGTCCCAAACCAGGCGCTCTAGCCAAGCTGAGCCACACCCCGCTGGTTGTGATCCTATGTATTCCTACGCAACGCAAAATATATTATAAATTACGCGTTAATTCCTGTCAATAATTTTTTCTTGTTTTTATTTTCATTTTTTGTAATTTTTTCTTTTCTGCTGAAAATTTTAGAGGTAAGAGAAGCTTCAGAGATTTAGTTAATCAAAATCCTTAACCTGAATAGTTACCCTGCTTATCCCAATTCCTTTGAAAAAATATTGCAATACAATTCATATCTAGTATAATAGTAGGGTACGGCAATCTAGGAAGGCAGGGATTTATTATGGAAGCAACACAAACCAGAAAAGAGAATAAAATGGGAACTATGCCGGTTAACGGGCTTTTAATCAGCATGTCGCTGCCGATGATGCTTTCGATGCTTGTGCAGGCGCTTTACAATATTGTTGACAGTATTTTTGTATCAAGAATCGATGAAAACGCTCTTACTGCGGTATCCATGGCATTTCCCATTCAATCGCTGATGATTGCCCTGGGAGCAGGAACCGGAGTCGGCGTGAACGCGCTGTTGTCCAGATCTCTTGGGGAAAAGGACTATGAAAAGGCGGACAAGACGGCAGTAAACGGAGTATTTCTTTATGTGCTCAGCTATTTGGTGTTTTTGGTTGTCGGGCTTGTGGCGGTGACGCCCTTTTACCTGAGCCAGACTGCGGATGCGCAGATTATTGATTACGGAAAGCAATATCTGACGATTATCTGCTGCTGTTCCTTTGGCATGTACATGCAGTTTATCTTTGAGAGGCTTTTGCAGTCAACGGGAAAAACCGTTTACACTATGATCACGCAGGGAACGGGAGCAATCATCAATATTATTTTGGATCCGATTTTTATTTTTGGCTATTTTGGCGTACCGCGCATGGGTGTTGCAGGCGCGGCGGCTGCAACGGTGACGGGACAAGTGATTGCGGGCATTATGGGCATCATCATCAATGAAAAGAAAAACACGGATATTAAGCTGCGGCTGAAAGGCTTTACCCCTGACGGACAGATTATCGGACAGATTTATAAAGTTGGAATCCCTTCGATTATTATGCAGGCGATTGGTTCCGTAATGACTTACGGAATGAACCGGATTTTGATTGTGTTCAGTTCCACGGCGGTAGCAGTGTTCGGAGTGTATTTTAAGCTTCAAAGCTTTATCTTTATGCCAATCTTTGGATTGAATAACGGAATGGTTCCGATTATTGCATACAATTACGGTGCAGGGAAAAAGGACAGGCTCGTAAAAACCTTGAAGTACAGCATTATGTATGCAGTGGGAATGATGGCGGTTGGATTTATTATTTTCCAGCTTTTCCCGGCACCGATGTTTGCTTTGTTTGACGCGTCGGAAACTATGCTTGCCATTGGAGTGCCGGCGCTCCGCACCATCAGCGTCAGCTTTTTGTTTGCGGGATTCTGCATTGTCTGCGGTTCCCTGTTTCAGGCACTTGGAAACGGCGTGTACAGTATGATTGTATCCATTGCCAGACAGCTTTTTGTACTGCTTCCGGCGGCATATCTGCTTTCCCTTGCAGGAAAGGTAGGTTACGTATGGTGGGCGTTCCCGATTGCGGAGGTGGTGTCGCTGGGAGTCACTATTTTCTTTTTGATCCGTATTAATAAAAAGGTGATTCGTCATATTGGTGAAAAGAAGCCGGACAAGAATTTTGACTTGACACGAGAATAGTTTTCTGGTAAAGTTTTCTTTGTTGAAAGGGAGTAGTAAAAAGGGTTCAGCCAACAATCCCCGGCGTAAGCTGTGGCTGGACACTTCCAGAAATCAGGAAGTACGAGACTTTTGACACACAGAATTTGTGTGCCGGGAGTCTTTTTTATAATGGGAAATTCCCTCAAGAGAAGATAATCGCGGAACGATTTTCTTATTATATAAGAAATTTTTAATGTCATTTACTATAGAAGAAAGGAAAGAGAAAAATGGTAAAAGCAGTAATTTTATTTGTAGCAGGTCTTGTTTTAATTTGTGTGGGAGGCGACAGACTGGTAGATGCGGCAGTGGCAATTGCCAAAAAGCTTGGAATCCCTCAGATTGTGGTGGGCGCTACCATTGTAAGCCTGGGAACCACGCTGCCGGAGATTTTGGTTTCGACAACCGCGGCTTTTGACGGTTCCGCCGCAATCGCAGCCGGAAACGCGTTTGGCTCGATTATCTGCAACACGGCGTTGATTGCCGGGCTGACACAGACCATACGCCCCACAAAACAGGTGGAGACGTCTTCGCTTTCATGGCGCGGTATTTTCTTTTTTGTGGTGCTGATAGGGCTGAACGTATGCGGATTCCTGACGGGAGCTTTTGGACGCCCGGTGGGTGTGGCGCTTTTGGCGTTATTTATTGTGTACGCATGTTTGAATGTGGTGCGCGCTTCCGCGGAAGGAGGCGGCGAGGAAGAAAAGGAAGACGCAAAGGAGGTTTCTATCCTTAAGCAGATTATCATTCTGGCTGTCTGCGCGGCATGTCTTTTTGTGGGAGCAAATCTGCTGGTGGATAACGGAATTATCCTTGCGGAAGCAATCGGCGTGCCGGAGCGCGTGATTGCCGTCACCTTTATTGCGCTGGGAACTTCCCTGCCGGAGCTGATGACGTCTGTAATGTCATTGATAAAGGGCTATGGAAATGTGGGGCTGGGGAATGTGATTGGCGCCAACCTGTTAAATATGCTTTTGGTAATCGGGATTCCTTCCGCTATCGCTGGGATTCCGCTGGAACAGTCAGCGGTCAGGGTGGACATGCCTCTTTCCTGTCTGGTTATGGCAGTTCTGATTCTTCCTATTTTAATAAGGAAGAAATCATCCAGATTACAGGGCATTGCCCTTCTTGGGATCTATGCCGTTTACTGCATTACTTCTTTTGTTTAAATTGATGCCCTGAGTTTTAGTCTGTATTTAAAAATTGGCGTGCAAGGAAAACATTGACAGCATTTGAAGTGAATGATAAGATAATAATCGTGAATATTTCTGTCGGCTGACCCGGCAGAATGAGCGGATATGGCGGAATTGGCAGACGCGCCAGATTTAGGTTCTGGTGGGAGACCGTGCAGGTTCAAGTCCTGTTATCCGCATGGAGAATGCCTTGAAGGATTTATAACGAATCTTTCGGGGTATTTTTCTTTTATTGTAATGGCAGAGAAATGTGTTATAATTAGTATAAAGGAGTTTTACATGAAAGATACGAAAATACAGTGGCATCCAGGGTTTGTAGCGGCGATGAACTTAGAGTTTGCCAAAGACAGAGAAGGTTTAATATTTGAAAAGGAATATAACCTGAATACAAAACCGTTGGAGATAGATCTGCTTGTAATAAGAAAAAATACCTCTGTCAGAATCAGTAATGAAATAGGAACTCTTTTCAGAGGACATAATATTATGGAATATAAATCTCCGGAAGACAGTTTGGATATAGATGATTTTTATAAAGCGGGAGCTTATGCAGGCCTTTATAAATCTTACGGGAGAACGATGGATGCGATTAAGGCGGATGATGTGACAGTTTCGCTCGTGCGCGAAGTAAAACCGGAGGGACTGTTCCGGTATTTTAACGAAAATCATTATTCCGTATCAAACCCTTATTGCGGAATATATTATATTGAAGGAAAGGTTTTATTCCCGACACAGATTGTTGTAACGGGAGAATTGGATGAAGCATCGCATATCTGGCTTGGAGCTTTATCAGAGAGCATGAAAAAACCGGATATGGTGAAGCTGCTAAAAAGCATTGACCGGCTGACGGAAAAGGATGATAAGGAGTTTGCAGATTCTGTTTTGGAAGTAAGCATTGGGGCTAATAAACAGGTAATTGAAGAGTTAATAGGAGATGATGATATGAATGCAGTATTAATGGAAATCATGGAGCCGCAATTGTTGCTGAGGGAAAAGGAAGCAAGGAAAGAAGGAATACAAGGAGCAGTTGATATGCTGAGAGCGTTTGGGCATGAGGATTTGGAGATTAAAAAGGCTATTATGTACAGATATGGGCTTTCTTTGGAGGAGGCAGAAGAATATTTACAGGAATAAGTTTCACAAACGCAGGCATTGAATTTTTGAAAGGGTGCTTACCAAGCACTCTTTTCCTATGAACAGAAAGCCGGGAGATGAGTATGCAGCAGGATAAAGAAAGACGGATGGGCACGGAGCCTATCGGAAGACTGATGATTAGTATGGCGGTGCCCTCTATTGTGGCGCAGGTCATAAATATTTTGTATAACATTGTGGACAGAATTTATATTGGACACATTGAAGGCGTGGGGATGGAAGCCCTTACCGGCGTGGGGGTCACATTTCCGATTATCACGCTGATTTCTGCATTTTCCGCTTTTGCGGGAGCGGGAGGCGCGCCGCTTGCGGCAATATGGCTGGGAAAAGGTGACAGAGAGCGGGCGGAGAAGATTTTGGGAAACGGTGTTTCCATGCTGTTATTTTTTTCTGTGCTGCTTATGGGGTTCTTTTATGCTTTTGAAAGACCGCTGCTTTATATGTTCGGGGCAAGCGATGCCACAATTCCCTATGCGGTGGACTATATTTCTATTTATCTGATAGGAACAGTTTTTGTGGAGCTGGCACTGGGCTTGAATGCCTTTATCATATCTCAGGGGCAGTCGCGGATTGCAATGATTGCGGTACTGATTGGAGCCGCCGTTAATATTATTCTGGATCCGATTTTTATTTTTGGACTACAGATGGGCGTAAAGGGTGCGGCAAGGGCAACCGTAATCTCACAGGCGTTGAGCGCATTGTGGACAGTGGGATTTTTGATCAGCAGGCGTTCTTCCCTGACGATTAAGCCGGAGGCAATGAAACCGGATCTTCGGGTGATAGGAAGTGTTATGGCGCTTGGAATTTCGCCTTTTATCATGCGCGCTACGGAAAGCTTGATCAGCATTGTGTTAAACAGCGGTCTGCAAAGGTACGGCGGAGATATTTATGTGGGATCTTTGACCATCATGCAGAGCGTGATGCAGATGTATGCGGCGCCGTTAGGAGGCTTCACGCAGGGAGTGCAGCCGGTTATCAGTTATAATTTTGGGGCGGGAAATTTCGACCGTGTCAAAAAGCTGTACCGCAGTATGATTGCCAGCTGTTTTTTGTTTGCGGCATCGGCAACGGTTCTTATCATGGTCTTCCCCGGATTTTTTGCAGGAATGTTTACCAATGATGCGGCACTGATACGGCTGGTAGAGCAGATGATGCCGATTTTTATGTGCGGAATGCTGGTGTTTGGATTACAGCAGGGGATTCAGCCGACTTTTCTGGCGCTGGGGCAGGCGAAGCTGTCTTTCTTTATTGCAGTATTCCGGAAGGTGATTCTTTTGGTGCCGCTGGCGCTGATCCTGCCGCTCAGGTTCGGTGTCATGGGAATTTATTACGCGGAACCGATATCGGATGTGCTTTCAGCGACGATGGCAACGGTGCTGTTTTTGCTGAATATTAGAAAGATTGTTTCTAAGGAGACATTGCAAAAAATAAAGTGAAAAATAATTGTTTTCACTGGTAAAGTTTGTTATAATCGTGATTGTGCAGGCAGCAAAATGGCTGAATGCAGTTAAGTTTGTATGTGTAAGCCGTTTGACGGCAGAATGGAGGAAAAATGAAAGGTAATATTGTAGTTGGACAGTCTGGCGGACCTACAGCCGTAATCAACTCATCTGTAGCAGGTGTGTATGCAGCAGCCAAAAAGATTGGCGTTAAGAAAGTATACGGTATGGTTCATGGTATTGAAGGTTTTTTAGAGGACAAGATGATTGAGCTGGAAGAGTATCTTGACGATCCTACAGGGATTGAACTGTTAAAGAGAACTCCTTCCGCATTTTTGGGATCCTGCCGTTTTAAAATGCCTAAGATTGAAGGGCATGAGGACGTATATGAAAAGGTATTTGAAATCATGGAGAAGCATGACATTGAGTGTCTGTTTTATGCAGGCGGAAATGATTCCATGGATACAGTCAAAATGTTATCTGACTATGCAGCAGCGCACGGCAAGACACAGAGATTCATGGGCGTTCCCAAGACAATTGACAATGACCTGCCTGTAACGGATCATTGTCCGGGATACGGCAGCGCGGCAAAATATATTGCTACCAGCTTAAAGGAAGTAATCCGCGACAACGAATCCTTCGGCGCAAAAAAGCCCACCATCTGTATTGTGGAGATTATGGGACGTAATGCCGGATGGCTTACTGCGGCGGCGGCGCTGGCAAAGGGCGATGACTGCAGCGGCGCAGATGCAATTTATCTTCCTGAAAAGGTATTTGACATGGATGCATTTATGGCAAAGGTGAAATATCTTGCAGAAACCAAGTCTTCTGTAGTGATTGCAGTTTCAGAAGGGATTCATATTGCGGACGGGCGTTATGTCTGTGAGCTGGCGAATGAGAACGTGGCAGTAGATGCATTTGGACACAAGCAGATGTCCGGCACGGCTGTTTATCTGGCTCAGAAGATTGCGGAGGAGACAGGCTTAAAGACGAGGGCAATTGAGCTTTCCACCCTGCAGAGGGCGGCAACGCACTTGGCTTCCCTTACCGACATCAACGAAGCATTTCAGGCTGGGCATGATGCGGTTATGGCGGCAGAGGATGGCAAGACCGGCATGATGATCACGTTAGACAGAAACGGCGATGATCCTTATCAGTGCGGGACAAGCGCATATGACATCCATGCTATTGCCAATGTTGAGAGACCTGTGCCCGCAGAGTGGATTACTGAGGATGGATGCGGCTTAAATGACGGCTATATTAAGTATGCAAGACCGCTGATCATGGGCGAGCTTCTTCCGATTTTTGTAAATGGTGTACCGCGCCATTTGGTTCGGAAATAAATAAACGAAAGTAGTGCCGGTTTCCTTGGCGAAAGCTTCTTTGGGAAACCGGCAATTTTCTTGACTAAATATGGAAAATATTATATTCTATACATAAAGTTATTGTGTAGGAGGGATGGCGCTATGGTATCAAATATCTTGGGAAACTATCTGGTAGAGAATCATGTGATCACTTTAGAGCAGTTTAAAGATGTCATAAGAGAGCAGCGCAGAACACGGGTAAAGCTGGGTCTGATTGCAGTGGCGGAAGGATTGATGACGCAGGAAGAGGCGGATAAGGTCAATCAGCTGCAGGCAATGATGGATAAGCGTTTTGGCGATATAGCAGTTGAAAAGGGATATTTGACAGAAGGGCAGGTAGAAGCGCTTTTAAAGAAACAGGGAAATGCCTATCTGATATTTGCACAGGCGCTTGAAAATCAGTCTCTGCTGACTGTTGAGCAGTTAGAACAGTACATGATTGATTTTCAGAGGGATCATCAGCTCACCTATTCGGATATGGAAGATTTGAAAAGCGATGACGTGGACCGGATTCTTCCTTTGTATATACCGATTGAAGGAGAGAAATACTTAAATGTAATCGGGACGGCAATCCGCACACTGCTTCGATGCGTTGATACGGATATTTATCCCGAAAGGGCATATCTGACTAAGCGGTGCGATGCGGATAACGGTGCAGTCCAAACGATAGAGGGCGAACACAATGTTACCTGTGCGATAGTCGGCAGGGGACAGTCGCTCCTTCGGATAGCGTCCTTTTTTGGAAAAGAAAATTTTACGGAGGTCAATATGGAGGCGCTGGACGCAATCGGTGAGCTTTTGAACTGCGTTAACGGCTTATATGCTACGGCACTGAGTCAGGGCGGGATTTCCATGGAACTGTATCCGCCGGAGTTTTCCGACCGGATCAGCGGGCTGAAGAGTGAGGAAATGTTAGTGATTCCCCTGCATATTATGGGGGAGGAGATTTATTTGGCGGCGGCAATTGACCAAAAAGTTGAGATGGAGGCGTAAGAGTGAAAGATTTTTCAAATCTTTTACGCTGCAAGTTTGTGTCTGCGCTGCATCCACAAACTTGAAATGCGCAGAAAGCAGCGCAGAAATGAGGAAAATATGGCGGATATTTTAATCGTAGATGATTCCAGAACGTCACGAAAGATTCTGAGAGAGATTTTGGAGGCTGCCGGACATGCAATCGTTGGAGAGGCTGTAGATGGAGAGGACGGCTATTTGAAATATAAGGAGCTGAAACCGGATTTGGTCACTCTGGACATTACCATGCCGAAGTTGGATGGAATCGAGGCGCTTCAGCTGATCAAAAAGTGCAACGAGGAGGCTGTTGTTGTGATGATCACGGCGGCAGGCCAGAAAGAAAAGATGATTCAGGCGATTAAGCATGGAGCGGCGGAGTTTATAATCAAGCCGTATGAGCCGGAAGAGGTAAAGGATGTCATTGAAAAGGTATTAAAATAATTGAAAATCCAGAGGAGTCTCTGGATTTTCCTATGCAGTCAGGAACGGAAAGCTGGTTGGTTATGGTATCGATTAAAGATGTGGCAAAACATGCGGGCGTAGCGATTTCGACGGTTTCAAAGGTGCTGAATCATTATCCCAATGTCAGTGAAGAGATGAAGGTGAAAGTAGCTCAGGCGGTTGAGGAACTGAATTTTGTCCCCAATTCAGTGGCGGCGGCGCTTTCGTCCAAGCAGGCAGGACGCGTGGCGCTTCTGGTTAATTTAAACGAAAAGACGCAGGCAATTGACGAGATTGGAATGCAGTATATTTCAGGGGCAGTCAACAAGGCAATGGAATTGAATTTAGATGTGATAACCCTCTTTTTCTTTATGTTTAAAAATAAAACTGCGGAGGAGCTTATCCGGTATCTACAGTCCCAGAGCATAACGGGAATCATTATCTATGGAATATCCAAGGAGGATAAAGTGCTTCACGGACTGGTGGAAAGCAGGCAGTTTAAATGCGTGGTGGTGGATACGCCTTTGGTCAATGAGAATACTTCATCCATCGGGATTGACCACCGGAGAGCGCAGTACGATGTGGCAAAGAAGACCATAGAGGAGAACAACTGCAAAAGAATTTTGTATATTGCAGGCAAAAGAAACGGGTATGTCTCTGAGGAGCGCCTAAAGGGAATGAACGACTTGGCGGAGGAAATTGGATTGACTGTGATGGTCAGAAACGGAGATTTCTCAGAACTACAGGCAAGGAATATTGTAATGAAATATGCCAAGAATAAGGATGCGGTGGTGTGTGCGTCGGATCTTATGGCAATCGGCGCCATGAAGGCGTTGACTGAAATGGATATTTTCAGACCGGTATGCGGATTTGACGGCATTATCCTGATGGGATATGTTGGAAAACAGATGAACACGGTGGGACAGGACTTTGCCGGAATTTCCCAAAGGGCAATGGAGGAGCTGCAGCTTTTGATGAGCGGAGAGAAGGGGCGGAACATTTTGATGGAGCATACATTAATAAGAATGAGGTATGAAGACATTATCTGCTGAAAGACACTTGCAGAAAACGTTTTCTCGTGATACACTCAGTATTGGGAGCTAATGGATTTATTTTCAATTTAGGAGGAGATTATGGCAGCGCAGACAAATTTACAAAAAGACATTCTGGTGCTCAACTTGGAACCGCAGATGGAAGAGATTGCAAAGGATCTGTTTGGAAAAGGTGTTGCGGAGCTGACGGACCAGGAAACTTATTATGTGGTACTGATTCTTGCAAAACGGCTGATGGCAGTTTCCGACAGCAATGAAGGAGAAAAAAAGATTTATTATATTTCTGCGGAATTTCTGATCGGCAAGCTTTTGTCTAACAATCTGATCAACCTGGGAATCTATGAAAAGGTGGAAAAGATTTTGGAGAGCAAAGGAAAGAGCCTTTCTGTGATTGAAGAGATTGAGCCGGAGCCGTCGCTTGGAAACGGCGGTTTGGGAAGGCTTGCGGCATGTTTCCTTGATTCCATTGCAACGATGGGATTTCCCGGAGAGGGAATCGGACTTAATTATCACTTTGGTCTTTTTAAGCAGGAGTTTAAGGACAGACTGCAGACAGCCGAGAAGAATGACTGGATGGAAGAGAAGTCCTGGCTGACCAAGACCGATGTGACTTTTGATGTTTATTTTGGCAAGAAAAAGGTGGTGTCGAGGCTTTACAATATTGATGTGGCAGGTTATGACAGCGGCGTCAATAAGCTCCGCCTGTTCGATATAGAATCGGTTGACGAGAGTCTGGTCAAAGAGGGAATCGACTTTGACAAAAAGGCAATCGAAAAGAACCTTACACTGTTTTTGTATCCGGATGACTCGGATGAGGCGGGAAATCTGCTCCGGATTTATCAGCAGTATTTTATGGTATCCAACGCGGCGCAGCTGATTCTGCGTGAGATGAAGGAAAAGAAATATGACCTGCGCAGAATGTATGAACATGCGGTCATTCAGATTAATGATACGCATCCGACCATGGTGATTCCGGAACTGATCCGGATTCTGGTGGAAGAAAAGGCATTCAGCATGGACGAGGCGATTGCGGTTGTCAGCCAGACCTGTGCATACACCAATCACACGATTTTGGCGGAGGCACTGGAAAAATGGCCGTTAAAGTATCTGGAAAAGGTGGTTCCGCAGCTTGTGCCTTATATTAAAGAGCTGAATAAGCGGGTTGCCGCCAAGTACAAGGATCCGGCTGTCCAGATTATCGATAAGGACAAAAAGGTGCATATGGCGCACATCGATATTCACTACGGTTTCTCCGTGAACGGAGTTGCGGCGATTCATACACAGATTTTAAAGGATACGGAGCTGAATGCCTTTTATAAGCTGTATCCGGAGAAATTTAACAACAAGACCAACGGCATTACCTTTAGAAGATGGCTCCTTGGCTGTAACCGTGAGCTCTCCGCATTTTTGTCAAGGACGATTGGAGACGGATTTAAGAAGGATGCGGATAAGCTGGAGAAACTGCTTGAGTATCAGGAAGACCAGGCGGTTTTGGATGAGCTGGCGCAGATTAAGATGAACCGCAAAAAGGAGCTTGCCGCTTATGTGAAGGAAAAGGAAGGGGTAGAGCTGAACCCGGATGCCATTTTTGACATTCAGATTAAGAGACTGCACGAATATAAGCGTCAACAGATGAATGCGCTGTATATTATCCATAAATATCTGGAAATCAAGGGCGGAAAGAAGCCGGTAAGACCGATTCAGTTTATCTTTGGCGCAAAGGCGGCGCCTGCTTATGTGATTGCTCAGGATATTATCCATTTAATTCTGGTGCTTCAGGAGATTGTAAATAATGACCCCGATGTAAGCCCGTATATGACAGTGCTTATGGTGGAAAATTATAATGTAAGCTATGCGGAGAAGCTGATACCGGCGTGTGATATTTCCGAGCAGATTTCCCTTGCATCCAAGGAAGCTTCCGGCACGGGGAACATGAAGTTTATGTTAAACGGCGCGGTTACGCTGGGAACATCGGACGGTGCAAACGTGGAGATTCATGAGCTGGTCGGCGATGATAATATTTATATTTTTGGTGAGAAGTCAGAGACGGTCATCGAGCATTATGCCAAGGCGGATTATGTGTCCAAGAATTACTACAAGAAGAGCCCGGTAATCAAGAAGGCGGTGGACTTTATCGTAGGAAAGCAGGCTCTTAAAGTGGGACACAAGGAGAATCTGGAACGGTTATATAAGGAATTAATCGGCAAAGACTGGTTTATGACGCTGCTTGATTTGGAAGACTACATTAAAGTGAAGGATCAGGCGCTTGCTGATTATGAGGACCGCCAGAAGTGGAAAAAGATGATGCTTGTAAATATTGCAAAAGCAGGCTTCTTCTCCTCAGACCGGACCATCGCGGAGTATAACAGGGATATTTGGAAGTTGAAATAATAAAAACAATATAATTTTATTTTGAAGGAGGTATTTTATGAATCAAAGCACACTTCATAAGCTTTCGTACGGTGTTTATGTGGTCAGCACATGGGATGAAGGACGCCCCACGGGATGCACGGCAAACAGCGCCATGCAGATTACTTCGAAACCGGCGACTATAGCGGTCAGCATCAATCATGACAATTATACCAACAAGTGCATTACAAAGAGCGGACGGTTTGCAGTTTCCATTCTGGCGGAGGATTCAGACCCATTGATTATTGGGACTTTTGGATTTCAGTCTGGAAAAGATACAGATAAGTTTGCAAAAGTAAAGTATCAGGTGGAAAGCCTTATGCCGGTAATTACGGACTCCTGCGGATATATTGTCTGTAAGGTCGTTGATAAGATGGAAACCGCAACGCACACGGTATTTTTAGGAGAAGTGGAAGGGGCGGAGCTTTTTGGAAACAGAAACGCAATGACCTATGCCTTTTATCATCAGGTGATTAAAGGCAAGAGCCCTAAAAACGCACCGACTTATATTCCGGAGGAGGAAGCCTAAGGCAGGCATTCCCTATAAGCGCGGAAAGCGGCTGCGGGGTAGAAATAAAAAAATAACAAGAAGAACACGGAGGAGAAAGATGAACTTAAAAGGAACAAAAACAGAAGCAAACTTAATGGCGGCATTTGCCGGAGAATCACAGGCGCGGAACAAATACACGTACTTTGCATCTAAGGCAAAAAAGGACGGCTATGTGCAGATTGCGGCAATCTTTGAGGAGACGGCCAACAATGAGAAGGAACATGCCAAAATGTGGTACAAGCTGCTGAATGATGGAATCGGCTCTACAATAGAGAATTTGAAGGAAGCCGCAGATGGAGAAAACTACGAGTGGACAGACATGTATGTTTCTTTTGCAAAGGAAGCAAGGGAAGAAGGCTTTGAGGAGATTGCAAAGTTATTTGAAGGCGTGGCGGCTATAGAGAAGGAGCATGAAGAGAGATACCGTAAGCTTCTTGCTAATATAGAGGGCGATCTGGTGTTTTCTAAGGACGGGGATGTGGTATGGCAGTGTGCGAACTGCGGACATATCTGCGTGGGAAAGAAAGCTCCTGAGGTGTGCCCGGTCTGCGCGCATCCGCAGTCATATTTTCAGGTGAAGGCTGAAAATTATTAAAGGAGAAAGCAAATGGAAGAGACAATGAAGGATTACGAAAGGGAGCTTGAAGCTTCCTTTCGTAAGATTAGTGAAGGTGATGTGATTTCGGGAACAGTCATCGATGTAAATGAAGAGGAAGTGACGTTAGACCTTAAGTATTATACGCAGGGAATCATTAAGGCACAGGACATGAGCAGCGACCCCGGATTTTCGATTCTTTCGGATGTTCATGAGGGAGACGTGATTGAGGCTAGTGTTGTGCGCATGGATGACGGTCAGGGAAATATTCTTTTGTCTAAAAAGGAAGCCACGGCAGTGCTTGCCTGGGATGTGCTTACCCGCTATATGGAGGAGAAAACTGACATTACTGTCAAGGTCAGTGAGACCGTAAATGCCGGGGTTGTGGCATATGCAGAAGGAATCCGCGGTTTTATTCCGGCTTCCCAGCTTTCGCTCTCGTATGTGGAGGATACAGCGGCGTACATGGGAAAGAAGTTGACCGTACGGGTCATAACCGTAGACCGGGAGAAGGAAAAGCTGGTTCTCTCAGCCAAAGAAATCCTGCGGGAGCAGGCAAAGGAAGAGCGTGATCACAAGGTAGCAATGATTGTGCCGGGAACAGTGCTGGAAGGAACGGTAGAAAGCCTTCAGCCCTACGGAGCTTTTGTGGATTTGAAAGACGGGTTAAGCGGTTTGGTTCATATTTCGCAGATTTGTGAGAGAAGAATTAAAAAGCCTTCCGAGGTTCTGAAACCGGGGGATAAGGTTAAGGTCAAGGTTTTAAATACCAATGACGGCAAAATATCTTTAAGCATCAAGGCGGCTTTAGAGGAGCAGGAAGCGGAGGAGATGGAAAGCTTAGACACAAAGCAGTTTTCATCAGAGGAATCCGTGGGAACCAGCTTGGGGGATTTGTTCAAAAAGCTTGGGCTTTAGGGAGGCAGGTTATGTTTCGATATTGTTTGTTCGACTTGGACGGAACACTTACCGACCCCAAGGAAGGGATTACCAGATCGGTTCAGTATGCCTTAAGGCATTTTGGGATTGAAGAGCCGAATCTTGATGTTCTGGAGCCTTTTATCGGACCTCCGCTGATAGACAGCTTTATGGAGTTTTATGGGTTTAGTGAGGAGCAGGCACGGAAAGCGGTGGATGTGTACCGGGAGAGGTTCGCACCCATCGGCGTGCTGGAAAATAGGCTGATTCCGGGAACGGAGCAGATGCTTCGCCATGCAAAGGAAAAGGGCATTCACATGGCGGTTGCATCCAGTAAGCCGCTGTGTTTTGTGAATCAGATTTTGGAACATTTCGAGATTAATCAATATTTTGAAGTGGTCATAGGAAGCGAGCTGGACGGAAGCGGATGCGCCAAGGAAGAGGTGGTCCGGAAAGCACTTTGCAGGATAGGGGTCAGCTCCATGAAAGAGACAGACCGCCGCCTCTGCTGTGCTATGGTCGGTGACCGGAAGTTTGACATACAGGGCGCAAAGGCGCACGGGCTGACGGGAATTGGAGTCCGTTTCGGCTATGCGGCTAAGGGAGAGCTGGAAGAGGCGGGTGCAGAGTACATTGCGGAGTCTATGGCGGAACTGGAAGAGATTTTGACAAAGGAGCCTTTGGGAAACTTAAGCAGGGAGGAAGCAGTTTGAATTTTTGGAATGCTATGAATACGAGGTGGGAGGGCGAAACCATCAAAGGCTGGAACTCCCTTAGAAAAACGGCATACATCCTGCTTCCTCTTTTTATTTACTTTTTGTTTCATGACCTGGCAGAGATTATCTTGTGGATGCTGCTCAATTCCTTTTTGGAAGGAGCAGGGGAGAACGTTAGAAGCTTTCTAAACCAAAACGGCTACACGGTGAACGGAATCATTGGCGGGCTGGCGGTTTTAATCGGAGTCTTTGTAATCAGAAAAAGCATTAAGGCGGAAATTGCAGGTCAGGAAAAGGAAGCAGGCATTTACAGCGCGGAAAAGAAGCTGACAGGATACTGCCTGCTGGGCGGATTTGCTTTTTTGACGGCTTTTGGGCTGAATCTTTTGTTTGATTTTGCGGGACTGACCGGAAGATCCCAGACGTATACGCAGGTGGTGAAGGTGCAGTACGGGGTAGAATTTATCAGCGGACTGATTTTGTATGGGATTTTGTCGCCGGTGGTGGAGGAAGCGGTTTTTAGAGGATTGATTTATAATCGGATGAAAAGATGCTTCCAAGTGAAAATCGCGATTATCTTTTCTGCGCTGATATTCGGCGCGTATCACGGAAATCTAGTACAGGCTCTCTACGGCGCCATACTGGGAGTTCTGATTGCATACAGCTACGAGAGGTATAAAAGCTTTGCCGCGCCGGTTATCTTCCATGGAGTTGCCAACATCAGCATCTACGCGCTTACTTATCATAGTGTGCTTAAAAAGATGGGAAAAGGAGCCGGAATTGTGGTAATGCTGCTTTCCCTTGTGGGAGCCGGAGCTTTGCTATTTATTATTATCAGGCATACAAATATGGAAAACACAGATAAATTATCAGACAATTATGCTAAAAACAAAGAAGAAGTCAAATAATCTGACAATTTTAGAAAAAGTAAGTGTTTACAATTGAAATAAATAGGTGTATAGTATTTGCAGGTCGCAACGGAGCGGGTTAAAGGATTCGTTGTGGCCTCTTTTGGTGCTACGATAGGAAGGAGAAATAAAAATGTTCGATGTAAAAAGAGAGCTGCCACAGGCGCCGCTTCACCGCAATGAATTTGAACATGACAACTGCGGCGTTGGAGCCTGTGTGAATATTAAGGGAGTAAAGAGCCGGGCAATTGTAGAGGATGCGCTTAAGATAGTGGAAAATCTTGAGCACCGCGCCGGAAAGGATGCTGAGGGGGAGACCGGCGACGGAGTGGGTATCCTGACCCAGATTCCTCACAAGTTTTTCAAAAAGGTGACGGCGCCGCTTGGCATTTCGCTAGGGGGAGAGAGAGAATACGGCGTGGGAATGTTCTTTTTTCCGCAGGATGAGCTCCGCAAAAATCAGGCAAAGAAAATGTTTGAGATTATTGTGGAGAAGGAAGGGCTGGAATTTTTGGGCTGGAGAGAGGTTCCCACGGAGCCTGCCGTGCTTGGGCATAAGGCGGTGGAGTGTATGCCGCACATTATGCAGGCATTTGTAAAAAAGCCCGCTGGCGTGGAAAAGGGAATCGCTTTTGACCGTCTTCTCTATGTGGCAAGGCGGGTATTCGAGCAGTCTTCCGATGACACGTATGTGGTTTCTTTATCCAGCCGGACAATTGTTTACAAGGGAATGTTTTTGGTGGGACAGCTGCGCACCTTTTTTGGAGATTTGCAGGATAAGGATTTTGAATCGGCGATTGCCATGGTTCATTCCAGATTTTCTACCAATACCAATCCAAGCTGGGAGAGAGCGCATCCAAACCGTTTTATTGTACATAACGGAGAGATTAATACGATTCGGGGAAATGCGGATAAGATGCTGGCACGGGAGGAAAATATGGAGTCCGAGCATTTGAAGGGCTTGCTTCATAAGGTGCTTCCGGTGGTGAATACGGCTGGTTCCGATTCCGCTATGCTGGATAATACGCTGGAATTTTTGGTTATGAGCGGAATGGAGCTTCCCCATGCGGTGATGATTACCATTCCGGAGCCGTGGGCAAATAACAGAACCATGTCTCAGCACAAAAAGGACTTTTACCAATATTATGCAACTATGATGGAACCCTGGGATGGACCGGCGTCCATACTTTTCTGCGACGGGGATGTGATGGGAGCGGTGCTTGACCGGAATGGTCTGCGTCCTTCCCGCTATATGATTACGGATGATGACACGCTGATTCTTTCTTCCGAGGTAGGGGTTTTGGATATTGACCCTGCCAAAATTTTGGTAAAGGAACGGCTTCGTCCGGGCAAAATGCTTCTTGTGGATACTTTGCAGAAACGCGTGATTGATGACGATGAGCTGAAAGAGGCTTATGCGTCCAGACAGCCCTACGGGGAATGGCTTGACCAAAATCTGGTACAGCTCCACGATTTAAAGATTCCCAATGAGCGTGTTCCGGAATTTACAGATGAGGAACGGCAGCGCCTGCAGAAGGCGTTTGGCTATGCTTACGAGGAGCTGAAGACCAGCATTCTTCCTATGGCGAAAAACGGCGGGGAGGCAATCGCCGCAATGGGCGTGGATACGCCCCTTCCGGTGCTCAGTAAGACCAATCATCCGTTATTCCATTATTTCAAACAGCTGTTTGCGCAGGTGACCAATCCGCCTATTGACGCCATCCGTGAGGAAGTGGTGACGGCAACGACAGTGTATATCGGAACTGATGGAAATATTTTGGAGGAGATGCCCAAAAACTGTAACATGCTCCGGGTCAACAATCCGATTTTGACTAATACGGATGTGATGAAGATCAAGAGCATGAAAAAGGATGGATTTAAGGCGGGGGTAATTCCCATTACCTATTATAAAAACACCAGCTTAGAGCGTGCCATTGACCGGCTGTTTGTGGAGGTGGACAGGGCTTACCGGGATGGAGCGAACATCATAATCCTGTCCGACCGGGGAGTGGACGAAAACCATGTGGCAATCCCTTCCCTTCTGGCAGTTTCCGCGCTGAACCAGCATTTGGTAGTGACCAAAAAGAAAACCTCCGTTGCGCTGATTTTGGAGTCCGGCGAACCTAGGGAGGTACATCATTTTGCCACCCTTTTGGGATACGGAGCCTGCGCGATTAATCCCTATCTTGCACAGGAGTCCATCCGGGAGCTGATTGATAATCATATGCTGGATAAAGATTATTATGCGGCAGTGGAGGATTATAATAACGCCATTCTTCATGGGATTGTCAAGATTGCCTCCAAAATGGGAATCAGCACGATTCAGTCCTACGAGGGGGCGCAGATTTTTGAGGCGATTGGAATAGACAAAGAAGTGATTAACAAATACTTCCCTCATACCGTGTGCCGTGTGGGAGGAATCACCATAAAAGATATTGAGAAACAGGTGGATACCCTTCATTCCAGAGCTTTTGACCCGCTTGGTCTTGCTAATGACCTGACATTAGACAGCGTTGGGCATCACAAGATGCGGAGCGGAGCGGACGAACATCTTTATAATCCGGCGACGATTCATATGCTTCAGGAATCTACCAGACGGGGCGATTATGAGATGTTTAAGCAGTATACCGCTTTGGTCAATGATGAGGAGTCCGTGAAAAATTTGCGGGGATTGATGGATTTTAATTATCCGAAAAAGGGAATCCCCATTGAAGAGGTGGAAAGTGTTGACTCGATTGTCACCCGGTTTAAGACAGGCGCAATGTCCTACGGCTCCATTTCCAAGGAAGCGCATGAGACTCTGGCAATTGCAATGAACCGCCTGCACGGGCGTTCCAATTCCGGAGAAGGCGGAGAAGAGCTGGACAGACTGACCGTGGGAGTCGATGGAGTAAATAAGTGCTCCGCCATTAAACAGGTGGCATCGGGACGGTTCGGCGTGACCAGCCGTTATCTGGTGAGCGCGGATGAGATTCAGATTAAGATGGCGCAGGGCGCAAAGCCCGGAGAGGGCGGACACCTTCCGGGAGGAAAGGTATATCCTTGGATTGCCAAGACCAGACATTCCACGCCGGGAGTGGGGCTGATTTCGCCTCCGCCTCACCATGATATTTATTCCATTGAGGATCTTGCGGAATTGATTTATGATCTGAAAAACGCTAACAAGAGAGCAAGAATCAGTGTGAAGCTGGTTTCGGAGGCAGGCGTCGGAACAGTAGCCGCAGGCGTGGCAAAAGCGGGAGCGCAGGTGATTCTGGTATCCGGATATGACGGCGGAACCGGCGCGGCGCCTAGAAATTCCATTCACAATGCGGGGCTTCCATGGGAGCTGGGACTGGCGGAGACGCATCAAACGTTGATCATGAATGGGCTTCGGAATAAGGTTAGAATCGAGACGGACGGAAAACTGATGAGCGGACGCGACGTGGCGATTGCGGCGCTTTTGGGAGCGGAGGAATTTGGTTTTGCAACGGCGCCGCTGGTAACCATGGGATGCGTGATGATGAGAGTCTGCAACTTAGATACCTGTCCGGTGGGCGTTGCCACGCAGAACCCGGAGCTTCGGAAGAACTTTAAAGGGAAACCGGAGTATGTAATGAACTTTATGCGGTTCATTGCGCAGGAACTTCGGGAATATATGGCAAAGCTTGGCGCACGCACGGTGGATGAGCTGGTGGGACACACTGAGCTTTTAAAGATAAAGGATAATCTTACCGATGCGCAGAAACAGATTGATTTGAGCCTGATTCTTCAAAATCCCTATGCAGGGGGAAAAGAGCAGGTGACCTTTGACCCGAAGCAGGTTTATGATTTTAAATTGGAAAACACCGTGGACGAGAAGGTACTCCTAAAACAGCTTGGCAAAGCAATGCAGAATAAGGCCAAGAGAAGCATTGAAGTGGATGTAAAAAATACGGACCGTGCCTTTGGAACCATTTTGGGAAGTGAAATCACAAGAATGCTGGGAGATGAGCTGGAGGAGGATACCTACCGGGTTCTCTGTAACGGAGCCGGAGGACAGAGCTTCGGCGCCTTTATCCCGAAGGGGCTGACTTTGGAGCTTATCGGAGATTCCAACGACTATTTTGGAAAAGGGCTGTCCGGCGGAAAGCTGATCGTATATCCGCCCAAAGGGAGCCGGTTTAAAGCATCGGAGAATATCATCATCGGTAACGTGGCGCTCTACGGCGCAACCAGCGGCAAGGCGTTTATCGCGGGCGTGGCGGGAGAACGCTTCTGCGTGCGGAACTCGGGAGCCGTTGCGGTGGTGGAAGGCGTGGGTGACCACGGATGCGAATACATGACAGGCGGGCGCGTGGTGGTGCTTGGAAGGACAGGCAAGAACTTTGCGGCAGGCATGAGCGGCGGAATTGCCTATGTGTTAGACGAGGATAACGACTTGTATATCCGCTTGAATAAGGAAATGGTTTCTTCTTACGAAGTGACCTCCAAGTATGATGTGATTGAGCTGAAGGAAATGATCAAAGAGCATGTTGCGCTGACCAATTCCGAAAAAGGAAAGCTGGTCTTAGACCATTTTAAGGACTATCTGCCCAAATTTAAAAAGATCATTCCTCACGATTATGAGCAGATGCTGGCAACCATTGTACAGATGGAAGAAAAGGGATTAAGCGCGGAACAGGCACAGATTGAAGCATTTTATGCCATTAAGGCCGCGAAATAGGAAGGGAGTGAGTGAAATGGGAAAACCAACAGGATTTATGGACTATAAAAGAGAAGTATCGAAGGATGTAAAGCCTAAGGAAAGAATTAAAAATTTCAGAGAGTTTCATGAGCACCTTCCCAGAGAGAAACAGCAGCTTCAGGGAGCAAGATGCATGGAGTGCGGGGTTCCGTTCTGCCAGTCGGGAATGACAATCTGCGGCATGACCAGCGGATGCCCTTTGCATAATCTGGTACCGGAGTGGAATGATCTGGTATACACCGGAAACTGGCAGCAGGCGTATAAACGTCTGACCAAGACCAACAGCTTTCCGGAATTTACTTCGAGAGTATGCCCGGCTCTCTGTGAAGCCGCGTGTACCTGCGGACTAATCGGTGAACCGGTATCCACCAAGGAAAACGAATATGCCATCATTGAATATGCTTACGAACAGGGATACGCGGATCCCAAACCGCCTAAAGTGCGCACCGGAAAAAGGATTGCGGTGGTGGGGAGCGGACCTTCGGGTCTGGCGGTGGCAGACCAGCTGAATAAGCGGGGACACAGCGTAACGGTCTATGAGCGTTCGGACAGAATCGGCGGACTTTTAATGTACGGCATTCCGAATATGAAGCTGGAAAAACAAATCGTGGAACGAAAAGTAAAGGTGATGGAGGCAGAAGGCGTAACCTTCGAGACCGGCATCGATGTGGGAAAGGATTTGAAAGCAGATAAGCTTTTGAAGGAGTTTGACCGTGTGGTGCTTGCCTGCGGAGCTTCCAATCCCAGAGACATTCAGGCACCGGGGCGGGATGCGAAGGGAATTTACTTTGCAGTTGACTTTTTGAAGGCAAATACCAAGAGCCTTCTGGACTCAGATTTTAAAGATGGACAGTTTGTGGATACCAAGGATAAAAATGTGGTCATCATTGGCGGCGGGGATACCGGAAATGACTGCGTGGGAACCAGCATCCGCCACGGCTGTAAGTCCGTGACACAGATTGAAATGATGCCCAAGGCGCCCGACCAGCGTGCGGAGAATAATCCTTGGCCGGAGTGGCCCAAAATCTGCAAGACTGATTACGGTCAGGAGGAAGCCATTGCCCTGTTTGGCAATGACCCCAGGATTTATGAATCCACGGTGAAGGAATTTGTAAAGGACAAAAACGGGAATCTGAAAGCCGTAAAAATCGTGAAACTTGCGTGGGAAAAGGATCCGGAAACCGGAAGAATGAAGATGTCAGAGGTTCCCGGCTCGGAGCAGACGCTGCCGGCAGAGATTGTGCTGATTGCGGCAGGATTTTTGGGAAGCCAGCAGTATGTGACGGACGCCTTTAAGGTAAAGACAAACCAGCGCACCAACGTGGATACAGCCCCGGGGCAGTATGAAACTTCGGTCAAAAATGTGTTCACCGCAGGAGATATGCACAGAGGGCAGTCCCTTGTGGTGTGGGCAATCCGGGAAGGCAGGGAAGCGGCAAGAGCGGTGGATGAGAGCCTGATGGGGTATACTAATTTGATGATTCAGTAAAGGAAGATAACATTGCAGAAAGGTCTTGTGGCTGCGTCAGTGGCTGCAGGGCTTTTTATGTTTAAAAGAATGACAATCGTAATTTGAAAGTGTATAATAAACTCATATGCAGCCCCAAAGAGAGGAGTGCAAACATGCCGAGAACGATAAGTATTGGATGTCAGGATTTTGAAACAATCAGGAAAGAAGCATATTTTTATATCGACAAAACGCAGTTTATCAAAGCTTGGTGGGAACAGGGGGACATCGTGACGCTGATTACCCGCCCGCGGAGATTTGGGAAGACTTTGACGATGAATATGCTGGAGAATTTTTTTTCGATAGACTGCGCAGGGAAAAAGGGGATTTTTGAAGGGTTATCCATCTGGCAGGAGTCTAAATATCGAGAACTGCAGGGAACGTATCCTGTAATTTTTGTCAGCTTTGCAGATGTGAAAGGAAGCTCCTTTTTGCAGACTCGAAAATCCATATGCCGTATCATAAAGGCGCTTTACAATCAATATGATTTTTTGCTGGAAACGGATTTGTTAAACGACGACGAAAAGCAGGATTACCGAAAGATTGCAGTGGATATGGAGGATAGTGAAGCTTCCTTTTCCCTAAAAGCACTGACGGACTATCTTTGCCGCTATTATAGGAAAAAAGTGATTATTTTACTGGATGAATATGACACGCCCATGCAGGAAGCCTATGTAAATGGATATTGGGAAGAGCTGGCTTTGTTTATTAGAGGGTTGTTTAATGCGACGTTTAAGACCAATCCGCATTTGGAGCGGGCAATTATGACAGGAATCACAAGGATCAGCAAAGAATCTATCTTTTCTGATTTAAATAATCTGGAAGTAGTGACGACAACGTCTGAAAAATATGCAGAGTTTTTTGGGTTTTCGGAGGAGGAAGTATTTACGGCACTGGATGAGTTTGGATTATCTGGAAAAAGAGCAGAGGTTAAAAGCTGGTATGACGGCTTTATTTTTGGAAAAAGGGAAGATATTTATAATCCGTGGTCAATTCTTAATTATCTGGATAAAAGAAACGTAGGAGCGTACTGGGCAAATTCCAGCTCAAATAATCTGGTCGGGAAATTGCTGCGTGAGGGGAACAAAAATATTAAGCAGGAATTTGAAACGCTAATGAGGGGCGATTCTATTTATGTGGAAATAGACGAACAGATTATTTATAATCAATTGGATTATGATGAACAAGCGATTTGGAGTCTCCTGCTTGCCAGCGGTTATTTAAAAGTAAGAAATCTTGACAGCCATTCTTTAAATTTCGGGGAATGGAAATTAGTGTATGAGTTAGGAATAACAAATTTTGAAGTCAAAGTTATGTTCCGAAACATGGTTAAAAAGTGGTTTGGCAGTGTTGCTTCTGTATATAATGATTTTGTCAAAGCACTGCTGGCGGATGATTTAAGGGCTATGAATGCTTATATGAATGATGTTGCTATGGCAACTTTCAGTTATTTTGATGCCGGAAGCAATTCCAGCGGAAAAAAATCTACACGTGATGAGCCTGAGCGCTTTTATCATGGATTTGTTTTAGGTCTGATGGTGGAACTTGCAGACAGATACAGCCTTACTTCTAATCGGGAAAGCGGTTTAGGGCGGTATGATGTGATGCTTGAGCCTAAAAATAGAAATGACAATGCCTCAGATGACAGCATTATTTTAGAATTTAAGGTACAGGATACGGATGAGAAGGAATTGTCTGATACAGTAAAAAGGGCATTGGAACAGATAGAAAGACAGAATTATGAATCTGTGCTTATTGCAAAAGGAATCCCCAGAGAAAAGATACGGAAATACGGTTTTGCCTTTTGTGGGAAAAAGGTTTTGATTGGGAAATGATTTCAGGAAAGGCAGCCAGATAGATTCTGCCTGCCGGAGAATTAAGATCGAGGAAACCAGATATGGAACAGTTATCACTTTTTACGCAGGAAATCAATTTGAGCGCTCCGCTTGCCAGCAGACTGCGCCCGGAAACATTAGATGACTATATTGGTCAAGAACATTTGGTAGGAAAAGGAAAGGTTCTTCGGCAGATGCTGGACACGGACAGAATATCCTCTATGATATTTTGGGGACCTCCCGGAGTGGGAAAAACCACGCTGGCGCGGATTATTGCGAATATGACAAGGTCGTCATTTATTAATTTCAGCGCTGTCACAAGTGGAATCAAGGAGATCAAAGACGTCATGAAGCAGGCGGAAAATGACCGCATGATGGGAATGAGAACCATTGTATTTGTGGATGAGATTCACCGATTTAACAAGGCACAGCAGGATGCGTTCCTTCCTTATGTGGAAAAGGGAAGCATTATTCTTATTGGGGCAACCACGGAAAATCCTTCCTTTGAGATTAATTCCGCTCTTTTATCAAGATGCAAAGTGTTTGTCCTGCAGGCATTGACCGAGACGGATATTCAGAAATTATTGCATCATGCATTGACTGATAAGCGCGGGCTTGGGAATACGACTATTACTATAGAAGAAAGACTGTTAAATGCCATAGCTGTTTTTGCCAACGGAGATGCAAGGACAGCTTTAAACACGCTGGATATGGCAGTTTTAAACGGAGAAATACAGCCGGACGGTTCCGTTATCGTAAAGGATGAGGTGATGGAACAATGCATCGGCAAAAAGATGCTGCTCTATGACAGAGCCGGTGAGGAGCATTATAATCTGATTTCGGCGCTTCACAAATCCATGCGAAACTCAGATCCGGACGCGGCAGTGTACTGGCTGGCGCGGATGCTGGAGGCGGGAGAAGACCCTCTTTATGTGGCAAGAAGGCTGATACGGTTTGCAAGTGAAGATGTGGGGATGGCGGATTCGCAGGCACTGCCTCTTGCGGTAGCGGCATATCAGGCATGTCATTTTAACGGGATGCCCGAATGTAACGTAAACCTTGCCCATGCGGTAGTTTATCTGTCCATGGCGCCAAAATCAAACGCCGTGTATATGAGTTATCTAGGGGCACAGGCGGATGCGGAAAAAATGCTTGCAGAACCGGTTCCTTTGCAAATCCGGAATGGAGTGACGGAACTGATGCAGGAGCTCCACTATGGCGAGGGCTACCAGTATGCGCATGATGCGGAGGAGAAGCTGACCCATATGGAATGCCTGCCGGAATCCTTAAAAGGGAAGGAATATTACCTTCCGGGAAATCAGGGGCAGGAGGCGCAGGTGAAGGAGAGACTGGAAGAAATTAAGGAATTTCGGAAGAGTGTGTGAAGGCTCCAAGGGAAATTCTAGAAAAGATTGAAAATTGCGGAGGGCGTATGGCAGATCAAGGGCAGGGCTTGAAGGATTGGAGTGCGGTGACGGTGGAAACAATATGTTCGGCATACGAACATTTTTTGCGTTGCCTCAAAATAGTGATGTAAAGTTCTTGCAGGAATGGTATGATAATATGCTTGCGCTGGAAATGAAGGTTTGTGATTTGGAGGGGCATAAGGATATTGCCCTTTTTTCATCATTTGAGTTTGGAGAAGAGAGGGTAAGTTTCGGTTTAGTTTGATTAGGCGTATTATTAAAACGACCACTCGTATCAAGAATAACT
>JAMPGL010000001.1:0-29400 GCA_023663945.1 Lachnospiraceae bacterium | reverse complement strand
AATTTTCTTCTTGAATTTTCAGGGCTGCATTGCTGTTTATTTGTCAAGGTACTGTTTAACCTCTGCATAACTATAATTGCATAATTACCAGAAAGCTATGTCAGGCAATCTTTAGAGATTACCAACGGAGAAGGAGGGATTTGAACCCTCGCGCCGCTATTAACGACCTGCACCCTTTCCAGGGGTGTCCCTTCAGCCATCTTGGGTACTTCTCCACATAAAGCTGATTTCTGAAAAATATTCGGTGGAGAAGGTATCTCCAGCGGAGAGGGTGGGATTCGAACCCACGCGCCCTTGCGGACAAACGGTTTTCAAGACCGCCTCGTTATGACCACTTCGATACCTCTCCAAGTCGTACGCTTTTCGTTAGCGCAATGATTATTCTAGCAAATCAGATTAAACGTGTCAACACCTTTTTTTATCTTTTTCTTATTTTTCAGTTTCTCCTTATCTAATGTCGTCAAGGGTTCTGTTTAAATTCCTTTTAATTGTGTAAATCACCGCCCCGTAATAGCAGACAAGTATCAGCACAGTCAACAGCCCGGGAATCATTACCCCGAACTGAAACCCTGTACTTCCAATATAAGTAAGCACTTTATGCCCGTATCGGATAAAAAAAGAATAAATCAGCGGCATCGCAATTATAAATGCAGTCACGCAAGGCGTAAAAAAATAATATAAGCTCTGCCTGCTCACCATCTTTACAATATCCTCCCTGTCTGTGCCAATCTGATATAAGGTGCGGTACTGCGTGCGGTAAAGCGTGGAATCTACTGTCTCCTGCAAAGCTAAAACGGTCATACAGATAATAAAAAAGAGGGTTCCAGAATAAATCCCCATCAGCCGGACGCTGGCCGCAGTCAGGACAGTATCATTATTTTCCTGTGTGCGGAAGCGAATCGGCTCTATAAAACTGGCATAATGATTGTCCGTATGATATTTCGTCTCATATTGAGTAAACAGATACTCATAACGTTTCTTGAATGCTTCTGATATTTCTTCCTGCATCATATCACAGAGATTATAAGGAATCACCGTTTCTGTATTTGCATAATAACAGGTACGCGCCAGATGGAGGCCGTCGCATACAGCGTCTGGAAACACCAGCACAGTTCCGTCGCCGTTAAACAGGTATTGCCCTAACGGTTCATTGTAGACAGCCGTATCCGTCAGTGTCAGAACCGTCCCATCATCCAATTGAAGCTTCCTTGTACCTGTGCTGATACTTTCTGCCATGCTTTCCATGTCCCTTTCATAATCCAGATGCATAAAAAATTCCTTATCCGCTAACGTAACCGGTTCAAAACCCGCCATTTCCCGCATAGCATTATACTCTGATATTCTCATTGCAAGCCTTGGAAGGTCACGCCAATATTCCCTGGTATCAACTGTATTAAAATCCCTTTCCCATACAAAATAACTTTTCTGAGATACTTCCGCCGACACTGCAATATCATGTTCCCGCAAAATATTTTTTATAAAGGAAAAGTCAATTGAGGGAATATCATCTATTTCATCAATATATCTATAAGTGTTGTATACCATAATGTCATAGGGCATCCGATAGTCCAGATATCCTGTCGCAATCTCTGCCAGCATCGGCAAAATGACAAAGGCGACAAACGAAGCCGTAATCGTCAGCGTTGAGATGGAAAGTATCCTTGCAGTTGATGATACCTTCTGGAACAGATTTCCAATAAAGACAGAATTGATGTTACGCATCTTCCATTTACTCCGCTTCCGGATTAAAGTTATAAGAAAAGCCAGTGCATGATAAAAAGCAAAGATACCTGCAATTGCCGACACAAACGCCGCAGTCTGATAGCGGTTGCTGATTTCTTCGGGAATATTTCCTGCATAAATGCCGTTCATATGTGAAAAGTTATAAAGCACCGCACCATCAATTCCAAAGCAGACCAAGGCAATAATAAATGAGACCAAATAACTGCTTTTCTTTTTTTGCAGTCCCTCATTCGCCCTCTTCTCATTCAGTAAATCTATCAGCTTGATTTTATAAATCCTGCGGACATTCCACGCTCCAATAAGAAGAAATGCAGTGCCAAAAAACAACAGCGTCCAAACCGCGGTATCTGGATAAAACCCAATGCGGAATCCGCTGGACGCTCCAATCATTTCCGAAACAAAAGCTGTTATCATTCCGGATAGTACTGTCCCCAAAATACAGCCGCCAAGCACAGCCGTAATACCAAAAACAAACGTTTCACCAAAAAACTGCCTTGCTATTGTTCTTTGCTCCATGCCAAGAATCATATAAACGAAAAACTCACGACTGCGCTGTTTCAGCATATAAGTATTGATATAGCGAATCAGCACAACAAAAATAATCGAAACTGCCAGCACGGCATACCGGATTGTATTTTGAAACAATGTTAATGAGTAATTGCCATCCCCGCCTAAAATATCATTATACCTGCTGGTCAGGGAGAGAAATGCAAAAAACAATGTACTGCTGATGACAAGGGTAAAAAAATAAATTACATAGTCCTCTAATGACTTTTTTATATTATTCCTAAACAGCTTAGTATACATCGCTCTGACCTCCTCCCAATATCATAAGGACGTCCAGTATCTTTTCAAAAAAAGCCCTGCGGGAATTACCTTCTTTTAAAATCTCAGTAAAAATCATGCCATCCCGTAAAAATATAATCCGTTCTGCGTAGCTTGCGGAAAAAGCATCATGTGTCACCATAAGAATAGTAGCTCCAAGCTGCTTATTGATACTCTGCATGGTACTGAGCAGCATTTGTGACGAATGGCTGTCCAATGCTCCTGTCGGTTCATCTGCCAGAATCAGTTTCGGCTTATTGATAATCGCCCTGGCGCAGGCACAGCGCTGTTTCTGACCTCCTGACACCTGATAGGGGTATTTATCCATAATATCCGTAATGTTAAGACTTTCCGCCATCTCCTGTACTCTGCCTTCAATCTGCTCCTGTGGTACTCTGTTAATGGTCAGCGCAAGCGCAATATTTTCTGAAATCGTCAATGTATCCAGCAGGTTAAATTCTTGAAAAATAAAACCAAGATTTTCCCTTCGGAATCTGGCTGCCTTTTTCTCTAAGGAATGTTTTCCTTCTGCTATTTCCGTCACATCAGCTCCGTCCAGATAAATATGTCCTGCACTGACAGTATCAATCGTGGAAATGCAGTTGAGCAGTGTAGTCTTGCCGGAACCGGAGGCTCCCATAATGCCCACAAATTCCCCGTTATTTACGGAAAAACTAATGTCATCAATTGCCTTAGTCAGATTTCCCGGATTTCCATAGATTTTCCGGATATGCTCCAGCCTTAGAATCTCTCCCATGATAAAGAACCCTGCCTTTCCTTTTCTCCGCAGAATAACTCTGCAATTTCCATATCCTCCGGCGTAGTAATCTTAATGTTCTCATAGGATCCTTCCACCAGCTTCACTTTATGACCGGTAAGGCTCTCCACCACCATTGCATCATCCGTCACGGAAATTCCCTTTTTGATAAATTCCTGCTCCCTCTGCAAAAGCTGTTCATATGCGTTTTTGATCAGGCTGTACGCAAACACCTGAGGGGTCTGAACCATCCACACCAGCTTTCTGTCCGGAGTCTTTGAAATAAACCCGCTTTCATCGGCAATCTTGATGGTATCCTTCACGGGCATGCCCGCCACGCACGCTCCGTCCGTTTCCACGCATGTCAGCAGGCGTCTCAGCATCTCTCCGGTGACCAGAGGCCTTGCACCGTCATGGATAAACACATAGTCGCACTCTTTCAGGCTCTGCAGTCCCGAAGCGACAGAGTGATACCGCTCCTTCCCGCCTTCCACAATCCGGCTGGCCTTGGAAAAACCGTACCGCTCCACAATTTCTTTTTTACAATATTCCATATCTTCCTTGGAAACTACCAGAACAATCTCGTCGATAAAGCTTTCCTGAAATGTTTTCAGAGAATAATAGAGCACGGGCTTATCCCCAATGAGCATATACTGCTTTTTGGTACTGCTTTCCATTCTTTTTCCGCTGCCCGCCGCAAGTACGATTGCCGCTGTTCTTTTTTCTTTTTGCGCCATTATGCCCGTTCTCCCAATTTCAAATTTGGCACTGCATTTAAATCCAGCCCGTGCCGCACTCCTTTTACATATTCATAATAGGCGGCGGCGCCGATCATTGCCGCATTGTCCGTACAGTAAATCGGCGAAGGATGATAAAAAGAAATGTGAGCTTTCTGACACGCCTTTTCAAACGCCGTCCTCAGTCCGCTGTTGGACGCAACGCCTCCCGCAATGGCAAATTTCTGATAACCGTATTTCTGCACTGCCCTCATGGAATGTTCCACCAGCACATCAATGACCGCGCTCTGAAAAGAAGCCGCCACATCGGCAGCCACAATCTCCTCCCCCTTCATCTGACAGGAATTTAGGTAATTGAGTACGGCAGATTTTAACCCGCTGAAGCTGAAATCATACTCTGCATCTTCCACCTTTGCCCTGGGAAAATGAATGGCATCGGGATTTCCTTCTTTCGATACCCGGTCGATTTTGGGACCGCCCGGATACCCCAACCCTATAGCCCTAGCCACCTTGTCAAACGCTTCTCCTGCCGCATCGTCTCTGGTTCTTCCGATAATCTCATATTCTCCATAGTCCTTTACGATTACCAGATGGGAATGTCCGCCGGAAACCACCAGACAGACAAAGGGCGGTTCCAAATCTTTATTTTCTATGTAATTGGCGCTGATGTGCCCTTCAATATGGTGTACGCCGATCAGCGGAATCCCTGCCGCAAAGCTGATTGCCTTTGCCTCCGACACTCCTACCAGCAAAGCTCCCACCAGCCCCGGTCCGTAAGTTACCGCAACCGCGTCCATCTCATCCAGTCTCCGCCCTGCATCAGAAAGAGCCTGCTCGATGACCTGATTTATTTTTTCGATGTGTTTGCGGGAAGCAATTTCCGGAACTACTCCGCCGTACTCTGTGTGAAGCGCGATCTGAGAATAAATCACATTGGAAAGCACTTCCCTTCCGTTTTTAACTACTGCCGCCGCGGTCTCATCACAGGAGCTTTCCACCGCAAGTATCTGTATTTCCTTATCCATCACCTAATAACCATACCTTCCGCCGGATCTTTGCATTCTATCACTTGTTCTCTATTTCAGCCGAGTGTTTAACCTTAATCCGTCTGTTCCTCCAGCTGCCAGCCGTAAATCTTCCAATGCCCGTCCTCGTCCCTTCTAAGTAAAAAGACCTCGTTGGACATGCCCAGCTCCGTCCCCGTCCTTAAGGTAAAGCCCACGTAAAGCCGCGCCCAGCTGTAGCCGTCTCTGGAAAAAAATTCCACATCCGTGCTGGAAGGCAGGCTGTAACTGGATACGATGGTATTCTGATCCTTGAGCTGGGAAATATCCCACCGCAGATCCTCCAAATACTGTTCCTCCGTCTTATTTGCCGTCAGCTCCGCGTCGTACAGCTCCTGAATTTTCATTGCAAGCTGATAAAATTCCTCTTCGGTATACTCTTCGCCGTAAAAGCACTGGGTAATCTCTCCAAAATACTTTAAGACCTCTCTGGGAGAAGGGGGATAATTTTTGTCCAGATTCCGCATCAGCACTTCCTGCACTGCTCCAATCTGCGTTTCTTCATCCTTGTCTTTATTATTTCTCACGGATAAGTAGAAAAAATATCCCAGCACTAAGCCGGCTAAAATAAGCCCTATCACAAAAACTTTCACTCCGCTTCCGCTGCCTTTTCCTTTCATATTTAAACCTTCTCCTTTCTTCTTAAAGTCTTCATCTCTCTTAAAGTATCTGCTGCCAGATTTATTCTTCGTCCTCAAACATCAGCTCAATTGTCTTGCCATCCCGGCAGACTTCCGTATTCGGAAAAATTTTTCTCACCGCCGGAAGGTATTCATCCGGACGGTTCAGGGAAGGGCTGTAATGAGTCAGCCACAGCTTTGGAACCCCGGCGCGCCTTGCCAGCTCCGCCGCCTCATAAAAAGTCATATGCTTGTTTTCTTTTGCCTTTAACTTTTTATCCGGTTCGCCATACATTCCCTCACAGATAAAAAGGTCTGACCCCGCCGCATGTTTTACAATTCCCTCCGTGGGCCTGGTGTCCGTACAGTAAGTTACCTTAATTCCCTTCCGGGAGGAACCAAGCACCATTTCCGGCACGAGTGTCATATTCTCGGTTTCTATGGTTTCACCGTGCTGTAAGCGGTTCCAGTACTTCTTTTCAATTCCCAATTCGACAGCCTTGTCTACTTGGAATTTACCAATTCGGTCAATGCATATGCTGTACCCATAACAGGGAACATTGTGGTTAACCTTAAACGCTTCTATCCGAAAACCGTCAAAGTGTATCACATGCTCCGCCTCCGACAATTCCAGACAGTCAATCACAAAGGGAAGCTCCGGCGCAATAATTCTAAGAGACGCCACCACTTTAGAAAGCCCTTTCGGTCCTACCAAAAGCAGCGGCTCTGTCCGCTCTGCATTCCCCATTGTGAGAAGCATGCCCGGCAGTCCGCTGATATGGTCCGCATGGAAGTGGGTAAAACAGATCACGTCGATAGGCTTAGGGCTCCACCCCTTTTCCTTCATAGCAATCTGTGTTCCTTCCCCACAGTCAATCAAAATACTTTGTCCATTATATCTGGCCATCATGGATGTCAGCCACCGATAAGGAAGCGGCATCATTCCGCCGGTTCCCAGCAAGCAAATATCCAGCATAGTTCCTCCAATATTTGCCTTGTCCATTCCGCTTTCACCCGCCAGAGATTCTTTTAGAGCAGTTCTGTAACCTCCTCCTCCGCTGCCGGAATGACAAAGCTTTTAATTATTTTATCATAACATTCCTCACAGAGATCAAAAGAATGTTTCATTCCATCTTTATTACTAAAATATCCAAACTGATGCTCTCCCTGAAAACATCCTTCTTTTAAAATACCATTTTCTACTTTCAGCTCCTTTCCGCATTGGTTGCAGACCACCTTGGAAAGATTCTGTTTATTTTCATCCGTATAATTTCTCATGCCCTTATCCTCCTCTTATACAATAAAAGTGAAATCTTCTTTGTCGAAATCAATATTTTTTTAAATTAATTCGTTGATTTCTGTATTCTATTATACATAAAAGAAAAATAAGATACAGTGGTAATTCTTCCATGCTCTGCCTATCTTTTCCACATGATCAGAGCATCCTCCTTGGGCTTCTCATAAAAGCCGGGTCTGACCCCCTCTCCCCGAAAACCAAAGCTCTCATACAATTGAATCGCCGGCTGATTGCCGCATCTGACCTCCAAGGTACAGCTTCCGATTCCATTCGAGGCCGCCTCTTTTAACATATATTCCATCATCTTGCGCGCAACGCCCTTCCTTCTATGGCTGGGGGATACCGCCACATTGGTAATCTCCCCTTCTCCGGAAAGATTCCGGATTCCGCAGCAGCCTACAATCTTTCCCTCACATTCCGCCACGTAGTAATAAGCATAATCCGCTTCTACCATTTCCAAAAAGTCTTCCGCAGACCAGGGCATGGAAAATACTTCCCGCTCAATCACGCTTGCCGCCTCCACATCAGCGGCTTTCATTCGTCTGACAATCACCTTCATGCTCTTTTTCTCTCTTTTCCCGTTCCGCCTGCGATAATCTGAGATACTCCGGTGCATGTTCCGCGGCTGTCACCGTCTTTCCCTCCCGCAGATACTCAAAAGCCAATATCCCAAAAGCCGCCGCTCTCTGGCGGTTCATGTGCGCCGGGGCGAAACCGTAAGGCACCCTCATAAGCTCCGCCAGCTTCCCGGCGTATACCGGAACCCCGTCTCCAAGAAAAATAACTTCCCGCTTTATCTCATTAAGCCTCCCGGCAATCTCCTCAATGGATACCGCGCATTGGGATAAAAGCCCGCAAAGCCGGTAACGCAGGGGACTCCCTTCTGCCCGCAGGGTGTTTCCTTCTTCTTTATTATATTCGTAAATTCCCGTATATACCTGATTTCTCCGGGCATCCATAATGGGACACACCAGCTTATCCGTTCCGTATAAGTTACAAGCAAGCCCGTCCAGCGTGGGAATTTCTATCAGCGGTATGTCCAGCGCCAGTCCAAGCCCTTTGGCGGTTGCCGAACCAATCCGAAGCCCGGTAAAGGAGCCGGGTCCCTTTGCCAGCGCAATGGCATCCACCGTGCTTAAATCCAGTTCCGTCATCCGCTTCAGCTCATCAAGCATCGGCAACAGCGTCTGGGAATGCGTCTTTTTATATTGAATATTGTACTCACCGATTAGTACATCATCCTCTAAAAGAGCTGCCGACGCCACTAACCCGGAGCTGTCTATTGCAATTATTTTCACCCTGTTATTCCTCCATGCCCGCCTTCGTCAGTATAATCTTTCTGTAATCAAATCCCTTTTGGAGATCCTTTAATATGGTAATTTTAATACAGCTCTCAGGAAGAATGTCCTCAATCAAATCCGCCCACTCAATCAGGCAGATTCCTTCCCCGTAAAAATAATCCTCGTATCCAATCTCGTCCATCTCGGAAACGTCGCCGATCCGATATACGTCAAAGTGATAAAAGGGACAGCGCCCTTCCTCATACACCTGCATGATTGTGAAAGTAGGGCTGTTAACCGGCTCCGTAATGCCGAGTCCCCTTGCCAGCCCCTGCGTGAATACGGTCTTTCCCACTCCCAAATCACCAATCAGGGTAAAAACAGTGCCTTCCGCAGCACGCTCACCAATTTTCATTCCAAGCCGAAAGGTATCTTCCGGTCCAAAGCTTTCAAAAACTTCTTCGTCCATCTTATTCCTGCTCTCTCTGCCTCTTTCGGCTTAACCGCGGATTTTAACCTTCTTAGGCGGCATATGGGTGGAGATCATCTGAATGACCGCCGCGGTATTTTGGTTCAAATCCTTTTTGGGGAAAATGGATGCATTGATTCTGGAAGTATACACGATAAGACTCTTCGGCGTCGATACTGCCTTAAATAAATCCTCCCATTTCTGACTCTGCACCTCTCCGTTCTGGGACACTTCGATTCCCTCTTCCGTCATCTTGTAATGAAGCGGCATCTTAAAAGCCGGATTCGCCAAAAACTGCTGTCTGGATTTGAGGAACAGCGTCCAGGGCAGATATGCCAGAATAATAATCCCTGCAATCAGACAAAGCACTCCTGCCCCCATAAAAAAGGCGGTCACTAAAAGAGCTCCTGTCACGGCTCCGATTAATCCCGCCGGACTGGTGTAGGTGTGAAACAGCATGTAATCGTATAAAGCCCCCGGCGTTATCCTGACATCAAATTCTACTTCCATCTTAATCCGCCTTCCCTGACACATCGAATCATAGCATTCTGCGCAGTATAGCTGAAAACTTATTTTCGATGCAGTCTGTCGTATTTAACGAAAGAACGCCTACGGAAGCAGGCGCTCTTCACTCTTTTATTATACTAAAAATCAGACAAAGTGCAACCGAAAACTGCCGGAAGTTATTCATGCCTCAGTGCTTCAATCGGACTGAGCTTTGCCGCCTTTCTGGCTGGATAAATTCCAAAGAAGATTCCGACACCGCAGGAAAACAGGGATGCGGCAATAACGGTTCCAACACTGACCTGTGGAGTCAATCCTGCAATTGCCCCCACCGCATATCCGCCTAAAATTCCAAAAATAATACCGATAATACCGCCAAGCAGAGTGATAATGCCAGCCTCGGCAAGAAATTGGAGCAGTACCGACGCCGTTCTTGCCCCGAGCGCCTTCCGGATTCCAATCTCTCTGGTACGTTCCGTGACGGATACCAGCATAATATTCATAACGCCGATACCGCCCACCAGCAGGGAGATTGCCGCAACAAAAGAGATAAAAACCGTGATAAAGCTTAAGATGGTATCAAACTGCGCGGACACATCGTTAAAGCTCTGCATCATAATCTGGTTTTCTCCCCGCACATTATGCCTGCTCTCTAAGAGCGAAAGGGTCTTTGCCGCAACCTCCGTACAGTATTCCGAGGCTTCCGCCACCACATAAAACTGGTCAATCTCGTCAATATAATATCCCAGCTTATTTGCCATAAAGGTAAGGGGCACTTCCGCCTGAATGGTTGTCACGCCGCCGCTTCCCATAGTAATCAAGGAAGAGGCATTGTCCTGCCGGACGCCGATAATCCGCAGTTCCTGCGTGATTCCCCAGAAGGTTGCATCAAAAGTCATCCCAATGACATCGCTGGTTCCAAATAATGCCGTTGCATTCCCTTCGGTGATGATGCAGACATTGCTTCCGCTGTCATAATCATTCTGCGTAAAATATTTTCCTTTCACAATCGGGTCGGAGGAGATATATTGAAGTCCGGTGGTTCCTCCCGTCATGGAAATATCGAAGTCCCCTTTGGGTCCCTCCGCGGTTCCCCATGTGCCAAAGGAGGGCGTCACTCCTTTAATATGCGCAATCTGCGCCGTAATTGCATCAAAATCCGACTGGTCAAAGGTTACAGTGGTATCCTTCCGGGTAGTGTCCACATAAAAGGCAATCTGACCGCCCGCAAGCCCTTCCAGCTCCGAATTGACCTGCCCCCGCAAGCCGTTTCCTATGGATATGACCATAATAACGGAGGAAATGCCAATAATAATACCCAGCATCGTCAAAATCGATCTGCCCTTATTGCTTTTGATATTCATAAGCGCAATCTTAATGTATTCCCAAATCTGTGCCATAATGAGCCTCCATTTTGTTACTGCTGCACAGCCATAACAGTCATGCCCTCTGAAATGCCCGGGGATACATCCGTTACCACCTGTTCTCCCTCTGAAAGCCCTTCGGTAATCTGTATGTAAAGATCGGAGGAGATTCCCGTCACCACACGCTTTTTTATAAGGATATTGTTTTCCACCACATAGACAAACTCACCCTCTGTATCTACATTGACTGTGCTCACCGGAACCAGTACGGCGTTATTCTCCTTTGCCGTGCTGATGACCACCTTCGCCTCAACGCCCAGGATTAAATCACTGTCGGGATTCGTAATCTTAATTTCTGTCCCCACAACGGCGGCTCCGCTGTTATTGGTCTCCGCCATCTTATTAATCTTGGAAACCTCCCCTTGATACTCTTTGCTTCCAATGGTCACTTTCGCGCTCTGTCCTACTGCAATTTTGTCCAGATCATACTTGGTAACGGAAATTCTGACCATCACGTCCTCCGTGCTTTCCAGTTTAAGAAGGGAACTTCCCACGGGAACGCTTCCTCCTTCCACCGCGCCGACTTCGGTAACAACCCCGTCAAACTCCGCCGTGATTCCTTCCTTTGCCGCTTCCAGGCTCTCTAAGGTATCCGCAGTCTCAATCTCTTTGGTCTGCTTGTTTGCTTCCAGCTCTTCCTTGGCCCCTGCGTTCATCTTTCCTGCCTCGGCGGAGCTCTTCTGAGATTTCATTTCGGAACGGTATTCCTTGTAACCGGAAAGCATATCGTTGTAGACATCCAGTTCATCCTTCCAGCTCCGTATCTCTTCATTGTTCTGCTGCTCGTAGGAGTTCAGCTGAATAATCTTTTGCAGTTCCAGATAAGTCTCCTCGTCCTCCTCCGAAAATTCGCCCTTTGCCTGCTTATCCTGCCACTCCAAGAGTGTAATCTGAAGCAGGGTTCCCTCATGGGCAAGATCCGCCTGTTTCTTTTCAATCTTTGCCTCCAAGTTCTTAATATAAGCTTCCGTGTCCTCAATCTGCTGATCCAGAACCTCCAGATTAATATTTGCCTCGTTCAAATCGCCCAGCGTCTTATTGTTATTCTGGATAGAATTTTTGTAACTGCCCTCCTGAGACTGCGCGGAAAGCTGGGTAAGCTCCTCTTCCTTCGCAAGAGCCTCCTCATCGTAAGTAATCAGCACATCCCCCGCCTTCACTGCGTCCCCGGCTTTAACGGCAACGTCCGCAATTTTGACATTTACATCCGAAAAATAAGTTTTGGTCTCTAAGGTTGTGACGGTTCCGCTGGTATTGATGGTCTCCTCAATCTCACCCTTAAAAGCGCCGGCAGTGGAAACGACTGCCTGCGGTCCTTCCGGCGTCATAAGCTTCATCACCGCAAATACGATTACAAGCACACCCACCGCACAGCCCAAGATAATTCTTCTGCGTTTCTTTTTTGCCGCCTTATCCAGAGGCTTCTTTTCCTTCTTCGGTTTCTTTTCCTTTTTGAGATTTCCGCCTATTTCTATCTTTTTTTCTTCCTCGCCCATAGCTGTCACTCCTTATCACTCACTGCGTTATTTTTTGTGTCTTTTCCCGTGTTATTTCCTATGCCATTATCTATGTCATTTACTGTGCCGTTTCCTATGTCATTATCTGTGTTATTTACTGTGTCGTTTCCTGTATAATATCGTCCACAATTTTGCCATCCATGATGCGGATAATCCGCTTTGCCCTCGCCGCAATCTCGTTGTCATGGGTAATCAGTATCACCGTTCTTCCTTCCCCGTGGAGCCCCTTCAAAATCTCCATAATTTCCTTGGTGGAACCGGAATCCAAATTCCCTGTAGGCTCATCCGCCAGGACTACCGGCGGTGCCTGCGCAATGGCTCTGGCAATGGCGACTCTCTGCTGCTGTCCTCCGGACATTTCCGAAGGCTTATGATCCATCCTTGCCTTCAATCCCACCTTTTCTAATGCTGTATAGGCAAGCCGCATTCGTTCCTTCTTGCCGACTCCCCGGTAAATCAGGGGAAGCTCCACATTTTCAAGGGCTGTAAGTCCTGCAATCAGATTAAATCCCTGAAAAATAAATCCAATCTCACGGTTCCGAATATCCGACAGCTCATCGTCTGACAGGTTGGATACATCCTGCCCGTTCAGTATGTACGTACCGCTGGTGGGGACATCCAGACATCCCAGCATATTCATCAAAGTCGATTTGCCGGATCCGGACTGTCCGATAATTGCCACAAACTCATTTTTTTCGATTTTTAAATTTACATGATCCAGTGCCCGGACTTCATTTTCGCCGGGATTGTATATCTTGCACATATCCCGAATTTCAATCAGTTCACTCATGTTGCCTCACATTCCGCTGTCATGCAGCATCGTTTTCTGTACTATTGTATTATAATACTAATACAATAATTGTCAATACTGAAATTAAAGTTTTTCTGCTGTAACAGTTCAACATTACAGTTCCCGTGTCATGTTCCGTCAAATATCTTGTCCGCTATAAAGCATAACGAATTATATAATAGAAATATTTCATAAATCTGTAAAAAAATCTTAAATTTTTCTAACTTTTATAACAAAAAAGGGATTCCCAATCCCATTTACGGATTTGAGAATCCCCCTCATTTAATCGAGTCAACTATTTTTGAAGATATGCAAAAAATCCTTCCACATCTGCGGACTTCATATAGCCCTTTTCCACCCAAAAATCTGCCGCCATCTGAGCAATCTCCTTCACATTTCCCTCTTTGCCAAGGTCGTTAAACTCCTTGTTCATCGCCTCGTCATAAAAGGTAATCCCGGCACACTCATCCATAACGTCCTGCTTGTCAAGGGAAAGCCCTTTCGCCATAATCTCACATCCCTCGTCAAAATTGTCGTTTAAGTATGCCACTGCCTTATTCCAGCAGTCGTTGAGCACATCCGCAGCATCCGGATGCTCTTCCAGAAAATTAGTGTTCACGGTAAGCACATCGATGATTGCCTTCGGATAATCTGCTGAAGATACCAGAATGTGACCGCCCTCACGCTCTCCGCAGCTGCTGAGCGCAGGCTCCCATGTCACAGCCGCATCCACATTTCCGGCAATAAACGCTTCGCCCGCCGCGTCATTTCCCATCTCTACAATCGTAATCTGGTCTTCGGTAATATTGCTGTCGGCAAGCGCCTGAAGGAAAAAGAAATAGGAGGTAGCGGATTTATCCAGCGCTACGGTTTTGCCTGCAAGGTCATCCATCGTCTGAATATCGCCTGTTGCGACCAGCCCGTCACCGCCGGTGGAACAGTCCATGGTACATACATATTGTTCCGGCGCTCCTGCATCCACTTGGATAATGTCACGGTCCATCACCTGCCCTAACGCCTGAATGCTGTTGGACACAAACGCCGCTCCATAGGTGGATTCGTCTTCCATAATCACCACTTCCGCATCATATCCCGCTTCCGCGAAGTAGCCTTTTTCAATGGCGATAAATACCGGCGCATAGCCCGCCCATGTACAAAATGCAATTTTCATGGGGATAAGCTCCTCCGATCCGGCACCGCTGTCTTTGGATGTCTGTGCGGTTCCTCCACACGCCGCGCAGGAAAGGGTCATTGCTCCTGCAAGCAGTAATGCTAATAATTTTTTCATAAATCTTCTCCTCTTTTCTTATATTTCAATGGCTGCTTCCTGGCTTTCCTGCCAGAGCATATCCATGATTTTCTGTTTCATTGCAAGAAATTCCGGTTTCACCAGCATTTCATGATTCCGCTCTTCCTTAAGATTGACGTCAATCACCTCACGGATGGTTCCCGGGCGGCGGCTCATCACATAGATTCGGTCCGCCAGCAGAATTGCCTCGTCAATGTCGTGCGTGATAAATAAAATGGTGTTTTGGGTTTCCCGGCTGATTTTTGCCAAAAGCTCCTGCATCACCACCCTTGTCTGGGCATCCAGCGCTCCAAAAGGTTCATCCATAAGCAGAATCTTCGGGTGGTTTGCCAGCGTTCTTGCAATGGCGGCGCGCTGTTTCATCCCTCCCGAAAGCTGCCTTGGAAGGGCATTTTCAAATCCGCTCAGCCCTACCAGATTAATATATTCTCTGGCACTCTGCTCCCGTTCTCCCTTGGGCACCTTCTTCATTTTCAGTCCAAATTCTACATTCTTCTGTACTGTGAGCCAAGGAAACAGGCTGTAACCTTGAAAAACCATTCCCCGTTCTGCTCCGGGATCTGTCACATCCTCACCATCCACCTGAATCCGTCCGTCGATAACATGCTCCAATCCTCCGATCAGATTAATCAGCGTAGATTTACCGCAGCCGGAAGGCCCCACAATCACGACGAACTCTGATTCTCTCACTTCCAGATTAATGTCTTTTAATGCAATTACATCTCTCTCTTTCCGCCTGCGGGCGGGATAGACCCATTGCAGATCCGTCACCTTCAATTTCACATCACTCATTTAGTCGCCCAACCTTTCATGCCATGGAACTACCAGCTTTGTCAATATCCGTATCAGGAAATCTGTAACAAGCCCAATCACGCCAATCATGATCAGACCTGCAAAAATCACATCTGTAGCCAAAAAACGCTGGGATTTTAAAATAATGTAGCCAAGCCCTGCCGAAGCCGCCACCATTTCCGCCACCACCAGATAAGTCCAAGCCCAGCCGATGGTCAGGCGGAAGTCATCCATCAGTCCCGGCAGTGCCGCCGGAAAAATAACCTCCGTGTACACCTGCAGTCTGCTTGCTCCAAGCGTCCTTGCCGCATTAATCATATTTTTATCGATGGAAGAAACCGTGTCGCACACCATCAGCACCAGCTGAAAGAAGGTTCCCAAAAAGATAATCACATACTTTTGATTCTCTTCAATTCCCAGATAAAGCAGGGTAAGCGGAACAAGCGCAACCACCGGAAGATAACGGACAAACTCAATCACCGGCTGTATAATTGCGCTGAATTTTTTGGATCGTGCCATCAGCATGCCGATTGGCAGCGCCGCAACCGCCGACCACAGCCAGCCCACCATAACCCGCTTGGTGGATACAAAGCAGTGTTCGAGTAAAGTCCCGTCCTTTGCCATAGAAACCAGACTATTCCATACCGCCGTAGGGGACGGCATAAAAATCGCGTTCACAAAGCCCCCATATGTGACTATGCACCACAACGCTATAATAACGCAAAAAGAAATGAATGAAAGACCCCCGTAAGAAAGTCCTCTGTTTTTCTTCTTCATGACTGTTTTCCAACTTTCCGTAAAAATACACATCACTTATTTATCACATTAGCACACTAAAGCAGTATACCACGGAATATTCCTTTTGAAAAGAAAAATTTTGCCCCGGGATGATTACCGTTTCGGAAACCGTTTGGGAGACCCTGTCGGAAACCGTTCCAGAAATCATACCGGGGCAAATTTTTATTCTTCTATTATTTCCACCAAATTCAGAAAATCTTCCTTATATTCATCATTGAGCTTCATACCCTGAAGGGTCTTCTTCACATGCTTTAAGGAAGCGTTTCCGGCATAGCTGCTGTCCGAAGCCAAGAGACCAAATTCCGCCACTGCCGCCGCAAACTGAAAATCCTCTTCCGGCTCGTCTATATAATCCGCATAGCCTGCCGGATACTGTAAAAGACTGCTTTCGTCCTCCGCGGGCTTTTTATAACGGATGCTTAAGGTCAGCCATTCCTCGTTAAGGGCTTTTCCGCTTACTCCGCTGTCTTTCATCCCTTCCTTATAGTTATCGCGGTAGCGCAGGTTCTCAATCTCCTCCGCATCCATGTCGGTTAAAGGCTCCCGCAGAATCAGCTCATAAAGGGCGGTTACGCTGTGCCCTGCACCGATTTCTCCGCCGTCTTTGGTATCATCGTTAAAGTCCTTCCGGTCAAGTTCACGGTTGTAATAGCCAATCAGGCGGTAATCCGATACCACCGCCGGATTAAACTCAACCTGCAATTTTACATCCTTGCAGATAGTCAAAAGAGTTGCGGTCATTTCCTCCACCAGCACCTTCTTTGCCTCCCGCAGGCTGCCTATGTAGGCATAGTTTCCGTTGCCCTTATCCGCAAGAGTTTCCATTTTATTGTCTTTCAGATTTCCGCCCCCAAAGCCCAGCACCGACAAGAAGATGCCTGATTCCTTCTTTTCGGAAATAAATTCTTCCAGCTCCTCCTCGGAAGTGAGCCCGATATTCAAATCCCCGTCTGTTGCAAGTATGATTCTGTTATTTCCGCCTTCGATAAAATATTTTTCCGCAAGCTCGTAAGCTGTTTCCAGCCCTTTGCTCCCATAGGTTCCGCCGGAAGCCTTCAGACCGTTGATGGCTTTTTGAAGCTTTCCGGTCTCATTCCCCTTCTCCCCGCGGAGAACAACCCGGTCTTTGTCGGAATAGGTGACAATGGAAATCCGGTCTTTTTCACTGAGATTCTCCACCAGCATACAAAACGCCTCCTGTAAAAGCGGAAGCTTATCCTTCTCTCCCATGGAACCGGACACATCCAGCAAAAATACCAGATTGGAGGGCGGAGCATCCTCATAATCAATCTTTTCTGTTGCAAGACCAATCATTAAAAGGCTTGCTTCCTCATTCCAAGGGCATTTCCCAATCTGCATTTCCACGCCGAAAGGCTCTCCCGCCTTAGGATCCGGATAATCATAGGAAAAGTAATTCAGCAGTTCTTCAATCCGCACCGCACCCTCAATATCCTTGATTTCCTCCAAGGTATACCCTTCTCTCACCAGACGCCACAGATTGCTGTAGGATGCAGTATCCACGTCCGCGGCAAAGGTGGACAGCGGCTTTTCCATTACGGAAGAAAAACCCTTTTCCTGCCATTTACTGTATTCCTCCGTATTCGCCCCGCTGCCTCTTCTCTCATCTGTCTCCGGATCCCACTCCTCATAACAGCTTTTGGCACAGCTGTCTGCCTCTCCACTGTCTGCACCGCTTTTTGCTTCCGCGTATTCCGAAGGTGCCCTCTCAGCATACGCTTCCCCAGCAGGAGCTTCCTCAGCATACGCCGCCCCATCAGACGCTCCCTCCGCATATGCTTCTCCGGCAGGCGATTCCCCTGTTGCACGGTCGAATCCGCCGTAGATAGGTTCCTCCGCCACCTCCGCATATGCTCCGGCATCATACGAAGGAGCTTCATTGGCGCCATCGCCCGACATGCTTCTGCCCTCCTTCATACCACAGGCGGACAAGCTTTGCAAAACAAGCACTGTTGTGACCAACATAGTCAACATTCTTTTTCCTTGATTCTTTTTCATAAAAATTCCCTCCCCGAAATCTTTATTGTATTCCCACGGACAATGAGAAAAACCTTCATGCCACATGTTCAGTCAAATCTGCTTGGCTGGTTGCCCACGGTAATAAAGATACGGAAAGGGATCTGTAATTTTATGGTTATTTTTGAAAAAATTTATATTTTTTGATTTTGACCGTCCTTGCCAATCCGCATGGTAAGACCGATTCTCTTCTTAGGCACATCCACGGTAAGCACCTGAACCTCCACAATGTCGCCCACGCTGACTGCCTCTAAGGGATGCTTGATAAACCGGTCTGTAATCTGAGAGATATGAACCAGTCCGTCCTGATGAACGCCGATGTCCACAAAAACGCCGAAGTCAATCACGTTGCGGACCGTTCCTTTTAAAATCATGCCGGGCTTTAAATCCTTCATGTCAAGAACGTCGCTGCGCAGGATCGGGGCGGGCATACTTTCTCTCGGGTCTCTGGACGGTTTTTCTAATTCTTTCAAAATATCCGTCAGGGTAATCTCACCGATGCCAAGCTCCTGTGCCATTAACTTTTTGTCTTTTATCTTTTTCTCCAGACTGCTTACTGCTTGACTGGAATCCACTGTCATTTCCTTTGCAGAAGCAGATTTTCCTTGATTTTCATCATCTGACACAAGTGTCATTTGCCCCATTGCCGCCGCAAGCGCCTTGCCCATTGCCGTGTTGGTGTTCCGGATTACAACCTTCTGGGTTCTGGGCTTTGATTCCTTTTTGGCTGTCTGCACCACCTCTTTTTTGACGGCGCTTTTATTTGCCGCCGCCTTTTGCGCCTTGCGCACATCATCCATGGTCAGCCCCATCTTATCCAAAAGCTGCATCGCCGCCGGATAGGACTCCGGATGGACGCTGGTTGCATCCAAGGGGTTTTCCCCGTCCAAAATGCGCAGAAATCCGGCGCACTGCTCATAAGCCTTAGGGCCAAGCTTGGGAACCTTGAGAAGCTGTGCACGGCTTTGGAACCTGCCGTTCTGCTCCCGGTAATCCACAATGTTCTTGGCAATGGTCTTGGAAATGCCGGATATGTATTCCAGCAAAGAGGCGGAAGCGGTATTTAAATCAACGCCTACCTTGTTTACGCAGTCTTCCACCACGCCGCCTAAGGCTTCCCCTAACTTTTTTTGATTCATATCGTGCTGATACTGCCCCACGCCGATGGATTTGGGGTCAATCTTAACCAGCTCAGCCAGCGGATCCTGCAGTCTTCTTGCAATGGACGCGGCGCTTCTCTGCCCCACGTCAAAATTAGGAAATTCCTCCGTGGCAAGCTTGCTTGCCGAATAAACGGATGCTCCCGCTTCACTGACAATCACATACTGAACCGGCGTTTTTAACTCCTTAATCAATTCCACAATCACCTGCTCGGATTCTCTGGATGCGGTTCCGTTCCCCACGCTGATCAGGGACACGCCGTACTTGTCAATCAGCCGTTTCAGCTCTTTCTTAGACTCTTCCACCTTATTCTGAGGCGCGGTGGGATAAATGACCTTAGTGTCAAGCACCTTGCCGGTGGCGTCCACCACGGCAAGCTTGCATCCGGTTCGAAAAGCAGGATCCCAGCCCAAAACTACCTTGCCTGCAATCGGCGGCTGCATTAGAAGCTGTTCCAAGTTCTTTCCAAATACGGAAATTGCGCCATCCTCCGCCTTTTCCGTCAACTCATTCCGAATCTCACGCTCAATTGCCGGTGCAATCAGCCTGTCATAGGCATCTTTGACTATATCGGTCAAAATCGGAGTGGTATACTGATTCTCCGCCGTAATCGTCTTTTTGGATAAATATTGAAGGATTCTCTCCTCCGGCGCATCCACTTTAACCGTCAAAAATTTCTCGTTTTCACCTCTGTTAAGAGCCAAAACCCGGTGTCCCGCCGCCTTTTTAATGGGCTCCTCATAAGCATAGTACATCTCGTACACGCTCTGCGCCTTTTCATCCTTTGCCGTGCTTACCAGCTTTCCCTCTTCCATCGTGATGTTTCGGATGTACATACGATAGTCCGCCTCGTCCGAAATCATTTCCGCGATAATATCCATCGCTCCCTGAAGTGCTTCCTTAACGTCCTTCACTTCCTTTTCTTCACTGACATACTTTAGCGCCTCGTTTTCCAAGGGTTCTATCGCATCCTGCTTCAAAATATATTCTGCCAAGCCTTCCAGCCCCTTTTCCTTTGCCACGCTTGCCCTTGTCTTTCTCTTAGGGCGGTACGGGCGGTAAAGGTCTTCCACAACTACCAGCGTTTCCGCCGCCAGAATCTTAGCTTTCAGCTCTTCGGTAAGCTTTCCCTGCTCCTCAATACTGGATAAAACCTGTTCTTTCTTTTCCTCAAGATTCCGCAGATAGTTCAACCTCTCATACAAGTTCCTGAGCTGTTCGTCGTCCAGTGAGCCGGTAGCTTCTTTCCGATACCGGGAAATAAAAGGAATGGTGTTCCCCTCGTCGATCAGCTTGACCGCCGCCTCTACCTGCCACTTTTCAACCTTTAGTTCTTCTTTCAGTTTCAGTACAATGTCCATGCTCTCCCATCCTCACAATGTAAAATTACAGCATTTTATGCTCTCTTCGAGAGCACTTGATTTCCTGCTGACATGATATATTATATGGGTGAAGCGGTTTATTTTCAAGAAAGATTTGTATTATCGGGAAGAAAGTGGTAAGATATTTTCACAAACAGTAATACAGATTTGGAAAGTGACCGCTATGGACTATTATAATCAGAACAATTACAGACCGCCTCAAAATTACCGCAATACAAGCATGACATTTGCCACTGTCTCCATGATTTTGGGACTTGGCAGTATCTTTACTTTGCTTACGATTTACCTGCCGGTTATTTTGGGGAGTCTCGCAATTATTTTTGCTGTTTTATCAACCGATACAGGTCAAAAGGTTCTCGCAGCCGCCAAAGTCGGAATCTGCACTGCTGCCGGAAGCATTGCTTTAGTCATCACATTAATCGGCATTACAGTGAGCGTGCTTTTTACTGCCAGCCGTGAGAATTTGATAAAGCTTGGACAGCAGATGGATCAGATGATCGAAAGCCAGTCCGGCATCTCCACGGAGGATATTACGGGCGAATCTTATGAGGATCTGATGACGGAATTTGCAGACACTTTAGGGAAATAAGGAGTGAATGAATATGAGCAGTATGATAACAGGAAATTACAATTACATGAATCCCTACGCGGCAGGCGCCGGTTATTCTCCATCCGCCTCCGCATCTTCCGAAGCGGGAAAGCCTCTGGTGAATCCCGGAGAGTCCACCCGGGTATCTCCTGGGCGCAAATCCTCTCCTGCCGAATGCGAGACCTGCAAGAACCGGAAATATCAGGATGGCTCCGATGAGATGGTTTCTTTTAAATCTGCGGCGCACATCTCTCCTCAGGCTTCCGCTTCCAAAGTCCGCGCTCATGAGCAGGAGCACGTGAACAATGCCTATTCCAAGGCGGCAAAAGCAGGCGGAAAAGTGCTTGCCGCTACCGTCACCCTAAAGACCGCTGTCTGCCCGGAATGCGGCAGCAGTTATGTAGCGGGCGGAACCACGGCTACCCGGATCCAGTATCCCAACGAGAGCAACCCTTACACCAAGAACCGCAAATCTGCGGATGCCGCTTCTCTTATCGGACAAAATCTGGATATTGCCGTATAAATATCCTTTACCTGTCAGGAGTTTTAATTATGAATGAATTTTCATCTTCAGCCCAGCTGAAAGCCTTGTCCAAAAGTCAGTTACGCGGAAATTATGGAATCGTCATCAGCGTTTATGCTCTCCATCTGCTTATCACGCTTCCGCTCAGCTTTGTCCTTGCGCTGCTTTTGCAGGTCAGTTTAGAGCTTTATTTTCCGCTTTCCTTTTTGGTAAGCCTATTTGGCGGATTTTTCGTTGCCGGAGAGTCGCTTGTGTATTTAAAGATTGCCTGTCATGAACGCCCCGCCGTCAGTGATTTATTTTATTATTTCCGCAGCCCTTATGCCGAAAGGGGGACAAAAGTCGTCCGCGTTCAGCTTGTTCTTGCGGCAGTATCTACCTTTTGTTCCATGCCATTTACTTATGTACAGCGGGCACTGACAAGAGAAATGGCTGTCCAAGCTGTCCAGCTGACTGCCGATCCGGAATCTGTGGATCTTACCTATCACTCTGTTTTGTTCCTTGTATTTGCAATCCTTTTTGTTGCCGGCACTGCAATCCAGATTTTAGTTCAGCTCCTTCTTTCTCAGGCGTATTACCTGATGCTGGATTTCCCGGAATATTCGGGAACACAGATTCTCCATCTGGCGCCAAAGTTAATTAAGGGGCATAAGGCAAGGTTGTTTTATATTATGCTCAGCTTTGTTCCTTTAATGCTTTTGGGCTTCTGTTCCTGCGGTATTGGAATGCTGTGGGTTGAGCCTTACAGGCAGACCACCTTCGCTAATTTCTACTTAGATTTGGTGCAGAAACGCAAGCCCGGCAATCTGCAATAGTCAAATATCTCGTGGGAATAAAGAGCCGTCAATTTGACGGCTCTTTTGTGTTAATCCATTTTAAATAAGCATTGATAAAGGGGTCTAAGGCTCCGTCCATCACCGCGTCCACATTGCCGGTCTCCGCATTGGTTCTGTGATCCTTCACCATGGTATACGGCTGCATGACGTAGGAGCGGATCTGATTGCCCCAGCCGATTTCCTTCACCTCTCCCCGAATATCGGAGAGCTTCTCTGCGTTTGCCTCCTTTTTCAGCATATAAAGCTTTGCCTTTAACATCTGCATTGCCTTATCCTTATTCTGGAACTGTGACCGTTCGTTCTGGCACTGAACCACAATTCCGGTAGGAAGATGGGTGATTCGGATTGCCGACGAGGTCTTATTAATATGCTGTCCGCCTGCGCCGCTGCTTCGGTAGGTATCAATCCGAAGCTCGTCCTCGTTGATCTCCACATCCACGTCTTCCTCAATATCCGGCATCACATCCAATGAGACAAAGGAAGTCTGCCGTTTCCCTTGGGCGTTAAATGGCGAAATGCGCACCAGCCTGTGCACGCCCTTTTCGGATTTCAGATAACCGTAGGCGTTGGTTCCATTGACCTGAAAAGTCACTGACTTGATTCCCGCTTCCTCTCCGTCCAGATAATCCAGCACCTCCACGGAAAAGCCCTTTCTCTCCGCCCAGCGGGTGTACATGCGGTATAACATGGAACACCAGTCACAGCTCTCGGTTCCCCCTGCGCCTGCATTTAATTTCAAAATCGCATTATCGCCGTCGTACTCCTCGGACAAAAGCGTGTTGATACGGATCTCCTCGAAAGCGGCTATGAACGCATCAAGCTCCTGCCGAATCTCCTCCGCAAGCTGGGCGTCTTCCTCCTCATAGCCCATCTCAATCAAGGTTTCAATGTCCTCATACTGACTTTCAAGCCCTTCGATGGTCTCCACAAGATCCTTTAAATTCTTTAGTTCCTTCATTTTCTGGTTGGAGCGGTCAGGGTCATCCCAAAAGCCGGGCGCCTCCATCTCCCGTTCCAGTTCCTCAATCTTCTTTGACTTATCTGCTAAGTCAAAGTGAATCCCTCACTTCCGCTAAAGGGCTTTTGTAAGTTTGAAGCTCAGACTTCATCTGGTCTAATTCTACCACCTTGCGTCACCTCTTTCTTTTTATATTACGCACTGCCTGTCAAACGGACAGCGCATTTTAAACAATATTGCCAAACGACGCATTTACTTTCTTCCGCAGCACTGCTTGTACTTTTTGCCGCTTCCGCAGGGACAGGGGTCATTGGGATAAACCTTGGCGGCTTCCCTTTTAACCGGAGCCTTGGCGGCTGAGTCGTCCTTGTTGGTTCCCGTCACCTTGGCTACCTGCTCTCTTTCCACCTTTTGCTCCACTCTCACATGGAACAGAAGCCTCACCGTCTCTTCCCGGATATTCTGCGTCATCTCATCGAACATCTCATATCCGCTCAGCTTATACTCCACAAGCGGGTCTCTCTGACCATAAGCTTGGAGCCCTACCCCTTGACGGAGCTGATCCATATCGTCAATGTGATCCATCCATTTCCTGTCAATAATCTTAAGGAGAATCACGCGCTCTAACTCACGAATTGCTTCCGGCTCCGGAAACTCTGCCTCCTTTGCCTCATAAAGCTTTACTGCCTCCTCCTTCAACTGCTGTTTCAGGGCGTTCTTCTTGGGCGTGTGAATGCGCCCTCTGTTGACGGGCTTAAGGGGAATCGTAGGCAGAAGCAGGGTATTCAGCTCTTCCAGATCCCATTCATCGTAATCCGTATCGTCCCCAATCACAATATCAACGGCATTTTCCGTAATATCCGTGATCATCTTATAGATGGCATCCCGCATACTCTCGCCGTCCAATACCCGGCGTCTTTCCTCATAAATAATCTCTCTCTGCTCATTCATCACCTGATCGTATTCCAAGAGGTTTTTACGAATGCCAAAGTTGTTGTTTTCAATCTTTTTCTGCGCCGACTCAATGGCATTGTTCAGCGCCTTATGCTCAATCTCCTGCCCTTCCGGAATGCCGAGGGCGTTGAACATGCTGATCAGCCGTTCGGAACCAAACAGACGCATCAGGTCATCTTCCAGAGAAATATAAAACTTGGATTCGCCGGGGTCGCCCTGACGTCCGCTTCGTCCGCGGAGCTGATTGTCAATACGTCTTGACTCATGCCGCTCCGTACCGATAATCTTAAGACCGCCCGCTTTCCTTGCCTCATCGTCCAGCTTAATATCCGTACCACGTCCTGCCATGTTGGTGGCAATCGTTACCGCGCCGTGGATACCCGCATCCGCCACAATCTCCGCCTCCAGCTCATGAAATTTGGCGTTTAACACCTTATGCTGGATACCCCGCTTAGACAGCATTTTGCTTAGCTCTTCCGAGGCTTCAATGGTAATCGTGCCAACTAACACCGGCTGTCCCTTTTCGTGGGAAGCCTTAACTGCGTCCACAATGGCGTTTAATTTCTCCTTCCGCGTCTTGTACACCGCGTCATGAAGATCCACTCTGGCTACGGGCACGTTCGTTGGAATCTCAATGACATCCATTCCATAAATATCACGAAATTCCTTCTCTTCCGTAAGCGCCGTACCGGTCATGCCTGCTTTCTTTTCAAATTTATTAAAAAAGTTCTGGAAGGTAATAGTGGCAAGAGTTTTGCTTTCCCTCTTGACCTTCACATGCTCCTTTGCCTCGATTGCCTGATGCAGTCCGTCCGAATAACGGCGTCCCGGCATAATACGTCCGGTAAACTCATCCACGATAAGCACCTGATCATCCTTGACCACATAATCCTGATCGCGGAACATCAGATTGTGGGCGCGCAGCGCCAGAATAATATTATGCTGAATCTCAATATTCTCCGGGTCTGCCAGATTGTCAATCTGGAAAAACTTTTCGACCCTGTCCACGCCCTGGGCGGTAAGGTTTACCACCTTATCCTTTTCATTGACAATAAAATCCCCGGTCTCTTCCCGCTCTATGCCCATAATGGCATCCATCTTGGAAAGATCCTCCATATCCTCGCCCCGCTTCATCTGTCTGGCAAGAATATCGCAGACCTCATAAAGCTTGGTGGATTTACCGCTCTGACCGGATATGATAAGAGGCGTCCGCGCCTCGTCAATCAAAACGGAATCCACCTCATCGATGATGGCGTAATGAAGCGTGCGGAGCACAAGCTGTGCTTTGTAAATCACCATATTGTCACGGAGATAGTCAAATCCAAGCTCATTGTTGGTGACATAAGTAATGTCGCAGGCATAAGCCTCCCGTCTCTCCTCCGGCTTCATGCTGTTTAAGACAACGCCCACCGTCAGTCCCAAAAATTCGTGAACCTGACCCATCCACTCAGCATCACGCTTTGCCAGATAGTCGTTGACCGTTACTACATGTACGCCCTTTCCCTCTAGTGCGTTTAAATACGCCGGCAAAAGACAAGTCTGCGTCTTACCTTCACCGGTCTTCATCTCTGCAATACGCCCCTGATGAAGGATAATCCCGCCGATAAGCTGAACCCTGTAATGCTCCGTATGAAGGACTCTCCTTGCCGCTTCCCTTACCACCGCAAAGGCGTCCACCAGCAGATCATCCAGCGTTTCTCCCTCTGTCAAGCGTTTCTTAAATTCATCTGTTTTGGCTCTGAGCTCTCCATCGGAAAGCTCCATCATAGCGGGACGAAGGTCTTCAATCGCCTGCACCATTCCTTCAATGCGCTTTATTTCTCTCTCACTATGGGTTCCAAATACCTTTTGGACCAGATTCATATTAATACCATGCCTTTCTCATCGGCGCGACAAGGGCGCCTCTATTACAAAAACTGCAAATTTTATTGTAACAGATTTGGCGGGTTTATTCAACTTGCAAATGCAATGCCTTTTTTAAGTCCGAAATATACAGCGCCTGCTGCTTTTTCAAATATGCTTTGACAAACGGTTTCATCAAAATCTTTTTGGCAGTGACCTCTTCCGTAAGCTCCATTTCGGTCTGTCCGTCTCCGGACAGGAAAACTCCGGTCCAGTGACCTTTCATATTGTCATTTTCCATATCAAATTCCCAGCGCTTATAAGGCTCTCTAACGGTTACCGTAAAGGTTGTGGCATATCCTTTTTTTGTGTATTCTACAAATTGGTTTTCATTTATCACTTCAATTTTACTCAAATCACTGCGCCACGAATAATCCTGAAGCGACGTGACCACCTCCCATACCTTCTGAATATTGCATGGAAATGTAACTTTTCTATTGGAAACTGTCATAATCTGCTTTCCTCCATCAACTCGAACCTCTGATTGAACAGCACAATTATAACGTATTTCCTAATCGTGCACAACTCCAAAAAAATTGCAAAACTGAACTCCTGCAAAATACCTTCTTATAATTCATGAAAAATCGGTCTCATCTTCTCATAGGTACAAAAAGAACGGAATCCCAAATTTTTCAATATTTGCCTTGCCTCCCCAAAATATGTCCCTAAGTGCTCCGGCTTGTGGCTGTCGCTTCCGATTGTGATAATCTCCCCTCCCAGCTCCCGATAGAGCTTCAGGATATTTGCGGACGGCGTCACATCCTGTAATCCGTATCTGTGATAAGAAGTGTTAAACTCCAAACCTTTTCCGTCCCGGATGATTACCTTCAAAATTTCTGATATGACGGCTTTTACCTTTTTAAAAGGATAAATGCCGTAAGGGTCATAACGGGCAATAAGGTCCATATGCCCTAACACACTGTAATTATGATATGCACTTACAACGCTCAGCATTTCCTCATAATACCGCTCATTGCATTCCTTCTGGCTTTTTCCTTTTTGAAAATCCTGCGTCCAAAATTCTTTATCCTCCACCTGATGGATAGACAGGATAATAAAGTCGAAGGGATATTGGGCAAATAGTGCCTCGTACTTTGGTATGGTATGCCTCTGCACCCCAAACTCCAATCCCAGCTTAATCTCAATTTCATCATTGTATAAATATTGAAGCTCTCTGATCTTCGAGACATAAGCCGGATAGTCCACATTCGCAAGAGGCTCCTCCCCTCGGTATTCTATTGGATTCGGACTGTCCCAGTCTTCCTTAATCCCATAATCCACATGATCCGTAAAGCAAATCTCTCTCATCCCCATGGCTATTGCGTCTTTTATGACCTGCTCCATGGGATAAACGGAATCATCGCTAAATTCTGTATGCACATGATAATCTGCAAATAAATCTTTCCCCATCATCAAAACTCCATGCGTTCTATAATGTCCGCCCACGCTTCCTCGTCAATCTCCTCGTCTTTAAACAGCTTTTTCTTATCTTCATCTGTAATTTCCCGGATGACTTTGCAGGGGTTGCCCGCCGCAATGCACCAATCCGGAATATCCTTCGTCACCACACTGCCTGCACCGATTACCACGTTATCTCCGATATGCACTCCGGGACAGACCACCGTATTGCCTCCCAGCCACACATTATCGCCTATGGTCACTTCTTTGCCGTATTCATAAGCGGAGTTACGGCTCACCGGATGAACCGGGTGCCCTGCCGTGTAAATTGCCACGTTAGGCGCCATCTGGCAGTTGTCGCCGATTTTAATCTTAGCCACATCCAAAAGCGTACAGTTATAATTGGCAAAAAAGTTCTTTCCCACTTCGATATGCTTTCCATAATCACAGTAAAAAGGCGGATTCACAAATGCGCCTTCCGATTTCCCCAAAAGCTCCTTCACTACCGCCGCGATTCCCTCAAAATCAGAGCGGTCCATAAAATTTAATCTCTACAGAATCTTTCTGCATGCCAGCTGTTCCTCAAAAACACTTTCATCAGAAATATACGCCATCTGCGCATCTCTTCTCTGCCTGTTTGTCATTCCTGATTTCATTTTTCTCTCCTTATGACTGTTTTGTGATTTTAAAGATTCCTGCCCCTATCTTTATCTTGCGCCCAAAGACTGGCAGGCGGAACTTTTGAATAAGATAGAATTATTGTACCGCTCTTTCAAAACCGCAAGCTCTGACGCACCTGCAAAAGAGCTCTCCTATTTTGAAGTAATTGAGATATTTTGTTCTATGGTAAAAATATTATACCAAAATCTTCCTTCCCCGCATCCAGTGACCCTAAAGGAAGCATATGAGCTCACTTCTCTAAAAAACATGATCACCTATGTGGAGGAACATCTTGCGGAGCGCCTTACGCTTGACGACATTGCCCTCGCCGGAGCCTGCTGTAAAAGCCGCTGCTCCTATATTTTCAAGAAATACCTTCGGGATACCCCGATTTCTTACATTACAAAACTGCGTCTGCGGAAAAGCCTTGTGTCTTTGTTGAAAACCGATTCGGGCGTTACCGACATTGCCTATGAATGCGGCTTTGGCGGGGCAAGCTATTATTGTGAAATTTTTCGGAAATATTATGGAATATCTCCCTTGCAGTATAAAAAGGAACAGCTTGCCCTGAATGCGCATTAGTTTTTAATCTTCTCCACTTACGCCATATCAGCCTCTTGATACAGATATTCCCTGTATTTCTGGTCTGAGAGCGCTCTCCTCAAATCATCATTCCTTCCTGCGTCCATAAGAATCTGCACCAGTCTGGCAAAGCGGTTTTCACCATCGATGCGTCCCTCCGCGCGTCCTTTTCTTTCATACTGGTCAAATAATTCACACACCATAATCTCTTCCTCCTCCTTCATTCCTTGTTCCTCTATCCATTGTTCAATATTTTCGATGTCCATGTCACCGGAAAGCACCTTAATCATTTTAATTAGGGCTGATTTATGCTTAATCTTCCGGTCGGAGCGGTAGGTATTCCCTTCCGCAAGATAATCCAGCACAATCCGCATGTCGCTCTGGAACCGCTCCCGCTCTTCCCTGCTTAAATGCCTCATCTCGTAAACGTGAAGGTTTAACTCATCAATATACTTCCATTCCCTCTGCGTAAGCTCACGCTTTTTAAACAACTGC
>JAMPGL010000019.1 GCA_023663945.1 Lachnospiraceae bacterium | reverse complement strand
TTGCTTGCTTGCTTGCTTGCTTGCTTGCTTGCTTGCTTGCTTGCTTGCTTGCTTGCTTGCTTGCTTGCTTGCTTGCTTGCTTGCTTGCTTGCTTGCTTGCTTAACAGATTGTACGCTTTATCCATTTTTTTGCAACCCCTTTCCGTAAATTTTTTCTTTTCAAATGCCTTATATGTCCTTTGACTTTCCTTATTTTATGCTATTTTTCCCGATAAGTCCACTCGCCAAACGGATAGTCTGAGGCACTTTTTTCATGTTTTTTTGAATTTTTCTGTTTAAGAATTTTACCTATCCAGATGCACTTCTTAGATATTTCTTTGGGGCTGTTCCGTTTTGAGACCGCTCAAAGAAAATATTCTAAAAAAACACACCTAAAGCTATGTTTAAGTGTGTTTCAATCTTTATCTCTTCTGCGTGAAACTTAAGCAGGCGGTCATCAGCAGTGATAACGTAATCACTTCTCTTTCTATCCCTGCATAATATTTAAGATGCGATTTTCGCATGAACAATCAACTGCGAAGTACTGCGAATTTACTGCGAATTTACTGCGAACTATGTGTTCAGCGAATAGGTCAATGCCGGATCATGTTTGCTACAATATCCTTCTCAACTGCATCCAGTTTATCCCAATATCCTGCCATTTTCTTTTCGGTGTTTTCAAAAGATAATCAAAAGATAGTCAAAAGATAGAAATCGCATAAAATCAAGGTTTTTCAGTCTTTTTTCTTAAATTTTGAATATTTTCAAAAGATAATCAAAAGATAACATTTCCAACAAATACAATTTATACTCCGATGCATAAATATTGGCATTATCCTTTTCCCTGCTCAAAGCCAGTCTTTCATAGAGGCTTGAATTGTATTGTCTTTGCAATGTGCGTATTCCCCACGCCTCATTTGTTGCCTCTATTTCATAAAATTTTCGTTCGTCCTCATTTTCAATCCACATAAGTTGCAAATAATCTGACCATAAAACAATAAAAGGTTGTTCTTTATCCAATTCCTCAAACACTGTTTGTGGTTTTTTAACTGTACCAAATTTACCTGTTTTGCGGTAATTTGCCTCGCATATTGGATCAGTTCAATAGACTCTGCAATCGGCATATCTAAAGGCTGATGCGCTTCTATTTATTTCATTTTTGTTATCCATCTATTCGCCTCCAACTCATATACATACTTATAATAGTTCATTTGCATTTGCAAAACCCACCTAATGTATGTAGCCTTTGTTTTGCAAAAGTTCTATGATAGATAATTCTAACGTGCTCGTTGAATGACATATATTGTTTCCTCTTTTTCATTTGATTATTATTCTTGGTATCTTTTTAATCTTCATAAAACCCCTGTTTACTATATTGAGACCATTTTAAATACATTTCCTGATAGTTATTTTTTATAAAAATCTGAATATTCCGTATTTCCCTATCATTCAGCACTCCTCGTTTCTGAAGCACACTATCTCCATTTTCTTTCACAAAGAACTTCGCAGAACCAGATTCAGACAATTTTCTGTCACTTGCGTGAACATGCATACATTCAATCGTACAAAATGAGGTAAAATAAAGATAATACCCTTCAATTTTATATTCATAATATTTCGGCATACTATTCCCCCATCAATTCCTTGTTTTTATCCCAATATGTCTTTACGATTTGAATTTCTATATCATCCATACTGGTTTCTAATACATCTCCCGCCCTATTTAACACAACAGCCTTTTCTATGTTATTCAGGTTTAAAACCTTAATAAAATCTCTTTCTTTTGTATACGCATAGCCATTCACTATCATATCTGCATTGTTAGCTACTTCCATTATATCAATCATAAGAAATCCTCACTTTCTCTATTGGTTTCAAAAAATCATTTACATTAAAATATAGGTTCTCTAATATCGGAACCAAATCAATATATTCTTCTTCCTGTTTTTCATTATGATAATATTTTGCCATAACTACCAAATATCCCATATCCCATTCTTTCACTTGTGTATATTTTTCCAATGAATAAGGAGATTTAAACCTAATCGTATATTTCCCATATCGAAAAATAGTATATCGTGCATCATTTGTTAAAATAGCTTCATTTTCCATAAAATATGACCTCCTCAATCCCACATTTCATTATTGCACTTCCAATAACTTTGTACTGATATTACAGCATGCAGGTATTATATAAACAATAATAATTTAGCGGCTTAGGCTGAAAGCTTTGCAAGAAAAAGCGTTTGCCCAATTTAGATTACTATTTCACATTAACTTAATCTTATTTAGTTTTAGTCCAACTTAGTTCAATTTTAGTCCAACATTTAGTTCAACTTAGTCCAAAATCAGCCAAATTTCACATATTTTCAGCGTAGCTTAGTCCAACATTTAGTTCGACTTAGTCCAAAATCAGTTCAAGCCTTTTGTCCATTAGCCAGCATCCACCTTGCCTTATGCCCGCTTCCTTCGACATAAACTATACCTTCTTTTTTCATATTTTGAAGAATATTAGAGACTTTTCTGATTTTCTGCTTCTCATCCATGATTGTCGGCAATGCACCATCTAATACAGCCTTTATGTCAGATACCTTTGCACTTTTCATTGTTTTTAAAGCATTTATAATAAGCTGTTGATATATATCCTTATCTAATCCCTTGTTCCTTACATATTCTGCTGATGTCCCCACAATATTGGCAATCTTATATGACACAAACAAGTTGGGATATCTTCCCTCTACTAATCCGACTTTTTTCAGAGAATTGTAATCCTCTTTGGTAATAATCTCTTTTTTCTGTACTTTATCTAATAAAAACACCGTATGCAAATCCAAATCTCCATTACTATGAAGCAACTGCGTATAATTTCTGTCAAGAATTTTTCCATATAAAGTAACCTTTACACGATTAATATCTTCCAAGTCATAGGTTGGCAATGGAAAACATTTATCCCGTTGGATTTGATACATCATAGGAATCCCCATTGCATTTGTATCTATCATATAAAGGTTGACCATCGCATGACATAAGAAGCCATTTCGGTAATACGGCGGCTTATATCCCTCTTCAAGTGTACGCTCTACAGTTTCCGGGATGAAGCTGCCTTCATTAATAAATACCAATCTGTCCTCAAATTCTTCCACATTGATTTTACCTCTAAGTTGGTAATTAGAATGTGCAATGCAATTATTCAAAATTTCTTTCACCACATCAGGATCATATTGATCTACCTCATCCGGAAACAAAGTTTGCTGTCCCGCAATATACCGATATTTTTCATTCCTAATCTTCGCATAAGTTTTGTCTACTGCCAGCAAAAGCGGCATATCAAAATGTTCATATGCTTTAACAACGCCATCTCCATTATATAAAGTCCATGTTATTCTTGGAATAAATCCATCAAACAGATATTGAGACTCTTCTTTTCCCAAAAGAATCAATGCTGTATTTGTCACTTTTCCCTTTATTAATAAGCCTGCCTTATTCAATATCTCTATATCAGACATCTTTTCCAACATCTCTGTAGACTTCTTAGAAGCCTTTTGCTTTTTAACAAACAATGTACGTGCATATTTTACAGCTTCTGCATCCAGATCTTCCATATTTGCATTTTCCACAATTTCTTTTGACCAATCAATGCCCACCTGACTGCGAATCAAATCTACTTTATCCATTGGCAGTGGGCAGGTACTTTCATCCTCCCTTGCGTAAGCAGCGCCATTCCATGTTGTCGGAATACCACGAAGCGCAGGCGGAATTTGGAAAGCAACCACTCGCTTTCCTTCTAATTTCATCTCATATATCTCCATAAATGTCAGGCGCTCATTCGTTCCGACAACAATTTCTTTTTTCATCCTTTGCAAACTTCCGTCTTTTCTGTATGCCGTTCCAACAATTTCTTTTTTGTTTGTAACACCAAATATCAGCCACGCCTCTTTCATATCCCGGATATTCGCCTCATTGCCTAATGCAGAAAAATATTTCCCGATATCTTTAAAAGAATAGTTAGTTTTTGCTTCCTTAAACTCCACAACCTCATCTTCAAAATTTTCTATCATTTGAATGATTTTTTCTTTAAGCTGGTTTTCAGAATATATCATGTCTTCTTTCTCCAATATCATCATTTAATTATAATTATTTTGTTTCGTCGTATATGATAATTGCTTACAATATTTATTCTCTTTCCCAATCTTCTACACTATATTTCTCCATAAGCTCCTTTGCCTTTGCCTCGCCGTCTTTCGTTATGTACATGGATTTTGAACGATGTGAACCCTGTCTTATATAATCTTTCTCGTCAAGTTGGTTCAAAATATCAAAATCATAGCCTTTCCACGCATATTTATTATTAGGATCTGCCAATCCGTCTCTTTCTGTAAAATGAGATAAGTAAATCAATATCATTGATAGTTCCTCCATCGCTGTTTTTGCATCTGTTTTATTCATGTTAATCTCCTTCTGCATACAATTTCCATTTTTCGAGTTCATATATTCCTCACTTTTTGTTTAAGCCATTTTCAACTACCTAACTTGCCGTCATCTATTTATTATTTACCCTTGTCCATTTTCAGTATTTATACCAATATATGTACCAAAGTTATTTATTGTGTCTTCTCTATGTCTATCCCAGTCTAAAAGTACAACCTCTTTTATTCTATCTACGGGATAAACTATGGTTAACCCACTATTTTCAGTTTGCACCATTTTAATCTCCTGTGTCTGCTGACTAATCAATGCATCTCTATAAGGAATATAAGCACTTAACACACCTAAAAGTCTTGCAGGTATATAATTTGTCCCTACTGTTGAATATGCACTTTCTGGTTTACTGATTATAGGTCCACCTGAATTGCCCGGAAATGCCTGCGCATCAACTAAAAAATATTTTGCTCTATCCGGTTGCAAAAATACATCCATCAATCTAGAGATGCAGCCCATTCTGCATATGGGAGTCTTAATTTCGCTTACCAGACTCATCGGAAAACCAAGTGCGTAGACCAGCCAGCCTTCATCTATTCCATGAATTTTCATATTATGTACATCCAGTGCTTCCGTATCAATATTTATTGCACCCCAAATAGAGCTATCATTAATCAAACACTGTGGATTTAATTGTATTGCAATAATATCAACCTCTGCATCCGGGTGCTCTGTATATGATTTTCTTCCCATACCATCTATTAGCTGAATCTCATAATCTTTAGCAAAAGCTCCCACTACACTGTTAAACCGAACGTAAACTGTATTTTTCCCATTCAGAACATGTTTATTTGTAATCAAATAAATTGTTGAAACTTGCATATTATTAGGTTCTTGCATACTCACTAAAAAACCTGTGCCAATCCATAATTTCTCTCTATGTCCGTTGCACTGCTGTTGTACACCAATTGCAACAACAGCGTTAACAAAATTATTGGGTATTATCGCCATATTTATCTCCCTCCACTATATTCGATACAAAAAATATATGTAAAATACCTAAGCATATGTGTTATCGTAAATCATCAAATTATACTTCACAGCACAAGATAATATCTTTACAAAATCTGATATAACTAATATTATTTTATATTATCCTTCACCACTATTCCGATTCATTTGAGTAAGCACAAGAATTTCATTTACCTATTCATTCTCTGTTGCTTTTCATCTAGATCTTTTCACTAATAGCAGATTCAAAATTTCTCTTCCCTTCTTATAATAGTCCCGTTTTACCTGCTAACTCATCATAGTAAATATTTCCATGTGTCCAAAGCCAAAAAGTATCTTTATCCAATGGAATAATTGTTCCTCTCTGAATAAGAGATAATGCTACAACATCATTTTGGAATCGCATCGCCCTCCATGTTATAGTTATATCCGTAATTTTCTTTTTACTTTGTCGTTACTCCCACCTTTTGACTATTTATGCTGTAGTATATCATATCCTGTATACGACCACTTTTGACCCATAGCCGTTCTTCATACAATGCAAAAATTCGGTGCATTAAACCCATTCCTTTTTCCACCATCAAAAAAACTAATATATCCAAAAATACTATATAGACCACTATAAAATAATTTTATTTACAAAATCTTTAAAATTATATTCTTCCGATGATTTCAATATGTTTAACACTGCTTTTACATTACTCCTTCTACGTAAATAAGTCGAATCAGATAACATATAAAAAAACTCTCTCGCATTTATATTTCCATTTTCTGATGCCTGCACTAATCTTATTATCAATCTATTCCTCAACAACAGTCTCGTTAGCAACTTATCTCTATCTTCATTCGGCAAATCACAATAAATATACCCCAAACAGCTTAAAAAATAAGTTCGACTTAATTCAAAAAACAATCCCATTGCTTCAGCAGTTTTAACATGATTTTCACCATACTTTGTGTATGCACCATCTTTTCTCACTTTGCCATCATCTAACAAAATCTTGCCAATATCAATATATTTCATTCCCAAATTATTATGCGCTTTCACTTTTTCACAAATCACAACAGTCGCATGTTTCATGTCACTAAATTGAAACACATCCTTAGCCGTTATTTGTTCTATTTTTTTTAGCCCCTTAATATACGCAATGTATCTATCAATTGGTTCTGAAATGATTTTTTCTACATACCCTACTACTTCTTGTCTTGGAAAATCATATGAATAATATAAAGATTTTTTGTTAATCTTTTCCTCGTACTTACCAGAATAAAATTCTACAATTATATCATCCATTCAATTCGTCCTTTCTACTTTTTATCTTTCAATTGCTCTAGTCTGGCTAATATTTTCTTAATTTCATATTGAGCTTGCTTATAACAATCTTCAGACACTTTCATTTGCTTTGGTATAGAATCATCATTTATGTACTGTCGAAACATTTTTAACTTTTTGACAACATCATCAAACTTTCCCGCATTCTCAACTTCTGAATACCCTTCATAGATATCTATTTCTCCAGTCGAAATTTTCTGCATAACCTTCTTCGACTGCTTATCTCCAACTTTCGCAATATCGCCTAATTTCCTCATATCAGCAGCCTCATTTATCTGTTCTGTTTTTACTGCTTCTACAACTATTTCGTCCAAATTCGGCATTGTTTCACGAAACTTTTTAATCCCAGCGTTTTTCAAATATTCTTCATAGTAACTCCAGTGTTTTTTAGTTAAATCATTATTTTCAATCATAAACTTGATTACACTGATCATTTTTTCTGCTTTTCCCTTGGTAATTCCAAGTTCTTGTGCCATATAAGCTATTGGTAATTTGGTTTGTTCATGACGTCTATATAAATAACTAGCCTGTTCAAATGGATCCCAATCTTTTCTACCAATAATATGATATTGACCCAATAATGCAAAAATAGCCGAATCGTCTATTTCCCCGGGCAGTAACTTACACTTAACTTTTCCCCATGTTACAGCATCTGTCCTACATAACAGACGATATGCTGCTAGACGACTATTACCTTCAAGTACCGTAAAATCACCATCCCTAACAATAAGAGGATCTATCAGACCACCATTACTTTCTATAGAAACCCTAAGTTGCTTAACATGTTCCATAGCACACATGTAGTCTTCGATATCATCCTGACTAGGTTCTTCCCCATTTATATTGAGTACATTATAAACTCTAGGATTCTCAGGATAAAACTTTAAATCTGCTTGATTTAATTCTACAATTTGAACTTTATAATCCCTTTTACCAATTGTTAAATTTTCTGTATTCATAATTAATCCTCCCGTTCCTTTAGTATCTCTCTTATTATTTCTCCATAACTATAATCAGCTCTTTCTACATATTCTGGCAGTTGTATATCTCCTTGTGCTAAAAAAGCAGCATATTGTTTTGCATTTAATAATTTATCAATCCAAACATCTACACTATTTTCAATTAGTAAATTGTATACATAACACTTCTTTTTCTGAGAAATACGATGTATTCTGTCTTGTGCCTGAAGATAATCGTCCAAATTAAATCCTCTGTCATAAAAAATGACATGATTTGCAATAGTTAATGTCAGCCCTTCCTTTGCAGCTTGTGGAGTGGCAAACAACACTTTACACTCTTCATCTTTCTTGAATATATCTACAGATTTATTTCTTTCTTCAATCGACATAGAACCATGTATTTTTCTTGGATTATAACTCTTAAACTTGTCAGTAAAATAATCAATATTTTCTATAAAATTACTCCATACAATACACTTATCACCTTTACTAACAATGCTTTCAATTAGCAAAGCTAATTTTTCTTCTTTTCCAGATATCTCCTCATAGTCTTCATTTAACAATCTCGGATTTGAAGTTATTTGCATTAATCTAAGTAATCTCTTCAATGAAACGCTTTCATCATCAATTTCTGTTGAACCATCCTTTTTTATCTCTAAGCTTAGTTCATCAATCACCTCTTTATACATCTTATACTGAAAATCCTTATATTTAATATAAATTGTCTTATACTCTTTTTGTGGCAACTCTATTCCGCATGTTTTCTTTGTTTCTCTTATAGAAAAATGCGAAATTCTTTTATATATACCCGATACAACATCTTCAAACTCCATCCTCTTTTCTTTATTCGCCGATAAATCATTACTTAAATCTGTATTTCTTTTAAATTCATTGAAATCATTTCCTAAACTCTTACCCTTATCCAAAAAATATATTTGTGCCCACATATCATACGGTCTATTAGCAACTGGTGTTCCTGTCATAATTGCCTTGACCTTAAACAAATTAGATAATTCAAAAAAAACTTGCGTAAGATTAGCTTCCGGGTTCTTTAGCTTTGTTGATTCGTCAATAATAATTCCCACATTTCGTGCTTTCAAAAAAAGTTCAATTCTATCTTTATCTGTTGATAATGTTTCAAAATTAGTAACAATTACTTTTGTCGGACTATTCAACACATAAAAATTATCCCTTTTATTACTACTTAGCACTTTAGGTTTAATATATGAATGAAATAAAAATTCATCTGTCCAATTCTTTACCAATTGCTTTTTTGTCACAATCATTACTGTATCTATATTTCTAGCGCTTAGCCAATATAGCAATAGATCAATTGCTATTTTGGTTTTTCCTAACCCTTGTTCATGGAAAATTGCACAATAATCCATGTCCTTTATCGTCAAAAACGCTTCTGCTTGGTATGGAAAAGCTGAATTTTTAGCCGAATAGTTTACATTATAGGTTGATATTATTCTGCTCATGCCAAAAAGCACCTACTTATTTCATTTAATATAATAACTTTTACATTGACATCCATTTCTCTACGCAATCTCGTAAAATAATTTTTTGCAGTTTTTATCAGTTGCCACGGAACACTAACAACTAATATACATTCACCATGAAACACTAAAAACTCATTCATATATGCTACAAATTGTTCCTTACTGTGTAGTTTTTCAAAATCATTGAGCGTTTTAGCCTCTCCAATAATAAGCTTGCCACCATAGTTATAATATACATCTGGTATATAATTGCCAATAACTCTCGTAGAATTATTATTTCCCGCGGTATCTATATAAATCAAAGAACGTTCATCTTCCGGAACAATACTTTTAATATATTCAAGTGCAATATTAACTAAGTTAATATGTATTTGCGACTCCATTCTTACTCACTTTCTATATCTGCAGATATCTCCTGCAATTCATGCAACAATTCTGTTATGTTGTTTTTTTGTTCTTCATATCGAGGATCATTTCTTAATGCCTTAATATGCTTATATTCCACATTCCTGCACCTCTTAATTAATTCCATTATCAGATCATTCATAGAAGCATCCAAAAGTCCTTTTGCTCCTTTTTCGTCAGCATTCAAATATTTAATTGCTTCAGATATAGTTGACTTTAGAAAAGCTTCTCTAGCCAATGTGTTAGACAAAATTGCAGGTAATCGCCTAACGTTCTGCGCAGTATCAATATTTCCATTCACTACCCACTTTGCAAAATCATCTTTGCTAAACTTATGAACCGCTAAAGCTTGCTTAATTCCTGCATTTTGCAATTCGGCAAATTTGGAAAATTCTCTTGGGTCTGGGTCCATTTCTGCTTCTTTAACAATCGGAAAGTAATACATCATCATATCGGTATATGCATCGATCAACTTTCTTATCTCTACACTTTTCCCACCACAAAAAGAAACAATCATTGACATTGGCAACTTGTCGACATTACACAGTTGATTCAAATATTTAGCTTTTGAAAAAGGATCCCAATCTCTCGGACCAACTAAATGTGTCTGTAAGCGAATTGCATGAATTGCTCTACTTTCTAAATCATCATAGACCATAGCTATAATTTCGTTCCATGGACCTTCTGGGTCAGCAACTGCAAACTCTTTATAAATTTGCAGTCTTGTATTTCCTTCTATTACAACAAGTTTTCCGCTTTTATATCTATTCACAATAATAGGATTAATAATCCCATTATTTACTCTAATTGACTCCTTTAACGATGTGTATGTTGATGTATTAGCATTTCCTCCAGATGCGGTTAATGCTAAAGCAATACCTTCACTTGTTATTTCATCACCATACATTTCAAGCCACTGCTTAATTCTTGGATTTTCCAAGTCTAATTCTATATTATTAATCGGTATCTTTATATAATCCATATGTCTTCCCCCTTATTTGATAAATAATGCTCTTCATATCTTAAATCAAAATATTTTTTTGCTATTTCTGGAAATTCAATTTCAAATTCTGTCATTGCTTTCATTGACGAACACATAGTTCCTTCCGTCTTATGTAATGCCTGATTTGCCTCACAAAACTGTCTAAAGCTCATCTTTTTAAAGATACTAGGCTGATTTCCCCATCTAGCCATAGTCACATACAAATTCCGATATTTAGACTCTTTCCATGGAGAATAATCTTTGTCTTGATACCTCATAATATAAGGTAAACATTTAAACCTTATTAGCAACTCTATTCGTTTAAATGCATTTTCTATATCAACATTATCGGTACTTTCATATCCCACCAAGACATAGAACTTTATGCTTGTAGTTTTTGTATACTTACGAATCATTTTCAATTTTGAATGTACTAATTCGTAATCCGAAATCTTATCAAATGCAAACGTATAATCCCCATCATAATTTGCAGAAAATAATATTTTACATTGCTCCTCGGTTAACAATCTTTCATCTAATCCTTGCTTAAACTTAAATGGTTTTTTTAATTGCATTAATTGCTCTAATAGTTCTCTCCAATTAGGACATCCTAAAAAGTTATCATCAAGCAAACAAATCCTTTTACAATCTTCATAATAAAACTCTTCTAATGGACTGTGCTCAAAAACATGGTCAAACTTTTGATTAACACAAAATGGACACTTTCTAAAGCAGCCTCTTGTCATAAATCCAATTGCGTAATCTGTATATTCTCTATATCTCTTAATGTAATTGTCACGCTTAAATTCTTTATTCTGCTTTTTTGCCAGTCCTTCTGCTCTTTTTACATCCATTTCAATCCAATCATCATACAATCTATAATCAGGCATATGATGCTCTATTTCATCTGGTAAATCAGGCGCTTTATCAAAATAAAATCCTGTTCCGCCAATATGTACCTTTTCAGACTCTACCAATTCTATCGGAACCAAGGTATCCGTAAAAACTTTAGAAACATACACATGGTCATACTCCTCGAATCCTGCATAATCCACCAAAAGTTTTACTTCAGCACCTCGTGCTTTCCAATATCCTGATATTTTTTCACAAGCCAAATTAGGAAAATGATGTTTATCACGTCCTAAAAGATCAGCATCAATAATACCTATCTTCATTTCATTCTCCACAATTTTTATTTTTATCATCCGAAACAAATTCCATAATATCACTAGCCGTACAATCTAATGCTCTACATACTTTTTCCAATACATCGGTTGTTATATTTTCACCTTTATTCAATTTATTTATTGTATAATGGCTAACTCCCACCATTTTTTCTAAATCCTTCTTCTTCAATTCTTTATCAATTAGTATCTTCCATAGTTTTTTGTAACTTGCTGACATTCTTAGTCTTCTCCCAAGGCTGACTTATATATTTATAACATTATATCACCCACTTATATCCTCTTCAACAAAAAGCGTGTCTTATCACACTTTTAATAGATTCCAGCAAACTATTCTTCTGCCCTCTGCCAAAATTTCTAAACCAAACGGATATGCATTTTTTCATCCAAACTACGTCTTATCCCAACTTCCAGTTTTCTATAAATTCACAAAGCATCTCCGTATATGGATAATGTCCATCAGCACTCTTTACATTTACATATCCCGTATGCGCGTATCCCGTCATGATACGATAATCAATCTGAGAATCCTCATATTGGTGCGTCTTCATCGTCTGGATCATCAATTCATTCTGCTCACGCCTTCCCTGAATATCGTTGTCAGACACTATGACCAAAAAGAGCTGTTTTTTCGATCTGGCACGTTCTCCTTCCAGATAATAAATAGGCGCCGCCTCATCCACCCGGACTGAATTGGGATCTCCGCCCCGTTCCCTCAAGATATTATAATGAACCGTAGGCTGCCCTGCATCAAAAATGTATCCGTCAATCTGCTCTTCCTCAATACCATTTTCTTTCAAAAAACACGGCTGAAAATGAAGCATCATGGACAGATATGCCCCTGCTGAAATGCCGCCTATCAATACATGTTTATAATCAATCCATTCCCTGACATGCTTTAGTCCCCATGCCACAGCCAAGGCGGCATCCTCGATATACTGCGGATATTCCGCTGTCGGATACATCCGATAATTTGCACTCACTACAGCGATGCCTTTGGATGCTAATTCTTCATATATTCCCTGCTGGTCGGCTTTATCGCCCTCCTCCAATCCGCCTCCGTGAAAATAAAACAATAGTATGCCGCATTTCTCTCCTTCCGGCAGATATACATCCAGTTTTCCGGCGTTGCCCTCATTTTCCCGATAAACTAAATCTTTCATAACTTTTACAGAATCCATAATCCCCGCTCCTTTCCATTTCTTTAGGTTGTTAATGTTATTTACTTTCCATATACAGCAAAGTATCACAAACCGCCATTAGGAAATCCCCACTATTCCTCCTGCACCCTTTTCTGAGAAAGTTCTGGAAAAATAGTGCATATCATTGCAAGAAAGCAGGCGCTTCCTCCCAAAAAATTGGAAACCGGTTCCGCAATAAACACTCCCTCCGCCCCAAGGTTTACCAAATGAGGCAGTAAAAAGGTCAACGGAACCACAATCACTACCTTTCGGAGCAGAGAGAAGAAAATTGCCTGTTTCTTTTTATTGAGAGACTTAAACACTGTCTGCCCGCTGTATTGCAATGCCTGAAAAATAAAGGCAAAAAAGTAAATGCGCAGCGCAGGCACCGCAACCGTCAAAAGTGAATCGTCATGATTAAAAATTCCAATAAACATTTCCGGCAGTCGCAAAATCAGCACCCATACTGACGCAGTATAGGCGATGGCAGTCAGCGTGACAACACGGATTGCCTTTTTGACATTCTCATATTTCCCCGCACCATAATTATAGCTTAAAATTGGCGATGCTCCCTCGGTAATTGCCAATACCGGAGTATCCAAAATCTGGCGCACCGAATTGATAATCGTCATGGTAGAAATATAGATGTCTCCGCCGAAAGCCCCCAGCATCCTGTTACATGCAATCTGCACCAGACTGTTTGTGCACTGCATCACAAACCCTGCGCTTCCCAGCCCAAGGATATCCAAAACACGGCTTTTGCGCAAAGACGGCTTCTTATTCAGCCTGACGCGCAGTTCCGCCCTGCCGCCTGTCAGAAAACGCATGACAAATACCGCTGACAAAATCTGGGAGCAGATGGTAGCCCAGGCCGCACCCTGCACGCCAAGACCGAAAAAGAAGATGAAAATCGGATCTAAAATGATATTCGCCGCGGCACCAAGAAAAATAGTGGTCATGCCAACATTGGCAAATCCCTGAGAATTGATAAAAGGGTTCATCCCAAGCGCTATCGTGGAGAATATGGTTCCTAATAGATAAATCCGCATATAAGACAGCGCATAGGGCAACGAGGCATCAGACGCGCCGAACAAAGTCAAAATAGGGCGGCAGAAAATGCTTCCCAGAATTGTCAGAGCCCCTCCTGTAATCACAAGCAGGTAAAAAGAGGTATTCATGATTTCTTCCGCCTCTTCCTCATTTCCCCGTCCCCGCTCAATAGAACAAAGAGGGGCTCCTCCCATTCCGTACAGATTGGTAAAAGCCGTAATCAGGGAAATAAACGGAAAGCACAGTCCGACGCCTCCCAGTGCAAGAAGCCCTTCTCCGGGAATCCTTCCTATGTAAATCCGATCCACAATGTTATACATCAGATTCAAAATCTGCGCCGCCAGCATAGGCGCTGCCACCCGGATAATATTCTGCGTAACGCTTCCTTTCGAAAAATCGACCTGTTTCGCCTGCATTTTAAAAGCATCCTCTCTTAAGGAAACAATCCAGATGCCTTTACTATTTCTCTGCGCATCTTCTGTTTCCAATCCTGTCAAATTCTATCATAAATTACTTTTTCAAATTAGTCACCTCTCCTTTATACTTAATCTGTATTCTTCTTCCGCCAAATCAATTCTCTGCTGAATCTGTTCCGCGGTTGGCAGTTGTGCTTGAATTTCCTGCAATTTAACCTTGTCATAAGAAGCCACTCCCATTGGTGTCTGAATCCCTTGAAACGCCCATTGCACTTCTGTCTGATCTTTATCCTTGCAAATCAATAGTCCGATTGTGGGATTCTCGTCCGGTGTTCTAATCAACTCATTGACTGCATTGACATAAAAATTCAATTTTCCTGCAAATTCCGGCTCAAAAGAAGCCGCTTTTAATTCTATTACCACGTAGCATTTCAGATGGATATGATAAAACAGCATATCAATCTTTCTTGTTTTTCCAGAAACAACAATTTCCTTCTGTCTTCCAACAAATGCAAAACCTGTTCCAAGCTCCAGCAGAAATTGTGTTATATTCTTTTCCAAAGCATCTTCTAACGCATTTTCATCATAACCCTGCGGCAATGACACAAAGCTCAAATCATAAGTGTCCTTAATAATCTGCTGTGCCAGTTTTCCCTGTATTGTTGGCAGCTTTTCCGAAAAATTCGTTACAGCAGTGCCAACAGTATGATATAAATCTGCCTTCAGAATGTCAATCAGCGCACTTCTGCTTAATCCATTCTCTATAGTTTTCCTGATATAAAACAATGCTTCTTCTACTGTTTTGCATTTGTTTACGATTTCTACATGATGTCTCCACGGAACGAAACCGAACACGGGCGGAAAACGCATTTCTGCACCAAGTTGGTGCAGTTTTTCATTAATCGTGTTTTCTTCTATTTCTGCACCAATCTGGTTCAGTTTTATACTGCCCAAATCAAGCTGTTCCGTCAGATTGTGAAGCAGATATTCGGATTCTGATGAATTAGAATAAAAAGAATACCATTTTTTCATGCTCCAAAGATTTCTGGCTGAAAATCCTTTCGTCAATGGAAATTCATTCTGCAAATCAAGGCTTACCTGTTCAACAATACCTGCGCCCCATGTATCTTCCGCTTTGCGTACTACCAAATCTCTGCCCATTTGCCAATTAAAGAGCAACTGCTCAGAGTTTACTTTTACGGCAGCCTTAATCTGCGTGTTACGAAAACGCTGTTTTACATCACAAATCCATTTCACATAATCAGAATCTAACTGGATATCATGAGAACTTACTACTATCGGCGTTTTCTTTTCTTTATTCATAAGATTTCCTTCCTCTTAATTTTTTCATATACCAAAAATTTTCTCCAAATTTCTTTTAATCCTGTATAAATTACATTATCCGTGCAATTTGTTGTAACACATATCCCACCGTTTTTCAATCCTATAGCGAAAAAAGTATATTATTTTTTCCAAAACACAGAAACTCCCGAAAGGGGAATTTTCCGCACTCCTTTCGGGCTTAATTTTATCCAGCTGGTTTATTTCCACTTTTTATTAAATTTCTTCCGGCGATGGAATGTCTTCTTCCGATGCAACCGCAATATCCTTCAGCAAATCCTTCAAATCATGCTGCGCCCCAATATTGGTCACATCAATTTTTGTAACGCAGTCGCTCATCCATGGAAGCTCTTCATTCATCATATCCAGAAGATCTATGACATCTGCCTGTATCAGCTTTTTCTTTGAAACATATCCTGAACCTTGCCTGTGTTCAAATCCCTGCTTCTTAAAAAAGTGCTTTACATCGTAATACGCTCTTCTATAATCCGGATAGTACTTCTCCAGCTTATGGACGCTCAAGTCAAAATTAATTGCCTTTAAATATCTTCTCTCCATACAGTTTCCTCATGTGTCTCCTGCTCCTGCCGGAATCTATGCGCCTGCAGCTCTTTTCCCTGCATAATGGGCTATCAGGTCTTCCGTTGCAAAATCATCTGGAGAATCGGAATCGTCGCTGTCATACAGTATCCATGTCGCTACATTTCCCATAAACCATTCTTTCTTTTTCAAGGCATTCACGATACTGCCAAACCTTCCAAAGTCCCTGTCGCTTCCATTATCCTTATACATGACAGAACCGCTGCTGGTCTTTTCTCCTTTAAAATCCCAATACCCAAAAGCTTTGTCAACCGCCGCATATACTGCTTCCAGCCTGTATTTCCTCTCTTTCAGTATTTTTTCATCATCCATGCGGATTTCCATTTTAATCATGTTTTGAATCCTCTCTGCCGTGCTTTCCTTTTATATTGCCTGTCAAGCGCATCCCCCTTGATAGTATCTACAGTATAGCACAGTGCATCCTAATTATCCATTAGGAATTAAGACAAATGGCAGTGCCCTATACGAGCCTCAATCAGCACAACGCCCTGCAAAAAATAAAATCACCGCCGACAGCACAAATGACAGAATATCCGAAACAGGCTGAACAATATACAGCCCGAAATCCTTAAACACCGTCCCTAAGACAAACAGCAGGGGAATGTAAAAAATCCCCTGTCTTGCTACGGAAATAACCAGCGCTGTCATGTATTTACCGCAGTTCTGCATATACATGCTCGATACCGCGTAAAACGCAAGAAATGGGAACGAGATGCACTGATACCTCAAAATGACAGCTCCTATCCGTATCACCTCATCATCCGCCAGAAACATTCCAATAAGCGGTTTTGCAAACACAGCGCAGACCGCGGCTGCTATTATCATAAGCCCGGTTCCTATGCCGGCGGTAAGGCAGAATGCACGGTTCACGCGGTCATATTTCTTTGCACCATAGTTCATTGCGCAGATTGGCTGAAACCCCTGCCCGAAGCCGATCATGACCATATATCCCAACGCCGCCACCCTTGACGAAACGGTAAACGCCGCAATCGTGGCTTCTCCGAAATTGGCAGCCGACGCATTCAGCAGAACGGAAGCAATACTGGTTATCCCCTGACGGGAAAAATTCGGTGCTCCGCCCGCAAGGATATGATACAGCCTGCCATCGCCCAGATTGCATCTGTTAAGTCTCACAGGAATATTTCCATGCCGATAGGAAAGAAACGCCAGCACCACGGCACCAAGTATCTGCCCAATCAGCGTTGCCAGTCCCGCGCCGAGCATTTCCATGTGCAAAAAAATAATCAGTACCGGGTCGAGAATGATATTGGCGAGGATTCCCACAAGCAGTCCAATCATTCCGTCCCTGACATTTCCGCACAGCCGGAGCTGATTGTACACCGTTGTCGCAAATAATGAGAACGGAATAGCCAATAACATTACCCGAAGGTACTGGACGGTATATTTCATAAGGCTCTCCGATGCGTTTCCTCCAAGAAGAACGCTGAGAGGCTCTATCCATATCAGCATCGGTATCATTAAGGCTGTTCCCGTGACCAGAGCCATAACGATGCCGTTTGAAGATATAATCTCCGCTTCCTGCTCATTGCCTTCTCCGATTCTTCTGGACATGACATTACCGCTGCCGTAGCCAAACCAGAAGCCCAGTGCCTGAACAAAGGAAACGAACGCAAACACAATTCCAACGGCGGCGGTCATGCTTTTGTTATCCATTTTCCCTATCCAGAATGTGTCTGTGAGATTGTAGATTGTTGTGACCAGCATACCAATAATTGTGGGAATCGCGGTTTTTATTAACAACGGCAGAAGCGGTGCGGTAATGATCCGCTCACGGCGCTGTTCTTTTGTTTCCTTAACCAACTTTTTCTACCTCTCCTTTGGAACCATTAACGCGTATCATCTCGCCGTCTTTGAAACGAGCCGTCGCAAGCCCTACGCCCAATACAGCGGGTATCCCATACTCACGCGCCACAATCGCCGCATGGGACAATGCCGCTCCCGTGTCGGCGACTACCGCCGATGCCACCTTAAAAAGCGGCGTCCATTCCGGGTCGGTATAAGGGCAGACAAGAATATCGCCCTTTTCCAGTTTGCCAAACTCCTCAGGTCCGCGGACAATACACACCCTGCCTACCGTCTCGCCGCTGCTGCCGCCTACGCCCGTCAGCACATCGCCTGCGCCCTCAAATATAAAGAGCTTACTTCGCTCCCAGACTTTCTCCGCAAGTGCGCGTTTTGCCTTCCGGCGGGCAATGATCTCCCTATACTTATCAGAAAAGCCTTCTTTACACATTGCGGTGAACTCATCGAGAAACAGATATGCTATGCTGTCTGCAAAATCACCGCTGTCCGTGCAGAGGAATGATGCGCGCTCAAGTATTCTTTTTGCATAATAAAAGCTCGTCTCCCACTGGTACTGGCTTTCCTCCCGCGCAACATGGAAAGCGCGGATGCAGTCAATCTGCCTCTCCACATCAGGGAATTTTTTCTCACCGCACACTTTGCGCACCTGCGCCATCAGTGGGGCGAATTTCTCCTCATCCGGCGCGGCAGGATTGTTCAGTAACGGCTTTATGATGCTGATAAGACGGTCGGGATCCTCGATAAACGACTTTGCAAAAATGCAGTAGCAGTTATAGTCGGACTTCATTCCGTGCTTTCTCATAAATGTCCCAAATTCTACGGCAATATCCGGAAAATCACGGCAGATGCGCTCGTAACTGTCACCGCGCATCACCGCCTGAGTAAGCGCCTGATCCGCACGGATTTTGTCCGCAAGCGCCGTGATGTCACGATTCACAACCGCCGTTTTATAATCAAGATTGCAGTAAAGATCGTAAGCCGTAAGGTCAGGAGATATTTTCTTCAGTATTTTTTCTATGCGCATATTGGCAAGCATTCCGGGGAAAAGTGCATATTTGAAGCGTGCGTAAGCGATATGCTGGATAAGTTTGTACGTCTTATCTATGTATTCACCGCACTGCTCCAGAGAAAGTCTGTCAAAGGGTATCTCCGCCATTTTATCTACGCTTTTCTGGTACTCCTTAAGATAACGCCCACACTTCTCCCGGCAGTCCGGAAGATTCAAAATTTCCTTAAGCAGACCGAATATCTTAAATATCCTGCCGTTTATCCGTTTGTAATTTGGCGGCAGGATCATGATTCCGTCATCATCTATCTGCGGTTCCATGGAAATAATGAGCCCGACTTCGGAAAAAATCTGCGCTTTCTGATTGTTCACCGAACCGCAGAAACTGTGGTCGAGGGGCAGCTGTGCAACGGGCATTTTTTCAAGAAGAAACGCAATGTTTTCGCGCATGGCGGCTGTCACCTTGTTTTTGCTGATGTATTTTTCTATTTCAGCATCATCGATGTTGTCCGTGAGTGTAGTGATTGCCCTTGCCTGTAAAATAAAAACGTTTTCTCCACGGATTGCCCATTCAATGTCCATCGGACAGCTATAATAATTTTCCACTGCCACTGCCGCCCTGCAGAGTGCCTTGACCTCTTTTTCCGACAGGCATAATACTCTGCTCTTTTCCGGAGATACCGGCACTTCCCTTGTGCCGTTTTCTGCATAAATAATCTCTATTTCCTTGCTTCCAATAACGCTTGAACGGATATTTCCGTCTTTGTCGCAGATAAATGTGTCGGCAGTGACCTTGCCGGAAACGACAGCTTCGCCAAGCCCGTAGGAGGCGTTCAACTGCATTTCATCACGGCTGTTATTCACCGGATTTGCCGTAAAAAGCACGCCTGCTTTCTCACTTTCCACCATTTCCTGCACAACTACGGCAAGCGCAACTCTCTTCTGGTCGTACCCCTGCGTCTGGCGGTAGCTTACCGCACGGTTCCCCCAGAGCGAAGCATAACAGCGGATAATGTTTTCGCAGAGTGCATCGATTCCCACAACATTCAGATAGGTTTCCTGCTGTCCTGCAAAACTTGCATCCGGAAGATCCTCCGCAGTAGCGGAAGAGCGCACCGCAACGCGCTGGGAACTGTTTCCGGAGCTTTTGCAAAGGTCAAGGTAGTTCCGGCTAACCTCTTCCCGCAAAGAAACGGGCATGCTTCCTGCTGTGATAAGCTCACGGATTTTCTCAGCCGCAGAGAAAAGTTTCTGTTCATCCGCGCCTGCACCGTCAAGGAGGGCGGTTATCTCTTCGTCAATATGGTTCTCCGCAAGGAAACTGCGGTAGGCATCCGCCGTTACCACAAACCCGTTTGGAACAGGGAGCCCCGCCCGTGTCATCTCACCAAGGTTGGCGCCTTTACCGCCTGCCGTCATAACATCGTCTTTTCCAATTTCATTAAATTTGCGAATCATCGTTTACCTCATTTCTGCGCTGCTTTTTGCGCATAAGCAATGTTTGTGCAAGCAGCGCACAGTCACAAACCTGCCAAGTGAAAAGTTTGTTTTTCACTTATTTTTCCCTGCTTTCTTAATATATTTCTTCACGCCTGCATCCAGGAACGCTTTAAATATTTCATCAAAATAATCCCTGTCTATCATTTCGTTATGAAAAAACAGCACAAATGCCCCCGCCATAACGCCGCACATTCCCTCAATATCCACCTCCGCAGGAATCCCCCGCTCTATCCAGCAGGCATTAATCCTTTCTATAAACCCGCGGAACAGCGTTATGCTCCGTGCTCCGATCCTCTCCTGATGCTTCACCAGCATTTGAAACACCTCGGAATAAGCCGCGCGCGTGTCGGTCTTATGCTTCATATCAATCAAGTACTCAAACAAAACTTTACTCATAAGACCCGCAGGGTCATCCGTCGGCTGCCAAAACAGCTTCTCCGCATCCGCGATTTTCTGCGCCGAACGGTATCTCATCACGTCCAGCACGAACTCATCCTTATCCTTATAAAAAGTATAAAACCCGCCCTGCGAAATACCGGCTCTTGCAGTCAGCTCCCTTATGTTTACCGCCTTTACCGAGTTGTCATGAAACATCTCCATGCCTGTTTCCAGCAGCTTTTCCCTTATCGCCTGTTTTTCTTCGTCTGAAAATGCCTTTCCCATGATTATCCCTCCTATGAACATTTATCAGTATATTCATAGATATATGTTAGTACAGGCTAACTCATCTGTCAAGTGATTTATTCCCGCGAGCAACGAGTCAAAGTCATGCTTAGAACCAGCTAAGGCTGGTTTAGGTATTTGACTTGACATATTACAGTGCAAATGCTAGACTAAATCCAGTTAGTACTCACTAACTAATGGTGAAAGAAAATATACTGCTTTTTACAAGGCAAGGAGAAAACATATTATGAATCTGATTGAAAGCAAATATGCGGTATCGTATGAGCGTGAAATGAAAAAATTTTTTCCCGAATCCGAATCCGGCATTCTGTGGAAAACTGCTGAGAAAGAATTTCAGAATCTTCTTAAAGAAAATCCTGAACAGCCAAAAGCCGTTGCAAGGCATACGCATATCAGCATTTTTCCTGCAATAGCAGTCTATAAAACGATAGCGGCAAACTATCCGGATAAGGCAATGCAAATTTTAGAAAACGGCGCAGCTGCAGTGTCTAAGCAGGCTGGCAGAAAATATGCAAAGCTTCTGAAATTTCCGGGGATGAAAATGATTTTCCTGAAAGTTTTTTCCAAAGGCGTAAAGAAAGGGTTTGGTCCTGAAGCCGGATTTGCCCATGAATTTATAACCGCTTCCAGCAAAGCATTGGCATTTAATGTGAACAAATGCCCTTATCAATATTACTGTGAAAAATACGGATGCCCGGAAATAGTCCATATATTTTGCAAAAATGATGAATATGCGTATGGGAATCTGCCGTATATCCGCTTTACCAGAACGCAGACATTGGGAACCGGCGGAAGCTGTTGTGACTTTCATTTCATAAAAAAATGAAAATCACAGCAATCTCCGCCACAGCCAAGTGTCTTTGTCCGATGGAATCCGATTTTATTCAAACCGCCATAAGTTACATCGTCCACATCGCAAAACAGACGGCATAACTCAGGACAGCCATATGTAAGACATGCTTCGTGCCATAAGCATTTTGTAATGGTCACGTCATAGCATTTTTCTCCGCATTTCTGAGTGCTTTCCCACAAATCACTTGTCCGCATGACCTTTAAAAATATACTTCTATATATGTAAAAAAATCCCGGCACCTTTTCCATCTTAGCCATTGACAAATTCTTATCAGCAGCAACAATATCTATCATATACTTACGCATAATATTGAAAACGGCATCTTCCTCAGGTTCAAACTCTGCAAGAACCTGATACAGCGCTACCACCGGCAGGATTGTCTGCGTCAACGTCTTTAGCTGGCTTTTGCTTTTTCCTTTTGATCGTTCTATAAGGGTTTGAAACAGCAACTCTTGTTTTTCAAAAAGAAAAATACCTTTCTGTTCTCCAAATTCCCGAATCAAAAATCTCTTAATCGTTGACTGGCGTTTGTTTTTCATTTCTGCACCTCACAATTTATAACTGTTTTACTTCCTTCTATCAGAAGATACGCAAACCATACCATCATTGCCGCATTCATATTAAACGTATAAAGCCCATAGGAAAATGCCGACAGTGGAAGCGCCTGTGAAACTGCAATAATTACCAGCATCGGAACTATCGGACTAAAAAATGCAGCCTTCTTTTTCAGGCAGGTATTCCCACGCAGGATTGCCGCTATCAATAAGATACCGGCGCCCACAGCAAATAGAGAGGTACATTTTTCAACCACCACCCCTGCACTGCCAAACCTGCCTGCAAGAGTCATTGCAATCTCACGCCCAGCCTTTTTCTCCGCTTCCGAAAACACAAGCACAATGAAAGATACGAGCAGATGCAGCATCATCCACCCGACCGAGCACAGACCAAATGCGTACTCGAGAAGCCTCTTTGTCTTCCCGTCTTTTGCAATATCCGCTATATGTACAAACCCCGGATATAGAAAAAATATCCCGGCCGCTGCCAAGGCAAGAGTTACATCAACCCTCAACGTATTGTAATCCATGCCGTGTCCCGCACGGATAAAATATAAATCAGCCCCTTCCAGCAGTGCCGGATTGACATATCCAAGCAGCCAGTCGCCTATGCCAAAGCACAGACAGCCGATAATTCCAAAAATACAGTATTTCTTTTGTAAAGTCATAAACTCTCCCTCCTGAAAAACCTTAATTGCAGAAACTGCCTTAAATATTTCATAATCGTAGTTAGCACAGGCTAACCTCCAGCAAGCAAAAACGGCTACATTCGTTAGTAGCCGCTAACTGCCTTTAGTATACTCTATGCCCCAGACTCTTGTCAAGGCTCTTGCCAATGTCGCAATTTTCTACTTCTGTCTGGCTTTTTTTGCTCCAACTGACATTTCGTTTCGCTCTTTTTCTTTTTCAATAACAGCAAAAGTTTCTTTCAAACTTTTAATCAAGTTTTGGCAAAAGTTTTGATTAAAGTGATATTGACAATTCCAATATTACGAAGTAATATATCAATGACCGCATTTTATAAAAATGGTCATTGAAGGAGAAGCCATATGCCAGCCTCATTTACCAGAAAACAACAGGAAGAAATACGGGAACAGCTTTTCCATGAGGGCATAAAGCTCTTCCGGACTCTCGGCGTACAGCGGACGACGGTTTCAAAGCTCACTTCGGCATGCGGGATTGCCAAAGGCAGTTTTTACAGCTTTTATGAATCCAAGGAAGCCTTTATTCTGGCACTTATAACATGGGCGGAACAAAAAAAGGACGAAATGCTGAAGGAAAAATTTGCAGGACGCAGCCAGATGTCTGCACATGAATTTCTCGAATTTTTCAGGGAATACCTGTATTCCGAATATGACCTTATGAACGGTCTGACCGTTAATGATTTTCTCTGGCTGAAAACACATATGGCGGATGCCGATTTATTCAACCCTGTAGACCAGATGGCTCTGGCGCAGAAATGGCTTCCGCTCATTTCCGATGTGCGGGAAAATGTTAACTGCGGCATGGTGGTAAATCTAGTCAAATCCATATACGCCATGCGCGAACACAGGGATACTTTGGTGGAAGCATCCCTTGCAGACAGCATAGATCTTATGCTGCGGGTGTTAGAAATTTACATATCAGGAAAGGGAGCGTTGCTATGAAATATTTTGAATTTGGAAAAGATAACAAGGAAATCATGGTTCTGCTGCACGGAGGCGGCGTATCCTACAAGGGTGCAATTCCAACCGCCGAAATTCTGTCGCGGAAATATCATGTCATTTTAGTTGCATATGACGGATTCAATCCATCAGAGCCGGAAACAGAATTTCAGTCTGTCATGGACGAAGCAAAACGCCTCGGGGATTATGTCTTGGCACATTACGGCGGAAAGATTGATATTCTTTACGGAGTATCTTATGGCTGCCGCATCCTGTGCGAAGTAATACAGGATAAACGTCTGACGATCACCACAACCATTGCGGACGGTTTCTCAACGCATGGTTATCCCAACATAAAAAGCGAATGGGGAAAGGATTTGTACTGTTTTTTCTTCACAGGCTTTTTCTACTGCATCATGGGACGTGCTGGAAAACGACGCAAAAAATTTCTTGCCAAAATTACCGGAAGAACCTACGAGGAAGCTGAAAGACTGGTTTATACTAACGCTACATGGAAAAGCTGGCGCAATCAGGATCGATGCCTCATCGGGCGCGGAGTAAACTTTGAAGCGTTCAAAAATACAGATATGCACCTATGGTATGGCATCAACAGCTCTGTGGAACGCAGACTTGCAAAGAATATCCAAAAGTGGCAGGATGCCGGTTACGCGTTTTCCCTTAAAATTTTTAAAAATGTCGGGCACGGCGGACTTGCCGGCGAACATCCGGAAAAGTTTCTGGAAGAAGTAACCGCCGCCCATGAAAGCTCGCTGAAAAAAGGTTGATAAAAAGCACGGCATATCTACTGCATCAGCGTACATATCCATGCAATAAATGCACAAATGAACGGATATACAATAATACGGATTATCTGGCTTCTTAAATTAAAGCCATATTTGGTGCACCCATCACATCCCTCTATCTCAGGATAATAGTGCTGAAAGAAATGCGAACGCGTCAGCAGTAACCAGTCAAAGCAGAGCATGTCAAACGCCTTGTACGCATACAGTATAATCAGAAATCTTGCGAAAAACTGCCAGAATCCGAAATTGTTACGGATGCCGTCCCATACAGCCAAAACCAGAACCGCCGCAAGCATCAGCAAACTAAGGATTAAAAGTGTCCATCCAAACAAATGCTGTCCTTTGAACCGTTCCGGTTTGGGCTGTACCAGTTCCTGAACATCCTTAGGCGCAGACCCGAACAGTCTCTTGTCCTGCACCAACGCAACTGCCGAGTACAGCATAAGGGCAATTCCGCCTATCGCAAGTAGTGAAAGTAAAAATGTTACCATAGATCCTCCTCCGCAAGTCAGTTAGTTATTTCTGTACCTCCCTTATCAGGACATCATGCTCACAACCGCAATCACCCCGAACATCCCCATTCCAAGACTCGGCAGAATAATTCCCGGCAGGTCATAAAACCAATCCGGCTTTATCTTTCTGAGGCTCACGCCGACTAACAGGAACACAAAGGGATTAAGCAGAACGAACCATTTCGGCACGCCCAAAAAGCCTTTCACAATTGCAATGATAACGCATACCGACGCCACCAGTATAAATCCGTAACCGATGAGGAACGGCGGCAGAACAGCTTTATAATATGTCTCCAGCACATCGTCCGCCAGTTTAAATTGATCCGTTTCCATAATCTTTTTATAGATAATCGGCTGAATGCAGAGAACCGTATGTACAAAAAATCCGGCAATGACACTCACATACCCGCATACAGCGGTAACTGCCGCCAAAGCGCCGTGCCCGCCGTTTATCTGCCCAACCAGAGCGTAAAATCCAAATCCCAGCAGGGCATCCCCCAAAAAAGCAACAAGTATGGATGCTCCGAATCTCCAATAGGACATCTTTATCCAGTTGCTGTCAATATTTCCCGAAGTGCCGAGTTTTTTATTTCCTTTCCCTTTTAAGTCAAAAAGTATGTCTCCGATTGCACAGAAAATCCCTCCTGCAAGCCCTAAAAACCCAAAAATCATGTCCATCCTTCAATACCTCCCTATTCCCCTGCCGTTTTTATTCCCGCGAGCAACGAGTCAAAGTCATGCTTGCATGACCTTGGCGACTGCCGCGAGGGTCTAATACCCCGCAGCTTGCTGCGTTACAAGTTTGATGCCCCGTCAGCTTGCTACGGGGTATTTGACTATATCATGAATCTTCGATTCATGATCGCCATTCGCCACTCGCCGAATGAGCAAGCTCATTCTTCTCGCTAACGCTCATTATATCATCTAAACTCGCAAATCCGCGCTTTCAGCACTTTTTGTCCGATTTCATCGGACATTTGCTCGTTAATGGCGCAAGAAAAACAAATGTCTGCTTCGCAGCCGCTTATTTTTCTTTTGCGCTCATCATATCGTATAAATACAAACCATCTTCTATTTTTCTCGTTCCTGCCAGCTGCATTCCCACGTGGATATACTTATCACGTTTCAGCCTGCCGTCCGTATCCAGAATACAGGGGAGTTTCCTTTCCTGCCCCGCCCGAAAAGCTATATCCAGCGTCTTTCTCATATACCCTTGTCCCTGATAAGGCTTGGCGACTGCCGCCAGTTCAATCTTGATAAAATTCTTTTTCTCTTTCTTCATGCGGCTCTCCAGAGATTTTCCGCCTTTATTCAGTTTTCGCATATAAGAGATACACCCTTTAAACCAAGCGATTTCAGACAGCCTCTTATCACTTCCATCAGCGCCGGAATAGAGGGCGAAGTGCCTGAATCATAAAAAATGATATATCCCTCCCGTCTTTCGCTTGTGGCATACAGCCAGCCCATGCGGACTCCCGCGCGGACAAACGCCTCCGCTATGCTCTCAATCTCCGCGTCTGTCATACTCTCCACTTTTACTGCCATATTAATAATCCCTGCCTTTTCAATTCATCCCGCTTTCCGATACCTTTTTTTCAATTTTTCTTCTTATATCCACAGTCGCAGTACGGTCCGCCGGAGGCAAGCGTATATTCCCGCACAAACTCTGCCGTCCTGCCTGCCTCAGCCATCGTATAATCCAGATGGCACATAGCTGGAGTCAGCTCAAAAATTTCCAATTTGCGCATCAGGGCGCAGATACCACAGCATTCAAATCTCGTCTCATAACCGCTGCCATCCGGATAAGGCAGGAATTTCATATTCCACGAATAAGGATTCCTATCGGCGGCGCGCAGGGCTTCCGTCTCTTTCAGTTCCTTAATATCGCCTGCCGTAAACTTCTTTTTCCCGGACTGCTCGCAAAACCATTTCATGGGCTTCGTCATCATCGCGGAGGCATAGTAATCCGTCATCTGCTCTGCCGAAGGCTTCTTCGGCATATTGAGATAAAACGACGCCAGCATCGCCGCATTAACAATATTCACTTGAAAGCGGTCGCTCTTCTCAAATTTCGGCAGCATTTTTATGATCTCATGATACTTCTGCCTTGCCCGCCGTGTAATCTCACCGGCAGTTTCCTCATCAAAGTGCAGCGTCACAGATAACTGCTTTTTAAAAGAACTGCAAAACAATATCCACATCCCCATAGGCATTCCAATGTATTTCATACTTTTATCCGCTCCTCTTTTTCTTCGGTTAGCTTTAACTAACCATTGTAAAGAATATCACACCTCGCAAATTCTGTCAATGCAAACCTTGAATACTATAAATATCCTCAAACATATTTCAACGCCTTCACTGAAGCGCTATGCACGAGCACTTTTCTTCCTTTTTATAAAAATTGTAAATATTACCCTTTTCATACTCACCTAAAGGCTCTGTTTCCTGAAATAAGTATCGATACATCTCAAAATGCAGTGCTTTCTTCTCTTGGACATTGCCTAATGCAAAACCATATCCTTCTATCTCCTGCGTGAGTTCCGCAATCTGCCACTCTTCCATGTGGAATGGCGCAATTGATAATATTCCGTTCACTTTCAGTATGCGCCAGCACTCATTTAGGATTTGCCGCTTCTGCCCGCCAAGATCATGTATCAGGTCATAAATCATAACCATATCTGCAGAGCAGTCCTTTAGCGGAATGCCTCCATCGTATTCTGGAGTCATGGGGATAACATTTTGAACCCCTTTTTGTTCCGCTTCCGCACTGAGATATTCAAGCGCTATTCGGCTTTTATCAACGGCGTACACCTTTCCTTTCCCGCCGACTCTGTAAGACACCGAAAATGCATAGTTCCCAACCCCGCATCCAAAATCAACGACTATGCTCCCTTCTTTGATTCCCATATCAGCCAGTGTCTTTACAAAATTTTCTTCCTGCCAGCCTTTGATTTCCTCTTTTATGCTCATTCCCTGCTCTGCGCACCCTCCAAATTCTGCCTGATATCAATTATCCGATTTTTACTTTCAGCTCTTGATAGCCTTTTGTCAACAGTTCTACCTGTATCTTCATTTTCTCATAGCCGTCAACATCTTTTGTATACATAAGCCGGTCAACCTTATCATTCAGAACTGAAATATCCTTCTTTAAGGTCTTATAAGCAACATCCATTTCTGTCCGCACTGCTCTAAATTCCAGATCCATGTTAGATTCCAGATAGTCAAACTTGGCTTCCAGATTTCCAACTCTGCATTCCAGACTATCAACCTTACGTTCCAGACTATCCACCCGGGCTTCCAGCTTATCCACCTTAGCCTCCAAGCTGTCTATCCGGGCTTCCAGTTTATCCACCTTAGCTTCCAAGCTGTCTATCCGGGCTTCCAGCTTATCCACCTTAGCTTCCAAGCTGTCTATCCGGGCTTCCAGCTTATCCACCTTAGCCTCCAAGCTGTCCATCCGGGCTTCCAGCTTATCCACCTTAGCTTCCAAGCTGTCCATCCGGGCTTCCAAACTATCCATCCGGGCTTCCAGCTTATCCATCTTGGCTTCCAGCCTGTCCATTCTGCTGTTTAGTCCTGATTCCAGGGAATCGATGCGCTCCATAATTGCCCTAAACATTTCTTCGTTGGTCATGTCTTTCATCTCCTTATACATTGAGTCTACCTCTCTTTCTTCTTCCGGTCAATGCGAAACATTTGTTCGTAATAACAATCATTTATAATTATTTAAATGCTTATTTTCGTTTTGACCGTCCTGTTAATTAGTAATATGTGAAAATACCGGCGAAGCACCAATGATTCCATGTTTCATGGATAGATTTTCACATAGATTTGATTGCTATGAAGTGAGTATACTCCCCTTAACAGAAAATGTCAAGCAAAAACGGGCGTATTTAACGCCCGCTGACAAGCTCTACGCTTCATTGAATTTGGCAAAAAATTTATCAATCGCCTTCTTAATGTCATCTTCCGGCAGAGTCTTCAATAAATACCCTTCCGGCTTTAATGCCATGACCTTTTTAACGCTCTCCACGTCACCCTTTCCAGTGAGAAAGATAACAGGGATGCTTGCAGTTGCCTTCTCGGAACGAATCATTTCAAGCGCCTGCCTTCCATCGCAGACAGGCATCTCATAGTCAAGCAGAACCAGATCCGGTCTGTTCACTACAATACTTTGGATTGCCGACGCGCCGGAACCGGCTTCAATCACAGCATAATCTTTCTCCAAAAGCTGAATGATTCTTTTCCGCATAAAATCAGAATCATCCACCACAAGAATCCGCTTTTTATGCTCTTTCCATTCTTTATCTTCTTTAATCAGATACTTGTTCACCATATCTATCGCATTTTGATCATTGATCGCGGAGGCTATTTTGCCATGGATAGAATCTGCGGTCATGGCGCAAAATGCAAAATATCCCGTACCCGTATCAAACAAAAGGCTGCAGGAAGGATGCTCTCGCTCAAAGGAGTCAAGAAGCTGTTCATGTGTCAAGAGGCTTTCCTTTTCAAGCTCAAACAATTCCAGCTCTGGAAAACTTTCCCTGACCCGTTCTATAAATTGGCGGGAAATATATCGGCAGACATTGATTGCCATATCATCCACACGCGGATATTCCATATTGAGGATTCCGCTCATGATCTTAAGCAGAAGCCGCTCCTCATAAACTAGGATAACTTCCCATTTCTTTTTGTCATGTCCCCGATAAATGAACCGGCAGCAGATAACCTTTCCGAAATCCTGCCCTCCATACTGCTCACTGATCATTTTCGCCTTCATGCGGAAAATATCCCTGCAAATCTGGATAATGGTCTGCTCCAGTGCTTCCTGCTCGCGCTCGTGAGGAATATTGGTCCATTTACTGGTGCTTATCCCATGGATTGCCATATCCTCCGTCAGTGTATGGGAAATTACCCAGCCAATGCAGACCCCCAAAAAATGCCTGACTGACTCTGTGGAATAATGCATCTCTTCCATTTCTTTTTCCAGCGCCGGCAGCGTTTTCTCCCTGAAATTGTCATGAAGGCGCTTATGTATGTCGTATTCATCATAACCGATTGATTTCATGTACACTTCTTCGCGCTCAAAGTGCTCTATCGAATGATTCTTTAGAAATTTAACGCCCTCACGGCACACCCATTCATTCTTTTCCTGATCTTCGCTGATCTTTAAAAGCTTATTCATCGTGGAAAAAAGTATTTTGTGATCTTTATCGATAAACTCGATTCCCATCTTATAACTATCGTCCCATGCAATCTGCCTCACAACGTTCCTCCTCTGACACCATATAGCTGTATTTTGTTACTTTTTACATCTATTATACCAATTTGTTAGCATAACGGCTAGTCCTTGTTGTAATTTTCTACCTTTTTAGCAGTATAAAAAGTAAATTTTTTCCTCACTGGAGATTCCTTATTCTGGTGCAGAGGTGCTTCCTTGCTATTTTATATTATATTTATTCAATTTTTCTTCCACATTCAAGGCACATAAACTGTCCTGCCGGAACCTTGGCTCCGCAAATACATTCCTTCATAATCTGCTTTTCCGGTTCCTCCTGTCCTTTCAAAATGCTTTCCATGCTTTTTCCGCAGGAATGGCAGAACTTCGCATCTTTGTTTAGCTCAGTGCCGCAGGAACAAATGACGGTATCTCTTGGAACCATCTCACCGCAATTAGGACAGAACCTGTCCTGAGGCTTTAATTTATAACCGCAGGAGCAAATATTCTTACCCACATTTTTGGCTTCTCTTTCTTTTATTTCATTTTTCATTTCTTCTATGGACTGATTAATCGCATCCATATTATCCAGATAATTTTTTACTTGTGGAATTTCAATTTTGTTTTCTTTATATAAATCATAGACTTCCATTCCGATAAATCCATAAATTTTTGCTTTCGAATTGATTAGGTCTTCCAGTTCTTTTTTCATAGTTTTTAAGTTCTCACCGCTGGAAACAGAAGACTTAGAAGCAATCTGCATGTTGTTCGGTTTTTTCACCTTTTTCATTAATCCTTTGACGCTGTCCATTTCTTTTTCCTCCTCATTCGTATCTTACAGCATTCCATTTTTCTTTTAAAACCGCAAATTGATCTGATTTTTTGCTTTGAGACATCTCAGAATCATAATCCGTCCCCATAAAAATTGAATTAAGTATGGCAAGATATTGACTTTCATATTCTTCAACCGCGGTTTTTATTGCATCCTCCAATTTCGGCATCAGCACATTATCATGCTCGAATTGAACCGTTTCTGTTTTTAGATATTCACCGCACCTTTTGCGAGCCTGCTGATCACACCATAGTTTTAATATTGCGATATAAATTATGTAAAGTACAATCACAATCAATATAGCAGCTATTAATATTTTGGGGAATAAACTTCCCGCCACATTCGGCACGATTTTTGATTCCGCCTTAGATAAAGCGGTGTCTACCGCTTCTTCCATTATAAAATTTACCATCCCTTTTATTTCATCATTTTCTTCGGCAGAATTATCATTTGTCTTCGGTTCACTCTTTTCTTCCCGCTTTTCTCCTCCCTTTTCTTCTATTACAGCCCTATTTTCACTAATCGCTGTAATTGTCTTAACCGAAAAGCCTATCAACAGCACGCCAAGCACAGCAAGAACCGGCGCAATCATAAGTAACTTGGTCTTTCGATTTATTTTATTTTTAATCTCTTTTAACGCTTCCTTGGTTCGGTTGGCAAAGGATATAATCTCACCGCCTCCCGCTTCGGTCGTTTCTACTTCCCCTTGTATTTTTTTATCCAGCCCTTCTTTTCTGTCTGCATATTCATAATAAAATTTTTGATTTCCTACCCCTTTTGCATATCCGCCAATGCTCTGGAACATACTCCGCACCTGTTCCAGCATAAAGGTACAGTTGCCGCTAATATCGCTGATCATTTCCTTAATCAGGCTGAAAATTTCCGTTTCATATTTTCCTTTGACCTTTTTGAAAAATTCCAAATATAATTCTTCGTCCTTCAATTCCTTTCGATGTGCTTTGGTATAAGATATTTCCTGAATTTCTCTGTATGTCTTTTCCAAAACAACTTTTTTTCGTTCTGTCATCATATTGGCTGACTCTTCGTTTTCTACATGCCACCGCTTTGCCATCTCGGTAACTTTTGCCTTAATTTCCTGTATGGATACTTCATTTTTGCTTGTCTCTTTGCCGACAGATACCAGCATCATCTTCTGCTCAATACTTTTCAGCAGATCTTCCACCGCAAGATTCACTTCATTCCAGTTTACATTTTCTTCCGCTATCTGATCTTTACATTCGTCGATGCTGTCAAGAATCCTGGTTGAAAGTTTCTGTTCCTTTGCATACTGCTCAATTTCATCTAGACATTCAAGCGCTTTTGTTTGTTTTGTGTTCATCCGTTTATCTCCATTCGATTTATCATGCCATTAATCTGTTCCAGAATTTTTTCCGTTTCCTGTAATTTCTGCTCCAAAAGCGGAATCCTTTGCTCGTCAATATTGACCGACATGCGGAAGTCCGTAAAACAGCCGTCTGCAGAAGCGAGCTCTCTCTCAAAAATATCTGTTATCTGTGCCGAAATCTGTTCAATCATTTTTACTCTGGTATTGCCAACTTCCATCTTAAACTGCTCAATACATCTTTGCGCTGCTTCTTCCATTTTGTTTGATGCCCTAGGATCATAGAGAGTTTTTGCCAGAGCATTAACGGCAAACGCACCTAACAGCGCAACCCCGATGCCGATAACAGCAGCTCCAAATAATGCCGAAGCTGAAAGTGCTCCTGCAGCTGCCTCACCTGCAACTGCCACTGCCTTACCCCCTGCAGCTACTGCCTTACCTACTCCAACCGCACCCCCTGCTCCTCCAAAAAAACCTGTAATGCCTCCCCCTGCAACCGAAAATATGAAGCGCTTTTTTATCCTGTCATCATACTTCTTCCGTTCATCCCAAATCTGCAAAAATAAAGTTTCCGATGCTTCGCTTAATGTTTTGTACAATTCGCCGGTTGCGACAATTGTCTCCTTTGTCTCCGCCGCCATCGATTGACGGCTCTTTGACAAAGAACCATAAAACCGGTCATTCAACTCCATAATATTTTCTCTGGTATTAAAATACCCAACAGCTTCCTGAAAAACAATTTCCAGATCATGCAGGCATCCCTTGATTGCTTCTATGGTCTTGCGGTTGACGGAATCGCTCATCATGGTTTTATAATTTTCATTAGTCATGTTCAGGTAATATTCAAAGTCCTCTTTCTCCTTAAAGCGCTCTTTAATTTTGTAAGGATCAAGCTTTGAAATAATTTCCTTTTCATAATTATCAATGTCCTTATTGATTTCCACTGTCAGCTTTTTAATCAAGTCATCTATCACCTTCTGATGGTTTGCCACATAATCGTCCATAGAACGATTGATTTTGCGCAGGATTTCGGCATCTGATAAGTACTGCTTTTTCCGCATGGAAAAGGATGCGTATATCTGATTCAGTAATTCTCCAGCTTCCTCAACATTCTGCCTCTGCTTTCTCAGCATCGGATTGGATCCGACCACCTGATTTCTGATATAAGCTCTGACCTCCTCTAGGGGTACTGTGCCGTCAGCCGATTGCTCCTCTTTAATGCTTACCGGAAAAACCGGAGCTGAAATATTGCTTTCCTGCATATAACACTTTACTTTGTCAATATTTTTTGCCAGCTCTTCCGATGGAAGCAAATCACATTTGGTAAGAAAAAATAACATCTTTTTTGCAGGAAAGCTCTCAATGATGTCCCATAATCTGGAACTGTTTACATGAGCCGCATTAAGCACTACAAAAACAACGTCACAATTTTCAGCCAATTCTTTTACCCTGATGAGCGTCGTATCGTTAAAACAATTTAATCCCTTTGTATCAATAATCGATAAACCCTTCATATTTTCAGAAGCAATGAATCTCTTTTGAAATCCATCTGACAACGGCATTGTAAATTCCTGTTCTCCCCATCGATATTCGCAGACATCTCCTGCCATATCCTCTGCCACTTCAAAAATATTGTAGAACAACTCTCTAAGAAGACTGCTTTTCCCTGTCTCCGTCTCGCCCAGCATCAAATAAGCGGTAGTGCTCGTCATTCCCTGAATCGCCTTCTTTATCCTTTCTTTTTCAACCGCATCATCACTGTCCTGTAATAAAATTGACAGTCCTTCAAACATATTTGACAAAGCAGTCTGTTCTGCCCTTTCACTTAATATATTTGCACCCATTCCAATTCTCCTCCTGCTCATTCTCATATTACGAATTATAACTTTATACGTTGCATTTTGCAACACCTTACAGGTTATTTTTATAGTCTTTCCCTTCATATATACTAATAATAGGCATCAAACAGGATAGGAGCTAATTCATGAACGATTACAAAAAAGCAATGGGTGAACGTTTACGAACACAGAGAAAACTGCACCATTTAACTCAGGAGCAGCTTGCCGAAAAACTTGACATATCCATTAAGCACTACAGTGAAGCGGAGCGCGGCATGATAGGGCTTTCTGTTGATAATCTGATAAAAGTAAGCAAAGTGCTTGGCGTCAGTCTGGATTACCTTTTAAAAGGAATTATGCCGGAATATCCTGTTCCCGTCAGAATGATTGAAATTTATTCGGCATGTCCGGATTCCAAAAAAGAATATCTCCTCGAAATACTTGAATTAGAAGCCAAATTACTTTCTTAATCGCAGTAAATCCCTGTGATTTCCGTTCCACAGGGATTTTCATTCATTTAAAATATCATATTTTGTAACTGTTTCACTCTCCCCTCATAAGATAAATCGTAAGATGAATCATATGATAAAAAGGAGAATTTATTATGGCTATCGGCTATTTATCCATACAGGCAGGAACCGCCCATGAAGCTCTTCCGTTAAAGGGAGTGCAGATCCGGGTCACGGATTCTAGCGGAAATCTAGTCTACGAATTACTTACCGATGAAAGCGGCAGGACACAGGACATCCCGTTAGAAACAATAAGCAGAACGTTTTCGCAGACCCCATATTATGAGGAAACCCCTTTTGCCAGCTACAATGTACTTGCAAGGGCAGATGGCTTTAATTCTCTCTACGTTTCTGCCATCCCGATTTTTGACGGCGAAAGAGCCCTGCTTCCCCTCTCCCTTATACCTATGTCCGATCAGCAGCGCAGTCCAAATACCACGGAAATCCCCATTGGGAAACCCGCCGTCTCTATGCCGGTCTCTCATGATCAGGAAGGAGGCTCCCTCATTACTCCCTATGTGCTTCGTCAGGTAGTAATCCCCAACCCAATCACCGTTCATTTGGGCGCCCCAAGCTCCTCTGCCTCCAATGTTCAGGTGTCTTTTCCCGATTATGTCAAAAACGTTGCAAGCAGTGAAATTTATCCCACCTGGTCTGACGCCGCGCTGACAGCCAATATCTACGCCATCATCACCTTTGCCCTGAACAGGGTTTATACGGAATGGTATCGGAATCTTGGATATAATTTCGACATAACAAACAGCACTGCCTACGACCAGTACTTTGTCTACGGGCATCCCATCTACGATTCCATCAGCCGGATTGTGGATGGCATTTTCAATCAATATGTCCGCCGTCAGGGACAAAATGCTCCTTATTTTACCTCCTTCTGCAACGGAACGACCACTACCTGTCAGGGGTTATCTCAATGGGGAACTGTGACATTGGCAAATCAGGGAATGACCCCCATTCAGATTCTGCGTTCTTATTATCCAAGCGACATTGAAATTGCCAGTGCCAACACTATAACTAACGTTCTCACCTCTTATCCGGGAACGGCACTGCGGACCGGAAGCACTGGTCTTGACGTGGAAACTATCCAAACCTATTTAACCCGGATCCGGCGCAATTATCCTGCCATTCCTGCAATCACCGATCCCGCAGGCACTTTTGGCGCCAGCACCAGTGCCGCCGTGACAAAATTTCAGAGCATTTTTAACTTAACCCCCGATGGCATCGTAGGAAAAGCTACATGGTACAAAATTTCCAGCCTGTATACCGCCGTAACAAGACTGGCGGAGCTGGACAGCGAAGGAAATTCCTTTGGAATCGGAACTGTCCCGCCAAGCAGCACACTTCGGCAGGGTTCCCGCGGTCAAGATGTGATTACCCTTCAGTATCTTTTAAATGTTGCCGGCGAATATTACCCCGGTATTCCCTCCCTTTCTCAGGACGGCATCTTTGGAAACGCTACCCGGCAGGCGGTAATCGCTTTCCAGCAGTCCAAAAACCTTGCTCCTGACGGAATTGTTGGAACCCGCACTTGGAACGCTCTCTACGAAGTCTACCATGGAATCCTTCAAAATGTTCCTTCGCCTGACCCCGGCTCGGAGCCTGTCCGCTACGTTGTCAAATCCGGCGACACTCTCTGGCTCCTTTCCAGAAGATATGGCACCACCGTAGATGCCATCAAACGTCTGAACGGACTGACCAGCGATATTCTGAACATCGGGCAGGTGCTTCTAATCCCCGCAGGTACAACTTAACGTACCTGCGGCGAAACCGCCGACTGTCATTTGAAGTCCCTGATAAAAGTCCAAATAATGCGTGGCTTATTACAAATCAACAACCTCGCTGCAAACAACGAAGCACGGAATTTACGCCCTCTCTATGCATTATAAATGCTTCCGCAATAAGGGCATCTCTCGGTATACCCTTTAACCGCCTGAAATGTCGCACCGCAATTTTTACATTCAATAGCCACATTCGTTATCCTCTCCGGTTCTATAGGCTTATCGTCCATAAGCTCATTTTCACCGGGCAGAATCTCATCTCTGACTGATTTGGGGTCAAAGCTGTATTTTCCGTTATACTCATATATGTCTATCGTCATTCCAATAGGATACTGGGAACTTCCCCTGTTAAAACCTGTAGGTATAATCGCCTCTCTCTCAATATGTTTTTCATCAAAATAATGAACCTTTGTGTCAATGAGATAATCGGAATTTACCCTGACAGATGTATTTTCGACATATCCGTATATCTTTGCCGAGTATTTTTTACCTTTCTTTGCCACTTCCTTCTTCTTTGCCACAGCCGTTAGTACAAATATTATAAGGCTGAGCCCTATAAGAATAAAGAAAATCGGAATCACTATCATAACCATAGGTCCCGAACCCGGCACCTTAGGAAGGGCACTCCCTAATACAACCGTGAAAATCAGTCCTATACCGGCAAATGCCGCCCCAAGAGCCATTAATAATTTTTGCAGTACATTCATAAATAAATACCTCCTTCTCTCCTATCCATTTTATAAAATTTAAAAACGTGGGTAATGTGAGCCGTGAGCATTATTCCGGCAGCACCCTCCGGCTCCTTTCCGGAAAATATAACACCACAGATGTCATCAAACGCCTAAATGGACTGACCGGCGATGCTCTGAACATCAGGCAGGTGTTTCTGTTTCCGTAAAAAGAGTTGACCTGGCCGCCAGCTCTAAAGACTTGCCCGGAACTTCCTGATTTCATCCAGGTATTTCTGCCCCAGCGTGCTAAGCGGCATCCCTTTTCGCTTTAAATAGCCGATGGTCATGAGCTCCTTTGATTTCAGCTTTACCGCGCAGTAGTCGGAACCGTTCAGGCTTTCGCAGATAATTCCGGAACAAAGGGTATAGCCGTTTAACCCTACCATCAGGTTTAAAAGCGTAGCCCTGTCGTTCGCTTTAATCAGCCTTTTATACGCATAAGTGCTAAGTACCTCCTCCGCAAAATAAAAGGAATTATTTACCCCTTGTTCAAAGGAAAGGCAGGGATATTCCTCCAGCTCTTCCAGCGCAATCTCCTCCCGGCATGCAAGGGGATGCCCTTTCCACATATACACATAAATTCCACACTTAAAAATCTCTTTAAATTCCAGACCGGACTCCTGAAACAGCTTGGTGAGCACCGCCGAATTAAAATCGTTCAAATATAAAATGCCTATTTCACTTCGGAAGTTTCTCACATCTCCAATCACTTCATGGGTCTTGGTCTCATGCACTGCAAACTCATACTCATCCATGCCGAACTGCTTCACCAGCTCCACAAACGCCTTCACCGCAAAGGTATAGTGCTGCATGGACACGCTGAACCGCTTTTTGCTGTTTTTCTTTTCGATGTAGCGGTCCTCGACCAGCCGATACTGCTCCACAACCGCTCTGGCGTACCCCAAAAACTCCTCCCCCTCCGGCGTAATCCGCACGCCCCGGTTACTGCGGTTAAACAGCGAAATGCCGATTTCCTCTTCCAGCTCCTTAATTGCCTGGGAAAGGCTGGGCTGGGCGATAAATAAGGTTCTTGCCGCCTCGTTCATGGAGTGAGTATCTGCAATTGCAATTACATAGCGAAGTTGTGTCAGTGTCATAGTTTATTCCTTTCCAATTACATCCGTTAAGATAAGAACCTTCGGTTCTTACACTTTTTGAAAGAATTTCCTATTAAACAAAAAGCCCCGGAACCGAAGTTCCGAGACTTCTAAACACATTATACACAATTATACGCTATTATTCAAAGGGAATTACCGCTCCGTCATATGTACTATTGATATAATTCTTAATAGTATCTGTTTTCAGCGCTTCCACCAGTGCTTTAATCTTATCCGCATTTTCATTTCCTTCTTTTACGGCAATCACATTCACATAGGTCTTAGCCGCCTCCGAATCGGAGCTCTCATATGCAAGCGCGTCCCTTGCCACGGAATATCCGGCTTCCAGCGCATAGTTTCCGTTCATGACCGCATAGGCAAACTCACTGAGAACTCTGGGAATCTGCGCCGCTTCCAGCTCCACAATCTCAAGGTTGTAAGGGTTATCTACAATGTCATTTACCGTTGCTTCAAGACCTGCGCCATCCTTTAAAGTGATCAGCCCGTTGTCCTGCAAAAGCAGAAGCGCCCTTGCCTCATTTGTGGTATCGTTGGGAACAACCACGTTGTCTCCGTCTGCCACTGCGCTTAAATCGGACTTGGCTCCGGGATAAATTCCGAACGGCTCATAATGGATACCGCCGGCGTTAACCAGATGGGTTGACTTTTCTTCGTTAAAGCTGTTCAAATAAGGAATATGCTGGAAATAATTTGCGTCAAAGTCTCCGCTTTCCACTACCTCATTGGGCTGTACATAATCATCAAAAACCGTAACCTGAAGATCATAGCCCTGCTCCGCCAAAATAGGCTTTGCCTGCTCCAAAAGCTCCGCATGGGGTGTTGCGGATGCCGCAACCTTGATTACCTTGTCATCTGCACTTTTACCGCCGCATCCGGTAATTGCCGCCGCCAAAAATGCTCCTGTTAATAATAATGCTAAACTTTTTTTCATAATATTTCTCCTCCTTTTTGTCTGCTAGAGTGAGTATAGCACTCTGTTACTCATTTGTACAATATATAAAAAATCTTGCCAGCTATAGGTTTATCCTATATCAGGCAAGATTTTCTCTTGTCATCAATATTAATCCAGCTCACTCAATCCGGTATAAAGCTCATAATACCGTCCCTTCTGCGCCAGCAGATCGTCATGATCGCCGCGCTCTATGATTACGCCGTTCTCCAAAACCATAATGGCGTTTGCATTTCTTACGGTGGAAAGCCTGTGGGCGATTACCAGCGTTGTCCTCTCCGCCATCAGGCGATCCATTCCCTTTTCAATATGCTTTTCTGTTCTGGTGTCCACCGAGCTGGTCGCTTCATCCAGAATCAAAATAGGCGCCTTGGAAATTGCCGCACGGGCAATGTTAATAAGCTGTCTCTGCCCCTGGCTTAAATTAGCGCCGTCCCCTTCCAGCATGGTATCATAGCCGTGCTCAAGACGCATGATAAAGGAATGGGCGCTTGCCGTTCTTGCCGCCTGCTCCACTTCTTCATCGGAGGCATCCAGCCTTCCGTAACGGATATTTTCCCGGACGGTTCCCGTAAACAAATGAGTATCCTGCAAAACCATGGAAATATTTTTCCGAAGGTCGTCCCTTGCAAGCTCTGTAACCGGAATATCGTCAATAGTAATCACTCCCGAATCAATATCATAAAAACGGTTGATCAGGTTCGTGATGGTGGTCTTTCCCGCACCGGTAGAACCCACAAAGGCAATTTTCTGTCCCGGTTTTGCATAAAGGGAAATATTTTTCAGAATGGTCTTATCCGGATTATACCCAAACGTCACATCCTGAAGCGTCACCGCGCCTTTTACTTCCTTATAATAATTCTGTGCATCCTCACGAACCACATCCGCGCGGAAGCCTTCCTTTTTGGTAATCGCATTTTCTTTGGGAACTGCATACAGCTTCTTTCCGTTTTCTTCGCAAATCCTTACAGCATGTTCCGCATCCTCCGCTTCCGGCTCGGCATCCATGACTGCAAACACACGCTCCGCTCCGGCTAGTGCCGAAAAGATAGTGTTCACCTGCATTGCCACCTCGTTAATCGGTCTGGAAAACTGTCTGGAATAGTTGACAAAAACACTTAAGCCTCCAAGGTCAAACCCGCGAAGCACGCACAAAATACCGCCGATGCACGCCGTCAGGGAATAACTGACCTGACTCAAATTTCCCATAACCGGTCCCATGATTCCGCCAAAGAACTGTGCCTTAATCTGCTTTCCGCGAAGATCCTGATTGAGATATTCAAACTCTTCCCGGGACGAGTCCTCGTGGCAGAAAACCTTGACTACCTTCTGCCCGGTCACCGTTTCCTCAATGTAACCATTCAGCGTGCCGATTGCCGCCTGCTGCGCCCTGTAATATTTCCGGCTCCTTCCGCCCACAAAAGAGACGGCGCGAAGCATAATCGGCATCATCACAATGGTGATAAGAGTAAGCCACACGTTGGTATAAATCATTAGTGCAAAAGTTCCTACTATGTTAATCGCTCCGGAAATCAGCTGAACTACTGTGTTGTTCAGCATCTCTCCCACCGCATCCACATCATTGGTAAAACGGCTCATCACATCGCCGTGATTGTTGGTGTCATAATATCTGACCGGAAGCTTCTGTAATTTTCCAAACAAGTCATTACGAAGCTTCTGAATAGCGCCCTGGGATACGCCGATCATAATTCTCTGCTGCAGGTATTGTGCCAGTATTGCCACCAGATAAATGCATGCCATTGTGAACACGCCCATCAGCAGATTTGTCACGCTCCTGTCCTCGGCAGTCAGCCCGTTGATAATCGGACGCAGCATGTAAGAACCTGCAAGGTTTGCAATGGTTCCTCCGATAACGCACAAAAAGACGATTCCAAGCTTTAACTTTTGCCCGGCAATATATCCGAAAAGTCTTCCCACGGTCTTCTTTACATTTTGAGGTTTTCCGCCTGCCATAGCATTTCTGGCGTTTCGTTTGCCCGGACCGGGCATCTTGGGTCCCGCACCTTGCGGCTTTTCTACCGGCAGCGATTCTGTCTTCGGATTCAATTTACTTTCATATTTCTTTTCCAGATAAGCAAGTTTTTCTTCTCTCATGATGCGCTCACCTCCCGATCCATCTGGGAATAATAGATTTCCTGATAAGCTTCACAATCCTTGAGAAGCTGCTCGTGGCTTCCCATGCCGACAATCTCTCCCTCGTCCAAAACAAGAATCTCATCTGCATCCAGTACCGAACTGATTCTCTGGGCAATGATGATTTTGGTGGTATCCTTTAAGGTTCCGGTAAAGCTTTCCCTGATCCTTGCCTCAGTTGCCGTATCCACTGCACTGGTGGAGTCATCCAAAATCAAAATCTTAGGCTTCTTCAAAAGAGCCCTTGCGATACAAAGCCTCTGCTTCTGTCCGCCGGACACATTGACGCCTCCCTGTCCTAACTCTGTCTCATAGCCGTCGGTAAAGGACGTGACAAAGTCATCCGCCTGAGCCGCCTCTGCCGCCTTTTTCATATCTGCTAAAGATGCGTTCTCATCACCCCACATCAGGTTTTCCGCAATAGACCCGGAAAAAAGAACATTTTTTTGAAGCACCATGCCTACGCCCTCACGGAGATTCTGCAAAGAATAATCCCTCACGTCCACGCCGTCCACAAGAACCTGCCCTTCATCCACATCATACAGTCTGGGAATCATCTGAACCAGCGTAGTCTTTCCGCTTCCGGTAGAGCCGATAATGCCAAGAATCTTTCCGCTTTCTATGGTAAAATTGATATGAGAGAGCACCGCTTCTTTATTTTCTTTATAATAACGAAAAGAAACATCCCGAAACTCCACCTTACCGCTGTTTACCGTCTTCTCCGGCAGTGTGCATCCCTCATCCGATAACGTCACTTCCGTGTCAAGCACTTCCGTAATACGGCGTAAAGACGCCAGTGCTCTTGAACTCTGCAAAAGCACCATTGCCAGCATCATCAGCGACATAAGAATCTGAACAATATAAGTCGTGAAAGCGGTCAAATTTCCCACCGGCATAGAACCAGCCAAAATCTGCTTTCCTCCAAGCCATACAACCGCCAGCGTTGTGGCGTTCATCATACCCATCATGAGAGGCATGTTCAGTATGACTGCCTTAAAAGCATTTAAACTGGACTGCTTTAACTCCTCATTGGATTCTGCGAACTTTTGTTCCTCATAGCCGCCCCGCACAAAGGATTTAATCACGCGCACATTCGTCAGCACTTCCTGAATATTGGAATTGAGAAAATCTAATTTTTTCTGCATAATTTCAAATCTTGGAAAGGCGGTTTTAATAATCAGACCAATCAATAATGCCAAAACCGGGATTACCACCAGCACCACCACCGCCAGCTGTGCATTCATCATAATTGCCATAATCAGTGCGCCGATAAGCATTCCCGGCGCACGCAGCATCATCCGCAGCGCCATATTGATTAAATTCTGCACCTGCGTGATGTCATTGGTCAGCCTGGTCACCAGAGAACCGGTGCTGAACCGATCCAAATTGGAAAAGGAGAACGTCTGCACCTTATTAAATAAGTCGCTTCTAAGATCCGAAGAAAAACTGATAGACGCCTTAGCCGCAAAATAAGCTCCTCCGATTCCGCCCGCCATCATCAGAAACGCCGTTGCAATCATGCAGGCTCCCATTCCTATAATATAAGGTACATTGTGATTCGCCGCCCCTATATTAATAATATTTGCCATAAACTTTGGCAGCAGCACCTCCCCGATGACCTCCACGATCATCATAATCGGCCCGATGATAAATGCCGAAAGATATGGCTTCATGTACTTCCAAAATCTTTTCATAAACTACTCCTGCCTTTCTTAGTTCTGTCATTTGCCTTTCTTTTCGTTTACCGGCCGGTAATAATTTTCACCATTTTGAATTACCTTTTTTAAAAATCGCTCCAAAATATCCAAATCTTCTTCTGAAAACCCATCCAGTAAAACGTTTTCCACCTCCTGAAAGTAAGCACAGCTTACCCGGATTGCTTCCATCCCCTTCGGTGTCACTACAACATGGTTCATCCGGTTATCCGATTCCACGCTCTGCCTCTCAATATAACCAGACTTTTCCAGCTTTTTAAGCGCAACCGCAACCGCCGCCGGAGATACTTCCAGCTTCCTTGCAAGCATTGTCTGCGAACAATCCGGATGTTTTCCAAGAATCATCAATATTCTATGCTGGCTCCTGTGCAGACCGGTATCCTTTACCCCGCATTCAATGGAGCTTCTTATAACCTGATCAGACCGTATGAATAGGTTCACGACCTGATGTCGCTTACTCTCCATCATGACCTCCTTCCTCAAATGCTTCCGAGCCGTATTTCCATAGCGCACTGCTCTTGGCACGCTGCCTTTTTTCAAATGTTAATCATTTAATATTTAACTAGTTAACCATTTGCTATTATATTCCAGCTTTCCGGAGAATGTCAATTGAATCCAAGATATTTTAGAAATTATTTAAAAAACAGGAATTTTTTTAGAAAAAATTTACATTTTTGTATTCCACTTTTATCTGCCCAATATCTGGCATGGTCAAAAAGTTCCGAATTGGCACTTTTTTCAATGCCACTTTTGCATATAATGAATTACAACGATATCTATAGTAAACGACATTAATAATTGCAGAGGAGATGAATGATTATGAAAAATCAAATGACTCAAAAAATCGCCATGACCGGACTGATGGCGGCTTTATCTTATGTGGTGTTTACCTTTTTGCAAATCCGAATCCAGCTTCCCGGCGGCGATGCCACTTCCATTCATTTAGGGAATGCCGTCTGCGTGCTTGGAGCCCTTCTCCTTGGCGGTGTCTACGGCGGTCTGGGCGGTGCAATCGGCATGACCATCGGCGACCTGTTAGACCCTCAGTACATCATTTACGCCCCCAAGACTTTTATCTTAAAGTTCTGCATCGGGCTGATTGCCGGGCTGATCGCACATAAACTTGGAAAAATATCTACGGAAACGGACAACGGCAAGGTTTTAAAATGGACAATTCTTGCTTCCGTATGCGGGCTGGGATTTAACGTGGTCTTTGACCCTCTTTTCGGTTATTTATATAAGCTTGTTATTCTTGGAAAGCCTGCCGCCGAAGTAACCCTTGTCTGGAATATCGCTTCCACCTCCATCAACGCAGTGACTTCCGCAATCGTGTCCGTACTGCTTTATATGGCGCTGCGGCCGGCGCTGAAGAAGGCGGGGATTTTACTATAAATTCCAGTTTATCTACTAACTGATTTAACTTTCCCCTATTTTCAAGGCTTTGCGGTATGCCTAACCTCAAAATATGTATCCTTTTCCCTTGTTTTTGCCCTTATGGGCAAGTTACAAGGGAAAGTTTTTTATTCAGTTTTAATCCATTCCAACAACCTTATCCAAGAGTTTTGCGGAATGAAGTGCTATAAACAAGGGCTGATATGAAATGTTTTTACTATCATATCAGCCTTATTGTGTGGTTCTATGAAGAAGATTAGGAATATCCACTTCCAAAATAATTTCTTTCCTGCCTGTACGGACATAAAAATTCTTTATGATTGGCGGGACAGCAAAACTTTTTTCTATTTCCTTAAACTGTTCCGTATGTTCTACGGACAGCACATTATCTACCATAATTCCTTTCGTGGGCGGATTCAGAATAATCAGTTTTTCAGGGCAGGTGTTTTCTTTCATGCCGAGCAACAGCCCTATGTCAATCATTGTTATAACTCTTCCAAAAGAATTACAGGTTTTCCGCATATATAACGGTGCTTTCGGAAGTTCCGTAATGGAATCCGGAATATACTGTATGTCAGATACATACTCGCTGGAAACCAAAAACAAACTTTTTCCAACTTGAAAAAGTACATTCAGATAATGATTATTTCCCATATAAATCATCCTTTGAAATATTTTTTATCATTGGCAATGCAAGTAAAATACAACATATAACGGCAAGGGCATCCGCTAAAGCCTGCGCCCAGATAAGACCATAAAAGCCAAAAATCTGTTTGAAGATGATGATTGTCGGGATAAAGAAAATTCCCTGCCTTCCAAGATTGGCAATCATTGCCGAAAGCGCCTTGCCGGTTGCCTGAAATGTGGCAGTCACTGTATACTGCATACCTAAAAGCGGCAGACAGAAAACATAGATATGCAGACATTCCACGCCAAGCTCTATGATCTGAGCCTCGCTTGTAAAAGCCCCCATAAATGCAGAACCAAGCAGGGTAAACGGAACTGCTAAGATTAACCCGAATACCGTAGAAGATAAACCTGTAAACCAAAAGGACTTTTTAACACGCTCATTGTTTCCCGCACCATAATTATAACCGACAAAGGGCAGATAACCCATGACATATCCACCAATTGTCATAGTCATAACCGTCATCAGCTTATTTGCGACACCCACCGCTGATACCGCATTATTTCCGTATATCGATGCAAAATTGTTAAGCAATATGCTTGAAAAACTCATGACAAAGTTTGTAATGGACGAGGGAAAGCCGATTTTGAAGATTTCCCCTACAATCCTTTTTGTGGGCGCAAAATCTTTTATGGAAAGGGACAGAAATGTATCTTTTTTCAGAATGACAAAGATACAATATCCTGCTGCACAGACATTGCCGAGAATAGTTGCCCATGCCGCGCCCGCCGCACCCATGTGTAAAGCAAGAATGAAAACAGGGTCAAATACGATATTTACAATCGTCCCTATCAGAAGAGCCGCTGCCGATTCCTTTACTTTACCCTCCGCACGAAGGACACAGGGCAGAACCACCTGCACAGAAATTGTAAAAGCAAAAAGCACTATAATGCTCATATAGGCTTTTGTCGGAGCATAGTTTTCCGCCGTAGTTCCCATAAGCCGTAAAATCGGATTTTGGAAGATAAAGTACAGGACTGATAAAATCACCGTAATGACCGTAATGCCATAAAACCCTACTGATGAGGTTTTCTTTACCTCACCATATTCGCCGCTGCCAAGACACCTTGATATATAAGACGGCGCACCAACCGAAAAAATCGTGCTGACTGCCTGAATGACAAGGAATACCGGAAATGCCAAAGAAATTGCACCAAGCTGGATCGGGTCATCAAGCAGCCCTATGAAATAGGTATCTGTCAAATTGTAAATGACGGAAATCAGGCTGCTTATCACAGTCGGTATTCCCAATTTAATAATTGCTTTTGGAATAGGGGCAGCTGCCATCAATTCCAGATTCTTGTCCTGTTCTGCTTTTTCATTCATCAAAGGAACCTCCTGCCTTATTCTTGCTTTTTTATCTGCCATATGCTACAATTTAATTGCATAAATATATTTGTTGCATTTATACAACTATTTCAGTATAGCTAATTTATACCTTTCTGTCAATACATGAAGAAAAATAGTTGCACAAATGCTAGTATATGGTTAGGAGTATCAATTATGGACGTAAAAGAAATACAAAAAGACCTGCTGTTACTGTTACCCCATTGGAATTACCGCATTATCCGCCCGATCAAACAGTTGTTAGATGACGGAGTGAGCCTTGAAATGTACTATTGTTTACAGATGTTACGCACAAGCGGCGCTGTCACAATGACTAAATTTTCTGAAATGATAAATATGCCAAAGCACCAGCTCAGCAAAATGTCCAACCGCTTGTTTGAGCAGAATTTCATTGAGAGGATTTATGATCCCGCTGACCGCCGCATCACGAAAATCAAAATAACAGATACGGCAGTCAGCTATATGGACAAATTCCGCAGCGACAACACTGACTGCTACCATGAATTTATGGATTATCTTGAACCGAGTGAATTAAATCGGTTTGGCGAGGCTGTTAGGACAATTTTGGAATTGTTTTGCAAGGTCAGTGAAATGGAACGGGATAATTAAACCTTCTGATTTTTCTAAAGGGATTTACCATAGTTCCAAACTGTCCTCTGCATCCACCCACATCTGCAAATTGCCATCGATTGCTAATCAAATCCATCGGGAATCCGATGGATTGCATATATCAAGCGGTTCGTCTATTGCCAACGCATCTAAAGCACATTGAGAGCAGGGAGTAGTCCGGGGTCCATCTTCCACCACATTACAGTCAATCCGCAGGATATATCCGTCAAAAGTGGTTACATCAACACTGTTGTGGTACATACAATAGAATCATAGGGCAGATTCTATTGTCAAAAGGCTATTGTATTCTGCATATATAAATCTCATATCTTATCTGTCCTTTCTTTTCTAATCACATTTTCGGAGAAATTAAGAAAGCATTTCAATCAGTTCTTTTCGCCTGATTTATATTGTGTTATAATTTGTTATAGGTTTTTCTTTCCCTTATTTTTGCCCTTATGGGCGTTCAGTAACAAAATCCAATCGGAGATTGGATTGGGAAAAGGATATAACACAAGGGAAAGCGTAAGGGCAAACTCGCTTGCTATAAATTTAGCATTTTCAAGGGTTTGCGGACTTTTTGAAGATAAGATATAACAGTTAATAAATGCTATAAAAAGTGTCTTATCAGAATTCCGGTTTAGTTTAATTAGCAGGTTGTGATAAGGTACGCTCCGGAGAAAACAAATTCTACACGCCATATATGGCGCGTAGAAATAAATCTCCATATACAAGCGTCCGTTCTCTAAACTCTCTCTACTACATTAAACCGAAACACACGCCCGCAGCGGATTCAGCAACATCCCCGTCAGCTTAAAACTTAAAATCCCCAGCGGAATCAAAATCAGCGTACAACAGCATATCAATCCAAATATTCCGCATATGAGCGCGCAAGGCAGGCAGAATATTAATTTAAAAGCAATTTTCAGCACACCCCCTGCAAGGCGCAGGCAAAGCGACAAAACCAAAAACAAAATGAAAAATACCAAAATCAGCATCAATGTAATCATAATACCCTCCCGTCAGTTCTGAAAATCTACCGTAATATTTCCCATGTTGCAGGACAACTCAAAATTCCTCGATGCTCCATTATTAATCTTTCTCTCCGTGCCCAGCCCTGTAATGCTGTCTCCTCCAATGTCAATATTCCCGGCAGAACATTCAATCGCATAGTTATAGTCTCCCTTGGAGCCATCCACTATAATCTCCATGTTCCCAAGGTCGCATTCCGCATCTATGTCGATTAAACCTTTCCCCTGATAAACGCATTCTCCCATGCCGAGCTCCAGATCAACCTCCTTGGCTGTCATGTTTCCGGCTTCGACTCTTCCCGCACCGACATTGGCGGAAAATTTTGATACAGCGGAAGAATTGACCTTGACCTCTCCGGCTCCCGTCTCAATTTCCAACTCGTCGGCAGTCAGATTGTAGATTTCCGCCACTCCCGCTCCGCATGTCAATTCCACTTCATCGAAGAAGCTTCCTTTGGGAAAACTAATCACAGCCTGATTTCCGGTTCCTACAAAATCATTTCCAAACTGATTTCCCTTAAAGGTCTCCACATACAGCGTATCGCCGTCGGTATAATAGTCGCAGTCCCCTGCGCCCTGAACCGTGATGGATATGATACCGTCGTCCGTGTCTTTTTCCTGAATATAAAACTGCCCCGCGCCAAGGTACAATCCGAGCTTTCTGATTCCCGCCGCCGAAATTTCTCCCGGCACGCTTATCGATTCCTGTATTTCTCCATTAATTATCAGCTGATTATTGCTTCCGCCCCAGCTCCAATTTGCTCCGTGATGCGTTCCATGATGAGCTTCCTGCCAGTCATCCAATTCATCCAATTCATCCAAAATCCCCAGCCTGCTCATCCCGTTCAGCACCCATTCGGGGTTATTGATGAGAACTTTTCCCTCTACCGCTATGCCTATCAGCAGAAATACAATCCCTGCCGCCATCGAAATTCCTGCCGTGATAAGTCCGTATTTAAAAAATTTATTCATGCCGCTGCCTCCTTTTTCCCGAAAAGCTTTTTAAAAATATATGCAATTCCCTGACAAATAGCCGGTATCAGTTTTCCTGCCACTAATACGGTAAGAAGCACAAACAAAATTCCTAACGACAGACAAATCAGCCCGCCGCCCAAAAGCCCCAGCGCTGTAATCGGTGACGAAAGCACACAGCCGAATCCTCCTGCCGCCAATGAAACCGCCACGATAAAAAGAATCAGCGCCGCAAGCCCAAATCCAAACACCAGCCCAAATACCGTTGCCAGTACGCTTACAATCACTGTCAGCAGCGCACCCGCCAATGTCAGAACTACCGGTGAGAGAATAACGCACCCAATCACAATCAGCACAATTGCCCATGTTGGAAACTCATCCTTCTTTTTCTGTCTGCCGGCATCTCCTGCCGCCGCATTACCGCTTTCTTTTGAAAAAGAAGAGGCTTCCCCATTTCCGGCACTGCTTTTTCTATCTGCTGCATTTTGGGTCTCCGCACTCCCGGTTCCCGCGCTTTTGTTCCATCCCCCCTGCGCAATTCCCTCGCTCTGTGCAATTGCCCCTTCACTCTGCGCATCTATTCCTCTGCTCTGCGCATTTGCTTCTCCGCTCTGCGTAGCTGCTTCTCCATTCTGCGCATTTGCTTCTCCGCTCTGCCTGGGGCTTTTTATAATGGCATTCCGCTGTTCCGCGCTCCGGCTGGAAAATCCATTCTCCGTGAACTCTCCCGCCTCCAGATTATCCGCAAGACCATCTTTCACAATCTTTGCCACCTGCTCCGGAGAACCCAGCGCCCTTATGACCTCCTGCTCATTTTCTCTTCCGGCATCGTTAAAATAATCATTATAATATTGAAGCGCTTCCTCCCTCTCATTCGGCGAAATGTCGGAAAGCAGTGACTCTAGCCGCCTCATAAATTCCCATCTACTCATTTGCTCATTCCTCCCTCGAATATTCCATTGATTTTTGCAGAATATTTTCTCCATTCACTTTCGTAAAGATTAAGCTGAAGCCTTCCCTTTTCCGTTGCCTTGTAATACCGCCTGTTTCTTCCAGCACACTCTCTGTCGTACACCTCAAGGCATTCATCCTTTTGAAGCCTCCGCAGCACCGGATACAATGTGGATTCGGAAAGTTCAATCACCTGCCGTACATCCTGCGTAATCTTATATCCATATGCGCCTTCCTGCTCTCTGGATACTACAGCCAGTACAATCGCATCCAAAAGCGCCGCTCCTGTATTAAAAACCATTACGCTTCTCCTTTCTGCAATACTGTTTCTATTTATAATATTATATGACGTATAGTATTATTTGTGTTAAACATACTATACGTCATATAATATTACTTGTCAATATCTATTTGTAAAATTATGTGCATCCGGGACTGCAAGGCTGAACTGTTACGCAGACAGTATTAAAAAATTTGTCCACCAGATAATCTCCGCAGGGGAAGCGCAGATTTAACCCACAGCCTTTGCATTAGGATAAATCCGCTCCATCCTCTCATCCGTAAAGCGCTCATCCAAAAATTCTTCCAGCACATTTTCTGCAGGCTTTGACCCTTCCGCCTGCCGTTCTCCATACCGAGCCAGTGCCAGTGCTGAAATTAGGCAATTGACTGCCATAAACACCATAAGAAAATTGCAGAGTATCTTTCCCGTTTTTTGAGGCAGTTTTTCTATCCGGGAAGAAAGCCCGGGATACAAAAGTTTCATCCAAACCACAGCCGCAATGCCCCAAAAAAAGCAATAAAGGAGATTAATTCTGCCTCCCAAGTTAAACCGGAAACCGCTGTAGTCCCAAAAAACCGTGCCGAATACCAGTTCCGTAAATACGCTGCATATGTATTCATAGGCACCGCCAAGAAGTGTCCCCGCCACAAAGATATAAGAATCACTTTTATCCCGTATCCGGTACAAAACCGCCGTAAGCAGTCCGCACCCCAAACCCCACACAATACTGAACGGGCCATAAACCACACTGCTGCGGCTCATCAATTGACCAGTGGTAATCAAGCAAAAAATAGTCTCAGTTACATCTCCCAAAAATGCTCCAATAAAAAACAGAGAAAAAAGCTTATAAAATCCGCATCCCTTCGCAAAAACTTCCGGCTTTTCTTTTGGGATTGCTTCCTTTTTCAATATTTCCGGTGAGATTGCTGGAAACGCCTTTTCCATACGCTTTACAATTTTCTGTGTAATGGCGTTCTCCAAAAAGCGGGAAACCTGTCCAATCCCTTCGGTCAATTGAGCAAGCTGCTCCATCCTTTTCTGCATCCCCCGTATTGCAAGAGAGGTTCCCATGGTATCTAATGTTAAAAATGCCGTCAGTATCCACAAAATAATCACACCCGCCAGCCGCGGTATCATATTTATCAATACGGATAATGCCGGATTAATCAGATAAGTAAGAAGCAGCGCAAAGCCACCCCATAAAAACGAATATTCTACACAGATATAACCTTCAAAATTAAATCGAATCTCCGAGTAGTCCCACCATTTTTGGTGAAAAAGCTTTTCCAAAAGGGCTCCTGTCGCAAATTCAATAAAAGAAGCAAGAATTGTTCCTCCTAAAAATAAAAAGAACGGATTACCTGTAAGCTCCGGCAGGAAAACAGCAAATGCTACGGCCCCCGCGCCATAAATCGGGCAAAAGGGACCGCTAACAAATCCTCTGTTAATAAATGTTTTCTTCTTTACGGCGGCAATACATACCTCACCGCACCAGCCGATAAAAGAATAAATAAAGTAAAACCAACACAATTGATAAAAAGTAAAATCCATATCTTACATCTTTCCTTTACATCTTTTTCTTATAATAGGCGGATGCTGCCACCGACCCAAGCAGGCAAAAGCCAAGCCAGACGTTTTTCCTCTTCAATTCCTTTCTGTATTCCTCATTGGTTGCCGCTGTTGTCTGGCAAAATATTCCTCTGCTCATATATTTTCTTCCTCCATATCAAATAGAAACATTTCTTCAATTGTCACGTCAAAAAACTGGGCAAGCTTATGAGCAAGCACTAACGATGCCTTATACTTTCCGCTTTCCAGAGAGATAATGGTCTGTCTGGTCACGTTTACCGCATCCGCAAGCTCTTCCTGCGTTACCCCGGCTTTTTTCCTAAATTCTGCAATCTTTGTCTGCAAAATATCCCTTCCTTCTTCAATGTATAGCGCGCTTTACATTTTAAAGTATAGTTCACTTTACATTTATTGTCAAGCAGACTTTACATTTTGCAAAAAAATTCCATGTTTCTATGATACAGAGGATTCTCTGCACAACCGCATTCTATTTACCGGCTGACGCTCCATTCTGATGCCGGCATTCTATTCTGACGCCGGTACTCTGTTCTGCCGGCTAACGCTCCATTTTCCAGAAGTATGCACTGTAGGCAGGAAGGGTGCTTCCTCCCCCGAAATCGTGCATCTGACCCGTGATTAAGTCCACCGCCGTTCCGCATCCGGCATCAAAATGTGCCGTGTAATCTTCGCCGTCCGCGTTTATGGCAACTAAAACTCTTTCTCCGTCAGCCTTTCTCTCAAAAATGCACTGTTTATTGGTCAGCACTACGGAACGGAAATCTCCATAATTTAATGCCTTCGACTCTTTCTTTGCCTTTGCCAGCTTACTAATCCACTCTGTCAGTTCATTCTCCATCGGCGCCTCAAAGCAGGCGCGCAGCGCCGGGTCGCCTTCCCGCTTGTCCGCCTTAGCTCCCCACTCACTTCCATAATAAACGCAGGGAATCCCCGGCATGCCAAAGCTTAACGCGTAAATCAGCGGAAGATGCTTTTCATTATTTAAGATGCTGGCAATTCTGGACACATCATGATTATCCACAAAAGATAATAGATGCTTTCCTTTATAAAGCGTCCAGTTCTCCGGTCCGAACTGCCGAAGCAGAGAATGAACAATCTCAAACATATTCATGCTGTTAAAGCTGGAATGCAGACCCTTGTAGCACTCATAATTGGTCACGGAATGACACATTGCATCGTTAGCCCACTGATTATAATCCCCGTGCAGGGTCTCTCCTAAAAGGAAAAAGTCGGGCTTTAATCCATTGCAGAACTGACGCAGCCTGCGCAGGAAATCATGATCCAGACAGTAAGCCACGTCAAGCCGCAGCCCGTCAATGTCAAATTCTTCTACCCAGCCTTTAATTGCAGAAAAAATATGCTCAATTACCGCTTCATTCCGAAGATTGAGCTTCACCAGATCATAATTGCCTTCCCAGCCCTCATACCAGAGACCGTCATTATAATTGGAATTGCCGTCAAAGCTGATATGAAACCAGTCTTTATAGGGAGAGTCCCATCGCTTTTGAAGCACATCCTGAAAAGCCCAGAATCCTCTTCCCACATGGTTAAACACACCATCCAGCACCACTCGTATTCCCTCTTGATGAAGCCTGCCGCAAACCTGTTTAAAATCCTGATTATCTCCCAGACGGGTATCAATCTTTGTGTAATCCCTGGTGTTATATCCGTGTGTATCTGACTCGAATACCGGCGAAAAATAAACTGCATCTGCCCCCAGCTTTTTAATATGAGGAATCCACTCATTCACCTTCTTGATTCGATGTTCTAGTACACCGTCATTTTCAAAGGGCGCTCCGCAAAATCCAAGTGGATAAATTTGATAAAAAACACTTTCATATGCCCACATAGCACTTGCCTCCTATTTCATTTGTCTCTGCTGAACCTTTCAGCACATTCCTGCTCCGCTCTCGCACTGCTCCTGCTTTTGCTTTTGCTCTGCTCTTGCTCTCACACTGCTCCCGCATCCTGCACCTTTTTCAGCCTCGAAAAGTATACCATATTTTCCCCTTTCTGTACATGTTTGAGAATAAAAAACGCATTTGGTCAATTTGGGGATCCTTGAAATTGACCAAATAAGTATTTTTTGTTTTTTGAATCCTCCGTCTTGCAAACATTCACTAAAAAACAGCGAACATTTTTTATCCACATAATCCACAAAGATTGAGAAATCCCCCATTTCCACATAGTTATCCACAATGACATGCATGTCATAAAGTGAAATCTGTTTAACTTTTTTTATGAAAAACGACGTCATTTCTCAAAACTGCCTTCATTCTTGCCTGCAAGAGCTCAAAGCCACTCATCCCAAAAACGTTCCACCCTTTTTTCCACCATTTCCAGAGAAACCCTCTCGTACTCTTCCCACTCCCTTGGAAAACTGCGCAGATACGGCATCGTCAAAAAGCGTTCATCCAAAAGCACTACAATTCCCACATCGTCCACAGTCCGTATCACTCTTCCCGCCGCCTGAAGAACCTTATTCATTCCCGGAAAACGATAGGCAAAATCAAATCCGTTGTCTCCCTGCGCATCAAAAAAGCTTTTTAAAATCTCCCTCTCAACGCACACCTGCGGAAGCCCCGTTCCCACAATCAGTGCGCCAATCAGACTGTCTCTCTTCAAATCAATCCCCTCACTGAAAATTCCGCCCATCACGCAAAATCCCAAAAGAGACCTTTCCTGCTCCTGCTCAATCTCCATGCGGATTGCCTGCCCAAGCTCTGCTTCTTCCACCGCCTTTTCACTGTCGAAACGCTTTAAAAATGATTCCCGGCTCTGCTCATCCATATATTCCTCCTGAACGATGCATTCCGTCTGCTCTGAATCCAGATAATAGCTGCAATATAATTCGTAGACATTTTGCAAAAAGGCATGTGAAGGAAAAAAAATCATATAGTTTCCGTCCCTCTGACTGACCACCTTATGAATGTAGGATGCAATGTTATAATATTCCATGTCTGTTCGTCTGGTATATTTGCTGGTCACGTCCCCGGCAATGAACAAGCCCTTTTTCCGGGAATCAAAAACAGACTTTGCATATACCTCATAATCGCCTTCCTCCGCCCCTAAAAGGCTTTTATAGTACTGGATAGGGAGCAGAGTCGCGGAAAAGAGAATGGTGCTTCTGCCCCGCAGCATACATTCCCGCAGATTTTTGGAAGGATTGACGCAGAAAAGCCGAATGATAAACCCTCCGTCAGACTCCATCTGCGTGTAAATCACATAATTTCGATCCAGCTTATCGTTAATCATCAGAAAATGACTCACCTCAAAATAAAAATCCAGCACATCGCCTCTCACCGGACTCTCCTCGTGGTCTTCCAGATAATTGTCCATAATGCCCGAAAGCCTCACCAGCTCCCGCACGAACGGCGCCGCTTCCTCTTCATCCAAATATTCATAATCTTCACAGACTCTTTTCAGATCAAGGAGCTCACGGTTGCACTTTTCAAGCTGGCGGTACATCCTCTGGTCGTAATCCTTCACAACTTTTTTCAGTGCCAGAAAATCCTCCTTGACCAGCACTGCACTGTACATTTCCCGTCCCCGGTCTACAAGATTATGCGCCTCATCCACCAGAAATATATAATCTTCACGGATACCCTCCGCAAAAAATCTCTTTAAATATACATGCGGGTCAAACAGATAATTGTAGTCGCAGATCACTCCATCTGCAAACAAACTCATATCCAGCGACATCTCAAAGGGACACACCTGATGTTTGCGGGCATACTCCTCAATCTGCTCACGGTTAAAGTTGTCCGAATGAGTCAAAAGGTCATATATCGCGTCATTGATGCGGTCATAGTGCCTTTTTGCATAGGGGCAGTATTCCGGATTGCACTCCGCCTCATCCATAAAACATATTTTGTCCTTCGCGGTCAATATCACACTTTTAAACTTAAGCCCTTTCGTCCGCATCAAGCCTACCGCCTCATCCGCCACCGTCCTTGTGATCGTCTTTGCAGTCAGATAAAAAATCTTTTGTCCTCGTCCCTCTCCCATGGATTTCACTGCCGGAAACAGCGTAGATATGGTTTTGCCTACCCCGGTAGGCGCTTCAATAAACAGCTTTCTTTTGTGATATATGGTCTGGTACACATAAGTTACCAGCTCCTTCTGCCCCTCCCGATAAGGAAACGGAAACTGCATGTTTTTAATACTTTCCTGACGCAGCTTCTGCCAGGCAAACTGAAAATCTGCCCATTTTCTATATTGACTCATTATGTCAATAAACCATTCCCGAAGCTCATCCATCTCATATTCAAAGTGAAAATATTTAATTTCCTCCGTGTCAATGTTGCAGTAAGTCATCCTCACCCGGACATGTTTCAAATTATTCTGGCTTCCGTAAATATATGCATAGCACTTCGCCTGCGCCAGATGGACAGCCTGCGCTTCCCTGATTTTGTGCAGTTCCCGGTAAGTTCCCTTAATCTCATCAATGGTCACCGTCACCAGATCACGGTATGCCGGTTCTACTGACACATTTGTCAGTTCCGGTATCTGCGCCTGATCCCCGACAGGCTGAATCATAATTCCGTCCGCCCTGCCGTCAATATGAATCTCATAATCCTCTGTATGATAAATATAATGCAGAAGTACCTCCGCGTGGTAATCCCCTCCCATGCGCCGTTGTATCATCCGATGGATTCTCCCGCCCTCCTGCATGGCATTTTCAGGAGCCGCCGCTCTTCTGTTGTCAATATTTCCGGAGCGCAGAATAAATTCTACGAGGCTCCTTACTGATATTTGAATTTCCATTTATCTTTGCCAGTCCTTCTCCTATTCCATTTACCAGCCGTCTTTGAATCCCAGCGTTTCTAATTCTTTCCCAGATTCATGCCATCTGTACTCCAACAGTATAACATGCTTTTTTACAAATATCATTAAAAACTGGCACTATATTGATATTGCAAAAACTCCCCGCCAAAAACGCACAGCGTCCTTAACAGGGAGTTTTCTGTTTCCTGCTTATTCAATTTTCATTTTAGCTTGCCAGAACATAATTCTTCATCAGCTTGCCAGAGCATAATTTTTCATCAGCTTATCAAACTCCGAATCATAACCGTCATAAGTTACTGTCAAAATCTGATTCAGGTCAAGCCCAAGCACTCCAACAATGGATTTGGCATCAACCGTAAATCGGTTATATGAAACGTCAATGTCAAAATCGCATCTGCTGGCGGCTTCCACAAATTTCTTCACCTCATCAAGCCTTAATTTGATTCTACACTGCTTCATCATTATCACCTTTCCTTTACAAAACACAGATTAGAAAAACGTTTTCTTGTACTTTTAACAAAGGTTACCACCCTATTTAGGGTTTGTAAAGTATTTTTTTAAGTACAATCCAGCCAATTTCTCCGCACTTTTCTTTATTGACTGTCTGATATTCTATCGGATGTTTTGGCATAAAAATAATATTTCCATTTATTTGGGCAATATACTGTTATCCGTCGCTAATATTCTTGCAGAAACTCCGTCATGTACCTCCGGTAGCGGAGTGGCAGCATATTCGTTTGAAGCCCTTCATTCCTGCGTTCCTTTATAGCTATTGTATGAAAGAAGTGCATAAACAGTTCGCTGTACTTCTTTTCTCCCTCCGAAAAGCCGGGCAGTCCCCCCTCCTCTCCGCAGTCTCCGCACACCAGATACCACTCTCCCCCCGCTGGGTGCAGGGCATAAATATTCCTTCTCTCATCCTGAATCACAAAATTTTCCAGAGGAAGCCTGTCTGCAAAATGAGGCATGATAAATGTGATGATATTATTCTTCGGTTCAATCCGCGCATACAAGATGCCGTTTTCAAGCTCCCTGAATCTCAAAAACTCCACGTGATAATGCGCTTCATTGGCGGTAAACCTTGCCAGCTCAAAAACTCTGTGCACATAAGGGTCTGCCAGATTTCCCATAACTTCCCTTTTGTTCCGCATTCGTAAGCCTGCGGCAATAGTCTTGTAAACTGCCTCCCCCTTATCCGGCTCCGGTGATGCCAGGGCACGGCAGACAGCCATATAGGTTTCCATGCCGAAATCCCTTATCAAAGTGCGTACAACCTTCACCGTCTTCTGCTCATCAGGCTCATGCCTCTCGTAAACCGCAAACAGACGATAATTCTCTTCTTCTCCGATACAGATGTGAATCCGTTCATGGGGCCTTTTCATAAGGTACGCATCATAAATCCCGGTAAGGATTCCCTCCAGCGAGTCTTCGCAAATCAGATAATACTCCTCCATTCTGCCTCCTTCTCATCGTCAAATAACGAAAGCTGCCGATAGGTCATGCCATCCCTGTCAAAGGGAAGTTTCTCCTTATTGGAAATCAGATTCCGGGTAATATAATTCTCCTCTATCTTGGTTGGATACATCATCTTTCCATTGCAGGTGATAAAATACAGCGCCCGTTTCAGCACTACGCCTATCTTTTTCAGATTATCAAAATTAAGGTTCCCGTTCCTCCTTGCCCGCACAATCCTCTGCGCACTTTTTACCCCAATTCCGGGCACCCGCAGAATCATTTTATAATCGGCGCGATTGATTTCTACCGGAAACTGCTCCAAATGCCTCAGTGCCCAATCCGCCTTGGGATCCAGCAGGATATTAAAATTCGGCTTGCTTTCGCTTAAAAGCTCCTTCGCCTCAAATCCGTAAAAACGCAGTAACCAGTCCGCCTGATACAGCCTGTGCTCCCGAAGCAGCGACGGACCTCCCGACAGCGCCGGAAGTTCTTTATCCTCATTTACACTGACAAACGCCGAGTAATAAACTCTTTTTAAATCGAATTTTTGATATAGAGTCTCTGCCACCGTCATAATCTGATAGTCACTTTCCGGCGTAGCTCCAATAATCATCTGGGTAGATTGTCCCGCCGGCACAAAAGAAGGTGCATTGCGGTATACCATAAGTTCATTTTTACTTTGGCTGATTCCCTGCTGAATCTGACGCATGGGAGAAAGAATATTCTTTCGGTGCTTATTCGGTGCCAGCCGTTTAAGCCCTTCCGCCGTGGGAAGCTCCAGATTCACGCTCATCCGATCCGCCAAAAGCCCCATTCTCTGTACCAGTTCCGGATCCGCTCCCGGGATTGCCTTCACATGGATATATCCCTGAAAACGATATAGGGTTCTCAGCTTATAAACAGCCTCATATATCAGCTCCATGGTATACGTCGGGCTATATAAAATCCCGGAGCTCAAAAATAAACCTTCTATATAATTACGACGGTAAAACTGAATCGTAAGTTCGCAGATCTCATCCGGCGTAAAGGATGCCCGGCGCACGTCGTTGGACTTCCGGTTAATACAGTACTTACAATCGTAAATGCATTCATTGGTAAAAAGAATCTTAAGAAGTGAAATGCATCTTCCATCTGAGCTAAAGCTGTGACAGATTCCTGCCGCTGCTGTATTGCCAATGCCGGTTCCATCCCCCTTACGGCCAACACCGCTGGATGAGCAGGACACGTCATATTTCGCCGCAGCCGTAAGAATCTCCAACTTCTCCATAAGAGTCATCTTTTCAGTTATTCCGACAATCAAATTGCTTTCCATAGGGAATGTGCTCCGAACATTTGTTTGTATTTATCATAACACATGTAAAGAAAGATTGCAATAGCTTTTCGAACATTTGTTTGCTACTTATTTCTATATTGTCAAGTGTAAAATTTTCGCCCAAAATATTCAGAATCATATCCAGTGTATGCGTTGTAACAGACTGATTTTCCTTCAATCGTTGAATCTGGGCTCTGCTGATACCATATTTGTTATAAAGACTGTACTGACTTATTCCATTATCTTTTAGAGTTCTGAATAATCTATCAAATTTTATCATGACCTGTCATATTTTCCTTTATCTTTTCTCTTGTTTATATACGTGTATACCCCTATAATGGAGATGGTTCTGGTTACCAATAGTGGAAATTATACTACAAAATGGGTAAACTATATAGTGAGAAGTTTCTTATTACTATGTGAAAGGAAAAGAAAAGACCATGAAAAAAGAGAGATATATCACCGATGAGGAAAGGGAAAAATGCCGAAAAGTCGCAAACGCTTTTGAAGAATTATATGAATTGACTGATATTATTGTGGTTGATGCCGGACGATACGGTTTTGTAAAACTACAATATTATAATCCAAACGCCGGATTTGACGATGTAATAACGTATACCGACAGCAAAACTATGTTTGAAGACCTTTGGCAGGACTATTTTTATGACAGGCTGTTGACACCGGTTCTGGGAACTCCAATTGCCGAATTAGAATATGACGATATATATAAATGTTTATCCAAAGAAACACAGGACGAAATTATGGCAAAACGCGCTTACTTCAAAGAGAAGAGTGAAGAAAATAGTTAGGATTTTAATTTGCGGTTTAATGTGGTAAAGGAGGGGTGAAGAACGGACGCTTGTATGGAGATTTATTTCTACGTCACCGCGCTCTCG
>JAMPGL010000018.1 GCA_023663945.1 Lachnospiraceae bacterium | reverse complement strand
CGATTGAAAAAATTGCACGTTATTTACCAACATTATCACTGGAAGAACTGAAAGAAATTGAAGCCGAGGTCATGCAGTTAGCATAACCAACAATTTTTGACAATCAAACTACTAATGTTTGATTGTATAATTCAAAATAACAGTGTTAGGACACATAGAAAATGAAAACGCCATGTGTCCTTTTTGTATGTAAAGGAGCAGAACTTCCTTATGTAAAGGGTACGAGGGCTTGACTTTCTCTTATTTTTCTTTATAATAAACTTTCGGGAAATCCCATAAGTCAACAGCCCCGATGCAGAGCACAGCATATCTTCGATGTGGGTCATCAAGGATTTCCATATCACAACGTCAGTTCGAGACCTTCCTGACGTAAAACAAAACTAAAGGAGAATTTCATATGAAAAAATCAAACGCAAAGATCTTATTTCTGACTCATGCGGCGCTTATTGCCGCCCTCTACGTGGTGCTTACCTACATTGCAAATATGCTGGGTATAGCCTCCGGCGCCATTCAGGTTCGGTTTTCCGAGGCTCTCACGATTTTACCGTACTTTACGCCTGCCGCCATTCCCGGATTGTTTGCGGGATGTCTTCTTTCCAACTTTTTGACAGGAGCGCCTCTCCCTGATATTGTATTCGGCAGTCTGGCTACCCTGATCGGCGCACTGCTCACCGCCAAATTCCGTCAAAACAAATGGTTTGCACCGATTCCGCCCATCTTAGCAAATGCGGTCATCATCCCCCCGGTGTTATTGTTCGCCTACGGCATAAGACCGCTATGGTTTTCTTACATAACCGTCACCATCGGAGAAATTATTTCCTGCGGAGTCCTTGGTATGCTGCTTTTGTTTGCATTGGAAAAGTCCATGAAAAGATTTTTTGCGGAACAGCCTTTTGGTTATTTGCAAAAAGAAAGAGAGGGTTAGGATAAAGGCGTTAAATTTCGGTTTAATGTGGTAAAGGGTGGTTGAAGAGCGGACGTTTGTATAGAGATTTATTTCTACGCACCATGCATGGTGCGTAGAAATAAATCTCTATACAAGCTGTCAGCGACCAACGCATCTTTACCAATCTGCACTTCTGCTACAGTCGAAAAAAAAATATTCTAAAGCCAATCTAGCAAAAAATAATTACTTTTCAGACTATTGAGCACAATAGTCTGAAAATAGTCATTGCCACATTCCACTTTAACCGGATCGCCACCTTCTATTGGTATAACATATACATTGGGAGCAATATATGTATTACCCATTGGTGCTGAAAGAAATGCGACTTTATCACTATTCGGACTAAGCACGCCACTCCAATTTAACCTAGAATCTCCAGGAATAAATGAAACTTTTTCGTGGGTTTCGGTATCTACTATGAAACAAGTTTTATCCGTTTCATAATGAGTGAAATATTTTGAATTACCGATATAATGTTGATCATCTATCCAATCTGAAACCAAATGATTAACCCACATATGATCTCTGTTCGTATTAAGCGTATGGTCGTCAACCAGATAATAGTCCCTAAAGGTTTGATCTCCTACGTCACTCGATGAATAATCCGCACTGGTGCGATGGTATGTCCATTCCCCATGATCAATCTCTACATATACAAACGAGTCATCCGGCAAAAAACCTAGTGCCAGATATCCCTTAGGGTTGTCAAACTCACTCTGCATGCCTTCATTTAATGCCTCCGTCAAATCAAAAAAATTTCCGTCAGCATTTATCCAACCAACATGCTGCTCACCAGTTTCTCCAAAAGTCTTAGTGAGTGCCAACTTACTATAATCACTTGAAAACCATTCACGATGATTAGCACTCGTAAAGTCTGTTGAAGATGTGACAAAATCTTTATATCGTCCTGGAATGGAATAGTAATCGGTTGTATAATTCTCTTCACCATTAATGTGTGCCACATCAAATTGAGAAATATCATGCGATGCACCAGTGTCGGGATTGACCGCCGAAATAATAAACAAAGCCTGAGTGTTCGTTACCAGCCTTCTCATCACAATAATGCCAGAAATATCTTTTGATTCTTCAGTGGACGCCAAAGCCTCTTCTGTTGTTAACTCCTTAGACTCAATAGCGTGCTTTGGAATTTCTCCAGTCGCTGCAGCTTCGGCAAGTTCTTCATCTGAAAGTCCTTCTAGCATTTTTTCAATGTCCTCATCCGTCAGCTCTTCTTCATCTCCCATTCCATTAAAAGTTTCTCCATTTATTTCTGCTCCTTCTTCTTCAGAATAGGCTTCAGGTGAAATATATTCATCATCATTATATATGGAAGATGTTCCTGATAATGAATCAGTCATAATGTTATCACTTGCTTCGGTGGACATCTCAATTGATACATCTGATTCTCTGGTTAGGTCTACCGCTCGTTTACTCCCACACCCTGCCAATACTACTGTCATCATGCTTAACGCTATCATTAATGCAATAATTATTTTCTGTTTCATTGTCATAAATTCACCCTTCTTTTTTGATTTTTAAATCACATTCTTAATGTCTCTAACAAATTATCTGCCACTTCATTTTAACCTGATTTAGGTTATAAGTCAATAATCTAAATCAGGTTACATATACTAATATTGAGGTGAAGATAATGTACTCACGCATTAGAGATTTACGAGAAGATAAAGATATGACACAGACAAAATTAGCAGAACTTATTGGTATGTCGCAAACCGGCTACTCGAAGTATGAAACTGGTGAGAATGATATTCCAACTAATATACTTATAAAATTAGCTCAACTACACGAAACCAGTGTTGATTATTTATTAGGATTAACAGACGAAAAAAAACCGTATTCTTCCAGTAAAAAATAAAGGCTTAGCAAAATTCACTCGCTTAAGCCTTATTTCATCTATCATTGCGAAAAAATCTTTTCCGACTGCTCCCTAATTGACATACATGCCTGCATAGCTTTTTCTCTCGTAATCTCAGGTTCCGGAGATACAATTTCAAATGGAATTTTACGTTCGCGCACCACTGCCCTTGCAAAGACGTTGATTGCAGTAGATGCAGTCATTCCAAAGTCTGAGCACAAATCATCAAACTGTCTTTTCAACTTTTCATCCATACGTACACTAAATGTTGCTTATGACATGATTTTCGCCCTCTTTTTTTAACTATATTATACTCGTATCGGTTCAAAATATTAACAAAATGGACTCAATAAGTAAGGGCAGTGTTGGGGTACATGGTCATTTTCCTATAAATTACTGTTAACCATAACACATGCATCACAGCCAGTACAGTAAACCATTCGACTATAGCAGAGGCTTTAATTGGTAAAGACACGTTGTTCACTGACAGCTTGTATAGAGATTTATTTCTAAAGGAGCCCATTAAAAAGCGCCAGTACTTGGTGAGGTATTTTCGAACCTAGTACTGCTGCGCTTTTTAGTGAGCGAGAGCGCGGTGACGTAGAAATAAATCTCTATACAAGCGTCCGTTCTTCAACTATCCTTTACCACATTAAACCGAAACCCTCACCCTCCCTTAATCGTCACATTCCCGCTCCCCGCATCAACCGTAACCCGGCACACCGGCTCATCACCAATCTGCCCTTCCGCCCGGTTTCCTTTTTTATTATAACTGAGCTCTCCGTCATAATCCGTGTGAATGTTGCCGCTTCCCGTGCTGACCTCCAAGGAAAAAGAAAGATCCTTCGGGAGCGCTAAATGCTGATTTCCGCTTCCGGTCTGGGTGGAAATATCCCCCGTCACTTTCCCGGCTTCTATCTTCAAATTCCCGCTGCCTGTTTTTGCCCTGCAGGAACCGTCAAGCTCCTCTATCGTGATGTTTCCGCTTCCTGCCTCCGCAGTGACGGCTCCTTCTATCCCCTTTGCCGTAATGTTTCCGCTTCCGGTATGTAAATCCACATTTCCCGTCAGTCCGTTTCCGCGGACATTTCCACTGTTTGCATACAAAGTAATCTGCCCCGCGCTGGTGTTTTTCCAAGTAATATTTCCGCTCCCGGCACGAATGTCCGCCGTCTGCGCCTCAATCGCAAACCCCTCTTCCGCGCGGATATTTCCGGAACAGGTATGCAGTTCCAGCTCTTTAATCCCCTGTGCCGGAAGGTAAATCTCAATCCGCTCATTGCTTCCCATCATGAAGAGCAGATTAGGGAAGCGCCATTGCCATTTTCCCCCGGTCACCACCGCATTTTTCCCTTCATATTCAACCGTTGCTTTCGCACCGGGGTGCGTACTGTTTAAATATTCCTTAATGACAATCCGATCCTCCTGCCACGCATAGACCTTCAGATTTTTGCTTCCGTAATCCGCCAAAAGGCTGTCCGCATCCGAAAGCGGAATTTCTATGGTATTTTGCAGTCCTGCATCCATAATCCGGAAACCGCCTCCTCTCTCAGCATACAAGGCAGAAAGAAACGCCACCACCCCTGCCATAACAATTATTACCGCAGCCGCGGTTATCTGTTCACGCTTATATTCACGCTTATTCTCCATCATATTCCTCCTTCTCCCGCTCTTTATCGCGGAACCATGAGATAAGAGGATAATAGAGAGGAATCGTCAAAAAGATTACCCAGCCGGGATGCCACAACGAGCAGAAGGTTCCAAGGCAGAGATATAAAAACACCACAAACACCGGATATGCAAAGCAATGGGGATTCTTTTTATCAATGGCTTCTACCAGAGAATGCCAAATGGGAATCAGCAGAAAAAGAAGCCAGCCCGGATGCCACGCATTCCAGCACACGCCAATCACAAAATACAAAATCGTTATCACAATCCACATGGGGAACTGGTGGTGATGGTGATGAGAAAACCATTCCTTATCATATTTCTCACCGTTTACGTACACGCCGTTCTTGTCAATATGAACATTGTCTCCCTTTTTCTTATCATCCACATGGATACCGTCCCAGCCTACGTGAACTTCGCCGTCCTTATCCTTCACATGGACTCCCTCGAATCCCACGTGCACGTAATCCTCCTGTCCGTCATTCGAAGAGTTCCGGTCTCCAAAGCTTTCCTGCTCCGTATACGATTCCTCAGAAAGAGCGTTTTGCGCTTCTGGCAGCTGAGGATCCGGTCTTGGTATCTCGTCCTCCGTTTTTAAAAGTTCATCCAGTGAAATACCGTAAAGCCGTGACAGCAGGATCAGATTGTCGGTATCGGGGGAAGCTTCCGCCCGCTCCCATTTACTGACTGCCTGTCTGCTGATGCCCAGCTTTTCCGCCAGTGCTTCCTGAGAAAGATTATTTTCTTTTCTCAAATGTACAAGTCGATTTGCAATTTCAATATTCATTGATGTCTCTTCTCACTTTCCGCCTCACAAGGGCTGTTTTTCGGCACGCCTTATGAGCCGATTATACGAAATTTCAATGCAGTTGCGCCAGAAACTCTAGTTTGAAACTCCGCAACCAGCAGTTGCAACCGTCAGTTGCGGGCACTAAAATCCCCCCGCTTTGTGGCTTTTTACGCCTTTCTGCACCATTTTGGAGCTTTTTACCCCCACTTTATGCCGTTCTACGGCTTTTTTACTTTTCATTTCTGGCATAAGTAATGAAACGGTTTCCATTTTGTTCAAACCATGCCGCGGAGTCGTTCATTCCCACTTTATAGACGGTTCCTGTTTCCGGATTCATGACAACCGTATTTTTTTCATTAAATCCTATGAGCAGAACTGCCGAACCGTCTTCCATCATTACCAGCACAGGAATATCCTTATTTACATAGTACAGCACGGAATCCAGTGTACATCCGGTGAGGTCAAGCACCTGCTCATCCTCTAAGCTTTCCTTTAAAATGTCAAGTACGGAATCGCCTCTTCGGAGCATGTATTCCGAGTTTCTGACAATCCCTTCATAGGCAAGGATGGTATCAAGGCATACCGCCAGGGAATTATCTCTCTCCTCACTCATTTTTTCCCCTTGAATCGCCATAATCTGATTGCGCAGGCTTCTGTTTCCCTTTTTCCAGATATAATCGCCTTCCTTCGCCGTCACAATCCCCGCAATGCTGTCCGCAAGCTTAATCGCCTTTCCAGCCTCCGTGCTCACGGTCTCAATCCCATATTTTCCATACACAAAATATCTCTCAGCCTCCTCCGGGCTGTCCGCCAGAACAATGTTCCTGCCACCTTCAAACAAGACCTCCCTGGGGGTCAGATGCATCAGGGAATCCGCATCAATCTTATTTTTGAGAGAAATCTGCGTAAGCTTGGCGTATTTATCCACCGCCGCCACCTCTATGGTGTTTTTGCTCTGCGTCTCACTCTCGGAGTTCATAATCTGATCCTCCGCCACAGCGGCATACCCGCCGTCCTCCTGCTTCACAACCCGTTCCAGTATAATCTGATTTCCCTGTACCTGTCCGGACACCACATAGATATCCTCCTGCCGGTACTCCTTCAGCACTCCCGCCGTCTCGTTTTCAATGCGGATGACATACATGGGAACAACTGCATTCCCCGTATAATCCTCCTGAATGTCATTTTCCTTGGCAATGCCGTAAATCAAATCCTCCTCCATAAAGCCAATGGGAATAATCCGCTCACCGCTTCCCGCGCGGATAGTCTTCTGACTGCCGGAGACAAGGTTCATCAGTACCAGCTCCCTGCTCTTCTGCCTGTCATCCAGCTTCTGCCACACCACCATGCGGTTGCTGTCCGACACCTTATAATTTTCTTCCGTAAGATTTTCCACCAGAATTTCACTGGTCCGGTTCACAATGTCAATGCCGTACATGCGGTTTTCCCACATCAGATACAGCTTTCCGTTCTTGTTGATGTAGGCGAGCTGGTCTATCTCTTCCATCAAAATCTCCTGAGGCTGGCTGCAGGGAATATAAATCATCTCCTCCACCGTGTTTACGCTGCTGTCATAAAAGGACACCGCCGTGCCGACCTCTCCCTCGTGCCGTCCCCTGTTCATGTAGCCGTAAACCAAAAAGATTACATTTCCCGCCTCGTCCACATTTAAAATCTTGATTTTGTGCCCGTCATAAAGGGTTCTGGAATCCAGATTTTCCTTATCATAAAATCCGAACAACAGCGCCAGCTTATTATCCGCCAGATTGTAGCTGTAAAGGCGGTTTCCGGTCACAAAAGACACTACGTTACCGCCGTCGCTCTCCTTAAGGGGCGTGTCCTCCCCGGTGATTCCCAGCATAATCTTATTGTTGGCGTAAGCTTTGCCCTTTTCATCAAAAATCTGGTTCATGGTGCGCTCAAAATCCAGCAGATAAATACGCTCCTCCGTGTAGCGGATGCGGTAATACTCCTTCACCCGGTAATAACAGGTCTCTCCCCCGTAGGGCATGGACACATAATACTCCATCACAAAATTACCGGTTTCCGGTCCTAAGTCCTTAATCGTGATTTCCGTACCGCTCTCTTTGGTGACATCCAGCTCTCCCCACGTCACCTGCTGAAAACTGCTGTGAATGGTCACCCGCCCAAAGGTCGTATTATCTCCCTCCGAGTTGGATTCCAGATATTTTGTCAGTTCCCTTGCCGCTTCCTTGTCGAAGGTTTTATTGGAAAAATCAGTGATATATTCCAATTTATCCGCCACGTAATATTCTTCCGGATTGATAATTCTGGTGTAATAGCGGATCTGGCCGCCGTTTGCCACGGTCAGTATCAGCACCAGCAGGTATTCCCGGTTATTCTCAATCAAGTCCTTGATTCCAAAGGATGTCTTAACCTGATTCTCCGACTGCTCGTATTCCTCAACCGTAGTATCTTCAATCAGCCTGCTTCCGTCCACGCTTCTGACCTCGAAACGGATTCCGCTTACCCGGTTCCCGTAGGTGTCAATATCTAAATTCACCTTTCTGCCGGAGACGAGGGGAGTTAAGCACTCCCGCATCTGGCTCACCTCCATAGCGTCCCGGTAGCCGTGCAGGGTATTAATCCGAAATCCCCCGTAATTTAATGTAATCACGGGATAAGAGGCCTCCGCCATCTCTACGGTCATATCCGTGTTTCCTTTATTCATCAGATTACTTATCACAAACAGGGCGGAAAAAAAGACTGCGGTAACAATCACTCCCTGTATCAATGCTTTTCTCATTTTCTTCATGCTAAAATCCTGTCCTTATCCTTCCTTCATCAGCTTTTGAAGCGTAGTCTCCACCCTTACGGCGTCGGTCAGTTCGGTAATCAATGTATCCTTTCCCGAAGGACTCTCCTTTTTGACGGCTCTTATCAGTATATTCTTGGGGGTGTGCTCCATATCGATAAATTCCAGCACCTGCGTGTCATATCCTGCCTCTTCCAGCAGATTGGCGCGCACCGCGTCCGTCAAAATAGCAGAAAGACGCTCTTTCAGCAAGCCGTATTTTAAAACCGGCTCCAAAAGCCCGCTCTGAATCTGCCCGTTTACCTCGTGCTGACAGCAGGGCACCGCAAACAAAACCTTTGCATTCCAATCCACCGCCTTTTTGATTGCGTAATCCGTGGCAGTGTCGCAGGCATGAAGGGAAACCACCATGTCTACCTGCCTATCGCCCGTAAAGGTGCGGATATCTCCCTGATAAAAATGAAGCTTCTCGTATCCGTAACTCTCTGCCAGACGGCTGCATTTGGCAATCACATCCGCCTTAAGGTCCAGTCCGGTTATCACAGTATCTATTCCCTGCAGTTCGTGAAGGTAATAGTACAGCGCAAAGGTCAGATAGGACTTTCCGCACCCAAAGTCAATAATATGAACGGTTTTTCCCTTATTCAGTGTAGGCAGAATATCCTCAACAAATTCCAGATAACGGTTAATCTGCTTAAATTTGTCATAACGGGAGCGCACAATCTTACCTTCGCCTGTCTGCACCCCCAAATCAATCAGAAACGGAACGGGCGTCCCCTCCGGAAGCAAATACCGCTTGGTACGGTTGTGGGACATGTCCGGCAGTATCTTAGGAGTCTCACTCTGCCTGCTGTATTTCACAGTGACCCTGCCCTTTTTGCTGATAAGTGCCGTCAGCTGTCCTTCCACGCCGTGCGCCTCCAACTGCTTAAACTCCTCTTTCATATAATGCAGGATACGGCTCAGCATTTCTTCTTTGTCAAAATTACTGTGAAAAACCTGCGTTCCCCTTGTAACCGTTTCCTGAAAGCAAACCGCTCCCTTTAACAGAACAGGGCGTATCTTCACCTTTTCCGCCTGCTGTCTGTTCCGAGGATTGCTAATGATAATCTGATACAGCCCCTCCGACAAAAAGCCGGAAATCCTGTTATATAATTCTTCCATAATCAGCCTGTCCTTTTTTTGACACAAATATAGCCATAACTTTATAGCAAACGACATTCGAAATTGCCTTTTCGGACTTTCGTTTATTATACGTCATGACTATATTTTACTTATTTACCTGCAAAACCACAACCAAAATTTTCTAGGTCAGAATCTAAGGATTCCCCTCCGTGAATTATGCCTTCTTTTATAAATCTCATAAAATAAAAGAATCTGCACCAGATCGCCCAGCCATTCCCATTTTTCCGGCGGAATTTCCGCTTCGGGGTTATTCTTTTCCTCGTCCCTTTTAATCCGGTCAAGAATATCTTTTGAAAGCTTATAAAGCTGCCATTTGTCAGGATATTCATCATAAATCATGCTTCCCTCATAGTCAAGCTTATCCAAAATCCCCGCAATGACCTTCTGATACCTTTTGGCTTCTGCGGGATACATCTGCTGAAGATACTCCAAATCCCGGATAATGGAATCTTCCTCCTGATAATACATGGGAAGCGGATAAGTCATATAAAAGGGCAGAATTTTACGTTCATACATATTGATAACTTCCTTCTGTCTTTACAGCTATCATATGCGCTCCCGCTTTTATCCGTGAAACGCCTCCGCCAGCTTTCTGGCTTTTTTCACGTCCTCCCCGCCGCACAGCCCTTCGCCGTATCGCGCCTTTTCATACAAAACAGCAAACTCAAGGGCTTCGCCTGCCTGCTCCTGAAACAGTTCCAGGCACTGTTCTCTGGGAGTCAAGCCCGGCGGATATTTCTCCCCCTCTGTGCCAAGGGAAGCCATTTTCTTTTCTATGGTTCGGCGGTAAATCCGGCGGATCCGCTCCTGTGGCGACAAAGCTCTCTGTGCGCGTTTTATCAGTCCCCCGGTCTGCGCCTTCTCTCTGTTTTTCTTATCCCTTTTTATGGTTTCCACCAAATCCTCGTGCACTCCGTCTTCCAATATGCGGAGCCTCCGCCTCTTAGCAAACCGCTCCCGTATCAGCCTTATGATTCCCAAAATTGTCAGGACAAGCAGTATCATTACCGCCCCTAGCGCCGCAATCCCCAGAACCGCTTCTAAGATTTTCATGAGAAGCGGGGCTTCCACCACTTCCGCCTCCCCCCAGGGCATGGCTTCCTGCATCTCATACCCCGATGAACTTTCCGCCTGCTGCGGACTGTCTGTTTTCAGCAGGGAAAATAAAAATGTAAAAAATCCAATCACTATCCGCTGCAGAATCTCTCCCGCACGGTTCATCCACTCCCTGTTTCCGCACAAAATCATGACAATTCCCGCGAGCAGGGCAAATCCTCCGGCAAGAAACGCGGAAGAGTGAAACACATGATTTACGGGAATGTTTTCCGTCGTCCGGTTATTCATGTCCATGTAATGAAGAAACTGCCGCAGAAAATAATACAAAAAGTAACCGCAAAGGTATCCTGCCGTCATCCCAAAAAGAAATCCGGCGCACGCCCCCTCTCCCTGCCTTTGGTCAATCAGGTACAAAATCCACATGACACCGCCGAACGCAGGAGGAAAAGCCGCTTCCATTCCCATCTCTGCGCCCCTTAGTTTCTTGCCGAAGCTGAGAAACAAAAGCACAAAATAAACAAGGAACAGCCATACCTTTTGAAAAGGATTTCCTCCATAAAACAAAAACAGCAGCACGCCGGGAAGCACATGCCACAAGAGAAAAAGGAAAAATTTCCGGCATTTTTCCCTGATTCCGTAAAAGAACAGGGATAAAAGCACAATCACGCAGGGAACCGCCGGGCTCATCCTCATTTTGACAAAGTCTGTCAAAAAGACCGCCCCTGCGGCAGTCAGCATCAGCGCATTCAGCCCTTCGGCAAGTATGTTTTTGATAATCTCCAATTTCCGGTTCATAAAGGCTCCTCCACCAAAACGATTCTGTGCTCCGGAAGTTTTTCTACGGGTTTCACCTTATCGGTTCTTTTCACCGGGCAGATCCACAAAAAATCCTCCCCGGCTTCCTTTCGGTAGTCGTCTATCTCCTGAATAAAATCCTCATGCCGGTCCGGAGAAATAAAAATCGTGTAAAGGGAATTGTCTTCATGGAGTCTTTCCCTCATGCAATTTCCGAACTTTACCGTCCCCTCCTGCACATTAAGCCTTGCAAACGCCTTGTAAATACTCTCCATGCATGCCGGATGGGTCAGCTCCTCCAAGACAAGCAGACGCCCCGTGACGCAGTCCGGCGCGTTGGCAAAGATGCTGAGCCGGATGCCCTGCCCCAGCAGTTCCTCCGCAAGCCCCGCACAAAGGCTGATGCTCATTTCCAAAAGCTCCTCCCTGCGCAGAATGCCGTGATCCTCCAGATTCATAAAGATTCTCACACTGCCGACTGCGGTGTGTTCTCTTTCCCTTACCTTTAGTTCGTCCGTTTTGGCAGTGGCTTTCCAACTAATCCGGTTCATCTCGTCATAGGGCGCATAATCACGAATCCCCCGAAAGGTAAAGGGGTCTTCCAGCTCATATCTTCTGGCGGCAATTTCGCCGTTGATCCTGCGGAAAGCAGGCTGTGCCTCCTCCGGCAAAGTCTTTGGAATCACATGCAAGACTGCGCCGCTCCTCCGGTCCGCCGACATCTCCTCCGTAAAAAAGAGGTCTGCCCCTACCAGATTGATTTCGTCAATTCCATAATATCCCCTTTGGGCGCAGGAGACCTCATGCGTTCTGGTAATCCGCTGATAAGGCATCACGGAAAAAAGGTCATTCCGGTAGTACTTATCCGTCACGTTTCCATTTTGACCATCCGAAAACTCCAAATATCTGGAACACTGAAACTTAACCTTTAGGGAGGAAAGGGGAAGCTTCTTTTGATTTTCCACCACCTCGAAAAGCTTGACCGGCTCTCCAGGACGGACGATTTCCTTATCAAAAGAAAGCCTGACCGTCACGCCCCGGCTCCACCACCGTGCATATAAGATTCTCTGCAGGAAAAAGAGACCGCCTCCTGCCAGCAGTGTAAAAAGAATCACCATCGCCGCGCCTCTCTGTCACTGGGAAAAGTTTTCTGCCGGAACAGCTGTCTCACTTAAAATTTCATTGATCAGTCCCTCTGCATCCCGATCCGCCTGATGCCCGTAACTGAGCTTCAGCCGATGCGCCAGCACAGGAACTGCCATTCTTTTTATGTCATCCGGAATACAGTAGGTTCTTCCCATGAGAACTGCATACGCCCTCGCCGCTCTAAGGAGAGCTAAGGTTCCTCTGGGGCTTACGCCCAAGATCACCTGCTTCTTTTCCCGGGTAGCCGCCACAAGCTCGACCACATACCGTTCCAGCTCCGGATGAACATAAACCTGCCGGATCAGCTCCCTCATCTGAAGAAACTGCTCCGGATTCATCACCGGCTTTAAGGTTTCTATCGGGTCTTCCCGCATAAACCGCTCCATGATCAAAAGCTCCTGCTCTCTGTCCGGAAGCCCTAAAGAAAGCTTCATCATAAACCGATCCAGCTGTGCCTCCGGAAGCGGAAACGTCCCGGCGTTTTCCACCGGATTTTGTGTGGCAATCACAAAAAACGGCGCATCCAGCTTAAGGCTTTCCCCGTCAATTGTGACCTGCCTCTCTTCCATGCACTCCAAAAGCCCGGACTGTGTTCTGGGCGTGGCGCGGTTAATCTCATCCGCCAAAAGAACATTGGTAAAGACAGACCCCCTATGCAGCTCAAACTCCCCGCTCTTTCGGTTATACACGTTCATTCCGGTCACATCTCCCGGAAGCAGATCCGGCGTAAACTGAATCCGCGCAAATTTGCCGTCAAAGGTCATTGCCAGAGATTTTGCCAGCTTCGTTTTGCCCACCCCCGGCACATCCTCAAGAAGCACATGCCCATCCGCCAAAAAGGCGCCAAGCAGCAATGTTATGACCTCTTCCTTTCCCACAATGACTCTGCCGATGTTATCTATCAGCTCTTTTCCCATCTGCCGTGCCTGTTCAATATTCACCTGTTCTCTCCTTTATTCCCGCGAGCAGCGGGTCAAAGTCACGCCCGCATGACCTTGGCGCCAGCCTGCTTTCACGACAAAGAGGTATATATTTGCATACATACCTCTTCTCTGTCATTTATTGATTACATTAATACGCGCAAGGGCTCTCTGCAGCGCCGTCTCCGCCCGGAGCACGTCCGTCTCCGGCGTTTTGGAGCTTAAACGCTCCTGCGCACGCGTTCTTGCCGCTTCCGCCCTGCTTACATCAATCTCATGAGGCCACTCAATAATCTCAGCCATAATGATTACTTCATCTTGAAGGATTTCTGCAAACCCTGCATGAAGCGCCGCCTCTTTGGTTCCTTCCGGCTCCGTGATTGTCAGAATGCCGGGGCTTAAGATTACGGTGGTGGGCACATGTCTTTTGTATACACCAATCTCACCCTCCGTGGTATTAAATTCTACCATGGAAACCTGATTTTCATAAAAAACCCGGTCGGGGGTGATGACTTTCAGCGTAAATAAATTATTCTCTGCCATCTGCACCCTCCCTCATTATTTTACGCGGGCAAGTACATCGTCAATACTTCCTGCGTTAAGGAAATAACTCTCAGGAATCTCGTCATGCTTTCCTTCCAGAATCTCCTTAAATCCACGGATTGTTTCGCTGATAGGAACGTATTTGCCTTCCAGACCGGTAAACTGACCTGCCACAAAGAAAGGCTGGGATAAAAATCTCTGAACCTTTCTTGCACGGGAAACCACCAGCTTGTCGCTTTCCGACAGCTCATCCATACCCAAAATCGCGATAATATCCTGCAGTTCCTTATATCTTTGAAGAATCTCCTGCACGCCTCTGGCTGTCTGGTAATGCTCTTCTCCCAAGATTCTGGGATCCAAAATTCTTGAGGTGGACTCAAGAGGGTCTACCGCCGGATAAATACCCAGCTCAACGATAGACCTGGAAAGAACCGTGGTTGCATCCAGATGCGCAAACGTGGTTGCCGGTGCCGGATCCGTCAAGTCGTCCGCAGGCACATATACCGCCTGTACCGATGTGATGGAACCGTTCTTGGTTGAAGTGATACGCTCCTGAAGAGCACCCATCTCTGTCTGCAAGGTAGGCTGATAACCTACCGCCGAAGGCATACGTCCAAGAAGCGCGGAAACCTCGGAGCCTGCCTGTGTAAAACGGAAAATATTGTCAATGAACAAAAGCACATCCTTTCCGCCTTTGTCACGGAAGTACTCCGCCATAGTCAGACCCGAAAGACCGACTCTCATTCTTGCTCCGGGGGGCTCGTTCATCTGACCGAATACCATGGTAGTCTTGTCGATAACTCCGGACTCAATCATTTCGTGGTAAAGGTCATTTCCCTCTCTGGTTCTCTCGCCAACGCCTGTAAATACCGAATATCCGCCGTGCTCTGTAGCGATATTACGAATCAGCTCCTGAATCAGCACGGTCTTGCCAACGCCTGCGCCTCCGAAAAGCCCAATCTTTCCGCCTTTCTGATAAGGGCAGAGAAGGTCAACCACCTTAATGCCTGTTTCCAAAAGCTCCTGCTGCGTTGACTGTTCTACAAACTCCGGCGCCGGTCTGTGAATCGGCTCCAGATTAACTCCTTCCGGCGCCGGTTTGTTATCAATAGGCTCTCCAAGTACGTTAAACATACGTCCTAACGTGTTCTCACCTACCGGAACACTGATCGGTGCGCCTGTCGCAATCGCTTCCATTCCTCTTACCAGACCATCCGTTGATCCCATGGCAATACATCTGACCGTATCGTCGCCCAAGTGCTGTGCGACCTCAACGGTGAGCTGACTGCCGTCTTTTAAAGGAATCTTGATTGCTTCGTTGATTTCCGGCAGTCTGCCATCTGTGAATTTAATATCCAGAACGGCACTGATAATCTGTGTAATCTTACCCGAGCAAAGTTTTTCGCCCGCATTCATATCCGCCATTTCTCCTCCAATCTAACCCGGCTCATTTCCGGATTCTTTTATCTAAATTTGCATTCTGCACCTTTCGCCAAAAGCATCTTTGCGGTATGCTTTGAGATTAAAACTCCAAACCGCGCTTATGAGATGGCATTTGCTCCCGCAATAATCTCTGTCAGCTCCTGCGTGATGGAACCCTGACGGGCTCTGTTATAAAGCAGGGTCAGATGATCGATCATCTCCTCCGCATTGCTGGTTGCAGAATCCATTGCCTGCATTCTGGCGCCGTTCTCACTTGCCACCGATTCGATCATGGCTCCGTAAATCAGGCTGGTTATATATTTGGGAATCAGCATATTCAATGCCTCTTCATCGTCCGGCTCGAAGTTCATCAGCGCTTTTTTGTCTCCCGCGTTTTCCTCCACGCCTTCCGCCAGCGCTCTTTCCTGCTCCTCGATTTCCACAGGCAGAAGCTTTAAGAGCGTGGGCACATGGACAACCGTATTTTTAAACCCGGTATAGGCAAGGTAGATTTCACTGATTTCCCCTTTGGCAAAAGCATCCAGTACTTCCCTGCAGATCGCCATAGCGTCCGCATAGACAGGCTCCTCGATCACATCGGAGTAATCCGCCTTGATCTCGTACTTTCTCTGCAAAGCCTCTCTGCCCTTTTTTCCGATTGCATATATCATCAAATCCTCGTCCGCAAGCTCCCCTCTTGTGACAAGCTTAATCACATTGGAGTTGTATCCCCCTGCAAGGCCGCGGTTTGATGTAATGACGATCACAGCCTTCTTTCCGGTCTCTCCGGCTTTTAAATACTTATGTTCCAGATTTCCGGTTTTGCTTAAAATAGAGTTTACCGTATCAAACATGTAATGGAAATAGGACTGTGACTTTTCGGCATTCTGCTTGGCTCTCTGGAGCTTTACCGTGGAGACAAGCTTCATGGCTTTGGTAATCTGCTGAGTGCTCTGTATACTGCCTTTACGCCTTTTAATGTCTCTCATTGACGCCATAACACTACCCTATCCTTTCCTTATTTCAAAAATACTGCCTTAAACTCTGTAATCGCCTTCTTTAAGGTCTCTTCTACAGAATCGGAAATCACCTTTTCCTCTGCTATGCTGGAAGAAATCTCAGGATACTTGGTATCTAAGTATTCAAACAATTCCTTCTCAAAACGGGTAATATCCTCCGTGGGAACATCAAGCAGATACTTGTTTGTTGCCGCATAGATGATAATAACCTGATACTGCACCGGCATAGGCTGATACTGAGGCTGTTTTAAGATTTCCTTGATTCTTTCGCCCTGTGCAAGCTTTTCCTTGGTATCCGCATCCAGCTCGGAACCAAACTGGGAGAAAGCCGCCAATTCTCTGTACTGTGCAAGTTCCACACGGATAGGAGCCGCAATCTTTTTCATTGCCTTAATCTGCGCCGCGCCGCCTACACGGGATACGGACAAACCTGCGTTTACGGCAGGACGGAAACCGGAGTTAAACATTTCTGTCTCCAGATAAATCTGTCCATCCGTGATGGAGATAACGTTGGTGGGAATGTATGCAGATACATCGCCCGCCTGCGTCTCTATGATAGGAAGCGCCGTCAGGGAACCTCCGCCGTACTCTTCGCTCATTCTTGCCGCACGTTCAAGCAGTCTGGAATGAAGATAAAAGACGTCTCCCGGGTATGCCTCACGTCCGGGGGGACGTTTAAGAAGCAGGGAAAGGGTACGGTATGCGGCGGCATGTTTGCTAAGGTCGTCATAAACTACCAGCACATCCTCTCCGTTTTCCATCCACTCTTCGCCAATCGCACATCCCGCATAAGGAGCGATATACTGCAGCGGTGCAAGCTCACTGGCTGTCGCCGCAACCACGGTAGTATAAGCCATTGCCCCAAACTCTTCCAGAGTGTTTACAATGGAAGCAACCGTGGACGCCTTCTGTCCGATGGCAACGTAAATACATTTTACGCCCTGTCCCTTCTGATTGATGATTGTGTCAATTGCAATTGCCGTCTTACCGGTCTGCCTGTCGCCGATGATCAGCTCACGCTGTCCTCTCCCGATCGGCACCATGGAGTCAATTGCCTTAATTCCTGTCTGCAGCGGAGTATCAACAGACTTTCTGGTGATAACGCCGGATGCAACTCTTTCGATTTTACGGTATTTATCTGTCTGTACAGGTCCCTTACCGTCAATGGGCTGTCCCAGAGCATTAACCACGCGGCCTGACAAGGCATCGCCTACAGGAACCTCAACCACACGTCCGGTGGTCTTAACGGTATCGCCCTCGTTGATGTTCTTCTGGCTTCCCAAAAGAACTGCACCAACGTTGTCCTCTTCCAGGTTCAGTACCATGCCGTACACTTCCCCGGGAAATTCCAAAAGCTCTCCCTGCATTGCGTTCTCCAGACCATGTACACGCGCTATTCCGTCGGCAACCTGAATAACCGTGCCGACGTCTGAAACTTCAAGCTCTGAAGCATATCTTTTAATCTGCTCTTTAATCACAGAACTGATTTCTTCCGGTCTCAAATTCATGGTTCTTACGCACCTTTCTTTACCTTCTTTATAGCTGTACCTTCAGCAGCTCCCGCTGCAGCTCAAACAGCTTATTTTTGACGCTGCTGTCCACTACACGATCTCCAATGCGGATGACCATGCCTCCTATCAAGTCTTCCTCCACCTGATAGTGCATTTCCATCTTGTGAAAAGGCGTAGTCGAAAGCAATTTATTCTCTATCTCTTTTCTTTGTGCCTCATTCAAACTGACGGCGGTAGCCACATAAGCAATTCCAATTCCTTTATGCTGCTTTACCTTGTCAATAAAGAAATCCAAAATGGCATCAATCTCTCCGTAACGGTCCTTGGTCACCACAAGATGCAGAAATCCAAGAAGCTCCCTGGAAATACGTCCGGAAAAGACTTCCTCGAGTACTTTAAGCTTTTCCTCCTTTAAGATCTTGGGATGATTCATCAGCCTCCCAAAATCAGGATTCTCGTCAAGAACTTCCCTGAGCGTCTCAACCTCGCCTAAAAATTCCTCTTCCCTGCCGCTTTCGGATGCCAGTTCAAACAAAGCCTCTCCGTATGTTGTTGAAACTAGCTTTGCCATGTGCTCTCACCTATTTCCTTTAATGTTTCATTAATCAGGCTTTCCTGTACGGTTGTATCAATAGATGCTTTCACTACCTTACCTGCCATAATGGAAGCAAGCACTACCATCTCACGCTTAACATCGTCCGCCGCTTTCTGCTTTTCAAGCTCCGCTTCCACCTTGGCTCTCTCAATGATCCGCCCGGCTTCTTCCTTCGCTTCCGCTACGATCCGATTCTCATTTTCCTGAGCGCGCTTTCTGGCATCGCTTAAAATTTCCTCAGCTTCTTTATCAATGTTCTTCAGCTTCTCTTCGTACTGCTGCTTCAGAGCCGCCGCATCTTCTTTATCCTTCGCCGCACCATCCAGCTCGTCCTTAATTTTTGCCTGCCTTTTTGCAAGCATTTCCCTCACCGGATTAAACAGGAAATAAGAAGCCACGAGAAAAAGCGTAAACACCGCTATAATCATCAACACTGAATCTGTCAAAAGCTGCAGGTCAAGGTCAAACAATCTCGGTTCCATCCGTAAGCCTCCTTTCTTATTATTATCAGCATCCGAAAATGCTGTTTTGCGCATAGAAGAATGTCCTTTAGGACATTCTTTAAACCAAGCTGTAGTTATTCTTAGACGTTGTTCTTTAACGTCTTAGAATAACTCTTGGTTCTATTATTGGGCAGCACCCAAAAGAGGTCTTACGAACAACAGCAAAATTGCCACAAGCAGACCGTAAAGACCGGTTGTTTCCGCAACTGCCTGTCCAAGAAGCATGGTTGACGTGATTTCAGACTTTGCACCGGGATTTCTTCCCACTGCCGCAGCCGCATGTCCTGCCGCAATACCCTGGCCTACACCAGGTCCGATACCGGCAATAACTGCCAGTCCTGCACCGATTGCTGAACAACCTAAGATAAAGTTAACATTAAAATCCATTTTCATTTCCTCCTTATGCTTATGCATGATTTATTTTATTTTGTTTTAATCTCCTGTATTGCATGCATCTGTAACGTAAGTCATGGTCAGCATACAAAATACATAGGTCTGAATTGCTCCCGAGAACAAATCAAAATACACATGGAGCGCTGCCGGCCAGATAATCGCAAACTTGGAAAGCAGTGCATAAATAAGCGCCATGATCGCCGTTCCCGACAAAATATTCGCAAACAGACGCAGCGACAGCGAAACCGGAACTGCCAGATCGCTGATAATATTAATCGGCGCCCATATCGGCCATGGTTCGCACAATCCTTTCAGCACACCGGACACCTTCTGATACTTAAACTTGTTAAAATGTATCAGCGTAAAGGTGATAATACCCAGTGCAAAGGTCACTCCGTAATCCGCCGTAGGCGGCCTGAGACCCAATAGTCCCGAGATATTGCTGATCAAAATAAATATAAAGATCGTTCCGATATAGTTCCGGAACCTGACAGCCTGTTTTCCCATTACGCCGCTTATCATGCCGTCCAGCTTTTCCACAATAAGCTCCACCACATTCTGAAATGCCCCCGGCACTTCCGTGGCTTGCTTTACGGCTCGATTCGCGGCAATGCAGAACCCGATGATGATCAGCATAACGATCAGTACGCAGACATGCGTTGTAGTGATCCATACCGTCTGACCAAACAGTTCGTAAGAAAATACCCCGTGGATCATGAAGTCTACATTGGCTTCCTGAGATAACAATATTCCCTGTCCCATATCTTCACCTCCTTACCTATCCTGCTCCCCGGCAGGTTCTTCTACCAATGGAGGAAGAATCTCCTCTCCATAAATCTTCACGCTGATCTTTTGAGTCAAAAAATGCATGTAAGCAGACGCCTTGATAGATATAATTCCTAAAAAGACGAAAAGTGGATTTGCGGTCTGCGTGACCGCCGCCGCTCCTGCGACCAGCACAAAGATTAAATACCGGATAATATTGTGTGTGCTCATGCTCTTAACCGCCGCCTTCTCCGGAAGATCCAGCGCCCGATCCAAAGACCACCACATATGAAAGGCTCCAGCCATTGCAGTTACAATCCCAATCCAAAGACCCAGACTGTATCCCGGCTTATTCCCAATCAGCAAAACCAACAGCTGGCAGACAGCGCCAAAAATCAAAATACCTGTTTCCAGCTCAAACAGAGTCCGATTGATCTGTGTGATTTTCTTTTTCATCTGTTTTGCTCCTGTTCTTTCTCCCCTTATGCAGATAGGCGGACTGCTCAGCATCGCTCATGTAAATCCGTCTGGCAAAGCGGAACACATTAAAGCCTCCTGCCAGCGCCCCCACAAAGAAGAAAATAACAATCAGAAAGTTCGTTCCCAGCCTGCGGTCCAGAAACATTCCCAAAATGGAACAAACAAAAATAGGGACAAGCATGTTTATTCCGAACTGTCCTATCATTGATAATGCCTGATATACGCTCCGATTAAATTTCACACACGTCTCCCCTTTACAACACTTACTATTTGATTATACTCATTTTTTTCTTTTCTGTCTAGAAAAAGCTGGCAAGTTTTTACCTTTTCTGTCAGCCTTTTCTGTAACAGTTCAGTCTTTTCTTTCTGGTTAATTCCTACTTTGCAGTTTTTCTAAACGTCATTTCCGCCATCGTTATCATCAAAATCGCAAAAACAGCAAGATACATGGGAAGTATTTTAAAGCTGAAATGATTCCCAAGAAGTCCATATAACGGCGGCATAAAAGTTGAGCCGACGTAAGCGCTCGCCATCTGTATGCCGATGACTGCCCCGGAATTTTCAGCTCCAAAATTATCCGGCGTGGAATGAATGATGCACGGATAAATCGGCGCACACCCAAAGCCAATCACGACAAACCCTGCAAGCGCGACAACCAAAACCGAGCCGGAAAATAACAGCAGAATAATTCCAAATGCCAAAATACAGGTTCCAAGCTGAATCATTTTTCTATCGCCAAGCCTGTTCATAACAAATCCGCTTAAAAACCTGCCGGCAGTAATACCTATAAAGACTAACGAGGCAAATCTTGCCGCCGGCTCTTCCGCGATACCCTTTACTTCAACCATGTAGGTGCTTGCCCAGCTCATAACAGTAGCCTCCATAGCGCAATAAGCAAAAAAGCTGAGCAGAAGAGAAGGCACGCCTTTGATTTTAAGTGCGCCGGACAGTCCGATGCTTTTGGAACTTTCTGAATCTGCCTGACGGTTCACTTTCCAGACCGGAAGCGTGATTAAAAGCAGAAGAGCAATGCCAAGCTGGATAAAACCAACTGTCCGATAGCCATAATTCCATGCGGAGTGCATCAAGGCATAGCTCATGACAAACGGACTGACAATCGTCCCAACGCCCCAAAAGCAATGCAGCCAGCTCATATGTTTTGAACTATAATGAAGCGCAACATAGTTATTTAACGCCGCATCAATTGCACCTGCTCCTAACCCGTACGGAACTGCAAATATCATAAGCATCGAAAATCGGCTGGAAAAAGAAAAACCAAGCAGTGCGGCGGCTGTCAAAAATACGCTTGCCGTCGTCACAATCCGCGTGCTGAATTTTCTCGTCAGCCGATCCGACAAAAGGCTCGATATAATTGTTCCGCCCGATATAATCATGGAAACAATTCCCATATAGGATGTGGGGACATTCAATGCGTTACGCATAACGGGCCAGCCCGCTCCAAGAAGGGAATCCGGCAGTCCAAGGCTTATAAAAGCAATATAAATAAGCATAAGCAAAAGAGTATACATTTTCTGATTTTCCTTTTCCGCATTTATTTTCTTATTCTAAATATATGGTAATAAAAATAGATGCTGTCGTCAATATGACACAGACAAAATGCAGGTTCTTTAGAGAACCTGCACCTCATCACTTTAATTTCCCGGAAGGAAAACCCGTATAAGCGTCCCTTCACCGGGACTGCTCTTTAGATCAATTTTACCATTTAAGTACTGAACCGCATGTTTCACAATCGAAAGACCTAACCCCGTTCCGCCTGATTCCTTAGAACGGCTCTTATCCACCCGGTAAAAGCGTTCAAATACCCTTGCCTGATGTTCCGGCGGAATGCCGATTCCAGAATCCTTTACAGAAATCACAGCGTCATTTTCCTGCTTCTCAACAGAAACCATCACGGTACCGCCATCCTTATTATATTTGACTGCATTGTCACAGAGATTAAACAGAATTTCCGTTAAAAGATGCCGGACGCTTTTTTGCTCCACCGATTCTCCCGTTACAGAAATGTTAATGTTTTTTGCCGATGCCATATCCGCCAGCCCTGCAGTAACCTCCTCCGCAATCTCATACAAATCTACATTTTCCAGAGGCATATCGTCTCCCTCATCCAGCCTGGACAGGCGGATAATATCATCAATCAGCGTCACAAGCCGACATGCCTCCGTACGGATATGCCCTACAAAGCGGGTCATATCCTCCGGCTTCACAAGGCCGTTTTCCATCAGCTCCGCGCTTCCCATTATGGACTGCAGGGGAGTTTTCAATTCGTGTGATACATTGGCGGTAAACTCTCTCCGGTTTCTCTCCGCAAAAGCCGTATCTGTAATGTCAAAGATAAGCGCCACCGCACCAATCACAGAGCCGCTTGACTCAATGCGGCTTACGTGAAGCTGATACTCTTTTCCTTCCCGCTCCATACGGGTTTCACTGTGCCCGGTCAAAAATGCCTCCTGAATTGCACTGCTCACATTATGGCTTCTTTCAACCGTCAAAAAATCCTTACCGACACAGGACTTTCTTGTACGAAACAGCTCTAACGCGGCAGGATTAATGCTCAAAATTACATTTTTATCGTTTAAAAGCACAAGCCCTTCTGTCATGCTGTACGTAATCTGTGTAAACTCATCATTCTTTCTTTGAAGCTCCGACAGCTGCATTGCAATCTGTTTATGTTGTTTATTCAGGCGGTTTAACAGGGGAGCCAGTTCCTCATAAGTATTGTTTTCCAATGGTTCTTCCAAATCGAGGCTGTTTAACGGCTCCATAATATGCTTGGAAATCCTGCCGGCTAATATTCCTGATAGGATAAGGGCGGCTGCAAGCACGATTAAAATCGGCTGCATCATTCCCATAACCAGTACCCACACGGTAACGCTGCTGGCAGAAATTCTGAGCACCGAACCGTCATTTAAGCGCCTTGCGCAGTAAAGAGTTTTTTCCATAAGCGTAGCGGAATAACGCAGGCTTTTTCCCTCCCTGCTTTGCAGCGCCTGCCGGATTTCCTCCCTGTCCGCATGATTTTCCATACTTTCCTCATCCGTCCGCGTATCATATAGAACTTCGCCGTTTTCGGCAACCCAGGTCAGACGGTATTGATTGGATTGCAGTTGCTCAAGATATTCCCGTCCGTTCTTTTCAACCGCCGCAACTGCCAGCGACAGCTCATCCTCCAGCTGTTTTTCCTGAACACCGCTGAAATAATCATAAAGGCACCCCATGATGATAACAAGGCTTGCAATCAGAACAGCCCCCGCCACAATCATAATCGACTTAAAAATTTTCTTTGTCATGCTTTTCCTCCCTGCACGTCTGCTTCAAACCGGTATCCGACACCGCGCACGGTTTCAATCATTTTCCCGTAGTTTCCCAATTTAGCGCGCAGAGTACGGATATGCATATCAACCGTCCGCGTCTCACCCACATAGTCCGCGCCCCATATATCATTAAAAAGCCGGTTCCGGGTAAAGACAATCCCCGGATAAGAGAGAAACTTTCTAAGAAGTTCAAACTCTTTTAAAGTAAGCTGGATTCTTTCCTTCTCAACCGTCACGGTATGTTCATCCAAGTTCATAATCAGGCCGCCCACTTTCAAAAGACGCTGTGCCTCCACGGAACCGCACCGCCGAAGCACCGCCTTTACGCGGGAAACCATTTCCATCATCCCAAAGGGCTTCACCAGATAATCATCCGCCCCCATGTCGAGGCTCTGGATTTTGTCGTATTCCATCCCCTTAGCGGTAGCCATAATAACCGGAATCCTGCAGGTGTCCGGATTATCCTTCAAAAATTTCAACAGATTCACGCCATCCTCTCCGGGCAGCATAATGTCAAGAATAATCAAATCCGGTTTTTCTTTCCCTAAAGCTTCCCGAAAGGCAGCGGCATCCGAAAAGCCCTCTGCCTCAAAATCAGTGGAATTAAGCGTATATACTTCAATGTCCCGGATGCTCTCGTCATCCTCCACACACCATATTTTCATCAATCTGCTCCTTTGTGTACCCCTGTCACCGAAAAGACCACCCACTCTGCAATATTTACCGCATGATCTCCAATCCGCTCAAAATATTTGGCAATCATCAGTAAATCCAGCGCATATCCCCCGTCTGCATGATTTTCTGCTATCAGCTTAATCAAGGATGACTTTACCTGTAGAAACAAATCATCCACCACATCGTCACGTTCAATCGCCCTGCCAGCCAATCCCACATCCTGTTTTACATAAGCATCAATGCTTTCTGTGACCATCCGGCTTGCCGCTTCCGCCATAAATCGAATCTGCTCACATTCTTCACCGGTCCTGCCGTCAAGAAACGTGATGATTTCCGCAATATCCCCTGCCTGCGTTCCAATGCGCCCCATATCAGTAATCATTTTAAGAGCGGCGGAAATCTGTCTCAAATCCCCCGCCACCGGCTGCTGCTGTAACAACAGCTTCAGGCACAGGGTTTCTATGGTACGCTCCATCTGGTCAATCTCCCCGTCAAGGGTAAAAACCTTATCTGTCAGCTTCGCATCACCCATAACCAGCGCACTGGAAGCAATGGCAATTGCCTCCTCGCACATTGCCCCCATCTGGGTCAGTTCCTTGTTCAGCGTGGCAAGCTGCTCATCAAAACGACTTCTCATTATCCAAACCTCCCTGTAATATAATCTTCTGTCCGTTTGTCCTTTGGCTGTTCAAACATCTTTTGCGTATTTCCATATTCGATTAATTCACCCAGAAGAAAAAAAGCCGTATTGTCAGAAATCCGCACAGCCTGCTGCATATTGTGCGTCACAATGATAATAGTATACTTATCTTTCAATTCCATTGCAAGCTCCTCAATTTTCAATGTAGAAATTGGGTCGAGGGCGCTTGTGGGTTCATCCATCAAAAGCACATCCGGCTCCACCGCCAGGGCGCGGGCAATGCAGAGACGCTGCTGCTGACCTCCGGACAGCCCCAAAGCAGACTTTTTCAACCGGTCTTTTACCTCATCCCATATTGCCGCGCCCCGCAGGGAGCGTTCTACTATATCATCCAGCTTTGCCTTATTTTTCATTCCATGGGTTCTTGGACCGTAAGCAACATTATCGTAAATGCTCATGGGAAAAGGATTGGGTTTTTGAAAGACCATTCCGATACTGCGTCGAAGCTCATTGACATCGATACCGGCATCAAAGATATTCCTGTCCCTGTAATTCACTTCCCCTGTGATCCTTACCCCGGAGATTAAGTCATTCATTCTATTTAACACCTTCAAAAAGGTAGACTTTCCGCATCCGGAAGGCCCAATCAAAGCCGTAATGCGCCCCTCCTCAATCTCCATATTAATATTTTTCAGTGCCTGTGCATTTCCGTACCAGAGACACAGGTCTTTTACCGTCATTACATGATTTATCACATCACTCATACCGTTTCTCCTTTTTGTCCGAACTGCTCAAAGCCGATATTCCCCGGATGCCCTGCGCTCTTTTTCTGAAGGCTCTCCCCGCCAGCTCTGCCGTCAAGTTGATGACTACCGTCAAAATCATTAGAATCGCGGCAATGGCAAATGCAACCCCAAACTCTCCATTCTCTTTTGCATAGACATACAGAGCAACGGTCAAGGTTGCCCCCGCACTGCTGAGCCCTTCAAAAATTCCGTTCAAGGCATGAGCAAAACCCGCAGTAAAAAGAAGAGCCGCCGACTCTCCAAGGATACGCCCGATGGACAAAATACAGCCCGTTATCACGCCGTCAATACAGCCGGGAATCACTACCGTATAAATCACGCGCCACTTTCCCGCTCCCAGTCCGAAAGCCCCCTCCCTGTAGCTTACCGGCACCGTTTTCAAGCTCTCCTGCGTGGTGCGCATAACCGTAGGCAGGTTCATTACTGCCAATGTAAACGCTCCTGCCAGAAGAGACGTTTTCATTCCGAAAAACTGACAAAAAAACAGCATCCCCACAAGCCCGTAAATAATGGACGGAATCCCTGATAAAGTTTCAGCCGCATACTCAATTATTTCCACCAGCTTTTTATTTTCCGCGTATTCCGTGAGATAAATCGCGGCACCCACTCCAAGAGGGATAACCAATGCCAAAGATGCCAGCACAATGTAAACGGTATTGAGAATGTCCGGCAGTATTCCTATCCTGCCAGCCAGATAGCTGGGCTTTGTGGTAAGCAGCTCCCACGAGATATGCGGCAGCCCCTTCCATAGCACATAGCCGATTAAAAATAACACTAATATGCAGGTAATTCCTGCCGAGATTCCCATCAGTGCACGCATAACTGTAAGATATACTTTTCTCTTTAGGGAAATTGATTGTTTTTGCATTTTCTTTTACTCCATCTGAATATTTCTTGTAAATTCTTTAACTCCTTTTAATGCCCATTTTTATCTGATTTTAAAAAGAAGTTCAGTGCGGCATTTATCAACATGATAAAGAAAAACAACACCAACGCTATCGAAAACAGCGCCTGCTTTTGTAAACTCCCGTCAGCCGCGTAGGACATTTCACTTGCCACGGCAGTTGTGAGAAAGCGCACGCTCTGAAATATTCCCGGCATGTTAGGAGCGTTGCCTGCAACCATCATGACAGCCATTGCTTCGCCAACTGCCCTGCCGACCCCCAGCGCCACCGCCGCCGCAATCCCGCTTTTTGCCGCCGGAACGGATACCCGGAAATAAGTCTCAACAGGCGTTGCCCCAAGCGCAAGGGAGGCATCCTCATATTCTTTTGGAACTGCATTCAGCGCCGTAAATGATACCTTAATGATAGAAGGCAATATCATGATGGCGAGCACAATCATTGCCGCAAACAGACTTGCCCCATCCGGGATACGGAAAAGAAGCCGTATTCCGGGCACAAGCACCATCATTCCCACCAGCCCGTAAACCACCGATGGAATACCTGCCAGCAGGCTGACCGCCGCTTCGATTACGGCTTTCAACTTAGGCGGTGCAAGCTTAGAAAGATAAACCGCCGTCATAAAGCCAATCGGCACCCCGATAACAATCGCGCCAGCCGTGCCATAAATGCTGGTAAGGATAAAAGGCAGAATCCCATACTCCGGCTGTGCCGCCGTAGAAGCCCACCTTTTTCCAAAAAGAAAGTTTAAAATACCTATTTTGCGGACAGCCGGGATTCCCGATATGACAAGGTATACCGTAATTAAAAGCACACAGCCGACTGTAATCAAGCCGAGTATCAGGAAAATGCCGTGTACAGCATTTTCCATGAACCGCTTTCTGCTTTTCATTCAGCTCCTCCTTTCACAGGAACTGCACCTGCCGATGAGATAATCTCATTTGCTTCCGCCGATGTAATATAGTCGAAAAATTTCTGCGCTGTCGTTGAAAGCTCTGTACCGTCCTTTGTCACCAGCACAAAAGGACGCTGTACTGCATAACTGCCGTCTTTCACAGTTTCTTCCGTCGGCACAATCCCTCCAACAGAAAGTGCTTTCACCGTTTCCTTCACCGATGCAAGGGATGCATACCCGATTGCCCCCGGATTCCCTGCTACTGTTGTTATCACATCTCCGGTAGACGTAAGCTCCTGACGGTATTTACAGGAATCCTCTGTCCCTGTGATGGATTCAAATCCATCCCTTGTACCGCTTCCCGCTTCCCGCCCAATCAGGACAATCTCCAAATCATTGCCTCCAATATCTTTCCAGTTTGTTATTTCTCCCGTATAAATCTTTCCTATCGTTTCAAGGTCAAGGTCATTTACCGGATTCTCCGGATTTACAATAACAGCAATTCCGTCAAGAGCAAGTGTCGTTTCCGTCAGCCCCTGCGCCCTTTCCTCTTCCTTAAGGCTTCGGCTGGAAAGACCGATGTCGCAGCGTCCCTCCGCCGCTGCCGTAATTCCGGAACCGGAGCCGGTAGGATTGTAGGTAAAGGTTACTCCGGGATTCTTCTCCTCAAAGGATTCTCCCAAGGCGCCGATTACCTTTTCCATGGAAGTTGAGCCGTCCGTGGATACTGTTCCGCTTAAAACATCACTGCCTGCATTTCCGGATATGACATTGCTGTCTGCCGCTTTACCACACCCTGCCATCACTGCAAATGTAAGCAAAGTGACAGCAATGAGACTGATAAATTTTTTCATTTTTTTCATAATAAGTTCTCCTTTTTCTAATGCTTATTTTGTTTTACAATGTTTATGATAAACACCCACTGTAAAATCCACTATCATTCCTATGTAAAATCTATGTAAAATTAAAGGGCAGCGTTTATTCCCTTTTTAGGCACAAAAAAGACGTATGGTTTCATTATTGTTCCATACGCCTTTGCTAATCTCCACAGGTGCGTGTTATTTTAATATGTGCAGTCAACAACTCTAGCACAGAGCATATCACATCTTCGATGCCGGGAATCAACACCCCCCATGCAAAGCATATCACATCTTCGATGTGTAAAATCAAACACCAGCGTTTCAACTACATAAATTGTTTCTGCAATTACGCCAACTGCATAATTTCTGCTTCAAGTTCCTTTAGTTCTTCCAGCGTCAACGCCGGTACATAGCGTGCAATTTTTTCTAGTGACATTTCTCCGTCTTTTATCATTCTTTCCGCTGTTTCTCTTGCCGTTTCCTTCTCAATATCCTTTGTATATGCCTTTAAAATCTGCTCGTCATCAAATAACGTCATCATTATATCAACAACCTCCTGTTCCCTGCTTTCAAGATACTCCTTCAGCACATTTCTGTCTTTACATATACGAATTGTTTCCGTTACTGCCTGTTTAGTTTTTCCATGCAGTTTTCTTTGTTCATTATATACTTTACTGAAAATGATATACTGCCCGATAATATCTTTCTCATTCTCCTGATACAGGACTTTTACTTCCGCATCGATAGAAACCTTTTCTCCATCAAAAAATTCCTTGGATAGTGAAATCGCATCGGGAATATTTTGACGTTCTCCCGTGTAGATTACATATAATTCCGGCTTCGGCATATCCACTCTCTTGCTCCCGTACAAATTTTGATTCGTACGCTTGAAATAATCATGATAAGTCTGTATCAAGTACATAAGCGCCCTTATAATAATATTCACCGTCCACGTTGACTGACTCTCAACCAGTATCATTAAACGGTTTCCAACCGAAAATCCCAAATCATTATAATCTGCATCAATCAGTACATGCTTAATCGTCACATCGGCAATTTCATCCTCGGTCACATCACTATCTTCCGGATGAAGTGCCTTATACAATTGAAGCAAATACTTTTTATCTTGAAATAAATTGGTAAATACGCTGTCCTTTATCGTACGTCTTGGAACGTTTTCCGTCACTCTATCACCTCACCCCTGACAAATTAACAGAAGATACGATTACGTTACTCCTGCTATGCCTCAATTATACAAAAAATCACTTCTGTTTACAATAAATTTGTTTCCCCCAAAATTGCACCACCCTGCATATTTTATGGTAAAATCTTAATATACCAGTCAAATCAGGAGGTGCCATATGCAATACATCAGTCATTACCAATCACCCATCGGCAGTATTCTTTTGGCGGCGGATGCAATCGGATTAACCGGATTATGGTTTGAGGGGCAAAAATACTACGCCCTTCATTTAGATAAGGAGCACGAAGAAAAGGAACTGCCTGTATTCGAGCAGGCAAAGCGCTGGCTCGACATTTATTTTTCAGGAAAAGAGCCTGACTTTTCCGTACCGCTGCATTTTACGGGGACAGCCTTTCAAAATGAAGTGTGGAAAATCCTCTGTTCTATCCCTTACGGACAGACCACCACTTACGGGCAGATCGCAGAACAGCTTGCATCTGAAAGAGGCGTGCCGCGCATGTCCGCCCGGGCGGTGGGCGGCGCCGTGGGACACAACAAAATTTCCATCATCGTCCCCTGCCACCGCGTTGTAGGTATAGGCGGCAGCCTGACCGGATATGCCGGAGGCATTGACAAGAAAATTAAGCTGTTAGAGTTGGAAAAAGCAGATGTGCATTCTTATTGACTTTCCTCTGATTTGAGAGTACTATTTTTGTAAAGCAATCGCTAAGGAGGTCTTATGGCAAATCCTATTTTATACCGCAGGCGGATTATTCCGGAAGAATGTATTATGTTAAAGGACGACATTATTTTGTCCTGCGATGAAGAGCGGATCATCACTTCCTGGAATGCCCTTCATCCCAAAAAGGACCTGCACCACGGCATGTCCTGTTATTTCTTGAAAGAGGGATTTAAAATAAGTAAATTCTGTTACGAGGATGGCAGTCTTCTCTACTGGTACTGTGATATTGTAGATTACAATTATCATGCTTCCGATAACAGTCTGATTGTCACCGATCTTCTTGCTGACGTGATCATCTACCCTGACGGCTTCGTCAAGGTAGTCGATTTAGATGAGCTTGTCACGGCGCTGGAATCCCGATCCATCTCTCTGGACACCCTAAAGTCCAGTCTCATACGGCTCAACAAGCTTCTGAACCTTATTTATTCCAAGCAGTTTGACGTATTAAAAGCATATATTGAGCAGGCAGGAACTCTAGTAAAAAATATGCCCTCCAATCTGTGTTCCCGTTAAGCCTTCTATCGGGGTTCGGAAAAACAGGCAGTTCCCCACTGTAGTCTTGCCAGCCATTGCCTCATCGGCGGCACGGTAGCATGCCGCTGTCGCATGGTCTTCTGCAAGTGCAAGCGCCAGCCTTCCGCTTGCCACCGGCGAAAACTGCTTATTCTGATAAATCACGCCTACAACCGTATCCGGAAATACGGAACTCATAACCCGGTTCATAACCACCGCCCCCACTGCAACCTGTCCCTCGTAAGGCTGATTTCCCGCCTCACAATAAATCAAGTTGGCAAGCAGATAACGGTCTCCATCTGCAAAGGATATTTCTGAAATGTCCCTCCAGGCGGACTGTGCCGCCAGCTGTGACAGACGGCGCTCCTCTTCCAGTTCCTTTTGAAGCTGGGCAAGATTGTTCTTTTGTTCTGCAAGCTGCTTCTCATATTCCAGCATCTCCGCTTCCGTGCTGGAAATCTCATGCTGATAAGTGGAAATCTTGCCGGACGTCTGGCTGACCAGCCCTGCCACACGGCTTTGCTCCGCCTCTACCTCTATCTTTAACTCATCCAGCTCTTTCTTTTCCCGTTCAAGCTCCGCTTCCTTTTCTTCAATCGCCGTTCTGGTGGCTTTAAATTCTTCAAGCTGTTCCCGGTCATACTTGGATAACTGCTCAATATAGTCATTCCGGTTCAGCAAGTCGGAAAAGCTGGCTGCCCCAAACAGCATTTCCAACAGGACGTAATCCTGCTTTTCGTACATAAACTGGATCCGCTTTTTCATTGCGGCATACTGCGCCTCTTCAACTTCCTTCGCCTCTGCCAATTCTATGTTAGTCTGTTCAATCTCTTCATTTTTGGCTTTAATCTGTTCTTCCAGATCAGCAAGGTTATTGCTGACCTCTGTCAGGTCGGAGTTCAAATTATTTAACTGCCCTTTAAGCCCCTCCGTGGTCTCCTGAAGATTCTCTAACTCTTCCCTGCTCTCTCCAATCTTTCCCTCCGTCTGCTCCTGCTCCTCCTTGTTCCTCCGGATCTGCTCTTCCAGTGCAGAAATTTTGTCGTTGTCAGCATATGCGGCGGTTGGAAAAATACATAGGAAAAGAACTGCTGCCATCAATGCCGCAATTACTTTTTTCTCTGCTCTTTTCACCGTCTCACCTGCCCTTCTTTCGTCATTTGTCTTCGATCCAGCGCCTCGCCCTGACAGCTTTGCTGTCTTCCTTTGCGCCTCGCCCTGACAGTTTCGCCAATCGTCTTTACGCCTCAATCTTGGCAATCCTGCGCTTATGGTTTTCCCCCTGAGAAAACTCCGTATCCAAAAAGGTGTCTACGATTTCCAGCGCAAGATTCTTTCCGGTAAAGCCGCCCCCAAGCGCCAGCATGTTGGCGTCATTGTGCAGTCTTGTCATTTTGGCAAGATAGGAATCCGTACACAGCGCGCACCGGATGCCCGGAATCTTGTTTGCCGCTATGGATATTCCAATTCCTGTGGTGCACACCACAATTCCCTTTTCGCACTCTCCCGCCGCAACTGCCTTTGCCGCCGCTTGTCCAAAATCTGGATAGTCGCAGGAGCTTTTATCGAAGCATCCAAAATCCTTATATTCCAGCCCTCTCTCTTTGAGATGCTCCATAATCTGACATTTCAAATCATAACCGCCGTGGTCGCTTCCTAGTGCAATCATTTTCCTTCCTCCGTCCTCTTAATAAATTAATATTCTTTTGCTATATAAACATCCTTTTATTTATATACATCTTCTTTTTATAAAGTAATCACCTGATGTCCCGCCGCCTTAAGGAGCCTGTTCATAATCGCGCATCCGATTCCCCTGCGGTCAAAAGATTCCGCATAAATCATCTGGACTTCCTCATCATCAAACTCTCTGAGGATCCGGAATAAATGCTTTGCGATTGCGCTTTCGTCCCCGCGCTTCCCGACGCTTTTGACGCTGTCCGCCCGATACCACGGTGCTGTCTCATCGGCGGCAATGACGCCGGTACGTTTTCCTTCCTTTCGATGCGCTTCCAGCCTGCCGTTAATATACGAAACCACCTGCTCCTGCGCTCCTTCCACAAGAACAAGGCTTCCCTTCGGCGCATAATGACGGTATTTCATTCCCGGTGCTTTGGGAGCAGTGCCGGAATCCGTATCCAAAATCGTCCAATCCGTATCCACCCCCGCAATCACAGCCTTTAACATTTCTTCCGTGATGTATCCCGGTCTTAAGATAACCGGAGCCTCCCCGGAAAGGTCAATGATCGTAGATTCCAGACCAATCTCCGATTCTCCGCCGTCAAGAATCATATCCACTCTTCCGTCAAGATCCTGAATCACATATTTGGCATCCGTGGGGCTGGGCCTTCCGGAAAGATTGGCGCTGGGTGCCGCAAGGTATCTTCCGGATGCGCGGATTAATTCCCTTGCAATCTTATTGGAGGGCATCCGCACCGCTACCGTGTCGAGCCCTCCTGTCGTGGCATAAGGCACGACATCTGCTTTCTCGAAAATCATGGTCAATGGACCCGGCCAAAAGCGTTCCGCCAGCAGAAGCGCCTCCTCCGGTATCTTTGCCACAACCTTCTTAAGCCCCTCCAAATCTGCAATATGCACAATCAGCGGATTATCAGAAGGTCTTCCTTTGGCCGCATAAATCCTGCCGGAAGATTCCGCATTTAAAGCGTCTCCCCCAAGCCCGTACACCGTTTCCGTTGGAAAAGCCACCAATCCGCCTGCGCGGATGACCCTGCCCGCTTCCTCAACCGCCGTCCGGTCAATATTCTCTTCATCCAGTCGTATAATCCTTGTTTTCATCGATAGCAGCCTTCTTTTACTTTATCATATTTTCTCTAATTTGACTACCCACAGCCCCTTATCGTTAATGACATTGAAAATGTCCTTTGCGCTCATTGTGCTGTCTCCCCCTTCGCAGTCAACAGTCCCGATGCAAAACACTTAACACGCTGCTCGCGAAAATCATTCTCCATACATGATTTCATGCAGATATTCCCTGTTCTGCTCAAAATCAATTTCCAGAACGCTCATTCCCCGAATGTCCGCCGAGCGGTAAGTCCCTTCAAGCGGTACGCTCCCCTGACAGAGATCCCACAAAACAAAATTTCCGGCGCGGAGGCTCAGCGCAAAGCACTCCTCCTTTGTCAGGTTGGTTGTCAGATTGGGGAGCAGCCCTTCCATCAGCCCGGCAGGATTCTTGATCAGTGCCCCCGGCGCCTTTTTTATTACTTCCGAGAGAACCTTTCTCTGGCGCTCCGTCCTTCCAAAATCCGTACCGATATATCGGTTTCTGCTGTACGCAAGCGCCTGCGCTCCGTTCAGGTGAACTTGTCCCGCCTTGGAAGTATCCATGTAATCCGTTCCCTCCGGGCGGTCATTGATGCTGTTGTATTCTACCAGATAAGCATTCACGTATTCAAGCTCCGGCTCGGTCAGCTCCAAATCCACGCCGCCCACTCCATCCACCAGATTCGCAAATGCCACAAAATCCACCAGCATATAGCGGTTTACGGACAGGTCAAAATTAGTATTGATGGTCTCAAGCAGAAGTTCGGAACCTCCGTAAGCGTACGCCGCGTTTAAGCGGTTTCCCTCATGCCCCGGAATCTCCACATAAATATCCCGAAGCAGGGAAGTCATATAAATTGACTTATTCTTACTGCTGATGCTCAGAAGAATCATGGCGTCCGACCTGCTTCCTTCTACATTTTCTCTGGAGTCGTTTCCAATCAAGAGGATATTGATCACGCCCTCTTCCTTCCAAGGCTTATCCGCGAAACCTTCCGCCTCCTCGTAAGTCATCTCACCGTACAGTTTTCCCAAGAGAAGATACCAGCATCCAAGCGCCGCCGCCAAAAACACCAACACAAAAACCAGCAGTCTTTTCAGCTTAGACCTCCTTCTTTTTCCCTTTTTCCTGCTCATTCGTCCATCACGCTCCATTTCCCTGCCCCTGCGGATCAGCAAGATGAATGGATTGTATCATCAAACACCCTTTTGTGCAACTGTCCCCTGTAATAGTTTCTGCAATTTACCTGCCAAAGCTTTCCTCCTCAAAATTTTGTGCCCAAAGTTTTAAACCTCTTTTTTCTGATTTAAATTATTCCCAAAGTCTTAAACCTCTTTTTTCTGATTTAAGTATTTCATGATTCCCATATGTATCTGAAAGGCGAGCTTTTCCTGATACACCTCGTCAGAAAGCTTTGACGCTTCCTCCCGGTTCGACAAAAAACCGCATTCCACAATGACAATGGGCTTCGACGTCTTTTTTAGAAGAAAGTAGCTGTCATTTCCCTTTGCCTCTCTTTTATTTTCCGGATCCACTTCCTTAAGCTGTTCCTGAAGGATTTCGGCAAGCAGCCTGCTCTTCTCGCTAGTGGCGTAATAAAAGACCTGCGCCCCTTTTACATACTCTTCATGATAGCTGTTCTGATGAATGCTTACCACAAGCTCCGCGCCGGAAGATTCAATGATTTCCAGACGGCGTTTCATATCCTGAACCTTTTTGTTGGAAGCGTCCTCATCATACAGCCCATCCTCTCCCTCCCTCGTCATAACGACTTCAATTCCCTCCGCCTGAAGAAACTGCTTTAAAAGCCCGGCAATCTTTAAATTAATATCTTTTTCCAGCTGGTCATTGACCCCTACCTTGCCCGGATCCGCTCCCCCGTGTCCGGCATCGATCACCACGCAGATTTTCTCTTTATTTTTAACCTGCATGGAGCTCACATAAACCGCGCCTTCCTTTGCCACAAAAAACATGGATACCAGCAAAATCCCCGCCATAACAACCTGCAGGATATGATTACACTTTTCCGTCATATCATCCGCCCCATATCAGAGGTTTTCCTAATATATATGAAGAAAAATGAATTGAAATTCCACCGATTTGTCAATCCTCTCTTTCAGAAGAAGGGACGGACTTTCGTCCGCCCTTCCCCGTCTTTATTCCCGCGAGCAACGAGTCAAAGTCATGCTTGCATGACCTTGACGACTGCCGCGAGGGTCTAATACCCCGCAGCTTGCTGCGTTACAAGTTTGATGCCCCGTCAGCTTGCTACGAGGTATTTGACTAATTATTTTGTTGACTCTTCCATGAATTTTCTATCGGTTCAGATAGCTCTCAATCTGATCCCATATCTCCGGCTTTTCAAATCCCAGTCTCCAGCTTGCCACTCCCGCAATCTGGTACTTTTCCATAATGTTCAGCTTTACTTCTATGGAACGTTCATCTTCAAGCCATACTTGGAACAGACTTCCATCCGCCGTGTATTCTCCATAATTCTGGCAGGTTGTCTCATCCCACTCCACCGCAATATTGTGGGCACGGACATATTCCTCCGCCACATCCATTCCCACTGCCTGACTGCCGATTGCTCCATCCTTGGTCTCCCAAATCCGGGTGTAAAAGGGCACTGCATTGATCACCTTTTCTGCCGGAACCTGCGCAACCGTCTGTTCAATCCCCTTTTCTACAAAGTTAATGGACGCGACGCTTCCCGCCTCCTTGCTTCCTGCATAGTGCTCGTCATACCCCATGATAATCACATAGTCCGCCACAATTCCCTGTTCCGTCCGATTATAATGGTCCGTTCCGCCCATGGGAACATAATTATCGATGGATAACACCAGACCATTCTGCCGGCAGGGGATGGAAAGCTCTCTGATAAACTCCGTGAAATGTTCTCCGCAGTCCGAGCTGATCTGCTCAAAGTCGATATTGATGCCGTCCAATTCATAGGCAAGTGCCTCATTCACCAATCCTTCAATCAATTTCGCTCTGGTGGAGGTAGAGGAAAGGATTGCAAACATATCCAAGCTGTCTTTGTATTCAATATTTTCTACAAGCCCCCAGACTTCCATTCCCATATCGTGAGCCTTGTCCACATAATTCTGACTGGCAAAGCTGGTAAACCCGCCGTCATTGTCATTTAACTTAAACCAAGTAGGGGAAATCACATTTAAGCCCTTTGTATTCGCGGTCACTGTACCTAAGGTGTCATTGCCTGTCTCTCCCCCGATCACATGCCATCCCAGATTAATCTTATAATCTCTGGTCTGGCTGGTATATACAGGCTCCTCATAATCCGTGACGGGGATGGGAAGTTCCACCCGCACATCGTTAAGCCGTTTATTTTCCACATAGCCGATTACGGAGTCCGCCGTCTTGACCTTACTCCAGGTCTCCATCTGCTCTAACACGATTACTTTATCTCCGGCTGCGGCATCCTCAAGAATTGCGCTTTTCACGCCCCCCAAAACTCTCACTGCCGTATCCTTCTTAACGTCCGTCACCTGACGTTCCTTCCATTCCGTGTAAATCTGCAGCCTGTCCGGCTCCGCAAAACTCTCATATTCAAAATTTGTATACTGTTTTACATAATCGATTGCCACATACAGGGTATCGCCCTCATATCTGGCAGGGATATAATCCATCGTCCTGCTTCCGTCTTTGTCCGTCACCTCACCGCTTCCGGTTACTGTCCTGATAATATCATCCGGCACCGTATAAAGCAGAAGCCCCTCTCCCTGATCCTCATAAAAACGTGTGTTAAAGTATTTATGAACCGTATCGAGATCCAGATAATAAGTGCCATCCCAAAGTCTGGCGCGCTCCTCTATGATCTCATCCTGTAACACGATCGCAACATCCGTCTCTCCCGCCATTTCAAAATAATCCGTCAAATCCGCACGTTCCCTGGAGTACGAATATTTCTCCCACAGCGCAGTCCCGAAGCTTGCTCCGGCAATGACTATAATAAGGACGATTGCGATGACAACAGGCAATATTTTTTTCTTCATCCCATAACCCTCCAATCGCCCTAATTATAGCAGACTATTCCTACATCGTCATTACCAATTTTGACTTTTTTTAACAAATTATGCTGACGCCGGGGTACCGGAGTATTCTTTAACTAATCGTTTTAGGGGCTTTCCTGCTAAATCATCTCTTTCCCCCGGTGCCAGATTGATAGGAGGCAATCATCTCCTGCGGACCCGGTCATACCGGATCTCTTTTACGTTTCCATCTCTATCGGTCACATAGTCAGGCATATACACTGTGCCTTCTCTTACACATCTTCGCAAAATATATTCCGTAGTGGACGGAGCGCCATTTAAGTACAGCTTTACGCCTGCCCTTTCCATTCTTTCAAGACGTGACCTTAAAGGTTCATATTTGGCATTCATTTTATTTTTCTCCCATCCGTTCCGGACTTTGACATTTTCCAAAAGGATCCGTGATATGTCATGTCAAAAAGATAAATTAATTCCGAAACTGATTATACTTTTTCTGATAATGACGATAATAAAAACAGATAAGATGCCGGGTACGTATCCAATTTAAACTTCCGCTTCGAACATTCAAATTAAAGTGAATTATAACAAATGAAAATTTGAACGACTCTGTACGACAGGCACGATGCCTGCAAGACTATATATCTCCTGCTCTCCTATGAGGATCTACTTGCTAAGAGCATTCTCTCCGGTGAGGAAATTTCTTTTCATGAAAGCACTTCGTGATCAGAACATTCCCTTTAATGAGGAAACTTCTTTTCATGAAAGCACTTCGTGATCAGAACGTTCCCTTTAATGAGGGTATTTCTTTTCATGAAAATGTCTCGTGATCAGAACATTCCCTTTAATGAGGATATTTCTCTATGAAAGTATTTCTTTAACTAAGAGCGTTCCCTTTGATGAGAGTATTTCTGTAATGGGAGTATCTCCTCAGATAAGAGCATTCCCCCTGCGGGATTGGAAATATTAGTTGATTATTTATTTAGATCGTATTAAATTAAAGCTAAAACCATGCCTCCTTCCGATACTTGATTTACCCGGAGGCATCTTACATGGAAGATTATAGTACTTTTTACCAAAATATGCAAGCATAATTTTAAAATTTTTATTTATTTTTAACAAATAGGGCAAAAAGTGAAGAATTTAGCTGATTTTATAAAATTTTTTTAAACTGTTTTCCTGTCCTATTGACTTAAATTCTCACAAAGTATAATATATTTTTAGTGAATGCCCTTATTTATATAGAAAGAAAGGATTTGGGTGTCACCAAACAACAGGATAACAGTATCTTAATAGTAAGGATGTGATAATAATATGAAAATAGAAAAAGTAAACGATCATCAAATTCGCTGCACTCTTACCAGAGAGGATCTGGCAGATAGGGAACTAAAGCTCAGTGAACTTGCTTACGGTACCGAAAAGGCAAAAGATTTGTTCCGGGACATGATGCAGCAGGCGTCTTTCGAATTTGGGTTTGAGGCAGAGGATATTCCTTTAATGATAGAAGCAATCCCGTTAAATTCCGAATGCATTGTCCTGATCATCACCAAAGTAGAAGATCCCGACGAGCTGGATACCCGTTTTTCCAAGTTTGCTCCTTCCGTCCATCAGGACGACAGCACTCTGGATGAAGTTTTGGATACGCTCAGCGACGGCGCCGACGCCGTTCTCGATCTTTTCAAAAAAATCCAAAACGGACGGACAGCCGATGCTTCGGATACAGGCTCTCTTGAAATAGATTCCACGGAAGAGGTAAAGCGTTCTTTCAAAAACGCTCTCCAGAAAAAGCTTTCTGACACCTCTGTTCCCACGGAGCTTACCAAGATCTTTTCTTTCAAGAGCCTGCGCGAGGCATGCGCGGCCTCGCATGTGTTATGCAGCTTTTATGCCGGTTCCAACTCTCTGTACAAACAGCAGGACGGCAGCTTTTTGCTGGTTGTTTCCAAGAGCATGCACTCACCGGTAGAATTTAACAAGGTGTGCAATATCCTTTCCGAATACGGCTCCGGCGTAAAATCCGTTCCCGCATCGGAAGCTTATCTGGAAGAACACTTTGAGCCTGTAATCAAAAATGTCGCAATACAATCGTTATCCTGTATCTAAACGGTTCCTCCGCTTCTGTTTATCAGAGGCGGAGATTTTTTTGCATAAATATTAAAAAAGCTTGGATTTTTAATCATTTAATGCTAGAATAAAGTGTTTAAACGAAAGCGAAAGGAGTATAATTATGAAAAATTTAAAAAAAGGGCTGATTGCCGGGGCAAGCGTATTATCTATCTGTATGCTTCTTTCTCCGCTTATGGCTCTTGCCGCTGAAGAGGAAGCCGCGCTTCCACCCATGTACGCTACCTTTTGGGCACTTGTTCCTCCCATCGTTGCAATTGTGCTTGCACTGATCACCAAGGAGGTTTACAGTTCCCTGTTTATCGGTATTCTGGTGGGCGGGCTGTTCTATTCCAATTTTAGTTTTGAAGGAACCATCACCCATATCTTTAACGATGGCTTTGTAGCTGTTTTATCCGACAGCTATAATGTGGGAATCTTAGTATTCCTTGTAATTTTGGGTGCTATGGTCAGCCTGATGAACCGCGCAGGCGGTTCGGCTGCCTTTGGCGAATTTGCCAAAGAAAAGATTAAGTCCCGCGCCGGTGCACAGCTTGCAACGATTGCGCTGGGCGTCCTGATTTTTATTGACGACTATTTTAACTGCCTTACCGTAGGAAGCGTTATGAAGCCTGTCACCGACCGGCATAAGGTGTCCCGCGCAAAGCTTGCTTACTTAATCGATGCCACTGCCGCTCCGGTATGCATCATTGCGCCGATTTCCTCATGGGCCGCCGCAGTAACCGGCTTTGTGGAGGGCGAAGACGGATTTTCCATTTTTATCCGGGCAATCCCTTACAACTATTACGCACTGCTGACTATCGTTATGATGATCGCTATGATTCTTATGGGGGTTGAGTTCGGCTCCATGCGCACTCACGAGCAGAATGCAATAAAGGGCGACCTCTTTACTTCCGGGGATGTTTCTTCCGCAGAGGAAACCGCTCCCGCAGGCGCAAAGGGTAAAGTAATCGACCTGATCATTCCCATTGTCACATTGATTATCTGCTGTGTGATCGGCATGATCTACACCGGCGGTTTCTTTGAGGGAGAAGGCTTTGTTGCCGCCTTTTCCAATTCCGATGCATCCGTCGGACTTGCTCTGGGAAGTATTTTTGCTATCATCATCACCATCATCATTTACCTGTGCAGAAGGGTTCTGACATTTTCCGAATGTATGGACTGCCTTCCCTCCGGTTTTAAGGCGATGGTTCCCGCTATTTTGATTTTGACCTTTGCATGGACGCTCAAGGCAATGACGGACAGCCTCGGCGCCGCAGTATTTGTTGCAGGAGCTATGGAAAACAGCGCACGCGGTCTGATGAACTTCCTGCCTGCCATTATTTTCCTGGTAGGATGCTTTTTGGCATTCTCCACCGGAACCTCATGGGGTACTTTCGGAATCCTGATTCCCATTGTGGTTGCCGTATTTGCAAACTCCAACCCGCAGCTTATGATTATATCCATTTCCGCCTGCATGGCAGGCGCTGTATGCGGAGACCACTGCTCTCCCATTTCGGATACTACCATTATGGCAAGCGCCGGTGCGCAGTGTAATCATGTAAACCATGTGTCCACCCAGCTTCCCTATGCGATAGTTGCCGCCGCGGTTTCTTTTGTCACTTACATTGTGGCAGGATTTACGCAGAATGCTTGGATTTCCCTTCCTGTCGGCATCGTGCTGATGCTGGGAGTTTTATTCATCATCAAGCTTCGCACGCGTCCTATCAGTGAAGAGTAAAGTAAGCATATTGAGCAAACGCCGCCCCGTAAAGCGGACCGGCTTATTGGCAAAAAGGAGCTTCCGGATTAATCAGTCCGAAAGCTCCTTTTTCATGACAAATTCTATGACAAAAAAAATTATAAAACCTCAATCTTTGCCATCAGATCATTTATATCCATTCCGTGAACCATCGCCGCCTCCTCAAGGCTTTCTCCCTGCGCAGAAGGACAGCCCAGACAGTGCATGCCTGCTTCCATAAGAATCGGTGCAACATTCGGATTTGTTCTTAAAATCTCACCAATCGTCATGTCTTTGGTAATCTGTGCCATATCTCATAACCTCCTTATCGTCTAATCTGTGAACTTCTACAGTATAATACTTTACCCGATTTCTGGCAAGACTAAACTCTGACAGCACTTTTTACAAAAGATTTCTAAAATTTCCGTAAAATCCATACTTTGTTCATAAAAAAGTACACTCTTTGCCTTGACTGTTTCTTACCTTGTAACATATAATGAAACTACGGTAAAAGCATAGTGTTATGCAAAAATATATCAAAAATTTAATGTAGGAGGCTTACGCAAAATGAGACCAGAATGGACAGATTTTGTAGGCGGCAAGTGGGAGAACGAGGTTAACGTACGTGACTTCATTCAGAGAAACTACCATCCTTATGATGGTGACGAATCCTTCTTAGCTGAAGCTACGCAAGACACAAAAGACTTATGGCAGATGGTTCTTGATCTGCAAAAGAAGGAACGCGAGGCAGGCGGTGTTCTTGATATGGATACCAAGGTTGTATCCACCATTACATCACACGGTCCCGGTTACCTTGACAAATCCAAAGAAAAAATCGTTGGTTTCCAGACAGATGCTCCTTTTAAGCGTTCCCTGCAGCCTTACGGCGGTATCAGAATGGCAGAAAAGGCATGTGAGGACAACGGATACAAAGTAGATCCTGAGATCAGCGAATTTTTCAACACTCACAGAAAAACACACAATGCAGGCTGCTTCGATGCATACAATGCAGAGATGAGAGCATGCCGTTCCGCACATATCATCACAGGTCTTCCGGATGCTTATGGACGCGGACGTATCATCGGCGACTACAGACGTGTCGCTCTTTATGGTATTGACAGACTGATCGAGGACAAACAGGCACAGAAGGATTCTACCGGACGTGTTATGACTGACGACGTGATTCGCCTTCGTGAGGAGCTTTCCGAGCAGATGGTTGCCCTTAAGATGATGAAAGAAATGGCTGCTTCTTACGGCTGCGATATTTCCAAACCCGCAACCAACGTAAAAGAAGCAATCCAGGCTACCTACTTTGGATACTTATGTTCCGTTAAGGAGCAGAACGGTGCTGCTATGTCCCTCGGACGTACCTCTACCTTCCTTGACTGCTATGCAGAGAGAGACCTTAAGAACGGAACCTTTACCGAACAGGAGATTCAGGAATTTGTTGATCACTTCATCATGAAGCTGCGCTGCGTTAAATTTGCACGTACTCCTGAGTACAACCAGATTTTCGCAGGCGATCCTGTATGGGTAACCGAATCCTTAGGCGGCGTTGGCGTTGACGGTCGTCCTATGGTTACAAAGATGAGCTTCCGTTATCTGCACACCTTGACCAACTTAGGACCCAGCCCGGAGCCCAACCTTACCGTTCTCTGGTCTACAAGACTTCCTGAGAACTGGAAGAGATACTGCGCTAAGATGTCTATCCAGACCTCTTCTATCCAGTATGAGAACGACGACCTGATGAGAGTAACCCACGGTGACGACTACGGTATTGCATGCTGCGTATCCTCCATGGTTATCGGTAAGGAAATGCAGTTCTTCGGAGCAAGAGCAAACCTTGCTAAGTGTCTGCTTTACGCATTAAACGGCGGTATCGACGAAGTTACCAAGAAGCAGGTTGGACCGAAGTATCGTCCTGTTACCGGCGATGTTCTTGATTATGATGATGTTTACAGCAAATTCATCGATATGATGGAATGGCAGGCTGACGTTTACGTTAACACCCTGAACATCATTCATTATATGCATGACAAATACTGCTATGAGAGAGCTGAGATGGCGCTCCATGACAGAGACGTTAAGCGCTACTTTGCAACCGGCGTTGCAGGTCTTTCCATCGTAGCTGACTCCTTATCAGCTATCAAGTATGCCAAGGTTGAAGTGATCCGTGACGAAGACGGCATTATCGTTGACTTCAAGACAACCGGAGACTTCCCGAAATACGGCAACGATGATGACCGTGTAGATGCAATCGCTCAGGATGTTGTTCATAAATTCATGACGGCTATCCGGAGACACCACACCTACCGGAACGGCGTTCCTACAACCTCCATCCTTACCATTACTTCCAACGTAACTTATGGTAAGGCTACCGGAAACACGCCTGACGGACGTAAGAAAGGACAGCCTTTCGCTCCCGGTGCTAACCCGATGCATGGACGCGACACCCACGGTGCAGTAGCATCCTTATCTTCCGTATCCAAGCTTCCTTTCAATGATGCACAGGATGGTATCTCCAATACCTTCACCATCATTCCCGGAGCTCTCGGCAAAGAGGATCAGGTATTTGCAGGCGACATCGAAGTTGACCTGAATAAATAATTTTCCATAGGCACAATGCGCCTTGGAATATAAGAGCTTATAACACAATCCACCTTCAGGAGGTACGACAAATGGATGAAAAAAGTATGATCGACGATCTTGTGAAAATGCTGGATTCCGGTATGGCAATGGGTGTCGGGCACGTTAACGTGGACACTGACGCTGCCGAGGAACAATCCAAAACTGTTCAGACCATGGGATGCACAGACTGTTCCAGAACTCCTCTGGCGTGCAGCGTACCCACCCTGCAGGATGGATTGGATGATTTTCATTAATTAAAGGAGGTATGATTACCATGGCAACAAATACTGCTCAGGTAGATAACTTAGTATCATTATTAGATGGCTATGCAACAAAGGGCGGACATCATCTTAACGTTAACGTTTTAAACAGAGATACATTATTGGACGCTCAGAAGCATCCCGAGAATTATCCTCAGCTTACAATCCGTGTTTCCGGATATGCAGTTAATTTTATCAAATTAACTCCCGAACAGCAGGCTGATGTTATTTCCCGTACTTTCCATGAGTCCATCTAACCATTAACTTTGCTTACATCATAAGCCATATATTTACGCAGGTTGCCTGCCTGCGTGCAAACGCCCGCTTCAAATTTCAGAGCGGGCGTTTTGCTGTCCATTATTCACTTTCCATCAATATCCGTTTATGCAAACCTCTTATGCAAACTTCTCATGCATCATTTTATACTGCTTCTTTTGCACATACATCCTCTTATCCGCAAGCTGCATGCAGGACATCAGGGAAAGCCCCTGCTCATCGCTGATACAGCAGATTCCAAAGCTCGCGCGGAAGGGATACGGCTTGGGCGTCCGCTCCTCCGATTCACGCATGGCGTGAATGAACTGCTCCGCAAATTCCAGCTCACGCTCCTTCTTGTCCGAATAAAGAAGCACAAAATACTCGTCTCCGCCCACTCGTGCGCAAATCTCATCCTCTCCCATCAGCTCTTCCAAAATCTTAGCAAGCCTGCAGAGCGCCTCATCGCCCTCAGAGTGCCCAAAGTTATCGTTGATATATTTCAGTCCGTTCATGTCAATGCTGACAATGCTTAAGAACTTTCCTTCCTCCTGATAGCGGTCATGAAGGCTCCTCATATGCTTTTCAAATCCACGGCGGTTATAGATGCCAGTCAGTGCGTCCTTGTGATACAGCGTCCGAATCTGCTCCAGAGAAGATACTTCCCGGTGCATTGCCGCCTCCTCAATCACATTGGCAAGCCCTAACAGATACGTCTGCACATAGACATCCGGCCACTCCTCGTCCTCGAACAGCATCACCATGTACCCATAACATTTATTTTTGTAATGAACCGGGAACACATGATATCCATGCGCCTGCTCCCTTTCAAAGATTTCACTGGGAAGAATCTCCCCACGGTCAAACTCCTCGTTAAGGGCGGTGCTTTTATGATCCTGTCCATAAACCCTTTTCAAAATAATCTTCCGAGTGTAAGAGTTATCGCTCTCCGCCTTTTCAAACTCCTTTTCCTCTTGATTACAGATACACAGATATGCCCTGCTGCACCTGATGTTCTTAAGATACTTTTCTGCAATGCGGAGATACTCATCCTCCTCAAAAGCATCCTGATATTCTGTAGTCATATAAACGGACTGCTTGACATGATCCTCCTGAATATAAATCTTATGAAGCAGGGCAGTAATGTCTAAGTCCATCTTTCCGTCCCCGCATCCACAGCTCTCGCGAAGCTGCAGCGCAGGCTTAAGCCACTCCACGCGCTCCTGCTCCCGGTGGTTACAGACATTATCTATCATCTCCACCGCCTTTTTGCCCATAGCCGCAAAGGGAGCGCTGATGCTGGTAATTGACGGCTGGTATCTGCGCACCTCCAAAATATCATCATAACCGGACACGCACACATCCTCTGGAATCCGCACGCCCCGCCTCTTTAATTCATTGCATATGGATAAAGCCATATAGTCATTAGAGCAGATAATCGCCTGCGGATAGGTATCCCTGCCCTCCATATACCAGTCTACCGCCTCTTTGCCTTTGGTTCTCCAATAATCGCCTTCAAAAACCATATGTTCCGTGACGGGAATCTTTTCCTCTTCCATGACCGTAAGAAACCACCGATACCTCTTCTGCGCATCCTCACTCTTCATGTCTCCGGTCATAAAGCAAATATCGCGGAATCCATGATGGTGAATAAAATGTCTGGTAATATCCGCAATCGCCTCTCCATCCTCCACCAGAACATTATAAAAATCATCCTTGGAATCCCTAAGGTAGACTACCGGGCACTTGGCTTGTTCCTTCACCAGTCGGTAAACTTCGCTTGCCATCCCGTCAATATCAAAGGTGTCCTCCGCAACCATAATCCCATCCAGCTTGGATACATCCGGAATCCGGATAACACTCTTCTCGCCCTCTGCATAAAGCACGTTATCCCCGTAGGAACCAAAATTACAAAACACAAATACGTCATAATTAAGTTCCTCTGCCCTGCGGAAAACAGATTTTAAAATTACCTCCTGATATTCTGACTCCACTTCTCCGATAAAAACGCCGATTTTCTTTCTCATTTGCTTACCCTCCTGTGTCACAAAACAGGCTGTCCGGCATTGCCTGACCCACGGTGCCTACAAATATTATACTTCTTTTCCCTGAGACAGTTCAATACCTCCGCTCAATAAATTGCAGATTTATTGCAATTTGTTCACATTCAGGCAAATTTTCTCCTCGGTAACCATATCCTTTTTATAATCTATAACCTGCAGCCTTTGAACCCGGCCGTAAATCTGCGTATTAGTCTCTCTGAAACTCCAGCAAGTCCCCGGGCTGGCAGTCTAACACGTCACAGATTGCATTCAGGGTGGAAAACCGTATCGCGCTGACCTTTCCCGTCTTAATATTGGAAAGATTCACATTGGCAATTCCCACCTTATCCGCCAGCTCGTTTAAAGAAATCTTGCGATCCGCCATCATCCGGTCTAATCTTAATATAATTGCCATATTTTCACCTGTTCCTTTCGCACTGCGCGCCTATAGCGTCTCGTCTGACTGACGCTGAAGCTCACACCCGTATTCAAAAATCCAAAACATGCACCACAGCGAAAATCCGATAGCCGCTCCAATCAAAAGGCTGTTGTACAGCGCAAGGAGCGTGATAAGCACAAACACTACCTTAAAATTTTTGATAATCTCCTGTTGAAAAGGCGAATAACTTTCCTTAATGTCTTTAAATATCTTTCCCATGCAATGCGCCAAAACGGAAAAGCAGATCAGGACAATTCCTATGGCAAACAGATATGTTCCCACTGTTACCGCTACGGATTCTACCTCCGCCATATTAAGCGCACTATCTAAAAATCCTCCCGCATTAATATAAATTTCATCGAGTTCCAATTCCCCTGTTTCTAACGCCCTTGCAAACTCCTGATCGATATAATCCTTTGCCGCGATAAATGCACAGCCGCATCCAATCGATACAACCGTCATAATAATGCAGAATGTCTTTAAAATCTTCACTACGATAAGCGCTGCATTGCTGCTCTTTTTGATTTTTGCAATTTTTGCCGCAACTTTTGTATCACTCTCGCTCATAATAATCCTCCGTTCCTTTCCTGTTGATGGGTTATGAGTCGAGTATAAGACAGGATATTACGTTTGTCAATATATTTTTAATGTTTATCGTTAAATTTTTAATCTTATAAATTATGGACATTGACTTACCGCATCACTCCTTATCAAATATTGTGAAATTCAAGCTAATCTGCTATACTATATTTGCCAAAGGCAGTTCTTTGGCAAATTACTTGTTTTGCGGAAAGGAGTTCATTATGCAAGGCAGAATCCATTCTTTAGAAAGCTTCGGCACCGTAGACGGTCCGGGCACCAGATTTGTAGTTTTTGTCCAAGGCTGTCCCATGCGCTGTGCCTATTGCCATAATCCGGACACTTGGCCGATGACCGGCGGCACTATGATGGAGCCGGAAGAGATTTACGAACAATACAAACGAAATGAAAGCTTTTATACCAAGGGGGGAATCACCGTAACCGGCGGCGAGCCTCTTATGCAGGTGGATTTTTTGATTGACCTATTTACGATTGCCAAAAAGGATCACGTCCACACCTGCATTGATTCCTCCGGAATTGCTTTTAATCCTGACAATAAACCCTTTATTGAAAAGCTGGACAAGCTGATGGAGTTAACGGATCTGGTGATGCTGGACATTAAGCACATTGACCCCCAAAAGCACAAGGAGCTGACCAGCCAGCCCAACGACGGCATTTTAGCTTTCGCTTCTTATCTGAATGAAAAGGGCGTGGATATGTGGATCCGCCATGTGGTGGTTCCCGGCATCACCGATGATGATAAGTACTTGTTTGAGCTGGGGTATTTTATCGGGCAATTTTCTAATTTGAAAGCCCTCGATGTCCTTCCCTACCATACCATGGGCGAAAGCAAATACCAGAAGCTGGGCATTCCCTACAAGCTGAAAGGCATCCCCGCTATGGAAAAGAGCAAGGTGATCGAAAAGAAAGAAGTTATTTTAAACGGCATCCGCAAACGAAGGGAATCTTCATAATTTTTTAGACAGGTTTTGCTTGTATTCCCTACGTATTTATATTAAAATGAATTAAGAGATTGATGATAAAATATCAATCACAGCATAGATATGATTAAGGAGGATATGATCATGGCATATGTAATTGGTGACGCTTGCATTTCTTGTGGTGCTTGTGCTGGACAGTGTCCTGTAGGCGCTATTGCTGAAGGTGATGGAAAGTTTGAAATCAATCCTGATACCTGCATCAGCTGCGGTTCCTGCGCTGGCGGATGCCCCGTTGGTGCTATTTCCGAAGAATAAGTTCATAGGATTTTAAAGCGTTCAGTCAAGTGATTGAACGCTTTTTTCCTGTAAACCCGTTTAACAGTTTCCCTTCAAATATCTTTTTCCGCTTGGGGGCTGCCTCCTTTTTGACGCTTCTTGTGCGGAGCAGTTCATCAATCTGCTTGAAGTGCTCCTCCTCCCTCTGCATCCGTTCCTTTTCCCTGGTTTCTTCCCGTTCTTCCTGAAGGCGAAATTGATAATCCATCTCCTTTAAAATGCTTTCCTTCATATCCCGGTAAATCTCCTGATTATTGCTTGCAACTGCTTCCGAGATCATCTCCTTTAAAAGCTGTTGGAGGCGCAGGCTCTTCTGTTCTCTGGATTCTTCACGGATAGGAAAGGTCTTTTCTGTCACCGGCAGAAACTCACCCTTCTTCACCATGACTACATGCCGCTTTTCCAGTTCATTTGTCTCCCCGCGGTCTTCCCGCTCCAAAAGCCCCTCAGGCTCCATAAGACCGCCGTTTTTCAAAATGGTTTTGATTCCCTTAAGCTGAATCCCCTTTTCCTTTAGTTCCTTAATCCGCCGGAACATCTCCAAATCCTCTTCCGTATAAAACCGATGCCCCATCTCGTTCCGCTTTACCGGGAGCTCCAGCTCCTCCTCCCAATAGCGCAGTACGTGAGCCTCCACCTTTACCTGCTTTGCGGCATCGGAAATCATGAAAATCTTTTCTGCCTGTTTCATCCTTCTATCTCCTTTCCAGACTTTGTTTTGTGATTGTCCTTCGTTCTCCTGTTCTTTATCTTCATAGTTTCCCATGCTCTTCCCATGCATTGCACGCTGTATTCCTCCGCACGCCTCCGCATAAGAAAATCGCTTCGCGGTTATTTTCTCTTTGAAGGAATTTCCTGTTTCGCCAAAAAAGAGAACCCGCCTTACGGCTTGTCCTCTTTGGTGTACTGTCTTTATTTATCTTTGAAGGTTTGCAAACTTGGTATAATCCGGCAGCCATACCAGCTCCACCGTGCCGATGGGACCGTTTCTCTGCTTCGCAATGATAATTTCGGCAATTCCCTTCTTTTCTGTATCCTTGTTGTAGTAATCGTCCCGGTAAATAAACATGACCACGTCCGCGTCCTGCTCGATGGCTCCCGACTCCCTGAGGTCGGAAAGCATCGGTCTGTGATCCGGTCTCTGCTCTACCGCACGGCTTAGCTGGGATAAGGCGATTACCGGAACATTCAGCTCCCTTGCCAGCGCCTTTAGAGACCTTGATATATCGGAAATCTCCTGCTGTCTGGAATCGGTTCCCCTGCCGCTGCCGCTCATAAGCTGTAAATAATCTATGATGATAATCTTCAGGTCATGTTCCAGCTTGTACTTCCGGCACTTAGAGCGAAGCTCCGAAATGCTGATTCCCGGCGTATCATCGATAATCAGCTTCGATTTCCCGATTACCCCCGCGCTCTCAATCAGCTTTTCCCATTCTGCATCCGTCAGGTTTCCGGTACGCAGATGCTGGGAGTCTACCCTTGATTCTAAGGAAAACAACCGATTCACCAGCTGTTCCTTGCTCATTTCCAGACTGAAAATTGCCACCGTCTGGTCAAGCTTAAACGCCATATACTGGGCAATATTAAGCACAAACGCCGTCTTTCCCATGGAAGGTCTTGCGGCTATCAAAATCAGGTCGGAAGGCTGCATTCCGGCAGTCCGGTAGTCCAAGTCGATAAATCCGGTTGCAATTCCCGTCACGTTTCCGTCACTCTTAGATGCCTTTTCAATCCGATCCATGGCGTTCATGACCACTTGACGGATTGGCACAAACTCACCGGTATTTCTCTTCTGCACCAGCTCAAACACCCGCTTCTCGGTATCCTCCAAGATAACCTCAAGGCTTTCCTTGCCCGTGTAGCAGGTATTGGCAATCTCCTCGTTCAGACGAATCATCTTCCGAAGCGTGGACTTCTCCGCCACAATATTGGCATAATGCTTGATATTGGCTGACGTGGGGACAGCCGTTACCAGATCCCGGATAAATTCCAAACTGCAAGTCTCCGGCGGAACATCCTTTTCCCGAAGCCTGTCCTGCAGCGTCACAAGGTCAACCGGTTTTCCTTCATCATTTAATTCAACCATCGTATCAAACAGCACCCCGTACTGTCTGCCGTAAAAATCATCTCCGCATATCAGCTCCGCGGCTATCGTGATTGCCTCCCGGTCCATAATCATGGAACCGATTACGGACTGCTCCGCCTCTATGCTGTGGGGTAATACTCTTTTTAAGAGAGCTTCCTCTGCTGCCATTGGCTGTCTGCCCTTTCCATCCATTGTCTTTGCTATTTCATCTCCGTAACCTTTACCTTTAACTTTCCGGTCACACTGGGATGGAGCTTAACGCTTACCTCGTATACGCCGAGACTCTTAATGGGTTCCGGGAGAATAATCTTCTTTTTGTCGATTTCCTTTCCGCACTGCTCCTTGTAGCTCTGGGCAATTTCCTTGGAGGAGATTGAACCAAAGGTCCTTCCTCCCTCTCCGGACTTAATGGAAACCACCACCTGATCCTGTTCCATCTGCTGCGCCATCACTTTTGCGGCTTCCAGATTTTCTTTTTCAACCTTTTCTTTGTTTGCCTTTTGAAGCTTTAAGTCGTTCATATTCTTGCCGCTGGCTTCCACGCCCAGCTTCTTGGGCAGTACATAATTTCTGGCATATCCGTCGCTTACCTCTATCACTTCACCTTTTTTGCCTAACTTCTTGACATCTTCTAACAAAATAACTTTCATTTTGATTCCCTTCTTTCGTTCTGTCTATTCGATTACCAGATCGCCCTCTGCGATCATCTTGTCCAAGGTACCCTTTACGATGCCGATTCCTTCTAAAATGGACACTCCGGTCAACTGGCATCCGGCTACGCTTAAGTGGCCTCCTCCGCCCATCTTTTCCATGATGACCTGTACATTGACCTCGTCAATAGATCTGGCACTCACAAAAATCTGGTTCTGATACTCCGTCAGCACAAAGCTTGCCTTTACCCCCTTGATGTTGAGAAGCTCGTTAGCCGCCTGAGCTCCCACCACCGTAGGACTCTGAATCCCTTCACTGCTGCAGGTAGATATGGCAAAAGCATTCCTGTAAATCTCCGCCTGACTGACCGCATCCGCCCTGGTCTTATATTCAATCGCATTCTCGCGGAAAAGCTTCCGCACTCTTGTTACATCCGCGCCGTTCCTTCGCAGGAAAGCCGCCGCCTCGAAGGTTCTGACGCCCGTCTTGGTCATAAAGTTGTTGGTGTCAATCATAATTCCCGAGTACATGCAGTCCGCCTCTTCCGGCGAAATCTTAATATTGTCGCCGATATACTGCAAAATCTCAGAAACCATCTCGCAGGCGGAAGATGCATAAGCTTCCACGTAGGACAAGGTAGCGTTCTCAATCACTTCTGTCCCCTGCCTGTGATGATCAAGGACTACGATAGACTTGCACAGCCTGAGCAGCTCCGGGCATTCTGTAATGGAAGGTTTATTGACATCCACCACCACAAGCACCGTATTGCTCCCCGCCAGCTCAATTGCCTGCTGGCTTCCTATGATCATGTCATCCTGATAATCCTCATGACTCTTAAACAGCTCCACCATCGGGCTCATGGACATGCTCACATCATTTAACACAATATGCGCCTCGCGCTCTAACGTGGTGGCAATCCGGTAAATGCCTACCGCGGCTCCAAAGCTGTCCTCGTCCGCCAGCCGGTGCCCCATGATAAGCACCTTTTCCTTTCCGCTGATGATTTCCCGCAGTGCCTGCGCCTTTACCCGCGCTTTTACTCTGGTATTCTTTTCTACCTGCTGGCTCTTTCCGCCAAAATAAATGATCTCACCCGGTGTCTTGACTACCGCCTGATCTCCGCCTCTTCCTAAAGCAAGCTCAATGGCGTTCCTTGCAAACTCATAATTCTGCGCATAAGTCAGCCCGTCGAATCCCATGCCGATACTGATGGTGACTGCCATCTCATTACCGATATTTACCGTCTTCACCTCGTCCAAAAGGTCGAATTTATTTTCTCTCAGCGTCTCCGTTGCCTTCTTCCTAAGGATTACCAAGTACTTGTCCTTCTCCATCTTTTTGCAGATTCCGTCCAAAGCAGACACATATTTATTGACTTTCCGGTCAATCAGCGCTACCAGAAGAGACCTTCTGACCTCTTCTACGCTCTCAAGCGCCTCCTCGTAATTGTCCAAGTAAATCATTCCCACCGCAAGACTCTGGTCATCCACCTCCTGCAGGGCAATCCGCAGTGCCGTCTCATCAAACAGATAAAAGGCAATCAAATACCCAGCGTAGTCTTCGCCTTCCACAACATCACTGTTTACCAGCATTTCGCCTAGGGAAATCCTGCGCATCTTAGCAATATAACTGCTCTCCTCGTAAGAAATGTCAAGCTCTACAATGTTCTGGTCTTCCGGAAGGCGCTCTCTGGTCACTGACGGAAACAGCGAAGTAATCGATTTCTTGTAGCCTTTTTCTTTATGTACAATCCTCTCAAACGCCTCATTCGTCCAGACAATCTTGCCGGTATCATCTAATATCGCATAAGGAAGCTCTAACTCCCGGAGCAGCACCTTTTGAACCTGACCGTACTGAGTGGCAAAACTGATCAGTTCATTCATAATTACCGGCTTGTTATAAAACTGCAGGGATAAGACAATCGCAAAATAAAGCAGGGCAAAGCAAGTAATCACAAGTCCAGCCGGCACGCTGATCAGATATACCACCAGATTCACGATTGCAAGCAAAAATCCCAGATATAAAGAAGTCTGAACGTATCGCTTCATCCTTCCTTTTAACTTAATCTTACTTTTTAACGGAGCCATCTTTCGGAAATTACCCTTCTGTAACCTTGATTTTAATATGTATAACTATATGTTTGTAAACATATATGTTTATAACCCTATATGTTTGCAAACATATAGGCATACATATACACGTAAAGTCATTATAACATCTTTTCGGTCAAGTTTCCACATTATTATTTTGAAGGTTTTTGACAGAAATCCCCAAAATCTTACCTCTATGTACAAAAAACCGCCTCGCGGTTATCCCTCATTAAGAAATTTCCTATTGTACAAAAACGGCCGCCTTACGGCAGCCGTTATCTCCTTTGTCCCACTGATTGACTAATCCTGAACATAAGGCATCAATGCAACGTGGCGCGCTCTCTTGATTGCAACCGTGAGAGCTCTCTGATGCTTTGCACAGTTTCCTGTGATTCTGCGGGGAAGAATTTTCCCACGCTCAGATACATATCTTTTTAATTTATTTACGTCTTTGTAATCGATCACATTATCCTTGCCGCAGAACACACAAACCTTTTTTCTTCTGCGGATTCCGCCTTTTTTTCTCATGGGAGAATCAGACTTCTCTGCTTTATTGTATGCCATAATAATTGCCTCCTATCTTAATTAAAATAAAACCTTAGTTAAAGGGCAGTTCCTCATCAATTCCATCCGGAATGTTCATGAAACCGTCGCCTGCTCCTGAAGGTTCGGGAGCCCTGCCTGCACCGGAAAATCCGTTGTCAGAATTTGAATTATTGCTGTTCTTGCTCTCAGCAAACTCCTGCTCCTCTACCACAACGTCGGTGGTGTACACTTTAACGCCATCCCTGTTGGTATAGCTGCCTGTCTGGATACGACCCGTAATGGCAATCTTGGTTCCCTTTCTGAGATACTTCTCAGCAAATTCCCCTGCCCTTCCAAATGCCACGCATCCAATGAAATCCGCAGTCTGTTCGTCGTTATTACGGTTAAATCTGCGGTCTACGGCAAGTGTATATCTTGCAACCGCCGTTGAGTTCTCCCCCTGTGAATATCTCACCTCAGGATCTCTTGTTAAACGCCCCATCAGTATTACTTTATTCATACCTTCCTCATCTTCCCGGCATATCTCAACTGTATGCCTTATGCTTCCTGTTTAACGCATAAAAATCTGATAACGTTGTCCATAATGCGGACACGGCTTTCGATTTCAATGGGCGCTGTGCTCTCTGCATCAAACTGGATGAAGTAATAGTAAGCTTCTTTCATCTTCTGAACTTCGTATGCAAGTCTCTTCTTGCCCCAGTCATCAACATTGGTGATCACGCCGCCGAATCTCTCGATCAGAGCTTTGCACTTATCAATCACTGCTGCTCTTTCCTCGTCTTCGATTTTCGCACTAACAACAACGGCTAATTCATATTTGTTCATGCTTGTTACCTCCTTTTGGTCTCTGGCCCCGCTTAGGGAGCAAGGAATGTTCCGCCTTGGCGGAGCAGTAAGCGTATTGTAATCCGCCTGACTGCTGTTAAAACATATCACGGATAAATATAATACCATGATTTTCTTTATTTTTCAAGTATTTTTCTGACCTCTCTAATATTTTTTTCCACCTGCCTGCGGGGCGTCATAATCTGGTGTCCGCATCCTGTGCACTTTAGCCTGAAGTCCGCGCCAATCCTTAAAACCTCCCACTCTTTGCTCCCGCAGGGGTGCGCCTTTTTGAGCAGAACCCTGTCTCCTGCCTGAATATCCATTTTTACCTCCATGCTTTCCTCAAGGTTTGGTATAAAGCTTTCCTTAAAGATTCCATTAAAATTCCACCTGCCAGCTTCTTTGAAGCTCCCTGCCGAAATCATTTTGGTACGGTCCGCTTGTGAGCTCTTTCAGACTGTTGTAAATATTCCGGCGTTTTGCCGTATCGCTCATCGCAGAAGAGCTTGAATCTCCCTTCCAGTATTGAAAACCGTACAGATAGCTTTCCATCATCTCATCCCATGAGGAAAAGCTGTCCTGCATCAGCAGACAATTCTGATACTGAATTTCAAGCGATTCATCCAGCGTATAATATCCCGCTACATAGCACCAGGAAGCAACCTGATTCAGCCTGCAGAGATCCCACGCCAGAATCCCGGTCTCTCCGCAGCTTTGGTAACACTCATAAACAGCCTTCAGATAGTTGAGGGTGTAGTTTCCATAGGCTCCGAATGCATCCTCTACCGTCTGGTTAAACTCCTCCTCATCCAGAGAAAGCAGCCCGGTCGCCTTAAAAACCTCAACATATTCCATAAACTCCTGCCTGTGCCCCTCACTCCTGAGCCACTCAATGGTCTCGTCAGCGCTCTCATGATCCTCAATATCCCAGCCTGAGTATAACTGGTAACGCATAAACACTGCGTTAACCAAGTCTCTTTTCATTCCTCCCACCAGCGTCCGGTCTCCGCCGTTGCTCTCCGTGATAATCGCATAAGTGGCGTTCATCCACTGCACCGTATCGGAATCCACCTCTGACTGGACAGAGCCTTTATCCGCCTCCAGATCAGCTTTGCACTTCTCCAGATTGGCGGATATAAACTCATCATAATCCAGCATCTCATCCATCAAATCCCCATAAAAATCCTCAGAATCATCCGATTCCTCCGCACCGCCTGCGCCGGAAAAAATATCGTCCAGACTGGTAACCCCTTCTCTGGCTGTCCGCTCCCCGCCATTCTCTTCGCCGGGTGCAGTCCCAGGCGGTTTCTTGTTCAAATCATCCTCATCGAAAATGCCGCCTGACAGATCCGGCTCTTTGGATGGTGAAGGCGTTTCTTCCACATCCGCCAACTCTTCCGCATCTGCCAGAACAGAAGCCTCTTCTCCTATGGCGTCTTCCATCTCTTGATTCTTCTGCTCCGATGACTTTTCAATTGCCTTTCCCAGCCCCCGCAAAACCTTTCCCCCTGCTCCGCATCCTGTTGTGGAAACAAGCATGGAAACGGTAAGTAACGCTATTAATATTTTCCTTCTCTGCATACCTTGGCTCTCCTTAATCATTGTAATAAAAATCCGAAAGATCCATGCGATATACCTGTTCCAATTCTTCTAACAGTACATTGGTATAAGCGTCATAAGAGTATTCATCCAAGCGGATCGTCATTGTTAAAATATTTCTCCCTTGAAGCCTCAGTTCATAATAAATCTCATGATAAGGAAAACTCTTTCCGTCATAATTGATATGCTCTCCGGCAGTGGCTGAGCTGTAAACGCCCTCTCCCTCCGTAGTCATCTGAGGGTCTCCCATGGACAAATCCTTATAGTCACGGCTGTTTTCCGCCATAGAGTCATATCGGTTCTGTATGGTCTTTTGAACGGATTCCATAAGAGTCTCGCCGCCATAAGTGTATGAAGGATAAATAGAAACACTTACGCCGTGCATGTTTGCGGACAGACTGCTGCCTCTGTTTGAAGTATTCCGCCCCATAGGAATCCAAAGCTCGTAAATATTGTCATCGTAATCCGTCATCTCCGTTACGCCCATGTAAGTATACCCATCCAAGAACTGAATCTCAGGCTCGTCAGATTTTTGCACATAATTATCCTGCGCCATATCTACGCGTGTCCCTGCATTGGTCAAATCCTCGTTGGAGGTTCCATACTCTGACAAATCCAAATTGTAGCATTTTCCAAGTTCTTCAAGGATTGCATTGGTTTCGCTGTCCGTCCAGCTTGCCGTCACCCCCAAGGTAAATAAATATCCGATTCCGTTCGGAGCCGTTCCCGCATAAACGAGACCGTGGTTCGTTGTGGCAATCTCTCTGGTATCTAACTCATCCACCGACATATGCTGATAACAGCACAGCCCCTCTTCCACGGTGACCATGTCGTCAACCACCAGATTCTGATAGCGGGCAGCATTGTCACTCACATCGTCAATTTCCATCTGCATCCACGTTGAAATCTGCTCCTCCGGGCTGATATAAAGCCACTCTCCGATCAAGAACAGGGAGAAATCCAGCCCATGCTCGTAATAATATACATTGTCATCACTCAAATGCCTGTCCTTGCCGATGGGAACATAGACGTTTACCTCCTGCTTGGATACCCCATCCGTCAAGGTCACCATTTCCACATATTCAAAGCCTTCCAGCGAGACTGGCTCCGCCTGCGCCGCCTGTGACCCTTCCATATAACTGTAAACCTTCTGTCCGCCGTTTAAATAGTTTACCAGCACATTGGTCTGCACATCCGGATCCACCAGTGCCTTGGTAATCTCCCCGGTGTCCGTTTGGTCGGAAACCTTCAAGGAAGCAATCATCTTTTCAATCTCCTGCCTGCTCTGGTCTGCCTCCTCCTCTTCCGTAATGTAAATGGTAGCCGCCGCCAGCATCACCTTACCATCACCCAGGTTTTTGCCAAAAAACAGCGTCCAATAATCGCTGGAAAAATTCGTTTTGGTGCGGTGCGCGTAAGAAGCCGTTCCGCCCTCCTCAGACATATTATTCTGAGCCGCCATGCCGGATACCTGTCCCAAAATCTGATCGGCAGTGATCATTCCCTGATAAATCTCTTCCGCGCTCTCCACATTTGACTCACAAGCCACAATCGATAAACCTGCTCCCTTGTCGGAATACAGTTCGATTACGCGATTATCCTCATCAGCCTCCCGGTAAAAAATACTCCACGCGGAAGGATCATACTGAAAACTCATCCCTGCGCCTTCGTAACGGCCGCCCTTGTCTGCGCAGCCTGCCAGCGTCAGACATAACAATATTCCTATCGCCAGCTTTGCCGGCAGTGGTAATTTCTTCTTCATCCTCTTTCCCCTCTTTTGAATTGTTATAATGCCGCAAAAATCTCTCCAATACTGCCCGATACCACCAAGTCCGCCGCACTATCCCGCGCCGTGGGCGTCTTATTGATCAAAACCAGCTTATTTCCCCGGTAATAGTCGATCAGCCCCGCCGCCGGGTATACCACCAGCGAAGTGCCTCCAATGATCAGCACATCCGCATTGCTGATATAGCTTACCGCATCCGACAAAGTTTTGTTGTCAAGCCCCTCCTCGTATAACACCACATCCGGCTTGATGGCTCCGCCGCAGGCATCACACATGGGAACCCCCTCAGCGTGAAGCATGTACTCTGCATCAAAAAACTTACCGCACTTTTCACAATAGTTCCGAAGCACGCTTCCGTGAAGCTCCAGCACCCTCTTACTGCCTGCCGCCTGATGAAGCCCGTCAATATTCTGCGTAATCACCGCTTTCAGCTTTCCCTCCTGCTCCCACTGCGCCAGTTTCAGATGCGCCGCATTCGGTTTCGCCGTCAGACACAGCATTTTATCCTTGTAAAAACGGAAAAACTCCTCCGGTCTGCTCCGATAAAACGTGTGGCTCAAAATTGTTTCGGGCGGATAATCGTACTTCTGATTATAAAGACCATCCACGCTGCGGAAGTCCGGAATACCGCTCTCCGTGGACACCCCCGCTCCGCCAAAAAATACAATGTTGTTACTGCCCTGAATGATTTCCCTTAACTTTTCAATTTGTTCCATAGTCCTGCCCCCTTGTTAACAATAGCCGCCCTGCTCATTGACAATGGCTGGACGGCTAATCTCTCCTACATTACTCCCTGATTCCCGCGAGCAACGAGCCAAGTGGTCTGCTTAGAACCAGCCAAGGCTGGTTTAGACATTTGACGACTGCCGCGAAAGCCACATACCTCACATCGGAGATGTGCTATGCCCTGCATCGTATCCTACTTGATACCCCACATCGAAGATGTGCTATGCTTTGCATCAAGGTTGTTGGCCCTGTCAAGCTCTGTCAGGTCAACACCTGATGCTGAAAGTATTACTTTAAAAAAGTATAACAGATTGCTCATAAAGTGTAAAGCAAATTCCGCATTCCGCCATTTTCTAAATGGTTCTAAAATCAATCATTATCACCTTCCCAGAACCCCTCCAATACCTTCCACTCAAGTTCTATAGGAGTTGTTTCATACTGATTCCTAATCCTGTTATATTCTTCTTCCGTAATCACCTCTTCCTCATCCGAAACTGCTGTGCTTCGATAGTATAGCAGCTCCTCCTCATCTCCTCTTCCCCAATTCTTTGGAACATCTGAAACCGTCTCCAGATATTCCTCTAATCCGGAATTCTTCTGTAATTGATAATAGGAATAATATGTATGGCCCGCCGACACTGACACACTTTCAATAATTCCCCCCTCATATAAACTAAGATTTCTTTCCATATTATTCCACACCCCTATCACTATTCCTTCATCATAAGCATAAATAGCCGTTGTTCGGTATTCTCCGTCATAAAGAAAACCCAAAATCAATTCTTCTATCCCGTCATTTGCAAGATCCGCCAAGCTGTAACATAATGTGTGATCTTCATTATGATTAAAAATGGCAAATGAGACGTCAATTTCTTTCCACCGCTCTTCCGTATATTTTTCGTCTTTCAGAGCTCTTTCATATTCTTCTAAAACAGACTGATATGTTTTTAATCCGTCATAGGCAATATACGGAGTCTGCACAATCTCGCAGGGAACAAAATTACATGTATACACGATTCCATCCTGCTCCATATGGTTTTCTTTATCTTCAATCTCTCTCCCACATGCCCATAAACTCCCATCCGCCTTTTTGATGACAAGATTGTCGTTATATCCATTATCATAACCATAATGAAGCATCTTTTCCCAATTCTTACACATATCATTTATTTGAAGCTTCTCCATCCATATCATTACCCCATCGGAAGCAACGCACACCGGTTCCTCGACAGCTCCCTGCCCTGCAACGCCACACTTATCATAGGCATTATCTCCCCATGTCCATACGGTGCCATCTTCCAGAAGCACCGCATGGCTGTCTCTTCTTCCGGAAATCATAACCGCATTTTCTACCACTCTGTGAGGCGTTGGCACTTTATCCATATATTCATCAATGTGCTCATCTTCTCTTTCTCTCCATGTCCATACGGTGCCATCCTTTTTTAAAACCACAACATCCGCATATCCGCATAAAGCATAACTTACATCCTCCATAAGCAATACCGGAGTTTCAACAGATTCATTTTCCGTCAGCAGAATCCCATATCTATTGTATCCCATACCATAAAGCATTCCATCTCCTGTCAGAAAGATAAAATACGCGCCCCCGCAATCCACGTGAACTACATTTTCTGCAATCAATTGTGTTTGAGTCTTATCGCTGGTCAGCTTTTTTTGATACCTATATAATTGTTTTTCAGAATTAATATAATATATAGTGTCCGGGAAGTTTCCCGTGTTTGTAATGTAAAAATCTTCTGCACTTTCCCCGTTCAATCCCACTTCGTCAAGGTCTCTTACAAAGAATGTATATATATCGTCCGCTTTGTCTTCACTTGCTTCCATTTCAGCACCTACGTTTTCTGCCGGGAATGTAACCTGTTCTGTTTCTGCTTTGCAGTTTACTATGAATGAGAATAAAAATACTCCAATTCTAAGAAGTTTTTTCATAATATGCGTCCTCCTGCCATATCAATTCTTATCTGCAAAGTCATCATATGCCTTCTCTGCTTCCCCATTTTTTCATCTCTACAACCTCAATTTAAAAAACAGTGCGTAATGAGTTCCATATGAATCTCATTCCACACTGTTATTTTACATCCTTAATGCATCATAATTGCATCATTTTTGCATCAAAGTTGCATCATTTTCTTTTTATGCCAAAAATTCCTGCACCTGTTCTACGCTGATTTGAAACTGCTCACAAATGCGAATCCTGATTTCCTGCTCCGGCATCTTCAAATTTTTTAAAAGAGCAGCTGCATTTCTAATCCCATGCCTCCATGTTTCATCTACTGCCCTTGTACGTTCCTCTTGTATTTCGTCCATCTTCTTTCTATATTCTTCTTGTGCTTCGTCTGCTTTTCTTTTATATTCCTCCTGCATTTTGTTTGCTTTTATTCTATGTTCCTCCTGCAATTCGCCAATGATCTGCTCCTGCTCCTTTATTGTCTCGTTCTGTCCCTTTATTGTTGCGTTCTGTTCCTTTATTTTTGCTTCCTGCATATCGATAGCTGACTGCTGTTCCCCAAGCATATCCTTCTGCTGGTCAATCGTCTCCTGCATCTCGTCAATCATATACTGCACGGT